>JBCDBO010000023.1:0-44519 GCA_039183535.1 Pseudomonadota bacterium | reverse complement strand
TAACCGGTTGCGCGCTCGCGACGCAGCGGAACAAGCCTTACAAATCGTCGCCGATTATCGAGCGGCCGAAAAACTGCTGAACGATTTACGCCGTTCGCGCTAACGGTGTGGTGCGTCTCTGCGTCGCGACAGGGTGCGCGCCTGGCGTTGCATGCTACACTTCGACTGCGATCTTGGGCACGTAGTCGCGTTCTAAAAGGCATGCAAAAAAACTTTTCTCAGCTACCGCTTTTTGCCAGCGGTCAGCTGCCTCTGTCATTCGACTACGAGGTCAAGCGGACGCGGCGTACACGGCGCCTATCATTGTCAGTGCATCCGAGTGGTCGAGTCGTTGTGTCGGCGCCAATGTCGAGCAGCGACCGTCAAATTAGCGACTTCGTCCGCAGTCAGTCACCATGGGTCAAACAAACCCAAGAGTCGTTTATCGAACGCTACGGGGAATGTGACCGCTCGCTACCACAGTCCATTGATCTGCGCGCGATTGGTAAGCGTCTCGACGTTGAGTACAGACAGGCGAAGTCGCCGCGGATGCGCGTAACGGAAGGCGCGTGTCTATCGTTGATCGGTCCGGTTGACGATGACGCCGCCTGCCGTCAAGCGCTGAAACGTTGGCTGACGGCCTATGCGCGGCGCCACCTCGGCGCTTGGTTGGCACGCTTATCGACAGCAACGGGCCTGTCGTATCAGCGTCTGCAAATTAGAGCGCAGCGTACCTGTTGGGGTTCGCATTCATCGAGCGGGACGATTAGCCTCAATCTCAGCTTGATGTTTCTCGACCCCGCGTTGGTACGATATCTGTTAGTGCACGAGTTAAGCCATGCTCGTCATATGAATCACTCCGCCGCGTTCTGGGCGACGGTCGAGATGTACGAACCCGACTACCGCCGCCTCGACAAACGTCTCGGCAACGCGTGGATCGATTTGCCCGGTTGGCTCGAGATCGGTTAGCCCTGGTCGAGTAACTCGCGCAGGTCGATGACGGCGGCATTGGCGCGCGATAGGTAGGAGGCCATTACCAGCGAGTGATTGGCGAATACGCCGAAGCCACCACCGTTCAGTACCAGTGGGCTATGCATCGGTTCTAACGACGCCTCCAACTCGCGAATGATCTGGCGAACCGAAACGGTGGCGTTTTTGTCGTCCAAGACATCAGCGAAGTCGTATTCCACAGCGCGTAGGAAATGAACCAATGCCCAGGCACTCCCGCGCGCTTCGTAGAAAACGTTGTCGATTTCGAGCCAGGGCGTCTTGACGACGACATCGGCCGCAGCGGCGCTAGCGACTGCGGATGACGGCGCACCGGACATATCGGTATTCACGCGCCGCTGACCCACACTCGCACTAAGGCGTTGCGACAGGCTACCGAGACGTTTTTCTACCTGCGCGAGCCATTCGCGCAAATTGTCGGCCCGGGCAAAGAATTGCGCCGGTGGGACCACGCCGCCAGACAAGCGGTCGCGGTAGGCGCTGAAGCCCTCGATAGCCTCTCGATACTTCGATTCGCTGGCGGGCAGCATCCACGAATCGTTCTCAATGAAAAACAGCGGCTCGGCGACCGATAAATCGGGGTCTTCCGTTGATTGCGATTGCGATCGCGAGTAGTCGTTGCGCATGACTCGGGCAAGGTCGCGCACCTGGGTCAACACGCCAAATTCCCATTCCAGCATGTTATCCATTAGCAGCGACGGCGGCGTAACGTCGTTGGACAGGTATCCGCCCGGTTTATCCAACAAGGTTTCCGCAACGCGAATCAGCGTGTCGACCGTCGAGTAACCTGCAACAACCGGTTCGCCGCCAATCTCGTTCGTGACAACAAAAATGGCTGGCATCCGCGACCAATACCAACCGATTGCCAACAGGGCGATAGCGACTACCGCGACAAAGCCACCGATCGTTCGTCGCAGGTAGCGACCCGGTTCGCGAAGGTGTTCGTTGCTGGCCATAAGGTGTCAGGCGTCCAGTAGATCGGCGATAGCCGGAAGTATATCGCCAGCCTGACCACGCAGCACATGATCGACGGAACGACTGATCGTGGTTTCGGCTGGGTTGATCTCGGCAATCCAAGCACCGGCCCTACGAGCGACACTCGCTAAGGCATTGGCGGGTGCGACGGTAGCTGATGTGCCGACAACCAGTACACCATCGGTGGAGTCGCAAGCGGCGACAGCATGTTCCAGTACAGCCGAGTCGATCATTTCGCCGAACCACACCACACCCGGACGTAACGCCGCGCCGCATTGTGTGCAGTGCGGGACTGCTGCGGTCGGCTCTGCGCGTTCGGGCACGCACTCGCTGTTTGTGCGACTGCAGCGATCCAGAAAAAGATTGCCGTGAAACTCGATAACATCGGTTGCCCCCGCTCGTTGCAGCAATCCGTCAACGTTCTGCGTGATAGTCACACAGCGATTGACCATCGCTGCCAATTCGACGATCGCTGCATGAGCTCGGTTGGGTGTGGCGGCAAGCGCGAGACGACGTCGCTCCCGATGCCAACGCCAAACCAGCTCAGGGTCGTTGGCAAGCGCCGCAGGTGTTGCCAGCTCTTCTGGACGCCGGTTGTGCCAGAGACTGCGGGCAGTGCCGCGAAATGTAGCGAGCCCGCTATCAGCCGAAAGGCCTGCGCCCGACAAAACCACCAGCGCATTCGCTGAGCGCACGCGATTGACGAGCTCAGCGGGCAGCGGCATTGACTAATGGCCCTAGGCGGCTGCCAACTGGCGTAACACGTATTGCAAAATGCCGCCGTTGCGGTAGTACTCCGCCTCCTTTGGCGTGTCGATACGCACCCGCGCTGGAAACTCGGTGGTCGTGCCGTCGGCTTTCTCGGCTGTGACGGTCACGAGCTTCGCGTTGCCTCCTTCGAGACCCGTAATCGCGTAAGTTTCCGAGCCGTCGAGTCCGAGGAACGGTGCTGATTCGCCGTCGCGGAACTGCAGCGGTAGGACGCCCATGCCGATTAGATTCGAGCGGTGGATTCGCTCGTAACTCTCTGCGAGGACCGCTTTGACGCCGAGCAGAAGCGTTCCTTTCGCCGCCCAATCACGCGATGAGCCAGTACCGTATTCTTTACCAGCGATAACGACCAGCGGTACGCCGTCGTTGCGGTAGCGATTCGCGGCGTCGAAGATCGTCATCTCATCACCCGAGGGCTGATGGCGAGTCCAGCCGCCTTCGGTACCCGGGGCGAGTTGATTGCGCAAGCGGATGTTGGCGAACGTACCGCGCATCATAACTTCGTGATTGCCGCGCCGAGAGCCGTAGCTGTTGAAGTCTTTATCGGCAACACCCTGGTCGCGCAGATAGTGGGCCGCTGGACTGTCGGCAGCGATACTGCCTGCCGGCGAAATATGGTCGGTTGTTACCGAGTCGCCGAGTAGCGCGAGCACCCGAGCACCGGCGATATCGGTGACTGGGGTCGCCTCGCTCTGCATGCCGACGAAATACGGTGGGTTCTTAACGTAGGTCGACTCGTCGTCCCACGCGAAAATACTGCCGTCCGGCGTTTTTATTTGCTGCCAATGGGTATCGCCATCGAAGACGCCGGCATAACTTGAGCGAAACATCGTCGCATCGATCGTATTCAAGATCATTGAATGGATCTCGCGCTCGGATGGCCAGATATCGCGTAAAAAAACATCGTTGCCGTTCTGGTCTTTACCCAGCGGATCATTGAAGAGGTCCGTATCGAGCGTACCGGCTATTGCGTAGGCAACGACGAGGGGCGGTGATGCGAGGAAGTTCATACGCACAAGTGGGTGAATACGACCTTCGAAATTGCGATTACCCGACAGCACACTGGTCCCAATAAGCCCAGATTCGCGCACGGCCGCAGCAATCTCTGGGTCTAGTGGGCCACTGTTACCGATACATGTCGTGCAGCCGTAGCCGACGGTGAAGAATCCGAGTTTGCCGAGGTCATCGAGCAAGCCGCATTTCTCAAGATAGTCTGTCACGACTTTAGAGCCGGGTGCAAGCGATGTTTTCACCCACGGTGCACGCGTGAGGCCGCGTTCGGCCGCATTACGCGCGAGCAAACCTGCGCCGATCATCACAGCCGGGTTTGATGTGTTCGTGCAACTGGTAATCGCTGCTATCAGGACGGCGCCGTCGGTCAATTCGAACGTGTCGTCGTCCATCGTGACGCGTATCGCGCCATCGCTAGCGCGATCGGCGATCATCGCATCGCGGTGCCGGCGATACTCCACGGCTGCAGCTTTAAGCGCAATCCGGTCTTGTGGGCGCTTCGGTCCGGCGATGCTGGGCTCGATTGAGCCGAGGTCGAGCGCGAGTACGTCGGTGTACAGCGCGTCATCCTCGCCGGGTTCGCGCCACATACCCTGTGCTTTCGCGTAGGCCTCGACCAACGCAACTTGTTCATCACTGCGGCCCGACAAGCGCAGGTAATTAATCGTTTCGGTGTCGACCGGGAAGATCGCGCAGGTCGAACCAAACTCCGGTGACATGTTGCCGAGGGTTGCCCGATCAGCAAGCGGTAACTGGTCAAGACCATCACCGAAAAATTCGACGAATTTGCCAACGACACCGTGCTCGCGCAGCATTTCAGTCACGGTCAGTACCAGGTCGGTCGCTGTTGTTCCCTCCGATAACTGTCCTGTGAGCTTCACGCCAACCACTTGTGGTATTAGCATCGTGACCGGTTGCCCCAGCATGGCCGCTTCGGCCTCGATACCGCCGACGCCCCAACCGAGCACGCCGAGCCCGTTGATCATCGTCGTATGTGAATCGGTACCGACTAAGGTGTCGGGGTAGGCACGACGCACTCCATCGACGTCGCGATCGAACACGACACGAGCCAGGTACTCGAGATTTACTTGGTGCACGATACCGGTGCTCGGCGGCACGACACTGAAGTTCTCAAACGCTTTTTGGCCCCAGCGCAAAAACGCATAGCGTTCTTCGTTACGATCAAACTCGATCGCATTGTTGGCGGCCAAAGCGCCGGGCATACCGTATTCGTCAACCTGTACCGAATGGTCGATCACCAACTCAGCGGGTGATAGTGGGTTGATGCGATCGGCGTCGCCGCCGAGCGATACGACCGCATCGCGCATCGCGGCGAGATCGACGATGGCTGGAACACCGGTGAAATCTTGCAAAACGACGCGACTCGGTGTGAAGCTGATTTCTTGACTCGGCTCAGCGTTGGGATCCCACGCAGCCAGCGCGTCTATGTCGTCGCGCGTCACCGCCACGCCATCTTCGTGACGGAGCAGGTTCTCAAGCAAGATTTTCAGTGAGTAAGGCAGTTTCGCAACGTGCCCCGCAGGGACCGCGTCGAGCCGAAAAATCTCGTAGTCAGTCGTACCAACCCGCAGCGGGGCGCGGGCGTTGTAACTATCGCTCATGGTATTTCTCGTTGCACCAGACGCCGTGGCGAACTGCCCATCGGCGGGTGTCAATTATACCGGAGTCGCGTAATGACGCGGCTTATAGCGGGCATCCACGGAAATTATTCAGCCGTTGGCGGCCGAACAGCTCGACTGCGCGAGCGTTACGGCTGAGCGAATCGTGCCGCCGCCGAGACAAACGTCGTCGGCGTACAAAACGACGTATTGGCCGGGCGCTATCGCCCATTGCGGTTCGTCAAACGCGACGCTGATCTCGCCTTCGCCAACGAGCGTTGCGGTGCATCGCGCCGGCGAATGCCCATGCCGAATGCGGGCATGAAGCCGCAGCGCAGACGCAGCGAGCCCATGCGGTTGTACGCCAGCAAGCCAGTGCCAGCGATCGGCGCGTAACTCGGTCGCGTGCAAGCGCGGGTGATCGTCACCTTGCACAACGTAGACGACGTTCTCGGCGACATCGCGATCGGCGACATACCACGGCGCATCGGATGTACCCGCGATACCGCCGATTCCGAGGCCTTTGCGTTGACCCACGGTGTAATAGGCCGCGCCGCGGTGTTCGCCAACCGTGCGACCGTCGAGTGTTCGCATTGCGCCCGGCTGTGCCGGTAGATACGTCTCGAGAAACGCCTGGAAAGGGCGCTCGCCGATGAAACAGATACCGGTGCTGTCCTTTTTTGCGCGAGTCGGTAGGCCGAAACGATGTGCGATTGCGCGGACTTCGTTTTTCGACAGCGCGGCTAACGGAAATACACAATCTCGCAGTGCGCGTTGCTCAATCGCGTGCAAAAAGTAGGTCTGATCCTTATGCCGATCGCTCGGTATTAGGAGCTCCGTAAGCTCGCCTGCGACCTGTGTCGCGGCGTAGTGGCCGGTCGCCAGCGTGGCAGCACCGAGGCGCCGCGCGTAGTCGAGCATAACGCCGAATTTGATCTCCCGATTGCAGAGTACGTCCGGATTCGGCGTCAGACCTGCGGCGTAATCGTCCAGAAACTCGGCAAACACGTGGTCGCGGTACTCGGCCGTAAAATTGACGTGCTGAAATGGAATATCGAGCAGGTCGGCGACACGCTGAGCATCGGCGAGATCGTCCGCCGCGCTGCAGTGGCCATCGGCGTCTTCCCAATTGGTCATGTGCAGGCCAATCACGTTGCTGCCCGCCTGCTTCAACAGTAGTGCAGCGACCGATGAGTCGACCCCACCCGATAATGCGACGACGACCGGGTCGTCGGAAGTTGTAGTCGTCATTGCGGTATTTTAACGCCGCTACAGCGTCGGGTCTGGTGGCTAGACCAGTACGGAGGCGTTCGCGGTGACGGCGTCGATGTTGTGTGGCAACGGTAAGTAAGGCGTCAGCGTGCGCCGAGGGTTACGGATGCCGGCGACGTAGTCACTGATGCTGCGCTGCACGATTGGGTAGCGGTGTTGCGAGCGTAATGCGCATAGCTCACGCGCCGTCAGCCAATCGTTACTGATGATGTTGGGGTCCGCGACCAAAGCCGGCTCGCCGACTGCGGTTGGGCAGTGGCCGGTATAGACGATGCGTAAGTAGCGGCGCTGATCGGCCGGACGCTCCCACAAATAGCAGCCAAGCAGATGCGTCGGCTCAAAGCGATGGCCGGTCTCCTCGCAGACCTCGCGAACGACAGCCTGTTCGGGCGACTCGCCACGCTCGATGTGCCCGCCCGGGAGGTTGACCACGATGCGGGACGCTGAACGCTCGCGCACGATCAGAATTCGCTGATTATGTTCGATCAGGCCGGCGACCGTCACGTCGATCGGCCCGCAATACCCCGTCGTCATCGCGGTATCGTACGCGGTCTGGTCGCAAAATGCAGGCTGAGCCGTCTCAAAGGCTCATTCTACGCAGTTCGGCGGCGTTCTCACTGTCGTGCCAAATCTGGTCGAATGTACCGAGATACAGTCGTGCAACCGGCGGCTCAAAGGTATCGGCCATGCCGTCCCAACGTTCTGATTGCAGACGGTAAACGACGGCCGTGTCATCCGCGATGCAATACGCCTCTGTGTGCCCTTCGTGTTCGGGAGCGATGTGCCGAAACTCGATGTAACTGTTGAGGCGTTGGCCAAGGTGAATCAGCCGGTTGCCGCTTTTTACGGCGCGACGCGGATTGGCCACCAAAACCCTTATGCGGACATAAGACTTTGACAGTATGAGTTTTTTAAGGACCTCAAGGTAGTCCAGGCTATCGTAGATTCCTGGCTCGAGATCGTGGGTGAATATCGATACGCTGCGTTTCGCTTTCGCAGTAACCCGAATCGCTGCGTCGCGCATTTCCTCTTTGGTACTGATCACCCACCGCTGACCAATTTTTTTCGCCTCTGGCGATGGCGGTGCAAGTGGCGATGACCCTGCCGCGCCGTCGGCCGGCGGCTCCGCAATATTGACAACCATCTCGATCCTTCTCGTTATTAGGCCATGTGCCAGCAACGCGGCGGGTGGCCGGCACGAACGTAAAAAGCGTGCGTGGACAACAGTCTACTGATGGCAATTAGATCGCTTTGCCAACTGTGTCACGTTTTTCGGTGAGGGTCCGACTGCGGGCTAGTTAGCGGCGCTACTCGACGGCGGAGCGTGCTAACTTATCTGAATAACCAGAGTAGCTTACAGGAATTATCTCGAGTAATTCTTGCTTCACGGCGGCCGGTAGGTCTAACCCACCGATAAAGGCCTGCAGTGTCGCTTGGTCGATACGCTGACCGCGCGTGAAGGCTTTTAGCTGTTCGTACGGTTCCGGCAAACCATAGCGGCGCATGACGGTCTGTACGGCCTCGGCGAGAATCTCCCAGCGCTCAGCAAGGTCGGCTGCCATGGCGTCGGCATCGGCCTCAAGTTTCCCCAAGCCGCGTTCCAGCGAGCGCAGTGCCAATACGAAATGCCCCAAAGCCGGCCCGAGGTTGCGCAGTGTCGTCGAGTCACTGAGATCGCGTTGCCAGCGGCTGATGGGCAGTTTCAATGCCAGATGGTCGAGCAACGCAATGGCGATACCGAAGTTACCCTCGGCATTCTCGAAATCGATGGGGTTAACTTTGTGCGGCATCGTCGATGACCCGACTTCGTTGGCAACGCTCCGCTGGCGAAAATACCCCAGCGATATGTAGCCCCAGGTGTCGCGACTGAAATCGATCGCGATCGTCGCAAACCGAATCATTGCTTGCGCGTATTCGGCAATCCAATCGTGCGGCTCGATTTGTGTCGTCAACGCGTTGTGGTCAAGGCCGAGCGATGCGACAAACCTAGCGCTTGCCGCTGGCCAATCGATATCCGGGTAGGCGACCGCATGGGCCGCAAAATTACCGACAGCGCCGTTGAACTTACCGCGTGCCGGCACGGCTGAGAACGACTGCAGCGCGCGGTTCATTCGGGCGGTGACATTGATCAGTTCCTTGCCCATAGTTGTCGGGCTCGCTGGCTGGCCGTGGGTCCGCGATAACATTGGCGTGGCCGCCAATGGGGTCGCCAAGTCGGTCAACATCCCGGCAACCCGGGCCATTGTCGGCGCCAATACGGCGGAGCGCGCTTGGTTCAGCATGAGGGCATAGGCGAGGTTGTTGATGTCCTCCGACGTGCAGCCAAAGTGAATGAAGTTCGCCAGCAGCGCCGCGTCTGGCGCGCTGTCGAGCTGCTCGCGGATAAAGTACTCACAGGCCTTTACGTCGTGGTTGGTTGTGGCTTCGATCGTTTTGATGCGCTCGGCGTCGGCAGGCAGAAATGCCGTTTCGAGTCGAGTCAGCACGGCGTCCGCGTCGTTGGACAGCTGAGTGAGCTCGGCCACGCCGTCGAGTGCGGCGAGGTAGCGCAGCCAGCGGGCCTCAACGAAGACGCGGAACTTAATCAGCGCGTATTCGCTTAACGACTCACGCAGGTCATCGACCTTTGCGGCGTATCGACCATCGAGTGGCGATAGTGCGGTTAGTGAAGTGATCTCAGTCATGATTGGGTTACGCGCTAGACAGCACTCGCCAAAACGCTAATCATAACCGACCCGAGACCAACGCTAGACACCGACTGTGACCACGCCGCAAACCGACAAAGACGCAAACGAATGGCGCGAAGAGCGCGACACCCTGGGGCCCGTCAAGGTGCCGACCTGGGCCTTATGGGGGGCGCAAACACAGCGCGCTGTTGACAATTTCGGCATTGCTGCCAGTCCCATGCCGGCGGAGTTTGTACGTGCGCTTGGCCTGGTCAAATGGGCCGCAGCCGGGGCGAACGCCGAACTTGGGCTGATGCACTCGGGCATGGCGATTGCGATACAGCACGCTGCGCTCGAAGTTGCCGACAATCGCCACGATGCCCATTTTCCGGTCGACGTTTTACAGACCGGTAGCGGGACGAGTTCGAACATGAACGCGAACGAGGTCATCGCACGACTTGCTAGTCAGCACGCAGACGCAGCGGTCCACCCGAACGATCACGTCAACATGTCGCAGAGCTCGAACGATGTTATTCCGACGAGCATATCGGTCAGCGCGGCCGAGGCGATTAGCCAACGGTTATTGCCGGCGCTGCGCGCGTGCATCGAGTGTATCGAGCAGCGCAGCGAGGCGTTCGCCGAGATCGTCAAAACGGGACGAACACACTTAATGGATGCGATGCCGGTGACCGTCGGGCAAGAATTTTCCGGCTGGGCAGCGCAGCTGTCGGCCAGTGAGGCGCGCTGCGCCTCCTTGTTGCAGCGTCTTTCGGCCATTGCCCAGGGCGGCACTGCCGTCGGCACAGGCATCAACGCGCATCCAAAATTCGGTGAAAAAGTCGCTGTATTGCTCAGTGAGAAGACCGGCATTGACTTTCATGCGGCGGAAAATCCGTTCGCGGCGATGGCTGGGCAGGAGGCCTCAGCCGAGGCGGCAGCCGTATTGAAAGTCATTGGCGTCACGTTAATGAAAATCGCCAACGATTTGCGGTGGCTAAATTCTGGGCCGCTGAATGGCCTCGCCGAGGTCCAACTACCGGCGCTGCAACCCGGGTCATCGATCATGCCGGGCAAAGTCAACCCAGTGATACCCGAAGCGGTTGCGATGGCGGCGGCCCGTTTGATCGGCAACGAGACAGCGATAACGATTGCAGCGCAATCCGGAAATTTTCAGCTGAATGTCATGTTGCCCCTGATCGGTGCGACGCTGCTCGATAGTATCGGTGTCGCGAGTCGAGCGCTGAATTCGCTGAATACGCAGTGCATTGCAGAGCTGACGGTCAATCAAGAGCGGTTGGCCGCGAGCTCGGCCCGCAATCCGGTCTTAGTCACAGCACTAAATCCGGTTATCGGTTACGAGCTCGGCGCCAAAATCGCGAAGCAGGCATATGCCAGTGGCCGCCCGGTTCGCGATGTGGCGCTTGAGCTGACCGATCTCGATGCCGAGGAGCTCGATCGGCTGCTCGATCCATTGGCACTAACGCGCGGTGGGATTCAGCACTGACTACGCCAGCTGCGATTCGCGACCTACGGGCGGCATTAGCGACCGAGCGCGACGAATCGTCGACCAACGCGCGAATTGACCGTGCCCTCGCCGGGCGATTTAGCGGCTCGAGCATTCGTGATGCTGCCGTTTTAATCGCCCTAGTCGGTGCCAGCGACCCATTCCAGGTTCTGCTGACCCAGCGCGCCGATCATCTGAAACACCACGCGGGTCAGGTCAGCTTTCCCGGAGGTAGTGCCGAGGCGCACGACGCGAGCCTGGTTGCAACGGCACTGCGAGAGACGGCTGAGGAAGTCGGTATCTCTCCGGCGTGTTTCGAGGTTGTCGGTACGCTTCGAGCGCGAACAACGATCACCGGTTTTCGGGTGACACCCGTTGTCGGCTGGATCGACAGGCTGCCGGCACTGTCGTTGCAGGCCTCTGAGGTTCAGGATGCGTTTTTGACGCCGATGCCGTTTCTGTCCGATGCGCGCAATCGCAAGACCGCAATGCGCCGTTTCGGTGCCGAGGAGGTCGCGACCGTCGAGTGGACGTACAACGGCTTTCGTATTTGGGGGGCGACCGCGATGATGCTAAGCGAATTACTGACGATTTGGGGGCTCGACGGCCTGTGACAGCGATCGATCGGCTGCGCTCGATTATGGCGGAGCTCCGTGATCCGGAAACGGGCTGTCCGTGGGATCTCGAGCAAACCATGTCCAGCATCGTCTCGTACACGATCGAGGAGGCATACGAGGTCGCCGATGCCGTCGAGCGCGGCGACGTCGATGAGATTCGCGACGAGTTGGGCGATCTGTTGTTTCAGTCGGTGTTTTTAGCGCGCCTGGCTGAAGAACAGCGATGGTTCGACTTCGATGCCGTCGCTAACGTAGTAAGCGAAAAGTTGTTACGCCGGCACCCGCACGTCTTTGCCACTGCAGCCAGCGCGCGTCCCGATTCTGCGGCCGTTACCGAATCGTGGGAGGCGATAAAGGCCGCCGAACGCGATCGTCGTAGCGGGGCACGTGCGCCCAGTGAGCTCGACGATGTACCGGTAACGCTGCCTGCACTGCAACGGGCAGAGAAAATCGGCAAGCGCGCGGGACGGGTCGGTTTCGATTGGGGCACCATCGACGCGGTATTCGCCAAGCTGGACGAGGAGATCGCCGAGCTGAAAGCGGCACTGCAGGCGGCCGAACGCAGCGATCTCGATCCGGGGGTGCGCGCCGAGGCGGGCGATGTGCTGTTAACGGTCGTCAGCCTGTGTCGGCATGCTGGCGTTAGCGCCGAGCGTGCTTTGCGCGAGGCAAATACGCGCTTCAGCGAACGGTTCCGGCGCGTCGAGCGGCTGGCTGCGGATGCCGGCGCTGCGCTCAGCGACCTTGACGCCGCTCAATTGGATACGCTGTGGGAGCGGTCTAAAGCCGGCGAGTAAGGCCGCTCGGTAGCGTTCAGTCTCGGTTCACTTGCGTCGCGGCACACTGCTTGCCATTCCCGGCATAGGGCCGGCCAGACCATGGAGTAATCGACAATGCGTGTCACTACCGCAAAATCCTCAACGGTTGCCATAACCACGCTAGCATTGCTGGCAGCGAGTCCGCTCGCGCTGGCCGACCGTGTCAGTAGCTATGGCTACGCGAACAATCAGGTGCGCTACGACTATGCGCGGGTAATCTCGGCGACGCCGATCGTCCGCCAGGTTAGCGTCGAGACGCCAGTCCGTGAGTGCTACACCGAGCACGTCGAACGGCGTCGTTACGGACCGCGCCGGGCGGTCGCCGATAATCCCGGCGGGGCCCTGGTCGGTGCGGTCATCGGCGGTGTTATTGGGCATCAATTCGGCAGTGGTCGCGGCAACGATGCCGCTACTGTCGCTGGGACGCTAATTGGTGCCGCCGTTGGTGCGAATGGCCGCCAGCGGGGCCATACGATCGAAACGGTACCGGTTGAGCGCTGTGATATTCGCTACGAGTCGCGTATCGAGGAGCGCATTGAGGGCTATGACGTTCGCTACGTCTATAACGGCCAGACGCTCGCGACGCGGACCGATTTTGACCCAGGCAATCAAATTCGGGTTCGAGTGACCGTTCAACCTACTCGTTGAGTCTTTTTTGTGTGCTGCGGTCCACGGAAGGGCCGCATCCGCGTTGCAAACTCATGATTCCGAACGGACAATTCCGCCATGCCACAACGATTCACCGCATTGCTCTGCGCGCTACTGCTCGCTGTTGCCAGCGCACCGACTCCGGCTATCGCCGCCGGTATCGGCGAATCGCCGGCAATTCACTTGGCCCAGTCTGGCGGTCGGACGCTGGAGCAGGCGATCGATTCCGTCCGCCGCCAATACGGCGGTCGTATCATCAGCGCCAACACCGTCGTACAAGGCGGTCGTGAGGTGCATGTTATTCGTGTACTGACGGCCGAAGGCAACGTAAAGACCGTTCGTATCCCGGGGCGTAATCGCGGCAGAGGAAATGCTTAATGCGATTGCTGATCGTTGAGGACGATGCCGAGCTGCGCGGCGCGTTAGCTGAAGAGCTGCGGCGTGCCGGTTTCGCGGTTGAGTTAGCCGCTGACGGGGAAGAGGGGCTTTACTTCGCAACCGAGTATCCGATTGATCTTGCGGTCATCGATCTCGGGCTGCCAAAGTTGCCTGGCATCGACATCATCCGCCGCTTGCGCGAAGACGGTAAGGACTATCCGATTTTGATTCTGACGGCGCGTGATCGCTGGCAAGACAAAGTGGACGGTCTGTCCGCCGGCGCCGACGATTATGTGGCGAAGCCATTCCACGTCGAAGAGTTATTGGCACGAATCAACGCGTTGTTACGACGCTCAGGTGGCTGGGCCAGTGCGGAGCTTCGCTGTGGCCCGGTCGTTCTCGATACCAAGCGTCAACTGCTAACGGTCGACGGGCACGAGGTAGACTTGACCGGTCATGAGTACAAATTGCTTGAGCACTTGATGCTGCGTGCCGGTGAGGTTATTTCAAAAACGGAATTGACCGAGCGTCTGTACGATCAGGACTTCGAACGGGACAGTAATGTCATCGAGGTATTTATCGGGCGCCTGCGCAAAAAACTCGATCCAGATGATGCCCTCAAGCCGATTGAAACGCTGCGTGGGCGCGGCTACCGATTTGCATTGGAGCGTGGCGTCGATTCGTAGCGTTTTCATCGCTTGCGTGACACAGGGCGCGCCACGATGAATTCGCTGCGTCTACGTATTCTGATCTCAGCCGGATCGCTGCTCGTCATCTTCGTCAGCGTCGCCATCGGCGTATTGGATAACGCCTTTCGCGACGCGGCGATGAAGGCTGAGGAGGCGCGTCTCGATGTGCAACTCATTTCGCTGCTCGCTGCGGCGAAGCCGGGGGAAGCTTACACGCTGTCGCTGCCGGATCAATTCCCAGAACCGCGCTACGCACGCCCGTTATCGGGCTTGTATGGCGCCGTGTTTGATCGAGATGGTCAGGAAGTGTGGCGTTCCGATTCGAATGTTGGCCTCGTTATTCCATGGGTGAAGTCTGTGCCGGTGGGCCAAACGTCGATACAACAACTCGCACCGCAGGGCGAAGACGCTCTGCTGAGCTTCTCGATGGGCATCACGTGGGATTTCGACGATGGGACGACACGGCCGTTTACCTTTCACGTCGCCGAGAGCTTCGACTTTTTTAACGACCAGGTCAGCGCGTACCGGCGCCAGTTATTCGGATGGTTTATAGGGGTTGGCATCGCCATGCTCTTGTCTTTGGGGGCTTTGCTCGGCTGGTTGTTGCGCCCGCTCTCGCAGATCGAGGATGAGATCGGTGAAATCGAGCAGGGCGAGCGAGAGATCTTATCCGCCGGGTACCCCGATGAATTGGCCGGCGCCGCCCGCAACCTTAATGCACTGGTCCGCCGGGAGCGGTCGCGGGGCGAGGTCTATCGACGCACGCTCGGAGATCTTGCCCATAGCTTGAAGACGCCGTTAGCGACGCTGCGCACGTTATTGCGGCACGACGAGCGCAGCGATATCGACCGCGAGCTAACGCGTATGGACGAGACGATTCGCTACCAGTTGGCGAAGCCTGCGACGCGCGGTCGGTTAATCGGCACGAAACCGTTCGACGTCGGACCCAAAATCGATGCGCTACTGGCGAGTTTCGCGAAAATCTATGCCGATAAAGCCGTCGACGTACAAGCGAACGTCGCTTCCGGGCTGACGTTTCGGGGCGATCCGGGCGACTTTACCGAGCTCGCGGGTAACGTCCTCGACAATGCGTTTAAGCGCTGCCAAGCCGCCGTTGCCGTTCGAGTCGAACGGGACGCAAGCGGTGCATTTGTTATTGACGTCAGTGATGACGGGCCTGGTTTTCCAGAAGCGCTACTCGATTCGCAGGCGATTGTTCGCGGTCAACGTCTCGATGAAATCGAGGCCAGTCAAGGGCTCGGCTTGGCCATCGTTGCCGAGATATGCGAGCTCTATGGAGCGTCGCTGACCCTCGCGAATCGCGAAACGGGTGGGGCGCAAGTGACGATCGCCGTACCGAATCCGTGAGCCGAACTCGGCGCCGACGTCGATCGTTTAAACATCGTGATGTCGATGTTGCGGCACGCCAACGCTGGACGCCAACACTTGAGTTTCCGCCCGAGCTGCCTATCAGCGGTGCCCGTGAGTCGATTGCAGCGGCGTTGTCGGAGCACCCTGTTGTCATCGTCGCCGGCGACACCGGCTCCGGCAAAACGACACAGTTGCCGAAAGTGTGTCTCGGGATGGGGCGTGGTATTGCGGGACAAATCGCGCTGACCCAACCCCGGCGTCTCGCTGCGCATGCAGTCGCGAAGCGCTTAGCCGCCGAAACGCGCTTACCGGTCGGTCGTGGCATCGGTTTGCACGTTCGCTTCGACGATTCATCACAGCCGTCGGCGCCAATTCGCGTCATGACCGACGGTATCTTGCTGGCCGAAATTAGCGCCGACCCGCTGCTAAAACGCTACGACACTGTCATTGTCGACGAAGCGCATGAGCGCAGCTTGAACATCGATTTCCTGCTGGGATGCCTACGCCGCGCTTTGCTCAAGCGGGCAGACCTGCGCGTCATCGTGACGTCGGCAACGATCAACACCGATGCGTTTGCGGCATTTTTCGACTCGGCGCCCGTGATCCGCGTTGCCGGTCGAACCTACCCTGTCGCGATCGAGTATGCGCCGGTTACCGATGAGGAGTCATTGACCGATACGATCGGTCGGGTTGCTGTCGATTTGTTTAGGCGGTTGCCAAGCGGCGACGTGCTGGTGTTCCTCCCGGGCGAACGCGAGATACTGGATGCGGCGAAAACCTTGGCGAAGCGCTCGCAGCATCCAGCATTGGCCGGTGTCGATATTGTTCCGGTTTACGGGCGCCTGCCGGACGATGAGCAGCGCCGTGTTTTTGACCCTGGTCTGGCGCGACGCCTGCTTCTGGCCACGAACGTCGCTGAAACATCGCTGACCTTGCCGCGAATCCATGCTGTTATCGATTCCGGTCTTGTCCGCATGAGTCGCTACTCAACACGCTCGAAAATTCAGCGCTTAGCCACGGAGCAAGTATCGCAGGCGAGCGCACGCCAACGGGCTGGTCGCTGCGGCCGGTTGGGCCCTGGCATTTGTGTCCGGCTCTACAGCGAAGCATCGTTCGACACGCAACCGGCGTTCACCGACCCCGAGGTGGTTCGGACCGATCTCGCCAGTGTGACGCTGAAGATGCTCGACGCCGAACTGGGGTCTGTAGACCGTTTTCCGTGGCTGGATACGCCCGACGCTGGCCGGGTTCGCGATGCGCGACAAACGCTACGAGATATTGGTGCCATCGATACGCGCGGTGAGCTAACACCGGTCGGCCGGCAACTCGCACGGCTGTCGCTGGATCCACGGCTGGGACGGGTATTGATTGGTGCGGCCCGCGATGGTGTGTTGGCAGATGCCTTGGTGCTCGTGGCGGCGCTCGCCGTCGGGGATCCGCGTGTCCGACCGATTGAGCGACAAAGCGCAGCCGATGCGGCGCATGCGATGTTCGGTGGCAAAACGGCCGACTTCGAAACAACCCTCGCTATCTGGCGGGCATGGCATGGCATCAACGGTGGCCAGCGTCGCTGGATGCTGGCGCATTTTTTATCGCCGAAACGGATGTTTGATTGGCGTGCAGTGCATCGTCAACTGCGCCGTCAGTGCGACGATATCGGACTGAAAGATGCCGTGCGGTCAACGACAAAACCGGTGACGGCGCTTGCCAGGGCGTTTGTCGGTGCGTTCGCGACGCAAGTCCTTCGCCATGATGCCGATGGCGTTTACCAAGGTCTGCGTGGCTCGCGAGCACGGATCCATCCGGGCTCGGTGCTGGCGGCGCAGGTGCCCCCTTGGATCTTGGCGGTAGAGCTCGTTCGCACGCGAGCTTTGTATGCCCGCGAGGTCATGCGTGTGCGCCCGCGCTGGTTGCTTGCGGCGGTGCCACACCTTGTGTCTATCACGCTCGCCGAGTTTCGTTGGAATCGCGTCAAGCGACTGGCGGAGGCAACCGCAACGCGAACGGTGGAGGCATTAATCGTCGCTGTCGACACTGTCGTTCTCGCGAAGCACGACCCGACCGCGGCGCGCGAGTTGCTGGTGCGACATGCCTTGGTCCGCGACGAGGCGGAGCTGGATACGCCGTTTATGGATCGGTATCGCGACCTTCTGAGCGCTACGGCGACTCGAGAGGGACAGGTCCGGCGAGCTCTGCTGACCTCTGAAGACGACCGCGTGGCGTGGTTTGTATCGCAGCTGCCGGCGGATATCGTGACCTTTAGCGATCTCACGGGCACGTTAGCGAACGACGCAACGCTCGATGCGGCTTTGCAACCGCCGCCAGAGGTCATCGCAGTGCCGGACGACGCAGAGGACGCTGCTTACCCGGCGACCTTGGCCGTTGGCGGCGTCGAGTTAGCCTTGCGCTATCGCTACGCGCCAGGCAAGCCGGACGATGGGGCCCGTATCGAGGTGCCCGCGTCACTGCGTGCACGGCTTCGCCAGGCGGACATCGATGCGGCTGTGCCAGCGTTTCTTAACGAGCGCGTCGCGACGTATCTTCGCAAGTTGCCAAAACGCGTAAGGACACGATTACACCCGATTGCCGATTCTGCGGGGCGGCTAGCCGACGTCGTCGCCGATCAGGACGACGATCTACCATTGGCCGACCGCTTACGGCTAGTGCTCACCGCTGAACTTGGCCTCGACGACGACGCCTTCGATGGCTGGCGTGCATTGGCGGAGGACACGCATCTACAGCCGCGAATCGATCTTGTACCTGACCAGGCATCGGTCGAGCCGGCGCCAGCACCTGCGATCACTCGAACATGGCAATTCGGTGTGCTACCCAGCAGTGACGTCGGCCCGCCGTTTATTGGTTTAGCTGTGATGGACACGGCCGGCGTTGCCGTGCGCGAGTTCCGCCAGCAGCCGACAGCTGAGACCTCGCACCAGCGAGCGGTACTCGCGTTGCTCGCGTATGCGTGCGCGGCGCCACTGTCGTTCGCCACCGATGGCTTGGCGGCTGCCGCGCTCAACGTCGCGCGACTGCGTCACTACGTTGCGATGGACGGTCTGGCGGATCGACTTGGTCAGCTCGCGATCGACGGCCTAGCGGACGCGTCGACACGGCTGGCTGTCCGTGATGGCGCGCGTTTCGCTGAACTGGCCGATGAGGTTCGAAGCGAGGTAGCCACGGTCTTGCTGCGCGTCTTAGATACGCTAGTCGCGCAGTCAGCAGCGCTTCGCGACGTCACCGCCGCGCTGGAAAATTCACTGCCAGCCGCCGTTCGCACCGATGTTGAAAAACAACTGCAAGGCTTACTGCCGAATGCATTTCCAGAGTCTTTAAACTATAAAAATTACAATAATATAGAACGATATTTGAAAGCGATTACTTATCGATTGGAGCGCTGCCAGGCGCGCGCTGAACGCGATGCGGAGGCTATGGGCACCGTGCAACGGCTCACGAATCAGCTCTCGCGGCTGCCGGCGAGTGTGGCCGCTGAGCCGGCGGCGATCGATTACCGTTGGGCGATTGAGGAGCTGCGGGTTTCCTTGTTCGCGGAGCCGCTCGGAACAGCGTATAAAGTGTCACCTGCGCGTCTCGAAAAACGCTGGCAGGCACTGCTGCAGCGCTAGTTGTTGTTGCGCTCTTTCATATCGAGCAGCGGCTTGATGAGATCGAGCGGTAACGGGAAGACAATCGTTGAGCTTTTCTCGCCTGCGACTTCTTTTAACGTCTGCAAATAACGAAGTTGCAGCGCTTGTTGCTCACTGGCGAGTGTTCGTGCGGCCTCGGCCAGTTTTTCGGATGCTTGCAGCTCACCCTCCGCGTTAATGACCTTGGCACGCCGAGCGCGTTCCGCTTCGGCTTGTTGCGCGATCGCGCGAATCATGCTCTCGTCGAGATCGACATGCTTGATCTCGACATTCGCGACTTTGATGCCCCAGTTGTCCGTTTGCTGATCGAGAATGGCTCGAACGTCGGCATTGAGTTTGTCGCGTTCGGCAAGCATGTCGTCGAGTTCGTGTTGCCCGAGCACTGAGCGCAGAGTCGTTTGCGCGAGCTGGCTCGTAGCCTCGTAGACATTTGCGACGCGGATGATAGCTTTTTCCGGATCGACGATGCGGAAGTAAATGACCGCATTGACTTTGACCGACACGTTGTCGCGCGAGATAACATCCTGTGTCGGCACGTCCATGACAATGACCCGCAAATCGACTTTGGTCATTTTTTGCAGCAACGGAACCAGGATGATCAGTCCTGGGCCTTTAACGCGCTGAAAACGCCCGAGAAAGAAGACAACGCCGCGTTCGTATTCCTGGAGAATCTTGAATGTATTGGCGGCGATGATGACGGCGATAACAACGAGGACAGCAATAAAGGGCAGGTTGTTCATCAGGTTACTCATACTCAATCCGTGGCGGTTTGGTCAGGTCGGGTGCGTAGCGGTTCAACATCGAGCGTAAGGCCGTCAATGGCGATAACGCGCAGCGGGTCTCCGGACTTAATCGGTACCGTCGAACGTGCCGCCCACTGTTCGCCCTCCAGCCAAACGGTACCGGTGTCGATAAAGGCGTCAGCCGCGACGGCGGTGCTCTTTAAGATTTGTTCGCGGCCACTAACGGCGCCGCGTCGTTGGACACGGGCGGCCAAAAACCCAGTAACAAAAATCGTCGCCGCACCGGCTGCTGCAACGCTAGCAATAAAAGTACGGGAAATCCCGAGGCCTGGCACGCCATTGTCAAATGCCATGATGGCGCCGATGACCGTGCTAATTAGGCCGCCGATGCCGAGAGCGCCAAACGACGGTACAAAGATCTCGGCCGTTATCAGCACGATTCCGAGCGCGATGAGTGCGATACCCGCATAGTTCACTTCCAACACGTTCAGGGCGTACGCGGCGAGCAGCAAGCAGATGGCGCCGGCGATCCCCGGCACTAAGGCACCCGGATTCCAGCCCTCGAATATGAGGCCATAGATACCGGCGAAAAACAGCAGAATCGCGATTTCAGGGCTGGCGATCCGATCGAGGAACCGCTGCTGCCAGGTTTTTTCGATGACAACAACAGGTACCGAGGCCGTTGCGAGCGTGACGGTGTCGCCGGAGTCGAGTGTTACCGTACGGCCATCGATCGTCTCAAGCAGTGTCGGTAAGTCGGTCGCCAGCAGCTCGATAACGTTACTCGCCAGTGCCTCGTCCGCGGTCAGTGTTGCCGCATCAATTACGGCGGCCGCGGCCCAGTCCGCGTTGCGACCGCGCGTCTGTGCCAATCCGCGTATGTAGGCCACGGCATCGTTCAGCACTTTGCGCTCCATGGCGCTTGCCGGTGCCTCTTCGGGCGCGGTCTCAGGGTCGTCTTCGGGGAGTGCATCGCCTGCCGTCGGCGGTGTCGCACCCGGCGTATCGCCACCGATCAGATTAACGGGCGTTGCGGCGCCGAGGTGCGTTGTTGGCGCCATCGCAGCAATGTGGGAGGCGTAGACGATAAACGTCCCGGCGCTATCGGCACGTGCACCGGCTGGGCCCACCCATGCTACGACGGGCACCGGCGAACTCAGCATGGCCGAAATGATCTCGCGCATTGAACGGTCGAGCCCCCCCGGTGTGTCCAAGCGGAGTATGATCGCCGCGGCGTCAGCGTTTACGGCGTTGACAATTGCGCCGCCGACGTAATTGGCGGTTGTCGGACCGATGGCACCTTGGATATCGACGACGACGGCGGCTCCGGCCAAAGAATCGGTTTGCGCACTCGCCGTGGCCGCGAGCAGCAGTGCGATAATGGCGGATATGGACAACGATTGCATACGATAAACACCATCACACAGGCGGTCGGGCCAGCGCGGCGATAACGACGATGACACTGAAATTTATAACAACGGGCGGAACAATCGACAAGATTTACTTCGACGCGAACTCGCGCTTCGAGGTTGGCGAGTCGCAGCTCGAACACATCTTGGCCGAGGCGCGCGTCGCTTTCGAAATCGAGATCGAGCCATTGATGCGCAAAGACTCGCTGGAAATCACGGCGGCAGATCGGCAGCGCCTGCGTGAGTTTGTCGAGAACGATAAAGCCGAGCGGTTTGTTGTCACCCACGGCACAGACACGATGACGGACTCGGCGGAGGCCCTGCAAGGACTTACCGGAAAAACGATCGTTCTGACCGGCGCATTGAGTCCGGCGCGCTTTCGCTCGACCGACGCCACGTTCAACGTCGGAATGGCGGTAGCGGCGGCGCAGGTTTTACCGCCCGGCGTTTATTTGGCGGTCAATGGGCGGATCTTTGCGGCGGGTCACGTTCGTAAAAACGTGGCCGAACAGCGCTTTGAAGAGGTATGTGAGTGAGGCTGGCAGCACTCGCGGCGACGGCGTTTTTAGCTACCACGGCTACTGCCCAAAACGACTTCGCCGATGTGACGATCGAATCGACGCCGATATCGGACAATGTGTATTTCTTGTCCGGGGCCGGCGGCAATATGGGACTGGTAATCGGTGATCGCCATGCGTTCTTGATTGACGATCAGTACGCGCCGTTGGCGGAGCGTATCGTTGAGAAGATCGCCGAGATTACCGACCGACCACTAACGTTCGTCATCAATACCCACTGGCACGGCGATCATTCCGGTGGCAATGCCGGCCTCACGGCAGCGGGGGTCATCGTCGTCGCGCATGAAAACGTGTATCGACGGATGGGCGCGAAGCAAGTCATCGAGTTTTTTCAACGCGAAACGCCGCCATCGCCGTCTGCTGCGCTACCGGTCGTGACCTTCACACGCGATATCGCCTTGCAGCTCGGCGGCGAAACGGTTCAAGCGATGCATGTTCCAAACGCTCATACCGACGGTGACAGTGTCGTATTTCTTCCAGAGCAGAACATCCTGCACACCGGGGATATCTTTTTTAACACGTTGTATCCGTTTATCGACGTCGACTCCGGCGGCGGCATCATCGGTATGATCGCAGCGGTTACGATGTTGTTGGAACTCGTCGATGACGACACGACAATTATTCCTGGGCACGGTCCGATCGCATCGCGGGAGGACTTGCTGCGCTACCGTGATTTTCTCGCTACCGTCGCCGAACGCGTAAGCAGCGCTATCGATGCTGGCAAGTCGCTTGCTGATATCGTCGCCGCGAAGCCGACTGCGGAATTCGACGCGACATTGAATGCCAATGGGTTTTTACCGCCCGACCGCTGGGTCACAATGATCCATCGCGACCTCAGCCGGCCGGTACACTGACGCTACAAATCGAAGCGTATTCCTTGCGCGAGTGGTAGCTCGCTGCTCCAGTTGATCGTGTTGGTTTGCCGGCGCATGTACGCCTTCCAAGCGTCTGACCCAGACTCGCGCCCACCGCCGGTGTCTTTTTCGCCACCGAAGGCGCCGCCGATCTCTGCGCCGGATGTGCCGATATTGACGTTCGCGATTCCGCAATCGGAACCGACGGCAGACAAAAATCTCTCCGCATGTTGTAGGTTGTCGGTGAAAATGGCCGACGACAATCCCTGTGCCACCGAGTTATGCATGGCGATGGCTTCATCAAGGTCGTCAAACGGAATGAGGTAGGCGATCGGGGCAAATGTTTCTTCTTGTACGATCGACCAATGATTGGCGGCGACCGCAACGGTCGGTTCTACAAAGAATCCATCGCTATCGATCCGCCGGCCGCCGCAAATGATTTCACCGCCGGCCGCTTCAATGGCAGCGACAGCAGATTCGTAGCGAGCGACCGAGTCCGCGTCAATCAATGGGCCCATCAGTGTTTCCATGTCGAGCGGATTACCGATGCGAACCTGTTTGTAGGCGCCGACCAGCGCACTTTTCAATTCGCCCAGGCGACTGCGGTGTACCAGAATTCGGCGAGTTGTTGTGCAGCGTTGACCCGCGGTGCCAACCGCGCCAAACACAATTGCTGGAATGGCGAGTTTTAGATTGGCGTGCTCGTCGACAATCAACGCATTGTTGCCCCCAAGTTCGAGTAGCGAGCGACCAAGGCGAGCGGCGACGCGCTCGCCGACGTGCCGACCGACTGGCGTTGATCCCGTGAATGAAATCAGTGGGAACCGGCGGTCATCGACGAACTGACCGGCGAGCGTGTTGCCGGCATCGTTAAAGAGGCCGAACAGCGGCGGGAAGTCACTTCCGGCCAGCGCTTCGTTGCAAATCGCATGGGTGGCGAGTGCGGTTAATGGGGTCTTCGGCGATGGCTTCCAGATTGAGATGTTGCCGCAGACGGCTGCGATCAGTGCATTCCAAGCCCAGACGGCCACCGGGAAGTTAAACGCGCTGATAATGCCGACCAGGCCAAGTGGGTGCCATTGCTCGTACATGCGATGGTCGGGGCGTTCACTGTGCATCGTCAGGCCGTACAGCATGCGCGACTGGCCGACGGCAAAGTCGGCGATGTCGATCATCTCCTGCACTTCGCCGTCCCCCTCCGCTTTGATTTTCCCCATTTCAAGAGTAACCAGCGTGCCTAACGGGTCTTTGTACGCGCGTAGCGCTTCGCCAATACGACGAATTGCCTCACCGCGCTGCGGGGCCGGAACCCGGCGCCACTCCGCTGCAGCGACCGTAGCGAGCTTGACCAGCGACTCGTAGTCGGCCTCTCCGGTGGCGTGAACGCTGCCAATGACACGACCCGTTGCCGGGTCGATGGATTCAATCGGGTCGCCGCGGTCGTCGCTGATGGCTGTTGGTCCAAACCACGTCCCAACGTTCTCCGATTCGAGGCCAAATCGCTGCAAAATATTGTTCATAGAAGTCCCCCTGGATTAATGGCCGGTCATGCCGCGGGCGACGAGATCTTTCGACAGGTCGCTGCTGCCACCATCGGCGTAATACGCCCCGAACCGATTGTCGAGAATGTCCCCGAGGCTGAATTGCTCCTGGGCGACGAAACCGTGATACGCGCCGGGGTTGGCCAATACCAGGTCCATAACGGCACAGATGCCGGCAGCGGTAGTCACTTGGATCGCAGACCACAAACGGCCGCTAATGAGTTGCGGATACACCTTGCTAACGTAGTTTTCCTCGCGCAATTGACCGTTTTGCGTGCCTTTGACCGCCGCGTAAATGATGACGACGTCTTGCAGGGTTCTTGGCACCGAGTTCTCTAAAATGCGCTTAAGCGTATCGCGGTCGCTGTTGAGGTTCAGGCCGTTCATCAACAGGCGCATGATCTCGCAATGACCCGGATACCGAATCGTTTTGTAGTCCATGTTACGGACCTTACCGGCGTGAGTTTCCGCCAGTGAACCGAGGCCACCCGACGTATTGAACGCTTCGTAACTCGTACCGTCGATTTGAATACTCTCCAAGCCTTCGAGCGGCAGAACTTCGGTGATTTGCCCCTCGACAACACTCTGGCAGAGATTGCCGTACTCGTTGATCACGCCGTCGGTCGACCACGTGAGTGAGTATTTCAAAATGTTGTTGGGGTTTTGCGGCAGAGCGCCAACGCGCAGTTTGACCATCTCGATCGCGTCGAAATGCTTGATCAGCTCGTTGGCGGCGATGCTAATGAACCCTGGCGCCAGTCCGCATTGCGGTACAAATGCTTGTTCGGCGTTGGTCGCGATCGAACGGACCGATTCGGTCACTTTAACGTCTTCGGTCAGGTCGAAGTAATGCGCCCCTTCGGCCGCCGCAACCCGCGCCACGACCTCGTTACAAAAATAGGGCAAGCCGGATAGCATCGCGACCGGTTGCTCGGCCTTGGCGTAGGCCCTAAGTGCTGCTTCGTCGGTTGCGTCAATACTGAAGACACGCACGCTGTCTAGGTTATGCCGGGCAGACACGTGCTGCGCGCGAACATCGTCTTTATCGATTAGGTCGACCGTGTAGTCGCCGCTATTACCCAATAAGCCGGAGATCAGCGCACCGATTTTGCCGGAGCCCAATACCGCAATTCGTTTCATGATGGCCTCGAATGTTCTGGAACGAGCTGATTGGCTCGCGAATGGGAGCGCATTGTGCCTATCGTTATGCGCAAATCCCAGCAGCCTTACAGGGCACGCTTCCTAACGCTTCATCCGGCTTCGTTAGTATCAATTTAAACTATTGAATTTATTGTTTATTCCTTTTTGCATGCCGCAATGCCGCATGGCATAGTCCGCGCATGGATAGACCGGACACACTTGCCGACTGGCACCCGGCCAGCTGGCAGCGTTTTGACGCTGCCCAGCAGCCGACGTATCGCGACGCCGCGAAGCTTGATGACGCGGTCGCGCGGCTGAGTCGGTTACCGCCCCTCGTGACGAGCTGGGAGGTCGATTCGCTAACGAGGGCGCTCGCGCGCGCCCAACGCGGCGAGGCGTTCGTTCTGCAAGGCGGCGATTGCGCCGAAACGTTTGACGAGTGCACATCCGAGAACATCGTCCAGAAGTTAAAGATTCTCCTGCAGATGAGCGTTGTCATGCTGCACGGGCTCAAGCAACCTGTGGTTCGGGTAGGGCGTATGGCCGGGCAGTACGCAAAACCGCGCAGCGCTGACACCGAGACGCGCGACGGCGTGACACTACCGAGTTTCCGTGGCGATCTCGTCAATCGCCCGGCGTTTACGGCGGCCGATCGCGAACCAGACCCCGAGCTTATCTTACGCGGCTACGAACGCTCGGCGCTGACCTTGAACTTTGTCCGCGGTCTGGTCGATGGAGGGTTCGCCGATCTGCACCACCCCGAGTATTGGGATCTCGATTGGGTCAAGCACTCGGGTGCCGCTGAGCGGTACCGGCAGATCGTTGCCAACATTAGTGATTCGCTTGCGTTTTATGAGTCGATTGTCGGCCGACCCATCCACCAAGCTCGCGCGGCCGAGATTTACGCCGCACACGAGGGGCTGCACTTGTATTACGAGCAAGCGCAAACGCGATTGCGCCGCAATCGCTGGTACAACCTGAGCACGCACTTCCCATGGATAGGCATGCGTACGGCGATGCTCGACGGTGCGCACGTAGAATTTTTCCGAGGCATCGCGAATCCGATGGGCATCAAGATCGGAGCCGGCATGGATCGCGGTTGGTTGCAACAGTTGCTGCGGTTGTTGAATCCTAACAATGCGCCGGGACGAATTACGTTGATCCATCGCTTCGGCGTCAAATCGGTCGAGGAGCATTTGCCGGAATTGATCGATGCCGTTCGCGCAGCCGGTGCGAATGTACTTTGGGTGTGCGATCCGATGCACGGCAATACGGAAAGCACGGCAGAGGGTATTAAGACGCGACGCTTTGATAACGTTGCGGGCGAGCTAAAGCGTGCCTTTCAGGTGCATCGCGAGTGTGGCAGTCGTTTGGGTGGTGTGCACCTTGAACTGACCGGCGACAACGTCACCGAGTGTGTTGGTGGTGCCCGCGGTTTGACCGAGAAGGATTTGGCGCGCGCCTACAAGTCCCAGGTTGATCCGCGGCTGAACTACGAGCAAGCGATGGAAATTGCGATGGAGATCGCTGCCGAATAAACGCCGGTTAGCGTGTGTCCTTGGTCAGTTGCTGCCAGGCGAAATGCGTATCGAGCGTCGTGTATTCGCCGGGCTGTAAACCGCGTAATCGAAACGGTCCAATCCGCGTTCGCACCAATCGCAGCGTTGGCAGTCCGACTGCAGCCGTCATTCGCCGGACCTGGCGGTTCTTACCCTCGGTTAGTGTGATCTCAAGCCAGTCGTCGGCAACCGATCGGCGCTCGCGAATCGGTGGATGGCGTTCCCAGAGGGTAGGGCGAGTCAGCCGAGTCGCGCTAACGGCGTGCAATGTTTCGCCGCGGCTAACGACACCCCGGGTGAGCTGTTCGAGGGCGGCTCGGCTCGGTTGTCCCTCCACTTGTACCCAATACACTTTTTTAAGTTTACGGTGCGGATGAGCTATCGCGTGTTGCAGCCGACCGTCATCGGTCAGTAGGAGCAAGCCTTCGCTGTCGAAATCCAGTCGGCCAGCCGGGCGAATCGCGGGGATTTGTAGCAGATCGGACAGCGTCGTGCGCCCCGCGGAATCGGTAAACTGCGACAAAACGCGGAACGGCTTGTTGAGCAAGATCACAGGCATACACAGCGCCAGGAACATCGCCGATAAGTCAGCAATCGCGCTAGAATACGCGCCGTTGTGACGACCGGGAACCACCGATCATGCAGTACGAAAAAATAGCGGTACCGAACGATGGTGACGCGATCACCATCAACCCCGATACGGGTATTAGCGTTCCTGATCGACCGATCATCCCGTACGTCCTTGGTGACGGTATCGGTGTCGATGTGACTCCTGTCATGCTCGATGTCGTTAACGCCGCCGTTGCCAAAGCCTACGACGGCCAGCGCAAGATCGAATGGATGGAGGTTTTCGCCGGCCAGCGCGCGAGCGAAACCTACGGTAGCGCCAACTTCTTGCCCGATGAGACCTTGGATGCGCTACGGCGTTTCGTCGTCTCAATCAAAGGCCCATTAGCGACCCCAATCGGCGGTGGTATCCGCTCATTAAATGTGTCGATCCGCCAGACACTCGATCTGTACGCATGCGTGCGCCCGATACGCTACTTCCCGGGTGTCAACACACCCATGAAAGACTCCGAACTCGTCAATATGGTCGTGTTTCGCGAGAACACTGAAGATATCTATGCCGGGATCGAGTACCCGACCGGCTCCGAGGAAGTTCAAAAGCTCATTCACTTTTTGCAAAGCGAGTTAGGCGTCAACAAAATTCGGTTTCCGTCGAGCTCGGGTATCGGCATTAAGCCGGTGTCCCGCGAGGGCTCGGAGCGTCTTGTTCGTAAGTCAATTAATTACTGCATCGACAATAATTTTTCGTCCGTGACGCTCGTCCACAAGGGCAACATCATGAAGTTCACGGAAGGTGCGTTCTGCCAGTGGGGTTATGAGCTCGCGCGAACGGAGTTCGGCGCGAAGCCCAAAGAGGGCGGTCCGTGGCTGGCCTTCAACAATCCGAAAACCGGCGAGGAGATCGTTATCAAAGATGTCATCGCCGATAATTTCTTACAGCAGATTTTGCTGCGTCCTGAGGACTACGATGTCATCGCAACGCTGAATCTCAATGGCGATTACATTTCCGATGCGCTCGCCGCCCAAGTCGGCGGCATCGGTATCGCCCCGGGCGGGAACATCGGTGACGGTGTCGGCGTCTTTGAGGCGACGCACGGCACCGCGCCTGGTTTCGCCGGCAAGGACCAAGTCAACCCAGGCTCGATCATCTTGTCAGCCGAGATGATGTTGCGCTATCTCGGCTGGACTGAGGCGGCGGAAAATGTCATGAACGGCGTTGCCCGGACGATTGCGAATGGCGAATTGACATTCGACCTCGCCCGACTGCGACGCGCCATTAAAGCGCCGCTGCGAAAGGCGGACGCCAAGTCGAAATCTGACGTTGATGATCAGCTGCAAGAGCTTTACCCAGGCGCGAAACTGGTCGGTACGCGCGGTTTCGGCGATGCCGTCGTACGGCACATGGACGACTGACAATCACCGCGCCTCTATTCGACATCGATTGCCAGCGCTGTCCACGCCTAGTCGCGTTTTTGGCGGATGTGCAGGCCGAATTTCCGGACTACCACTGCCGGCCGGTGCCGTCCTTGGGCGACGCGGGCTCACCGCTGCTCGTTGTCGGTTTGGCACCCGGTAAGCATGGGGCCAACGCAACCGGTCGGCCGTTCACCGGTGACTATTGTGGCGACCTTTTGTATCGGACGTTGCATCGCTATGGATTCTGCGACCGCGAGGCGTCACTCGCTGCCGATGACGGACTCCGACTGATTAACTGCCGACTCGTCAATGCGGTGAAGTGTTTGCCGCCTGACAATAAACCGGTCGGCGCAGAGGTCAATAATTGCAATGATTACCTCGCTAACGAGCTCGACATCCAAACAGCGGGCAGCGTGATCGTTGCGTTGGGTGGCGTCGCACACCGGGCTGTCGTAAAGGCGTTCGGTAAGCGCCAAGCGGACTTCGCGTTCGGACACGCTGCCGAGCACGTTCTAGATGATCGGGTGCTGATCGATTCGTATCACTGCAGTCGGTATAACACGCAGACTCGACGACTGACGCCAGCGATGTTCGAGCAAGTTTTCGAGCGGGCCCGCGTGCTGATCGAGCGGCAGCGCTGTGAGTGACGAGCTTCATTTCGACGCTGGCCGCTTCGTTCAAAACTTGACGCAGCGTCCCGGCGTATACCGTATGTACGACAACGACGACTCGCTAATTTACGTTGGCAAGGCGCGTAATTTAAAGAAACGAGTCGGTTCATATTTCAGTGGTCGCGCCAAAGACCGAAAAACGATGGCCTTAGTCCGTCACATTCGTCGCGTTGACGTTAGTGTCACGCAAACAGAGGTTGAGGCGCTTCTGCTTGAACATACCCTGATCAAGGCACATCGACCGCGCTTTAATGTCGTTCTGCGCGACGACAAAAGTTATCCGTGGATTTATTTGAACACACGCCACGAATTTCCGCGCCTGGCTTTCTATCGTGGCCCACGCCGTAAAAAAGGCAAACTGTTTGGCCCATACCCGAGTGCGGGGTCCGTGCGCGAAACGCTATCGGAGTTACAGAAACTGTTTCTCATACGGCCATGCCGAGACAGTTTTTTCGCGAACAGGTCTCGACCGTGTTTGCAATACCAGATCCATCGCTGCTCAGCGCCCTGTGTTGGGTACATTGATAAAGGCGCTTACGCCGACGACCTTGCTAGCGCAACGGAGTTTTTGCGCGGTAACAACGCCGCGGTTATCGATAAGTTGGCGGAGCGAATGGAGCGTGCTGCTAGCGAGCAGCGTTACGAAGAGGCGGCGAGAACGCGCGATCAAATCGCCCGTTTGCGGCGCATCGAATCACAGCAGCTTGTCGATGGAGCTGGCGATCTGTCGTTAGACGTTATCGCCAGCGCGACGCGCGGCGGTATCCGTGCGGTGACCGTCTTGTCGATCCGAGAAGGCCGTCTGATGGCATCACGTAATGTATTCCCGGCGGTCCCCGTCGATGTCGATGACGGCGAGCTGATGGCGGGCTTTATTGCCCAGTACTATATTGATAACGAGATTCCCCCGGAAATCGTTATCGGCACACCGATACACGATATTGCGCTGCATGAGGCCGCTCTAGTTGAACGCCGCGGCGCTCGCGTACAGTTGCATGCCAGCGTGCGCAGCGAGCGGCAGCGTTGGGTTTCGATGGCGGCGACCAACGCTGAGGAAGCGGCTGGCTTGAAAGCCGTTGCCGCAGCCGGTTTATCGGAGCAGCGTGAAATGCTGGCCGAAGAGCTGGGGCTTGCAGAGCCGCCCGCCCGATTGGAGTGCTTCGATATTAGCCACACGGCCGGTGAGGCGAGTGTCGCATCCTGCGTTGTTTTCAGCGCCGACGGCCCGGCTAAATCGGACTATCGACGCTTTAACATCGACGGTATTGAACCCGGTGACGATTACGCCGCGATGGAGCAAGCCTTAACCCGGCGCTACACGCGGGTGCAGAAGGGTGAGGTGCCGATGCCAGACTTGGTGTTAATCGATGGCGGCAAAGGTCAACTCGGTGTTGCTGAGCGGGTTATGCAAAACCTCGGGCTTGCGTCTATTCCGCTGCTCGGTGTCGCCAAGGGCAAAGCACGTAAGCCAGGTGCCGAGCGCTTGTTCTTACCCGGCGCCGACACGGCCTTGCAGTTGCCGCCGGACTCGCCGGCGCTGCGCTTAATCCAACACATTCGCGATGAGGCGCATCGATTTGCTATCGGTGGGCATCGGCACCGTCGCTCGAAAGCCCGAAAGTCCTCGCCGCTTGAGGAAATTCCCGGTCTCGGGCCGAAACGTCGCCGCGAACTGCTGCGGCAATTCGGTGGTCTACAAGGCGTTCAGCGCGCGGGCGTTGAGGACCTCGTGCGGATTCATGGGATAAGCCGCACAATGGCGGAAAAAATTTACGAACGCTTCCACGCCGGTTCGGACGTGTAAGCTAGCGCCCCAGCATGCGACTTAATCTTGCCAATTCATTGACCCTTGTGCGGATTGTGGCGATACCGCTATTCGCCGCCTGTTTTTATCTGCCATGGGTTTGGGCGCGCCCGACGGCCGCCAGTCTATTTATTCTTGCCGCATTGACCGACCTGCTGGATGGCTACGTCGCGCGGCGGTTTAATCAAACGACCGCGTTCGGGGCGTTTCTCGACCCGGTTGCCGACAAGCTGATTGTCGCGACGGCGCTGGTATTACTCGTGCAAGCGGATCCAAGGCTGAGCCTGACTTTAGTCGCCGCAATCATCATCGGTCGGGAAATTACCGTCTCGGCACTGCGCGAGTGGATGGCCAGCATAGGTGACCGGACCTCGGTCGCGGTGAGTTTCGTCGGTAAGATAAAGACGACGCTGCAGATGACCGGCCTTAGCTTGATGATTTGGCAGCAGCCGCTGGGGTCACTAGAGACGTATCCGCTCGGTCTGCTGTTACTGCTGATTGCCGCGGGATTGACCATGTGGTCGATGTGGGTGTACCTGCGCGCCGCTTGGCCAGCGTTATCGCGCTCTGCTTGACAGCGTATCGCCGGACGCTAGAATGGCGGGCCGCACGCGGGAATAGCTCAGTTGGTAGAGCGCAACCTTGCCAAGGTTGAGGTCGCCAGTTCGAACCTGGTTTCCCGCTCCAAACGCTCAAAGGCCCCTCTGCGAGGGGCCTTTATCGTTTGACGCTAGCCAGCCTAACACCTCATCAATGTATTCATCGAGCGAGTGGTTGATCGCGCTGTTTGGCTATGACGGTTTTCTTGTTGTTACCGAGCGCGCTCGGTTTCCCGCTCCAGATACAAAAAGCCCCGGTAATCCGGGGCTTTTTTGCATCTGTCCCGGAAAACCAGGTTCTTGATTGTATAACCTTGAGCTCAGCAGCTTCGTGTCGCACCTCGAGCGCGCCGCGCGTGAGTGCATCGACACTGTGATGGTCACCGGCGGGCGCGGTTTCCCGCTCCAAACGCTCAAAGGCCCCTCTGCGAGGGGCCTTTATCGTTTGCCGCTAGCCAGCTTAACCCCTCATCAAAGCATTCATCGAGCGAGTGGTTGATCGTGCCGTTCGGCGGTGACGATCTTTTTGTTGTTACCGAGCACGCTCGTTTTCGCGCGCCAGATGTAAAAAGGTCGGTCTTCCATGATTTTTTTACAGCGTTTGTTGCTGACGAGCCCGCCGGAAATAGCCCCCGAGCGACGCCCGCGCCAAGCGGCCGCCGTTCGCTCGCGATCCGCTGCGCGCCCGTTTGAAGAAACCGTCAATTTGTCCATTGTCCCGGTCCGGCGTTGACCTTATCCTTCTCGCCCTAGCTTTTGTTACCGCCGCTCGTCGCGGCCACAGAGGGTCCGATGGCTGCTTTCGGCACCGAATTCGCCGACCAATTTGTTACCTGTCGTTTTGCCGACGGTGCGTGGGGCTCGCCGCAGCTTGAGCCGCTCGGACCGTTGAGCATTCATCCGGCGGCGCACGTGTTGCACTACGCCAGTACCTGTTTCGAAGGCTTCAAAGCCTACAAATGGGCCGACGGCAAAGCGCGAGTGTTTCGTCTCGACGACCATGTACAACGCATGCGCGCCAGCGCTCGGTCCCTGCACTTACCGGAACCACCCGCCGACACACTGAAATCGATGGTCTTCGATGTCGTCAATGCCGCTTTGGATCGCATCCCAGCGCCACCGGGTGCGCTGTATCTAAGGCCAACGTTAATCGGTCTAACGCCGAACATTGGCGCCGCCGCGGCGCCGGCAACCGACGTCTTGCTGTACATCTTGGCCTCGCCGGTCGGTGACTACTTCGCCGGTGGTGTAAAGCCACTCCGAATTCTCGTCGACGATTCCCGCCACCGTACCGCCGAGCACTTAGGTAGCACGAAAACGGGTGGTAACTATGCGGCCGCCTTAGGCCCAACGTTGGCGGCTAAGGCAGAGTATGGCGTCGATCAAGTGCTGTTCTGTCCAAACGGCGATGTGCAAGAGACCGGGGCGGCCAATTTCATGCTGCTGGACGATGGGGCGTTGACCACCAAACCGCTCGGTGCCGCGTTCTTGCACGGTGTCACGCGGGCATCGATTCTAACGCTGGCGGCCGATCACGGGATGCACGTTGATGAACGCGACTTCACTGTTGCTGAGTTGCTCGACGCTGTCGCTGCACGGGAGGCAGCGTTGTCGGGAACAGCCGCGTGCCTGACACCGATTGGCACGCTGGTCCACGCCGGGCGAGAGCGGTCGGTTCGAGACGGCGAGATTGGCCCGACGACAGAGCGCCTGCGTGCAGCGCTGTGTGCTATCCACGACGGTTCGGCGGAGGATCGCCACCACTGGCTTACCGACATCGAGGGATAGTGCCTGCCTTGCGGCCGCCGAGGCCCTAACGACTGCAGAATTTCGCCTACTGGCCGATACGCAATTGCGTAGACAGCTTTTAGGTATTATGGACAAAACCAAGACAGCGCTCCTGCTGGTAGCACTGGCGTTGTGCGTCGTGTCTGTCAACGTGGCGGTTGCGGACGAATGGAAGACCGTTCAGCCGGGCCAGCCCTTTCGGGGTTACACACCACGCGACGGCTTGTCGCAGGCGGTTGCACGACACATCGCGCAAGATCAATACGGTTATTTGTGGATCGCGACTCGCCGTGGGCTTAGTAAATACGACGGCCGCGACTTCGCCAATTTCACGATCGCCGACGGTTTACCCGCCAATTTCCTAACGTTCGTCTACCCCGATGGAAAAGACATCTGGATCGGCGACGCGCGAGGCAATGTCAGCTTGTTGCGGGACGGCGAGATTCGAGTCGTTGCGAAAATACCGGACGATCGCCGATCGCCGGTAACCGGTATTGTCCGTGATGGCGCTGAGCTATTTATCGCAACGGCGGGCCAAGGGCTGCAGCGCGTCTTGGCGAATGCCAGCAACGAGACCCCACGAACCGTCTATGCCGTCGAGACCGCGATACGCGACCTCGCGCTGGTCGACAACAAACTGTGGTTCGTCAACAACGAGCATTTGTTCAGCCTCGAGACGAGCACAAGTAGCGCGCCGATGATTGAACGGGCCAATGTTGTCGCGAGCTTTTTCAGTCCATCCAATGAGCATTGGATAGCCGATCGCAATAGCCGCATCGGCGTTTTAACGGCCGGCATCGTCGAACAACGCGCCGAGTTTACGACCGCAGGCTTAATCAAAGATCTTGCCGTTGGGCGCAACGGTGAGATCTGGGTCACTACCGATCGCGAGCTCTACAAACACGCCTCGTACACGGAAGCCAATGGCGAAGTGGCCTCCCGGGAACGTTCATTCGACAATTTCGGTCGGGTGTTGGCCTTATTCGTTGATCGTGAGAGCACGCTGTGGATTGGCGCTGAGTCGCGTCTGTGGCGTTATCTCGGAGATCGCTTCGAGCATTACGAGTTTGAAGGCTTCGGCTACGATGCCAACGTCTGGAGTATTCAAACCGATGCGCGCGGCGGTGTTTTTGCCGGAACTAACACCGAGTTATTGCAATTCCGCAATGACCGGGTGCGCTCACTTAACGATATCGCCGGGATACCGAGTGGACCGGTGCGCAACCTGATACTCGCTAACCAAAACACGCTGTACGTCGGTATTCACGAGGTTGGTATCTACCGGCTCGACACACGGAACTGGCAGGCGACGCTACTGCCGGGAACGGACCGCAGTGACGTTCTTGCGATGGCGCTCGATGGGCGAGGCCGATTGTGGGTCGGACGCTCAGATGGCTTGCACGTTATCCAAACGAACGGCGGAACCTTGCGTCCGGCGAGCGACCAAACGACTGACAGTGTGTACTCCATCGACATCGCCGACGATGGCGACATCTGGTTCGGCGTCGATCGATTTGGTCTAGCTCGACTACGGCCCGACGCAGGCAACGAGGTCATCATCTACGGAGCCGACAGCGGCTTTACGACCACCGAAGTTAATCATGTGCGTTGGCTAGCTAACGATCGGGTTTGGGTCGGTACCGAGAATGGCGGTCTCTACAATTTCGATGGCACCAGCGCGACCAATATCGCACCGCAGACGCCTCTTCGCGACCAATCGGCTTACCTCGTTGAAGAGACCAGCGATGGCTTTTTGATCGTTGGCGGCGAGGAAGGGCTGTTTCATATCGATCCGGAAACGCTAAGTACGTACCACTATTCGGTACTGCACGGTTTCTCCGGTATCGAAACCAATGTCCACGCCAGTCATATCGATAACAACGGCTACCTGTGGGTCGGCACCGTCTCGGGTCTTAGCCGCATGGATCTTCGTCAGCCGCGAGCGAGCGGCATGACGCTGGAGCCTGACATCGTATCGGCGCGATCGATTCAGACCGGCGCAATGGTACCCGCCGGGGCCGAGGTGCCATGGGCGGAGAAGGGGGTATCGATTGAGTACGCGGCGGTGTCTTTGCTGTACCCACGTGCGATCGAGTACAGCTATCGATTGGTGGGGCGCGACGCTGATTGGTCGGCCGCGACGGGTAATCGGTACATCGAATTTGCTGGTTTGGCGCCGGGCAGTTATCGGCTAGAGGTTCGTGCCAGGTTTAGTAATCAGCCATGGACTGACGCTGTCGCTCGCTATCCGTTCACGATTCTGCCGCCATTCTGGTTGGCACCCTGGTTCCTGATTCTCGTCGCGTTAGCACTCGTCCTCGTGGTTCCGCTGCTGATCAAATGGCGTATGCGCCAGGTTGAGTTGGCGAACCGACGGCTGCGCCGTGAAGTACTCGAAAGAACGCGCGGTGTTGAGCGTGCGAAAGCCCATCTGGAGGCGACCAATCGCCGGCTTAGTAAAGAGGTCGATGAGCGACGTAAAGCCGACTTGGCTCGTGCCGAAGTCGAGACCCGATTCACGCGCGCATTCCAATCATCGCCGATCGGCATGGCAATCATTACGCCGGACGGGTTCATCGTCGAGGCGAACGCATCGCTACAGGCCATGCTCTGGCCAGAAGCCGATGGATTTGAGTCGGAGCATACCCTAATCGAATCGGTCATCGAGGACGACAAGCCGGCCTTCGAGCGCTCGTTGCGGCGTCTAGTTAGTGGTGGTGAGGACACAGCGGATGCCGAGTTGCGGATGATTAATTCGACCGGCACCGAGCTCGACACGTTGATCAATTTATCGGCGATCCGCGATGATCGCGGTGAGTACAAGTACTCGATGTGTCAGGTTCAAGATGTGACCGAGGCGCGGCGCATGACCGATCAACTGGCCTATCAGGCGAGCTATGATGCGTTGACGAACCTATTGAATCGGCGCGCGTTTGAGGACGCTCTGGCGCGGATTTATCGCGATGCGGCTGGGGCATCGACCCACTCGTATTTGATGTTTATGGACCTCGATCAATTCAAGGTCGTAAACGATACGTCCGGTCACGCCGCAGGCGATGAGCTGCTGCGGACGGTCAGTCAGTTGATTCGCAATCAAGTCCGCTCCGACGACATAGTTGGGCGCCTCGGCGGCGACGAGTTCGCTTTGGTGCTTTGGCAGTGCCCGGAGGCTGTTGCGATGCGAATCGCAGAGTCGATTCGAGCTGCCGTCGAGAACTTGCAGTTTAACTGGGATACCGAGACCTATCGAATTGGTGTCAGCATCGGTGCCGTCCCACTCGATCCAGAGCTCGGTGACCTGTCGGAGCTGCAACAGTTGGCCGATGCTGCCTGTTTCGAAGCGAAAGATGCTGGCCGGAATCGGATTCATATCGTTCGGTCGGCGGACGATGCGGTCAGTGGTCACCGCGGCGAGGCACAATGGGTGCAGCGCTTGAGGGATGCGATGGACCATGATCGATTTGCGTTGTACGGGCAAATCATCAAACCGACAATCGCGCGGCCGGATGAGCCAGAGCGGATGGAGATACTGCTGCGGATGCGCGATCCGGCCACGCGAAAACTAATACCGCCTGGGGCTTTTTTACCGGCGGCGGAGCGCTTTGGTCTTAGTAGCCGCCTTGATCAGTGGGTTGTCGAGAACCTAATACGGACCCTATACGTACACGAGGCGTTTGGCGCCGGTAACCGCCGCTATTGGGTGAACCTGTCAGGTAACAGTGTTGGTGACCGACGTTTCGCAGAATTTCTGGTGGATGCGATTCAGAACTCGCCGCTACCCGCCGGTATGTTGAACTTCGAAATCACGGAGACCGCCGTCATTCGTAGCGTCTCCGATGCCGGTAAGTTGATGGCACGTCTACGAGATCTCGGCTGCCAGTTTGCGCTGGACGATTTCGGCTCTGGCTTGTCATCGTTTGGCTACTTAAAAAAACTCCCGGTCGACTACCTAAAAATTGACGGGATGTTCGTGCGCGACATTCTGAATGACTCGACCGATCGGATGTTTGTCCGCTCGATTATCGATATTGCCCATACGATGGGCATAAAAGTGGTTACCGAGTTCGTCGAGAACGACGAGATGCTCAACGCCGTAGCGAGTTTCGGAACTGACTATGTTCAGGGCTACGGCATTCATCGCCCCGAAGTGTTATTCCCGCAGTTTCCAGTCCGTACGCCCGCGCAGGCAACGGCTGGCGATCCACCCAGTGCCGAGCAACGGCAAGGACACGTGTTATGAGTACAAATGCCGCGATCGAGCAGGCGCTATCCACCGCCCGAGATACGATAGCCAGCATCCGCATGCTGCCACCGTTACCCGCTGTTGCCGTCGAGATCATCTCGAAGCTTGGTGACGAGTTTATCGACGGTAATGAAGTTGCCGACGTCGTCGCGCAAGACCCAGCGATTTGTGCGCGCCTTATCAGTCTCGCGAACTCCGCATACTTCGGGCTGCAATCGCCCGTTGGAAACATGCGCGATGTTGTTAACCGAGTCCTTGGCGTCGACACTGTGCGTAGCATGGCCTTAGCCCTGGCGTCGCAACAGTCACTCGATACCAGCGGTTGCAAGGGTTTCGACGAGCGTCGATTCTGGCGGACGGCGTTGGGCGCGGCCGCCTCGTGTCATCGGATTGCTGCGGTCGTTGAGGAGCTGACACCGGCCGAGCGAAGCTGCGCCTATCCGCTTGGGCTTTGCCACGATCTTGGTCTAATGGCGCTCGTTGCGATCGAGCCTGTTCGCATGAATGCAGCCTTCGCCGGTGACCCATCGGTAGCAACGGCCGATCGGGTCGAGCGGGAATTCGGTTTTCGACCCGATGCGATAACGCTGGCGCTTGCTGAGCATTGGGAGTTACCGCTCCTGATGATCGAAACGTATCGGGCACGAATGGCGGGGACAGTTACCGACTCACCCATGGCCATGGTGCTTCAAGCAGCAATCCGCGCAGCCGATTTTGGCGTGGACGGCGAGCATGATCCAGCGGAGGTGGAAGCGGCTCTAGGAACCGAGGCACTCAGCGTACCCGACGCTACGTTGGCCGCCGTGGCAGTGCCTGATGAAAAGCAGCGCGCTGCGTTAGATGGCGCGGTTGAAGCGATGTCTGGCTAGCGCAAGATCAACTATCAATCGCCAACATACCGCGTGCCGATAACTCGGCCAGCAGTTTTTCGGCCGCCGCATCAGCACTTTGTTCAACGGTATCGATGACGATGTCTGGATTGCGCGGCGGCTCGTACGGCGAGTCTATGCCGGTGAAGTTTTTCAGTTCGCCGCGTCTTGCTTTTGCATAGAGACCTTTGACGTCGCGCTCCTCAGCGACCGCTAATGGCGTGTTGACGTAGATCTCTAGAAACTCGCCGTCTTCGAACAGTGCGCGGGCCATGTGCCGTTCGCTGCGAAATGGCGATATGAACGAGATCAGGGTTATCAAGCCCGCATCGACCATCAATTTGCCGACCTCGGCGACCCGGCGAATGTTCTCGACACGATCGGCATCGGTGAACCCAAGGTCTTTGTTAAGACCGTGTCGGACGTTGTCACCGTCGAGTAAATAGGTGTGGTGCCCCAGAGAGTGCAAGCGCCGTTGCAGTGCGTTCGCAATCGTCGACTTACCGGAGCCGCTCAAGCCTGTGAACCACAGAGCGCATGGACGCTGATCCTTGATCGATGAATGCGCTTTCTTATCGATATCCAACGCTTGCCAGTGAACGTTTTGCGATCGTCGCAAAGCGAATTGCAACATACCGGCCGCTACCGTTGCGTTAGTGATGCGGTCAATTAGCACAAAGCCGCCGAGATCACGGTTGCCGGCGTACGGCTCGAATGCAACACGACGGTCAAGTTCGAGATTCACGACACCAATGTCGTTCATGTCTAAGCGACGGGCAGGCGCGTTTTGCAACGAGTTAATGTCGATACGATGTTTCAGTGGTTTGACGGTTGCCATCGCCTCGCTGGTCGCGAGTTTTAGCCGGTAACTTCGGCCGGGCAACATCGGTTTCTCGCCCATCCAAACCAATGTCGCTTCGAATTGATCGGCCACCTCAGCGGGGTCGGCCGCCGCCGAAATTACGTCGCCCCGGCTTATATCGACCTCGTCGGCCAGCGTAAGCGTGATGGACTGACCGACCTCGGCACTGCTGAGGTCTTCGTGCCAGCTAACGATACGCTCAACCGTCGTTTCACGACCGGATGGTTGCGCCCGTACGGTATCGCCGACCTTTACGTGACCACTAACGACCGTACCGGTATAGCCGCGAAAGTCGCGCGACGGACGATTCACCCACTGTACCGGGAAGCGAAAGGGTTGTTCCGCGTTGCCGTCGCTTCCGGGCGCGACCGTTTCTAAGAACGGAAGCAACGGGGTTCCAGAGAACCAAGGCATAGCAGTACTTTTAGCGACGACATTGTCGCCATTAACGGCCGATAGCGGTATTGCTGTGACGTTCGGTAGCTCCAGTTGTGCTGCTAATGCTAGATAGTCGTCACGGATTGCGGAAAATACCGCCTCATCGTAGTCCGCGAGATCCATTTTGTTGACCGCCAAAACAACTTCTCGGATACCGAGCAGCGAAGCGATGTACGAGTGACGTCGGGTTTGTGGCAGTAATCCCTTGCGCGCATCGACCAGGATAATAGCGAGATCGGCCGTCGACGCACCGGTTACCATATTGCGCGTGTATTGCTCATGGCCTGGTGTATCGGCGACGATGAACTTACGTTTTTCGGTGGAGAAAAACCGATAAGCGACGTCGATCGTAATACCTTGTTCGCGTTCGGCTGCCAGACCGTCGAGCAGCAGGGCGTAGTCCAGTTCCTCACCGCGGGTGCCGTCGCGGCGCGACTCATCGGCAAGGCCGGCGAGTTGATCGTCGTACAAGGCTTGCGCTTCGTAGAGCAAGCGGCCAATCAACGTACTCTTACCGTCATCGACACTGCCGCAGGTTAGAAATCGCAGCAGTGATTTGGCGTCTTGCCGAGCGAGGTACGCGTTAAGATCTTCTGCCGTAGCGACCATTAGAAGTAGCCCTCTTGCTTTTTCTTCTCCATGCTCGCACCGCCATCACGGTCGATAACACGTCCCTGGCGTTCCGAGCTGACGGCCAGCAACGTTTCTTGGATAACGGCCTCTAGCGTCGTGGCTTGGCTCTCGGTCGCACCGGTCAGTGGATAGCAACCGAGCGTTCGAAACCGAACCGAACGCATTTCTGGCTGCTCGCCGTCGCGCAGAGGCATACGATCATCGTCGACGACGATCAAGGTACCGTCACGCTCAACGACCGGACGTTCGGCGGCCAAATACAACGGGACGATTGGTATCTGTTCGCGGTAGATGTATTGCCAGATGTCTTGTTCGGTCCAATTCGACAGTGGAAAAGCGCGGAATGATTCACCGGCTCGCTTGGCCGTGTTGTACAGCGACCACAATTCCGGTCGCTGTGCTTTAGGATCCCAGCGTTGCTGTTCATTGCGAAACGACAAGATCCGTTCCTTAGCCCGGGCCTTTTCTTCGTCGCGGCGACCGCCACCAAAGGCGGCGTCGAATTGATGTTTCGCTAGCGCTTGTTTGAGACCGGTCGTGCCCCACATATGCGAATGCACTTCTGACCCGTGCGTGAACGGGTTTACATTCTCGGCGATAGCATCGGGGTTGCTGTGGACAATCAGCTCCATGCCGCTTTCCTCGGCCATTCGTGCGCGCATCGCGTACATATCACGAAACTCCCACGTCGAGTCGATATGCATCATCGGGAACGGTGGCGGAGCGGGGTAAAACGCTTTGCGTGCAAGGTGCAGCATCACGGTCGAGTCTTTGCCAACGGAATAGAGCAGAACCGGTTTTTTGACGCCGGCTACGACCTCGCGAAAGATATGAATGCTCTCGGCTTCAAGCCGATCGAGATGGGTCAGCATGGGAACTTAAGAAACGGCCGTGGGTAATTTGACGCGGACGATACCCGCAATCCCTAAAGTTTGCATCAAAACGCCGTTAGCAGTCGCCGACGGCCGTCACAGCGGCGCTTGCGAAGCGGTTCCGCTTTCGACCGCGGCGCGATCGCGTTGCGGCTGAGCGAAATAAACGATGAACCCAGTTACGACAACCAGTAGCGCCGTTGCCGCAGCCCGCGGGGCATCGACCGCACTGTAGATCAGTGCGAAGCCGACGATCCCAAGATAAATACACGGCGTAAACGGATAGCCAGGAATCCGAAACGGCCGCGGCAGATCGGGCTGCCGGAAGCGCAACACATAGACGGAAAGGACGGTGGCGAAGCTACTGATTGCCAGGACGATGCCCGACACGAGCAGCAGAAACTCGAAACTCGACAGTAGACATAACAAACAAGCGATCGTCGATTGGACGATGATCGCCCGCGCTGGGACATCGGCTGCGTTGGTCTTGCCGAGGGCGCGGAATAACGGAAAGTCCTCGCCGATCACCTGCAAGACACGCGGTCCGGCGAGTGTCATTGCGCTAACCGTCGACACCAACAAGACCGCCAGAATCAATCCGGTGAGTTGCGCGCCGGTTTCGCCGAACACAAAGCGGGCGACGATGTAGCCAATTTCCGGTTCACCGCGCATCGCATCGGCGGGAGCGGACAACAGAAACACGCCATTCAGCGCCACATAAAGCACCGTTACGATGAGCGAGCCGGCGAGCAGCGATCGGGGCACATCGCGTTGTGGGTCATCGAGCTCGCTGGTTACGTAGGTTGCAACGTTCCAGCCGGTGTAGGCATAGCTAACGTAAATTAACGAGATCGCATACGCCGAGGTGCTCATCATGGCCGCGTCGCCGCTCGCGGGCCAGAAACTGATCGGCTGGAGATGGTCGGCCAACGCGACGGCGGCGATACAGAAGGCGATGATCACGACGATTTTAATGGCGGTAAAGGCTTGCTGCGCGACACCGCTCGTTCGTCGGTTAAGCGAGTGCATCACGGTGAGCGCGATGATTAGGCCGATTGCGAGCGCCGTTTCCGTTGAGCGGCCGGCCAAGATCGGCAGCGACGAACTGGCGTAGGCGGCGAACGTTTTTGCGGCGAGGGCGACCGGGCCTGCGAAGCCGAGCGTTGCGGAAATCCAGCCGGAGACAAAGCCCAACGACGGATGAATGACACGCGAGAGAAAGTGATACTCACCGCCCGAGCGCGGTAAGGCGGCGCCAAGTTCGGCGTAGCTCAATGCGCCGCTGAGGGCAATAAAGCCACCGACAACCCATAGGGAGATCAACACGAACGGTGAGCTCAATTCGAGTAATTGGAACCCTAAGCTCGTAAAGACGCCAGTACCAACCATGTTGGCGACGATCACGGCCGTTGCCGTCCGGGCACTAAAGCGGTGTTGTGACTGCATACGGCGCGTGCCGGCGATAAACCCGTGAGCAAGGATACCGCACTGGCTGCGCGTAGCTATACTGGACGCTAATGATGTTTAGGAATGCCCATATGGCTGGCTTGTATTTCGAGCAATTAACGCCTGGACGACGCTTTGAGCACGCGATTCGGCGGACGGTCACTGAAACCGATAATGTATTGATCACAACCCTGACCCACAATCCAGCGGCGCTGCACCTCGATGCCGACGCGATGAGTGCGTCCGAGTTCGGCCAGGTGCTCGTCAATAGTTGTTTCACACTGAGTTTAATGGTGGGAATCTCGGTCGGCGACACGACGCTAGGCACGGCTATTGCCAATCTCGGCTGGGATGAGGTTCGCTTTCCGAAGCCGGTTTTCGTCGGTGATACGTTAAGAATCGTTACGGAGGTCAAGGATCGGCGTGAGAGTCGCTCACGGCCGAGTGCGGGGATAGTTACCTTTCAGCACGTCGCGCTGAACCAATCCGACGTCGAAGTGGCGAGTTGCTTGCGCTCGGCGTTGATGAAAAAGCAGCCGTAACGATGCACATGCGCAGTTGGCTGTTTGTCCCCGGCGACGACGAGCGCAAACTGGCCAAGGTCGCCGCCAGCGATGCGGACGCCGTCATCATCGATCTAGAAGACGCAGTCGCGGCTGGACGCAAAGAGGCGGCGAGGGCGCTGACCGACGCACTTTTGCGTGACGATGCGGCTCGGCATCGGCAAACCTGGGTGCGCGTGAACGCACTCGGGTCGCGTTGGCACAACGACGATGTCGCGATGCTGCAGGCGGCGATTCCAGACGGTTTCGTCGTTCCGAAAGTCAATGACAGCGATGAGTTGACCGCGCTTGCAGAGCGGCTGGACTTGCCGCTGCTGCCGTTGACGACGGAAACGCCGCGCGGCGTGCAAGCGCTGACTCGGTACTCCGATCTGCCGCGAACCATCGTCGGCCTCAGTTGGGGCGCCGAAGATTTAGCGGCGGAACTGGGGGCGACCACCAACCGCGACGAGCACGGTCAATGGCTGGCGCCGTTTGCGTTGGCCCGCTCATGGTGCTTGTTGGCCGCGCGCGCGAACGGTGTTGCGCCAATAGATACGGTGTACACGGACCTTCGCGATAGCAATGGTTTGCTCGCCTATGCCGCGCAGAGTCGGCAATTGGGCTTTGACGGCATGCTGGCGATCCATCCGCGTCAGGTGCCGCTCATCCATGCCGGCTTCCGGCCGGAGCCTGCCGAAATCGAACACGCTCGGGCGGTGCTTGAGGCGTTCAACGCCGCTGACGACACCGGTGTAGCTGTACTTGAAGGCCGGATGTTGGATGAACCGCATCGGCGCCAAGCGTTACGCCTGTTGGCGCTTGCCGATGACGAGTGACGCGTTGACAGTGCCGCTAGGCACCGACAGTGGCCGTATGATACTGTCTGCGCCGCGCTCTGAGCGGGATCTTTTGGCTAGGTGGCAGAGTGGTTATGCAGCGGCCTGCAAAGCCGCGGACCTCGGTTCGATTCCG
>JBCDBO010000022.1:0-49701 GCA_039183535.1 Pseudomonadota bacterium | reverse complement strand
TAGCGATGTAATCATTCTGGCTGCGTGGGCCTTGGCATAGGGCTGCGAAGGTGAACCAGACGATGCTCTTTCCGCGGCGTACGGTCGGAATCGGCCGATGCTCAACGTCAATGGCCTCGCCGGTCGTGTAACGTCCAGGTGCTAGGCGATCGAACGTTAGTGCAAGCCGGCCGGCGGTGAGCGCGTCGTCGGTATCGAGATACGTCGACGATTGCGCGAGTAGCTCGAGTCGGTAATCGGTACCGGCATCGAGGTTGATGACATCGCAGTGGGTTTCCAGCAACTCGATTGCCGGCAAAAACCGTGCTCGCTGCAGCCCGTCTCGGTACAAATCAGTCGGCGCCGCGTTGGATGTCGTAATCAACGCAACCCGGTGGTCGAACAAGGCGCTCAGCAAACGCCCAAGTAGCATCGCGTCGGTTATGTCACTGACGAAAAACTCATCGAGACAAAGGACGCGATGGTCGTCCGCAAAAGTGGCGGCGATCGTCTCCAGCGGATCCGTCTCGCCGGGACGTTTCGCCAGCTCAGCGTGGACCCAGTGCATGAAACGGTGAAAGTGAGCGCGGTGTTTCGCGCTGACCGGTAGCCAGTCGAAGAAAAGATCCATGACAAACGTCTTGCCCCGGCCGACGCCGCCCCAAAGATAGATTCCGCGGGCAGGTTTCGGCTCGCCACCCATGAGGCGGCCGAGCAGACCTTGCGGGCGTCGTCTCGATAGTTGCCGACCGCGATTCGCCAGCGCTTCAACCGCTTTGAGTTGCGACGGATCAGCGCTGTAGCCGCGCCGATCTAATTCGGTGAGGTAGTAAGCGCGAAAGTCGCTAGTGTCAGTTTGACGTGGCATATCGACGCCGAAGGGTAGCGATGCGCCGCGGCTCTGACCAGCTTGTTGCGCTTCTGTAGCCGTGAATGGTCCTCGCAATCGGGCTACTATCGTGGCGGTATGGGTCTGTCAGCGAGTTGAGTGTGTCCGAAAGAGAATCGATGGAGTTTGACGTCGTCATCGTCGGCGCGGGGCCGGCTGGACTGGCGGCGGCGTGCCGCCTCAAGCAGCTGGCTGCTGAGCAACACAGCGACGTGTCGGTAGTCGTTGTTGAAAAAGGGGCCGAGATCGGCGCGCACATTCTCTCGGGCAACGTCTTCGAGCCGACGGCTCTAGCCGAGCTGTTTCCCGATTGGGAGGAGCGTGGCGCGCCGCTGACGACAAAAGTTGCCGGGGATACGTTTCATTACATGCTCAGCCCGACTAAGTCGGCGCGCGTTCCCGGTGCGTTCATACCGACGCCGATGCACAACACGGGCAATTACATTATTAGTCTCGGTCGTCTCTGTCAGTGGTTGGGCGAGCAAGCCGAGGCACTGGAAGTCGATTTGTTTCCCGGTTTCGCAGCGTCCGAGGTGCTTTACGATGACGCCGGTGCAGTCTGTGGCATCGTCACCGGCGACATGGGCGTCGCTCGCGATGGCAGCGAAAAGTCCGCGTTCACACCCGGCTATGAGTTGCGCGCTCGTTACGTAATCTTTGCTGAGGGGTGTCGCGGTCACCTCGGTAAAGAGCTGATGGCACGGTTCGATCTTCGCGCCGATTGCGACCCACAGCACTACGGGCTAGGCCTGAAAGAAATTTGGCAGATTCCGGCTGAGCAACACGAAGAGGGTCGGGTCGTGCACACGCTCGGTTGGCCAATGGACAATCGAACTGAGGGCGGCGGCTTTCTCTACCATGCTGCTAACCAGCAAGTATTCGCCGGTTATATCGTCGCCCTCGATTATGAAAACCCGTGGCTGAGTCCGTTCGAGGAATTTCAGCGTTGGAAGCACCACCCGGCCATCGCTGGCGTGCTCAAGGGGGGTAAGCGCATTAGTTACGGCGCTCGGGCTGTCAATAAAGGCGGTTTGCAATCGTTACCGAAACCGGTCTTTCCCGGCGGTGTTTTGGTCGGTTGCGATGCTGGCTACCTCAATGGCGCCAAAATTAAGGGCAGCCACACAGCGATGAAGACGGGCATGCTGGCAGCCGAGGCCGTTTTCCCCGCGGTCAAAGCGGATTCGCGCGGTGAGGTGCTCGTGGCGTACGAAGATGCGGTCCGTCGTTCATGGGTCTACGACGAGCTGTACAAAACTCGCAACTTTGGACCGGGTCTGCATAAGTTCGGTACGTTTCTCGGCGCAGCGTTCGCCTTTATTGACCAGAACATCGCTCGCGGGCGATTGCCGTTTACGCTTCGAAACAAACGCGCCGATCACGAAGCGCTGCGTCCCGCGGCTGAGTGCGAGCCAATCGACTACCCGAAACCGGACGGCGAATTGAGCTTCGACCGACTGTCGTCCGTGTTTCTGTCAAGCACCAACCACGAGGAGGACCAGCCTGTTCACCTAACGCTGCGTGATGCCGCGTTACCGATCGAGTTCAACCTGCCGACCTTTGCTTGCCCGTCGCAGCGCTATTGTCCGGCGGGTGTGTACGAGGTCGTTGAGGAGGACAGCGGGCCGCGATTTCAAATCAATGCGCAAAACTGCGTGCACTGTAAGACTTGCGACATCAAAGACCCGAAGCAAAACATCCACTGGGTTGTCCCTGAGGGCGGCGGGGGGCCGAATTACCCCGGCATGTAGCGGCCGCCGCGGTCGCTAAACGCGTTCGACGGCGATCGCTAGCGCTTCACCGCCACCGAGACACAAGGATGCGATGCCGCGCTTGCCGCCGCGCTCTGCCAACCCATGCAGTAAGGTCACCAGTATTCGCGCGCCGCTCGCGCCGATGGGATGACCGAGCGCACAGGCGCCGCCGTTGATATTGACCTGCTCGCTCGCCAGCCCGCAGTCGTGCATCGCGGCCATCGTGACGCAGGCAAACGCCTCGTTAATCTCATACAGATCAACGCTTTCGGCATCCCAACCCGTGCGTTCGTGCAGCGTCTTAATCGCGCCTGACGGCGCTGTCGTGAACCACGCCGGCTCGTGGGCGAAGTTGCTGTGCGCGACGATCGTCGCCAGCGGTTCGAGCCCGGCGCGTTCGGCTGCGTCGGCCGACATCAGCACGAGTGCAGCAGCGCCATCCGAAATCGATGATGAGCTAGCTGCTGTCACGGTACCGTCCTTACTAAAGGCCGCTCGCAACGACGGAATTTTCGCGACGTCGAGACGGCCCGGCTCTTCATCGACGCTGACGGTCGTTGTCCCTTTGCGGCCGGTGAAGTCGACCGGCACGATTTCGGCACCGAAGGCACCGCTGGCTGTTGCCGCCTGGGCGCGCTCAACCGAGCGAATGGCGAACGCATCCTGGTCGTCACGACTAAATCCATAGCGCTCAGCCGTAGCGTCGCCGAATTGCCCCATCATTTGGCCATCGTAGGGGTTTTGTAAGCCGTCGAAAAACATATGGTCGACCACTTCTTGGTGACCCATTCGATAGCCGGCACGTGCTTTGGGGAGCAGATACGGTGCATTGCTCATCGATTCCATGCCTGCGGCGACAACGATAGAGGCCGAACCAGCGCGAATAGCATCGTTGCCGTAAATGACTGTTTGTAGGCCGGACCCGCAGACTTTATTCACCGTCACACAACCGACGCTTTGCGGTACACCGCCGCCGAGCGATGCTTGCCGCGCCGGCGCTTGACCGACGCCAGCGGGTAGCACGGTACCTACCAATACTTGCGAGATAGTGGCCGCATCGAGTCGCGCGTCGTCGACAACGGCGCGAATAGCGGCGGCACCTAACTGCGGTGCGCTGACGCTCGCAAACGCTCCCTGAAATGCGCCAATGGGTGTGCGGCGAGCAGCGACAATAACGACGGGTGACATCGACATTCCGACGATTCCAGCAAAAATGGGTCGCTCATGGTGCACGGACGTCCGCTTGCCGTCCAGCGCCAGACGCTGCCGTTTGTTGTTCGTCAAGGTCGGGTTCGCCGAGGCGCGCGAGTATGGCTTGACGGCAACCGGCGATAAGCGTCTCGGTGTTACCGCTGATCACAGCCGAATCGATCACCACGCGTATTCGGGCGAACCGCGGTAGCCGACCGCCGTCGGGGAGGATCTTGCGGGTCCCGGTGATCGTGACCGGAATAACGGGCAGTTCGAGCCGCGCGGCAACGCGAAACGCACCCTGCCGGAAGGTCATCAACCCGGCGGGCTGTTTAAACGTCCCCTCCGGGAAAATCGCGAGCGGCGTACCTGACTTGGCAGCGCGCATAATGCGTCTCGCATCGGCGGCGCTTTGCTGCACGTCACGCCGTTCGACAAACAGTGAATCAATCCACGTCAGGAACCTGCCCATCAGCGCTACGCTTTGCATCTCGTTCTTAATGACAAACGCAAACCGTGGCGGCAACACGGCCGTCATTAACACGCCGTCGACGTAGCTCGCGTGGTTCGCCACCACCAGACACGGTGCTGCCGGCAAGTGACCGAGGCCGTCAACATCGATGCGTAACCCAGCGAGGGCAAAAAACGTCCGTGCACCCGCGCGAGCAATTGCGCGACGGCGATCGATGCCGGGAATGATCGCGGCGATCGCCCAGGTAGAGAGGGCCGAGACCGAGAAAACGAGCGCCACGTAGGCGCCGTAAAGGCTACGAACAACGGTAAGCATGCTGAGTTACGGGTCGTGGAGGTCGATGCCGGACGCAGTTAACAGTCCGATCTGTGATGCAGTTCCTCTTATGTTAACGGAAACGGGGATTTGTGATCCTGATCACGGCGGGCACCAAGGTGCATACGCATACTTCGCTGACGCGACTGGATGTTGCCGGATGGCCGCCGAAACAGCACTGTTCTGACGCGTTTTTCCTCGCAACACCGTGATAGGCGGACTAATACCGGCAATGACCAAACACAAACAGGCACTCCCCGCAGAAGCCGAAAACCTGATCGATCAATTCATCGATGCAATCTGGATCGAACGCGGGCTGTCGAAAAACACGTTAGGCGCTTATCGCGCCGATCTCGTTGCATTAGCTCGGTGGCTGCCCGACGTTGGTGCAACACTCCATGATGCGTCGAAGGCCGATCTTCTGGCGTTTATCGCGTATCGCGTCGACAACGGTGCGAAGCCGCGCTCGACCGCGCGGCAATTGTCGAGCTTTCGACGCTTCTATCGCTATCTTATTCGCGAGAAACGGATTAGCGAAGACCCGACGCTCGACATCGAGATGCCGCGCATCGGCAGGTCCTTGCCGAAATCGTTGACCGAAACCGAGGTTGAGAATCTATTGAATGCACCGGCGATCGATGACCCGTTGGGGCACCGCGATCGCGCAATGCTTGAGTTGCTGTATGCGACAGGGGTACGTGTCTCTGAGCTCATCAATTTGAAGCTCAGCCAGATCAATTTGAATCAAGGCGTGCTGCGCATCGTCGGTAAGGGCGATCGCGAACGCTTGATTCCGCTTGGAGCCGAATCGCAACGCTGGTTAACCGATTTTATCGAGGGACCGCGCGTCGAAATCTTGCTTGAGCGGCAAACGGACTACGTTTTTCCGACACGCCGCGGCGATCGAATGACGCGCCAAGCGTTCTGGCACATCATCAAGCGTTACGCACAAAAAGCCGGCGTCGGCAAGAAGATGTCACCGCACACACTGCGGCACGCTTTCGCGACCCATTTGCTCAATAACGGCGCGGACCTGCGGGTCGTACAATTGCTACTGGGTCATAGTGATTTGTCGACAACCCAGATTTACACGCACGTTGCTCGTGAGCGTTTGAAAGACCTGCACGCCCGTCACCACCCACGCGGCTAGTCATCGACAAACGCCTTGATCTGCTAGACTCGCGAAACTTTTCCGACCTTGTGTCGGTCCGAAAGACTAGCCTTTGTCGATCCCGAATACGGTGACCCCGCTATGAGAACCTTCGCGCTTTGTTTCGCAGCCGTCGCTGCGCTCGCTTTTGCCATCGTTGCCGATGCGCAAACCAAGCCCGACCTCGACGCGGTAAAGGCCAAGTTCACTGAGCGTTTCCCGCAAGTGAAAAAAGAGAGCATTCATCCTGGTCCCATCGACGGTCTGTTGGAGATTCGAGAAGGCACCATGATCGCGTACCTGTCCGATGATGGGCGTTACTTGTTTCAAGGCGAGATGATCGATCTCGACACCGATACAAATCTCACCGAGAAATCGGCAGGGATCGCGCGCCGCGCGATTATGCAAAGCGCACCGCGTAGCGCTGAGATCGTCTTTAGTCCAAAGGGCGAGAAAAAGCACTCGGTCGTTGTGTTTACCGACATCGACTGCACGTTTTGCCGCAAGCTCCACCAGCAAATCGATGAGTACACCGCGGCGGGTATCGAAGTTCGGTACCTGTTGTACCCGCGCAGCGGTCCTGGAACGAAGTCATGGAGCAAAGCCGAGGAAGTGCTCTGCGCAAACGACCGGAATGTAGCGATCACGATGGCGAAAAACGACGAGGTGGTCGTCTCGAGCGACTGCATTGAGTCGGCCCAGCTCATGGACTCGTATCGCGTCGGTGCAGCCGTTGGCTTGCGCGGTACTCCCGCCATTTTGTTCGAGGACGGCCAGTTGGTCAGTGGCTACTTGCCGCCCGAGGAGCTCGCTCGGCGCTTAGCAGGCTCGTAGCCGACCGGCCTCGCGCGCCTAGCGTTCGAGATGCTCCAGTTTATCGTCGACCTCTTCCCATTCCTTCGCGTCAGGCAGAGGGTCTTTGGCCTCTGTGATCACCGGCCAGGTGGCGGCGAGTTCGGCGTTTAGGTCGCGGAACTGCTCTTGCCCAGGCGGCAATTCATCCTCGGAATAAATCGCCTCGATCGGGCACTCGGGCTCGCACAGCGTGCAATCGATGCACTCATCGGGGTCGATCACCAAAAAATTCGGGCCTTCGTGGAAACAATCGACGGGACAGACCTCGACGCAGTCGGTGAATTTGCACTTGATGCATTTTTCAGTGACAACAAAAGCCATGGTTATGCGGTCTCGAGAGGGTACGCTAACTTACGGGCGAAAGCGTTCTGCTTTGTGCAGAAACGTTTGTACCGCGTCGGGTCCGTTTTCAATGTAGCACTCCAGCGCGAATCGACCGCTTGGGAACGCGATTTCGGGCCACGGAATATCTTCCGGTGCATACAGTCCGACGTCGAGGCTTTCCTCGCCGGCGGCGTACTCGCCGTTGAAGGTTGCTGTGTAAAAGACATGCACTTGGCCGGCCTGTACGACATCGATCACCGCGTACAAACGCTCGATGCTGACCCGAGCACACGCCTCTTCCCACGTTTCACGCGCGGCACCCTCCGCCATTGTTTCGCCGAGTTCCATAAAGCCCGCTGGCAGTGTCCAGAAGCCGTAGCGCGGTTCGATGGCACGCTTACACAGCAGGATTTTGCCGTCGAACACCGGAATCGCACCGACAACGACCTTCGGATTGCGGTAGTGGACAATGCCGCACGTCCCGCAGACCTCGCGTTCGCGCGTGTCGCCGTCTGGCGTTACGGTTTGGGTGGGACTGCCACAGGCCGTACAGAAACTGATACTGGTCACCTACGTCGTTCTCGCAGCGGGGTACGGGCTGCCGCCGACGGCGGTGCGTGGCTGACCACCGGGCGGCTAGCTGGTGCCGGGAGAGAGAATCGAACTCTCACTCTGTTTCCAGAACCGGATTTTGAATCCGGCGCGTCTACCAGTTCCGCCACCCCGGCCCTACGTTCGGCGTGAGTATACGGCTCGTGCCCGACAAGAACCATACGGATATTGCGACCCTTTGCCTCGGCGCTGCATCAAATAGGTCGACATGAGTGGATTCGCTGGTATTTCGGTCCCTGCGGACGTGGTTCGTGCAGCCCAGCGTGGCTGTCGCGACGCGCACGCCGAGATTTTTCGCCGCTGTGGGGATGCGGTCTATACGCTTGCACGGCGCTTAGTGGTCGATCCAGCGAAAGCGGAGGATGTGCTGCAGGAGACCTTCATCGAGGTGATGCGAAGTGTCGGCGGATTCCGCGGCGACGCGGCTTTCGCAACCTGGTTGCGACACGTGGCTGTTAGTAAGGCCTTAATGTTGCTCCGATCCAGCTGGGAGCGTCGCCGCGATACGCTGCCTGAGCTCGACCGCTTGGCAGCGCCAGCCAACGACGAGCCGATCGTCGATCGTGTCTTGATGAGTGCGCTCGAGTCGCTAGACAGTGCCAGTCGCGCTGTCGTGTGGTTGTATGACGTGGAGGGTTACACCCACGTTGAGATCGCCGCGATGATGAACAAGTCGGTCAGTTACTCGAAGAGCCGACTTGCCCGCGCGCATTCACGATTGCGCGAGCGTTTAGAGCCGGCGGGCGATCGTCCCCCGGCACCCAATGATGACAATGTGGTGGCTTGTTTTGACTGATGATGACGTAAGCCGCGCGCTCCAACAGTTGCCGTCTGAGCGCGCCGATCCTGCGGTGTGGACTCGTATTGTTGCGCGAGCCGACGCCCTCGGCATTGCGTCGCCCAGCAGCAGACGTTCGTCGCAACCCTGGTATTGGTTGGCCGCTGCTGCCGTCGTGGCGGCGCTGGCTGTGGCGATTGTACCGCGTGAGGACACTCGGCCATTGGTCGCCGAGGACCCGCCGGACGAGACACTGGACGTTTTGATGCGCCAGTCGCAGCTGCTTGAAACGTGGTTGCGCTACACCCCTGAGCCAAGGCGCGTCGTTACGGTCGGCACAGCCAGCCGCGAGACAGCCGTTCGCGAGCGGATCGCGGCGATCGATTGGCAGTTGTCGTCCGGTCAAACCGAGCTTGAGCCCGCCGTGCAGGCAGCGCTGTGGGGGGAGCGATCGCAACTGATGGGCGAGTTGGTTGCGCTGCGCTATCAGCGTATGCCGCGTAGCGATCTTTAATTGATCAAAGGAGTATCGACGATGACGAAAATCGTTCTGTCGCTGGCGCTACTCGCGCTATCCAGTGCCGTTAACGCCGACCATCATGCATCGGCTGAGGCCGAAGCGGCTGTCGAAGCCCAGGCTGAGGCGCTGGCCAACGCCGGGCGCGTCGAGGCTGAGGCGCGGGCGCAGGCGGAAGCCCAGCGCGTCGAGGCGGAGGCGTACAAAACCGAATGGCAGGCGCGACGCGAAGAGATTCGCCGCCGCGAAGCGGAGCTTGCGGAATTGGCCCGCGAACTCAGTACCAACTCGTTGGCGCTAGCGGAATTGACCGAATCGCTTGATCCGTCGATTCAAGAGCGAATTCGCACCGCGATGGTGATCGCGGATCGACCTGTGCTTGGGATCAACACCGGCTCCGCCGCTCGCCCGGGTGAGCCGGTGCGTGGTGTTACCGTCAGCGGCGTTACCCCAGGCTGGCCGGCCGATGTAGCCGGCGTTCTCAGTGGCGACCTGATCACCGCCATTGACGGGGTGTCACTGGCTGCGCCATCGCCAAACGCCGCGGAGAAGCGTCTGCTGAAGGCGCTCGATGAATTGGCGCCAGATACCGCCGTGCGACTCGACATCGCGCGCAATGGCAAATCGTTGTCCTTTGATATCGCGCCACGGCAGCGCCTCGAGATGGCCAATGCGTCCGCGTTCGTCGTACACAACGCGAGTCCCGTGGCCACGCAAGCATTTGAGTTCTCGTTTGACCCGTTTTTGTCATTGGCACCGCACCCGTGGGACGGTATTGAGCTGGTTGCCGTCACGCCAGCACTGGGACGCTATTTCGCAACGGATTCGGGCTTATTGGTTGTCGGTATGCCGAGCGGCATTGGCATCGATGTCGAAGAGGGCGACGTGATCGTTGCCATCGATGGCCGCGAACCAACCTCGGTCGAGCACGGCATGCGGATCTTGATGAGCTACGAGGCTGGCGAGGCGATGACCCTGGCGCTGATGCGTGACCGCAAGCGTCGCGAGCTGGTCGTGACCGTTCCGTCGGCGGCTGCGGGTGGCGGCCGTTAAGCGAGTTCTTTAAGGGCGTTTGCTACCATGCGCGCCGATGGATCTTGCCGACTATGACTACACGCTGCCCGATGCGTTAATTGCGCGCTATCCGCTAGCCGAGCGCACGGCGAGCCGGTTGTTGGTGGTTGATCCACGGCACGGTCGTCTCGATGATTGGCGCTTTAACGACCTACCCGCGCTGCTGTCGGCCGGCGATCTTGTTGTCTTCAATGACACTCGGGTTATTCCAGCACGATTGCGTGGTCGTAAGGCTAGCGGCGGACAGGTCGAAATCCTGCTGGAGCGCGTTCTAGGCGAGCGCGCAGCGCTCGCCCATGTCAAAGCGAGTAAATCGCCGCCGGGCGGCACCGAGATTATTCTGGATAACGGTGCTCTGGTAACCGTACTCGGTCGCCGCGGTGAGTATTTCGAGTTGCGCTTCACCGATCCTGTGAGCGATGCGCTTGCCGCTATCGGTGAGATGCCGTTGCCACCGTACTTGGGTCGGGCGGTCGAACCGGCCGATCGGGAGCGTTACCAGACCGTCTACGCGGCCAACGACGGCGCCGTCGCTGCACCGACGGCCGGTTTGCATTTCGATGCGCAAATGCTCACGGCGCTTGCGGCGAACGACATAGCCACCGCCCGGATCACGCTGCACGTTGGGGCCGGTACGTTCCAAAACCTTCGGCCCGAGCAACTCACGAGCGGCCGGCTACATGCCGAGCGCGTCATCGTCGACTCGGCGGCGGCGAGCGCCATCAACGCGGCACGGCAACGCGGCGGACGGGTAGTCGCGATCGGGACAACGACAGTGCGCTCGCTCGAGGCCGCCTGGCGCGATGGTGCGGTGCAGCCGTTCGACGGTGAGACCGAGCTGTTCATCCGCCCGGGCTACCGCTTTCGGGTCATCGACGCGATGTTGACCAACTTTCATTTACCGCGCTCGTCGCTGCTGATGCTGGTCGCCGCGTTTTGCGGCCGACAGACGATGCTCGATGCGTACCGCCATGCGGTGGCGTCCGAGTATCGGTTCTTTAGCTACGGCGATTGCTCGTTACTATTCGCGGCCGATGCCGCTAGAGCCACATGAAGTTCGCCGTTCACGCGACTGACGGCGCGGCTCGACGTGGGCGTCTGACCCTCGCGCGCGGCACGATCGAAACGCCGACGTTTATGCCGGTCGGCACCTACGGGTCTGTGAAAGCCATGTTCCCAGAGGAGGTCGCTGGGCTCGGCGCCGAGATCATTCTCGGCAATACGTTTCACCTGATGCTGCGACCTGGCACGGACATCGTCAGTGCACACGGTGGCTTGCACGAGTTTATGAATTGGTCGAAGCCGATTCTGACCGACTCGGGCGGTTTCCAAGTATTTAGTCTGGCTGCGCTCAATAAAATTACGCCCGCTGGCGTGACGTTCCAGTCCCCGGTTAACGGCGACACGGTCTTTCTCGGGCCGGTCGAGGCGACGCAAGTTCAGCTTGCGCTAAATTCCGATATCCAGATGATTTTCGATGAGTGCACGCCGTACCCGGCGACCGAGCGTGAAGCGCGTGACTCGATGCGCCGCTCATTGGCCTGGGCGGCCATGTGTCGCGATGAGTTTCACCGGTATCGCCGGGACGTTGCGCCGCGCGGTGAAGCGCAGTTCGGCATTATCCAAGGCGGCATGTACGAGGCGCTCCGCGACGAATCGTTAGCGGCGCTAAACGATCTCGGGTTCGATGGCATGGCGGTTGGCGGGTTGGCGGTTGGTGAACCGGAGGCGGACCGACTGCGGATACTCGACCATACCGTGCCGCGCATCGCTGCTGAGCAGCCGCGTTACCTGATGGGGGTCGGTACGCCCGGCGATATCGCCAAGGCCGTGCAACGCGGCATCGATATGTTCGATTGCGTTATCCCGACGCGGCACGCGCGCAACGGTTACCTCTTTACGTCGGCCGGTACGCTCAAAATCCGCAATGCGCGATTCGCAAAGGATGAGGCGCCCATCGACCCTGACTGCGACTGCTACACGTGCCGGCACTACAGTCGTGCTTACCTGCGCCATCTTGAGCGCTGCGGCGAGATTCAGTTCAGTATGTTGGCGACGCTGCACAACATCGCCTTCTATCAGCGGATCATGGCCCGCCTCAGAGCCGCCATCGACGCTGGCACACTCGACGCATTGGTCCTTGAAATCGTGGCGATGGACACCAAGCTCTAAGGTCTGTGGCATAATGTCCGGCGCGGCCGGTTGAACCCGGCCGCTTTGCTTCCCGATCACCTTCCAGATCCCTGATATCCATGGACTTTTTCATCTCTACCGCGCACGCGCAAACGGAAGCCGCCGGCCAACAGAGCCCGCTGCAGTTCTTTTTGATGATGGCGCTGCTGTTCGTCGTGTTCTATTTCTTACTGATTCGGCCACAGCAAAAACGGCAGAAGCAGCATCAGCAATTGGTGGCGGAGTTGAACCGCGGCGATGAGGTTATGACGGCTGGTGGCATCGTCGGTCGGATCGCGTCGATGAGCGAGCAGTTCGTCGTCGTTGAGATTGCTGACGGCGTTGAGGTGAAAGTGCAACGCCAGACGATCAGCGCCGTGCTGCCAAAAGGCACGGTCGACGCCGCGTAACCGTTTAGCCACCGTCCGCAATGAACCGCTACTCTTGGCCTATCAACGCGCTCGTCGCCGCCGTCGTCGCGGTGGGGCTGCTGCTGGCCTTACCGAATTACTTCGGCACCAGTCCGGCACTTGAGATTTCTTTAGCCGAAGGTGCGGACGTCTCGGTCGAGGCCGTCAACGGTTGGCAGGCGACGCTAACGGCGGCGGGTCTCGCGCCGACCGAGGCGCGCGTCGACGGCGGCCGTGGCTTGCTGTACTACGGCAGCGTCGATAAGCAGCTCGCTGCGCGGACAGCGCTGAACGAAACGCTGGATAACTCAACGTACACGATCACGTATCGGCAAGCATCGAATAGCCCCGCGTGGCTGCGCGATCTCGGCCTACAGCCGATGAGTCTCGGTTTGGATTTGCGCGGCGGCGTGTATTTCTTGTTTGAGGTAGATCTTGAGGCCGCTGTGCAAACGCGCCTCGAACAGTACGTGCAAGCGTTTCAAGAGACACTCAGCGACGCCGGTATTCGGCGCCGCGTGTCGTTGGATGGCACGATAATCCGTGTGCGCGTCCAGTCGCCCGAAGCGCTGGTCGAGGCACGGCCGCTCATTCGCCGAATCGATACCGATCTCGACATTGCCGACGGTCCGGATGGTGCCAGCTTGCTGGTGCGGATGACCGAGGCGCAGGTCGCCGAGCGCGAAACCTTCGCGATCGATCAGAACATCATTACGCTGCGCAACCGCATTAACGAGCTCGGCGTCTCGGAGCCGCTGGTGCAACAGCAGGGTCGGGCACGGATCGTCGTGCAACTGCCGGGTGTGCAAGATCCCGCAGAGGCCGATCGCATCCTCAATAGCACCGCGACGCTTGAGTACCACGCCGTCGATGAGCAAGGGAATACGCCGGGCGCGCGGGCCTATCCAACACGTGATGGTCGCAGCGTGCGAATTAAGTCGGACGTCATCGCGTCCGGCGATCAAATCATCGACGCGCAGTCAACGTTCTCGCAAGGCCAACCGGCCGTAAGTGTCCGACTCGATGCCGTTGGCGGGAAACGGATGCTTGAATTCACGCAGGAGAACGTCGGGCGCCGGATGGCGGTGCTATTTATCACGACCGATCGCGAAGAAGTCGTGGTTGATGGCGAACGCACGTTCAGGTCGGTCAAGAGCCACGAGATCATAAGCGACGCGACGATTCGCGGTGTGTTCAGTACGAACTTCGAAACGACTGGCTTGACGCCCGTCGAAGCACGCGATCTGGCCTTGCTACTCCGTGCCGGCGCGCTTGCGGCGCCCATCTTCAAAGTCGAAGAGCGAACGATCGGCCCGACGCTCGGGCAAGAGAACATCGACCGGGGCTTTAGCGCCGTGCAGATCGGCTTCCTCGCCGTTATCGTTTTCATGATCGTTTACTACCGTGTGTTCGGGGTTTTCGCCTCGCTCGCGCTGCTGACCAACCTCGTGTTGATCGTCGCGTTATTATCGCTGCTACAGGCATCGCTGACCTTGCCGGGTATCGCCGGCATCGTCTTAACGGTCGGCATGGCGGTTGATGCGAACGTGCTGATCTTCGAGCGAATACGCGAGGAGCTGCGTGATGGCTCCAGCGTCCAAGTGGCGATTAATGCCGGTTACGAGAAAGCTTTTTCGTCCATCGCCGACGCCAACATCACGACGTTGATCGCCGCACTGATGCTGTTCGCATTCGGCACCGGGCCAATTCGTGGCTTTGCGATTACATTGATGCTCGGCATCGTCACGTCGATGTTTACTGCGATCGTCGGTACCCGTGCGCTGGTCAACGCGCTGTACGGCGGTCGCCAATTGAAAGACTTGCCGGTCTAGCCGATGCGCATTCTGAGCCGCGTTCCAGCGTTCAATTTTCTCGGTGCCAGCCGGCGCCGGTTGGCTGTTGCCGTGTCGGTCCTCGCCATTATCGCGTCGATCGTTGCCTTGGCGATACCGTCGCAACGCTTGGCGCTCGGGATCGACTTTAGCGGCGGTATCGAACTTGAAGTCGCCTACCCGGCGGCGGCCGATCTGGATGCGATTCGTACCCAATTGACGGGCGGTGGCTATCCCGACGCGATCGTACAGAACTTCGGTTCGGCGGATCGGGTGCTGGTTCGACTGCCGCCCGAGGAGTCCGCCAACGGCACCGAGCTGCGGCAGCGTTTGCTCACCATCTTGTCCGCCGATGGCACGGCCGTCGATTTGCGTCGCGTCGACTTCGTGGGACCGCAGGTCGGTCGCGAGCTCACGGAGGCGGGCGGTCTGGCAACGATCTTCACGTTATTGATGATTTTCGTTTACGTGATGTTCCGCTTCCAATGGCGATTTGCGGCGGGTGCCGTAGCGGCGCTCGCCCACGATGTCATCGTAACGATCGGCTTTTTTTCGATCACGCAAATTCAGTTCGATTTGACCGTGCTGGCCGCTTTGTTGGCCGTAATCGGTTACTCGCTGAACGACACGGTCGTCGTCTTTGACCGGATTCGCGAAAACTTTTTGACGCTGCGTGGCAAAGAGCCGGAAGAGGTGATGAACATCTCGATCAACCAGATGTTGGCGCGCACAATCATTACCGGCGTCACAACGCTGGTCGTGCTGCTGGCGTTGTTCTTCCTCGGCGGCGAAGCGATTCAGCCATTCTCGATCGCGTTGATCGTCGGCATCATCGTCGGGACGTATTCGTCGATTTATGTCGCCAGTGCGACGGCGTTGGCACTCGGCGTTAGCGCGAAGGATCTGATGCCACCGGAAATTCCGGCCGACGAAATCGACGATATGCCGTAATGTGGCTCTAGCGCGGTTGCGCTAGCAGTCTCAGCAAGTCGGGGTACAACTTGGCCGATGCTGCGAGGACATGGCCGGGTTCCAAAAAATCATCGCCACCATCAATAGCCGTGACGATTCCTCCGGCTTCTCGAATCAGTACGGCGCCTGCGGCAATGTCCCACGGTTTGAGGTGATACTCCCAGAACCCATCGAGCCGGCCAGCTGCCACGTAAGCGAGGTCAAGCGCAGCGGCGCCAGGGCGGCGCACGCCAGCGGTGCGCGTCAGTACGCGTTGCAACTGGCGTACGTAGCGATCGTCGCCATCTTGGTCTTCTCGGTACGGGAATCCCGTGCCAACTAACGCTTCGTCCAGTTTGCGCGCGCCGCTGACGCGGATCCGCCGCCCATCGAGTTGTGCGCCTTCACCGCGCGAGGCGGAAAATATTTCATCGCGCATCGGGTCGTAGACGACACCGTGCTCAAGTCGCCCTTTGACTTGAATGCCAATCGAAACGGCGAACACTGGAAAGCCGTGTATAAAATTCGTTGTCCCATCGAGCGGATCGATGATCCACACATGGTCGGATTCGCCGAGCGCACCGCTTTCTTCACCGAGGATCGCGTGGTCCGGGTAGTGCTTATGGATGTGCTCAATGATGACTTGCTCGGCCGCAATGTCGGCCTCGGTAACCCAGTCATTCCGACCCTTGCTGTGGACTTTTAACGTGTCGACGCGCTTTTGGCTGCGCAGCAGCAAGCTGCCCGCTTGGCGCGCCGCGCCGACGGCGATGTTAACGAGGGGATGCATGGATCGATCCGACCGGAGCGCCGCCAATCGCGGCGCGCGCAAGGATAGCAGATCGCGCCGCGCCAGCTGTCCTAGCACTCGATCGCGCTCGCGACGCGCTACACTCGCCGGCAAGTCTTCCCGTAGCGCGGCCATGAACACACGAATAGTCCTTGTCGAGACATCCCACCCCGGCAATATCGGCGCCGTCGCGCGCGCGATAAAAAACATGGGGCTCACCGATTTGACGTTGGTCCGTCCGGCCCTGTTTCCGCACGCCGATGCGACCGCGCGTGCATCGGGCGCCGATGATGTTTTAGCGCGCGCTCGGGTGGTCGATTCGCTCGATGCGGCTTTGGCCGACTGTACGCTCGCTTATGCGGCGAGTGCCCGGCAACGGACGATTCGGTGGCCAGAGCTGGCGCCGCGCGAGGCTGCCGCCGACGTTGCGCAGCATGCCGGTCGCGCGGCAATCGTCTTCGGCCCCGAAACGTCCGGCTTAACCAATGAGCATATCGCGCGCTGCCAACGGCTGGTCTTTATTCCGTCGGCGCCGGATTTTCCATCCTTGAATCTCGCGATGGCCGTGCAAGTGGTCGCTTACGAGTTGCGACTTGCAAGTCTCGATACGGCGCCACCCGCCGATCCGGAGGCACCGCTGGCGACGCAGGAGGAACTCGAGAATTTTTACGGGCATCTCGAACGCGTGCTGCTTGAGAGTGAGTTTCTTGATCCCGACAATCCACGCCATCTAATGCAAAGGCTGCGCCGATTATTCGCGCGCGCCTTGCCGGATCAAAACGACGTAAATATCTTGCGCGGCGTATTGAGCGCATTGTGGGACGAACGGCGGCGGTGACAGTAACGATGTTTGAACGCGTAGGGCACGCCGCCTATCTGGATTACGCCGCGTCGACACCGCTCGATCCGGTCGTCATCGAAGCGATGCAAGCGGCGCTGGCAGACCCCGTTGTCACGGCCAATGCCAGTTCGACGACGCATGCGGCGGGGCGCAGCGCTGCGGCAGCCATCGAAGATGCGCGCGCTCGCGTGGCGCGCCTGGTCGATGCTGCGCCGCGTGAGGTCATCTTCACGTCGGGTGCGACGGAAGCCGATAACCTCGCTTTGTTCGGCACGGCTCGCTACCGGCGGAGCGAAGGCCGCCACATCATCGGCACGATGACCGAACACAAGGCCGTGACCGATTCGCTCAAACAACTCGCCGCTGAGGGTTTCGATGTTGAATGGTTACCGGTTGATCAACACGGCATTGTGAGCCCGGCAGACGTCGCGGCGGCGTTCCGTGACGACACGATTCTGGTGACGCTAATGGCCGTGAATAACGAGCTCGGCGTCATCAACGATGTGGCCAGTGTCGCTGCGTTGTGTCGCGAGCGAGGGGTCAGTTGCCACGTCGACGCGGCGCAAGCACCCGGCAAGATTCCGTTGTCGGTTGCGACGATCCCGGCCGACACGGTCGCGCTATCCGCGCACAAAATGTATGGACCGAAAGGTATCGGCGCGTTGATCTGCCGGGCGCCGTTAGCGCCGCAAATCGAGCCGTTGCTGTTCGGCGGCGGGCAAGAACGCGGCTTGCGACCGGGAACGCCGGCGACGCATCAAGTCATCGGCTTCGGTGCAGCGGCGAGCCGCTGTCTGGAGCTCGCGTCAACCGCCGATCCGGTCGATGCGCTCAATGCGCGACTGCTATCCGGGTTGCTGGATGTGCCCGGCGTTACGCTCAATGCCGCCGCCGCTGAGCGGGTGCCGCACATCGTCAGCGTCAGCGTCCACGATGTCCACGGCGATGCATTGTTGCTCGCGATGGAGCCCGTGGCCGTATCGACCGGCGCGGCCTGCTCAACCATCAGCCGCGAGCCATCGGCCGTGCTGCGCGCGATCGGCCTGCCGCCGGCGCTTGCTGAGAGCACGCTGCGATTTAGCCTTGGGCGTTTCTCGACCGTAGCCGATGTCGATGCGGCGGTCGCGCAATTCGCCGCCGCGGTGGATTATGTCCGTTCGATTGGCGCTGAGCCGCAATGAGCGTCGATGCGTTGCGTGCGGCGTTCGATTCGTTGTCGCGGCACCGCTTGCCGAGCGCCGAACCGGTCGCTGACAGCGGCTGGCTGCGCTCGCCCGATGCTCGCCAACGCCTGCGTTTGCTCGCGTTTCCGGGCGCTGAAGCGGGGTATACGGACGTCTATTTTCGGGCGTTCGGCGAGCCGGCGCTGCTGGTATTGGCGGACCGGCTGTGCCTTGCCCTCAGTGAATCGCTGCAGCCGTGGCCGCGGATGGCGGAACTTGCGCTACCGATCGATGTTCGTAAAGACCAAGTCGGGCTATTATTGGTGCTCGACGATGCGGTTGCGGCGCTCGTGCGTTCCGTTCCCGGTCGGTAACACATAGGACATTCGCGATGGCGATTTCGCTTTCGGACAGTGCGGCGCAGCGCGTCCGCGACCACCTGGTAAAACGCGGCCACGGCGTAGGCTTGCGGCTCGGAGTTACCCGGACGGGCTGTAACGGGTTCGCTTATCAGGTCGGATTTGCCGACGACGTTCAGCCCGAGGACACGGTATTCCACAGTAACGGGGTTGACGTAGTCGTTGCCGCTGACGCGTTGGCGCTGATCGATGGCACCCATGTCGATTTCGTCCGTCAGGGTATCAACGAGGCGTTCAAGTTCGTCAATCCGAACGCGGCCGGCGAGTGCGGCTGCGGCGAGAGTTTTTCGGTGTGACCGCCGAGTGCGTTGCCTGCACGCATTTCCGCCCGTAAAATTAACCACTTAACTTTTTTGACCGGCCCCCGGGGTCGGCGTCCTCTTTTGTCGCTGGTGGCCGCAGAGCTGCAAGCGAACTCTATCGAATAAGGAAACCCGCATGTCTGTCGAACGAACCCTGTCCATCATCAAGCCGGACGGTGTCGAGAAAAATCTCATCGGTGAAATCATCAGTCGCTTCGAGCGCGCTGGCTTGCAAGTCGTCGCTGTGAAAATGGCGCATCTGTCCCAGGAACAGGCGGAAGGTTTTTACGCCGTGCACAAAGAACGGCCGTTCTACGCAGACTTGGTGGCGTACATGACGTCGGGTCCAGTCGTCGTCCAGGTACTTGAGGGCGACGCCGCGATCGCTAAAAACCGCGACTTGATGGGGGCGACCAATCCCGACGACGCGGCAGCTGGCACGATTCGCGCTGACTTCGCGAAGAGTATCGAAGAGAATGTGGTCCATGGCTCCGACGGCCCGGACACCGCCGCTGAAGAAATTCGCTTTTTCTTCGGCGACGACGGCGTTTGCCCCCGGACTCGCTAACGTACGCCAATGACGCCCGGTTCCGAAAAAACCGATTTGCTCGGCATGGATCGGGCGGCATTGACCGAATTCTTTGCGGGACTTGGCGAAAAGCCATTTCGCGCTCGTCAGCTCATGGCATGGGTTCACCAGCGACGCGAGCTCAACTTCGCGGCGATGACCGATATGTCGAAACGCCTGCGCGATGCGTTAGCTGAGCAGTGTCGATTGGCGCTACCGACGGTGCAGAGCGAACATTGTTCGAGCGACGGTACCGTGAAATGGCTACTCGCTGCAGGCGCCCAGCAGGCGATCGAGACGGTGTTTATTCCCGAGGCCGATCGCGGCACCTTGTGTATCTCGTCGCAAGTCGGCTGTGCCCTCGACTGCGCATTCTGTTCTACGGCGCAGCAGGGCTTTAACCGCAATTTGCAAGCCGCCGAAATTGTCGGTCAGGTGTTGTGGGCGAACACCGCATTGCCGGCGCGCAGCAACGGGGAGCCGGCGGTCAGTAACGTCGTACTGATGGGTATGGGCGAGCCGTTGGCAAATTACCGAGCGGTGGTCCCGGCGATTAAAGTTTTGCTCGACGATCATGCCTATGGCTTGTCACGCCGTCGCATTACGTTATCGACATCCGGACTCGTTCCGCAGATTCGAAAATTGGCGAACGACTGCAATATCTCATTGGCGGTATCGCTGCACGCGCCGAACGACGAACTGCGTAACGAGCTTGTGCCAATCAACCGGGTTCATCCGCTGGCCGAATTACTAGACGCTTGTTGGTATTACACGTCGTGTCACTCCAACCGACACATTACGTTCGAGTATGTGATGTTGGACGGAGTCAACGACGACCTGGCACAAGCGCGTGATCTCGCCCGTTTGCTGCGCGGTAAGCCAGCGAAAATTAATCTGATTCCATTTAATCCGTTCCCGGGCACGCAGTTTCATTGCAGCTCGCGCAACCGCATCGCCGCGTTCCGTGATGCGCTCCGAGCGGCGGGTTGCATCGCGACGGTACGTAAAACGCGCGGAGACGATATCGACGCGGCCTGCGGCCAGTTGGCGGGGCAGGTTAACGACCGGGTTCGCTCGCGGCTCGGTAGCAAGCAACAACGAGCGGTGGGGGCATAAGCTGTGCGTAACTTTCTGTTAGCAACGATCATCGCTGGCGCGCTGGCGGCGTGCGTGACGACGACAACGACGCGCACCGAAAATAAAGGTTCGACGGACGACGCAGCGGAAATCAACTACCAGCTCGGCGCGCAGTACTTGCGGCAGGGAAACCTGAGGCTCGCTCGCGAACGCCTGGAACGCTCGATTGAGCAGAATCCAAATTTGCCGGGGTCACATATTGCATTGGCGCTGGTCCACGAGCAGACCGGCAACATTGATCGGGCCAACGCCGCGTATCGGCGAGCGCTAAAAGTCGCCCCGAAGAACCCTAATGCATTGAACAGTTACGCCGTGTTCCTTTGTAAACAGCGCCGCTATGAGGAAGGACAGCGCTACTTTTTACGCGCGGCCGAACTGCCCGACAACCTGGCGCCAGAGGTCGCTTACACGAATGCCGGCGTCTGTGCGCTAGAGACGCCGGACCCGGTCGCTGCGGAGCAACACTTTCGGACCGCGCTGGTGCGCAATCCCGAATTCGCCGATGCACTGCTGCAAATGGCTGCCTTGTCGTTGTCCCGCGACGACGCACTTCGCGCCCGAGCGTTTGTTGCCCGGTTTGAGTCCGCCCACAAGATGACACCCGAGTCGTTGTTGCTGGCGGTGCGGGTGGAACAAGCGGGTGGGGATAGGCCCGCTATGCGTCGGTATGCTGATCGCCTGCGGCGCGATTACCCGGACTCGCGCGAAGCTCAGTCGCTCGGAAACATCATCAACAATGACGGATGACGCACCGACCAACGAGTCGCCCGATCCGCTCACCGAGCTGCGTGCGATGCGCGAAGCGGCTGGCCGCGAGGTCGCCGGCCTGGCGCGCGAGCTGCATATCGATGCGGCGTTGCTAGAGGCGCTAGAGCAGGGTGAGTTCGACCGACTCGGGGCGCCGGTTTACGTTAAAGGTCATTTGAAACGCTACGCCGTCGCGATCGGTGCCGATCCGGTCGCGTTGTTGGCTGCCTACGACGAGCGCCACGGTGGGTCGGCGCCGCCGCCCGTTGTTGCGGCAAAATCGCAACCTCGGTTTCAAGCAGGCGCGCCGCTGTGGATTTGGCTGGCCGCTGCGCTTGGCATTGTCCTGCTAGCGATCCTGGTGGCGTTTTTCTTGACCGGCAACGATTCGGAGCCAGCCCCGGTGGCGATACCGGCTGAGCGCCTGTCCGAGCCGAGCGCCGCGACGCCGATGTCCGTCGATGTCACCGACGACGGTCGGCGCGTCGAACAACTGACCTTACCGGCGCCGGTATCCGCCGAGCCGCCGACGACGTCGACACCGGTCGTCGCACCGATCGAAGCAGCGCCGCCAGCAACGGACTCAGTGAGCGTTGCAGCTAGCGTCGCACTGGAACTCAGTTACCAAGATAAATGCTGGACTGAGGTGCGCGCTGGTAATGGCAGCCGCTTATTTTCGGGCATGGCCAATGCCGGCGAGGTCAAACGCCTGTCGGGGCCTGGACCGCTTACGGTCGTGCTCGGCAATCGGGCAGCGGTTGATATCCGCGTCAATGGTGCGGCGTTTGCTATTCCGGCCGGCGCGGTACGGCGGCGCACCGCACGCTTTACGGTGCCGACCCCGTAACTCGACGAGCGGAATTTCGATCGATGAGTAAATCCCTGCGCGCAGTTCGCGGAATGAACGACGTATTGATGGATGCGACGCCGACCTGGCGACACATCGAGGAGTCGGTCCGGCAGATACTCGACAGTTATCTGTACCGCGAAATCAAACTACCGATACTTGAACAAACCGAGTTGTATCGCCGCTCCATCGGCGAGGTCACCGACATCGTCGAGAAAGAGATGTACACGTTCGAGGACCGCAACGGCGAGAGCTTGACGCTGCGTCCCGAGGCGACTGCCGGTGTCGTCCGAGCGGCGATCAGCAACGGTCTCGTCCACAATCAACGGCACAAGGTGTGGACGGTCGGGCCGATGTTCCGCCGTGAGAAACCGCAGAAAGGCCGCTATCGCCAATTCCACCAAATCGATGTCGAGGCGATTGGTTATGCCGGTCCGGACGTCGATGTCGAAATGATTTTAATGTCAGCTCGTTTGTTCCGTGCCTTAGCACTGCCGAGCATCCGCTTGGAGCTCAATACGCTCGGCACTGCCGAGGCTCGGCATCGTTATCGTGAACGCTTGATCGACTATTTTGGCCGCTACAGCAATGATTTGGATGAGGAGGCAGCCCGACGCTTACAGACGAATCCACTGCGGATTTTGGACAGCAAGAATCCGGCGCTCGCTGACATCATCGCCGCGGCACCCTCGCTCGACGATGACCTCGATGATGCCTCACGGGCGCACTTCGATACGTTATGTGACTGGGTCAGTGCGGCGGGGATCGAGTTCACGGTCAACCGTCGCCTGGTCCGTGGGCTCGATTACTACAGTCGCACCGTGTTTGAGTGGATTACCGACCAATTGGGTGCCCAAGGGGCCGTGCTCTCGGGTGGGCGCTACGATGGGCTTTACGAGCAGTTGGGTGGCAAAGCGGCACCCGCGATCGGCTGGGCGGCCGGCGTTGAGCGTCTGGTAGGACTGTACGAGGCTTGCCATCGGGAAAAACTTGCGTTTCAGCCGCATCTCTATATCGTGGCCGTCGGCCAGCCGGCGCTGCGCGAGGCCATATTGCTGGCCGAGCGGCTGCGCGAGTCGCTGCCGGGGCTCAACATCGACGTTAATTACGACGGTGGCAGCTTCAAATCACAGTTAAAACGTGCCGACAAAAGTGGTGCTCCTTGGGCGCTGATTATCGGCGACAGCGAACTTCAGAGCGGTCAATTCGGTCTGAAGCCATTGCGAAACGACGATCGACAGCAAGCCTACGATGAGAGCGGCTTACGACGGGTCCTCGGTCAATTGCTGAGCGACGCGGCGACGGAATAAGTGAGAAGACAGTGAACGACTACGCAACAGAAGAAGAACAAGTCGAGGCGCTCCAGCGCTGGTGGGCCGAATACCGTATTTACGTTATCACCGGGATCATCATTGGCATCGCAGCGCTTATCGGTTGGAACCGATGGAGTGCAGCCCAGCAAGCGGCGGCCGAGTCCGCATCGGATCTGTACCGAGTCTTGCTCGAAAGCGTTGAGAAAGGCGAGCAAGATGCGGCGCAAGCGGCACTCGATGCATTGCAGGCTGAACACGCTGGCAGCACGGTCGCCAGCCAAGCGTGGCTGGCTGCCGCCAAAATGCACATGGACCGCGGCGAGACCGACGCGGCTGTGGCGGCCTTAAACCGTGTTCTCGATTCGTCATTGCACGCTGACATTAAAACGATCGCGCGCTTGCGCCTGGCGCAGATTCACCAATACGCCGGACGGGCGGACGATGCGTTCGCCGTTCTACAACCGGTCACCAGCGCCTACCAACGCGCCCGCGTTGACGCGATGCTCGGCGATATCGAACTGGAGCGCGGCAACACCGAAGCGGCCCGTGTCGCCTACGAGGCGGCGTTGGCGGCACCACCGGGCGAGTCCGGCATCGATACAAATTTCGTTCGGTTGAAGCTCGCTGCGTTGCCGAGACCCGACCTTAGCGATACGGCTACTGGCGACGAGCCAGCGGAGACCGATGCAGACGCCATGCCGGCCGAGGAAACAGAGTCGCCGTAATGCGATCGATGATCGCCACAGCGACCGCGATCTCGATGAGCGTTATGCTCAGCGGCTGCGGCCTTTTCGGTGACGAAGAGGACGAAGCGTTACTGCCCGCGGAACTCATTGACGTCGACGAGACGCTCAACGTGCGCAAGCGCTGGTCGGTGAAGGTGGGTGACGACGCCAACGATCTCAGACTGGGTTTGGCGCCAGTGTCCGACACCATCCGCGCCTATGCAGCCAGCCGTGACGGGCAAGTGCACGGGCTTGAGATCGATACCGGCCGCCGTTTGTGGACGACGCGGGTCGACGTCCCGCTGAGTGCAGGACCGAGCGTTGGTGACGGTCGGGTCGTCGTCGCCGGTCTCGATGGCGATGTAATCGCTATCGATGCGAGCAACGGTGAACTCCTGTGGCAACGTAACGTCGCCGCGGAGGTATTGGCGGCGCCAGCCGTCGGTGGCGAGCGGGTCGTGCTGCGTTCGGCAGACGGACGTTTGATCGCGCTCGATGCCAGCAGTGGCGATGAGCAGTGGGTCATCGAGGAGGAAGTTCCCGAACTCAGTTTACGCGGTACGTCGAGTCCGACGATCGCGGCCAACCTCGTTGTCTGTGGGTTCGATAACGGCCGCCTGATGGCGGTCGATTTGCTGCGCGGAGAGGTCCTCTGGGACCAGATTATTACGCCGCCGGCCGGTCGTTCTGATCTCGAGCGTCTCGTCGACCTCGATGGACGTTCGGTCGCGGTCGGACGTGAGCTCTATATCACTGGATTTCAAGGGCAAGTCGGTTCGTTACTGCTCGACTCGGGTCAGTTGTTGTGGACCCGCGAGTTGTCGAGTTATCAAGGCCCAGGCGTTGATTGGAACACCGTGTTTGTCAGCGCCGACGGTGGCGATCTCGTTGCGTTGTCGCGCGCTAACGGGGTTGAGCAGTGGCGCAACCGCGATTTCACGCGCCGTGAGTTGACCGCACCGACGCCATTCGGTAACGCAGTTGTAGTCGGCGACCTCGAGGGGTACCTGCATTGGCTTGATGCCCAAACAGGGACGGTTGTCGCACGCCGTCGCGTCGCCAAAGCACGGATTAGCACGGCACCGCACGCGCAGGGCGATGTTCTTCTTGTGCAAGCCGACTCCGGGGTTGTGGCTGCGTACGAAATCGCTGGCCAGGACCGCTGACGGCTGCGCGAGCCCGTGGCTGTCAATAAGGTCCTCGGCACACACCGTCGCAATGGTGACGGCCGCTCGCCCGGTTGCTAAACAGTGTTACCCGTCGTCGCCATCGTCGGTCGTCCGAACGTCGGAAAGTCGACGCTGTTCAACCGTTTGACTCGCACGCGTGATGCACTGGTCGCCGACTACCCGGGCCTGACACGGGACCGGCAGTACGGCTTTGGCAAAATCGGGCCGGTGCCCTATCTGGTCGTCGATACCGGTGGTCTGTCCGGCGAGCGTGATGGCGTTGACCAACTGATGGCCGAGCAGGTCGAACGCGCGGTTGCTGAGGCTGATGTGGCCTTGCTGCTCGTCGATGGGCGGGCCGGTTTATCCGGTGCCGACACCGATATCGCGACCTGGCTGCGCCGCCACGGCGTCACGGTCCGTCTCGTGGTCAATAAAGCTGAGGGTCTCGATGCAGATCTTATTGGCAGCGAATTCTTCGCCCTAGGCCTCGGCGACCCGGCGGTCGTCTCAGCTGCGCATGGCGATCGGGTCAGTGCGCTAATGGACGCCGTGCTCGAGCCATGGCTCGATGCGGCGGCGCAGCCTGACGAGGCAAACACAGGCATCACGATCGCGATTGCCGGGCGGCCGAATGTCGGTAAATCGACGCTCACGAACCGCATCGTCGGCGAGGAGCGGGTTGTCGCTTTCGACCAACCTGGCACGACACGTGACAGCATCACAGTGCCGTTCGAGCGCGATGGCAAACCTTACACCTTGATCGATACGGCTGGTGTGCGCCGGCGCGCGCGCGTCAACGAGGCCATCGAGAAGTTCTCGATCATCAAAGCGCTGCAAGCCATCGACCGCTGCGATGTTGTCATCGCGGTACTCGATGCACACGAAGGGGTCACCGAACAAGATGTATCGCTGCTCGGTTTAATCGTGGAGCGCGGTCGGGCATTGGTCGTTGCCATCAACAAATGGGACGGATTGGCGAGCGCCGACCGACGCCACATTCAAAGGGAACTGGAGCGGCGTTTGCCGTTTCTCGATTTCGCGCGTCGCCACACGATCTCGGCCTTACACGGCAGCGGTGTCGGCGATTTGTTCGCTGATGTCGAGCGAGCGCATCGCGCGGCAACGATCGATTTGAGCTCATCGCGCTTAACGACGGCGCTCGAAGCCGCGCTGGAGGCACATCCGCCGCCGCTCGTTCGTCGCCGTCGCATCCGCTTGCGCTACGCACACCAAGGTGGACGTAATCCGCCGGTTATCGTCATTCATGGCACACAGGCCGAGCGTGTCCCCGATACCTATCGTCGCTATCTCATCAATCACTTTCGCAAAACGTTCCGATTGATTGGCACCCCGATCCGATTGAAGTTCCGCAGCGGCGATAACCCGTTTGCGGGTCGTCGTAATACGCTGACGCCGCGCCAGCAGCGCAAACGCCAGCGCCTGATGAAGAAGGTCAGGAAATGAGTTTGCACGATGGTATGCTGCTCGCTGCCGTCCGACGGGGGCGTCGTAGAATTTCAAAAACGGAGACGGGATGATGAGTATTCTTGAAACGATTTTAAAAGCGAATAACGGCGACCTGGTGCGTCAAGTGGCCGGTTCGCTCGACCTTAAACCGCAAGATGCAGGCGCCGCCATCGCCAAGATGTTGCCGGCGCTCACCGGCGGTATTAAACAGAACGCATCGTCCGGCGGCGGTTTAGATTCGTTATTGGGGGCACTGACCAAAGGCAATCACGCGCGCTACGTCGATAATCCGGCTGAGGTCGTGAACGGCGCCGGCATTGCTGATGGCAACGCGATTCTCGGCCACATTTTGGGTAGCAAGGATCGCAGTCGCCAAGTCGCTGCAGAGGCATCGCAGTCGACCGGCATCGACGTTGGGATCTTAAAGAAAATGCTACCGATGATCGCGACGATGGCGATGGGCAGTATGTCGAAACAGCAGTCGCAGGGCGGCGCGCTATCCGATCTCGTCAATCAAGGCGGCGCCGGGCGCGGTTTGCTAGATAGCTTCCTCGACAAGGACAACGACGGTTCCATGGTCGATGACTTGCTTGGCATGGCGAAGCGGTTCCTCTAAGCCGGCCGGTAAACGTCAGCAGATCGACCGCGCGGTATGAGCGGCGCACGGCAGTTGTTACGGCTCCAAAAGCCGTTCGCGATGCGGCGTGGCGGTGCGTTGATCGACGCCAATCTCGCTTACGAAACGTGGGGTGAGTTAAGCCCCGCTCACGACAACGCCGTGTTGCTGTTTACCGGGTTGTCACCGTCGGCGCATGCCACGTCGTCGGCGGACGACCCGTCACCCGGTTGGTGGGAACAGATTGTCGGGCCCGGTCGGGCCATCGACACATCACGCTATTTCGTTGTTTGCGTGAACTCGCTTGGCAGCTGTTTCGGCTCGACCGGACCGGCGTCGCTCAATCCAAGCACCGGGGAACGCTACGGGCTTACGTTCCCGGTGTTGTCCATCGAAGACATTGCGGCCGGTGGTGCCGCGCTGCTTGATCATCTGCGCATCGAGCGCCTGCACACGGTACTCGGTTGTTCGATGGGCGGATTAACGGCACTGGCGTTCGCGATGATGTTTCCGCAGCGCTCTGCCGGCCTTGTATCGGTTTCGTCCGGCGCGCGAGCGCGGCCGTTTGCGATTGCATTGCGTTCCTTGCAACGCGAGATGATTCGCCGCGACCCAGCGTGGCAGGACGGCAATTACAATCCAGGGCATGGCCCCATCGAAGATATGCGCTTGGCGCGTAAGCTCGGCATGATTACGTACCGTTCCGCGAAGGAATGGGACCAACGATTCGGTCGTGAACGCGTTGCGACCGAACACGCGCCCGGCGACTTGTTTTGTCTCGACTTCGAGGTCGAGTCGTACCTCGAAGCGCACGCCGCAAAATTTACCGGTCAATTCGACGCCAACTGCTATTTGTATTTATCCCGCGCGATGGACTTATTCGATATTGCGGAACACGGCGGTACGGTAGAACACGGTCTTGCACGGGTTGAGGCGGAGCGGGCGCTCGTCGTCGGCGTCGAAACGGACTTCTTATTCCCGATCGAGTTGCAGGGACAACTGGCGGAGGGACTACGGCCGCATGTTCGCGACGTTGTTTTCGTCAGTCTTGATTCGCTGCAAGGACACGATGCGTTTCTCGTCGATATCGATCGGTTTCGACCGGTCTTTGCCCAGTACTTCGCGTAGAAACAGCGCTGCACACGGCGCGTGACCACGTTACACTATATTTTTCCGGTATAAGCTTATTCCATAGGAGAATATAGGTGTTGCGCGGTATTGAGCCACTGGTTGACCTCGTCGAGACGGCTATCGACCTCGGTGATGTCGAAGCGACAGTCGATCACATCAAGAGCCATCTTTGCCGGATGATTCGGACTCAAAGTCTCGAGATCCCAGCCCAAGTGCTGAAACCGGTTGATGGTCACTACGCCAGGCGGTTGCTGCAGCGCGATCTCGAGCGTGACTACTCGATTGTCGCGATGACGTGGGGGCCGTGTCAGGCGACCGGCATACACGACCACGCGGGCATGTGGTGCGTCGAAGGCGTCTGGGCGGGCTCAATCAACGTCGAGCAGTACGAGCTCACCGCCATCGATGCCAATAGCAATCGCTTTCGGTTCGAAAAACGCAACTCGTACGAGGCCGGCGTCGGCAGCGCCGGTTGTCTCATACCGCCGTACGAATATCACCTCATCGGTAACCCCTGCGATCGCAGTCCGGCCGTATCAATCCATATCTATGGCGGTGAGATGACCAGTTGTCACGTGTTTGAAGACCACGGCAACGGCTGGTACGAACGCAGCGAGCGAGCGCTCGGTTACGATCAATAAGCGCGCGGCATTACTCCGAACCGGCACTGAGCGTTAACGCCGGATCGATGGCCGCACCGCCGACGTAAACCGACCAATGTAAGTGTGCGCCGGTCACTCGCCCGGTCGCGCCGACGCGGCCCAGCATCTGACCGGGTATGACGCGATCGCCGACGGCGACCGCGTAGCTATCAAGGTGGCAATACAGCGTAGTGACCCCATGGCCGTGGTCAACGACGACGGTCTTGCCGTTAAAAAACAAATCGTCAACCAACGTGACGTCGCCGGCCGCTGGTGCTGCGACCGGTGTGCCGCTTGGTGCCGCAATATCCATCCCGCTGTGCGGGCTGCGCGGTTGGTCGTTAAAGAAGCGTCGCGCCCCAAACGTCGCACTGCGATGTCCGGCCACCGGCTGTGGCCACGGAAAACTAAGTTGCCAGTCGCTGCGCTCGCGGTAGGCGCCAATGGCCGCATCGAGCGCGGCCCGCTCGCGCCGGTAGCGGGCCAATTGCTCGGCCGACGGCGTGACGTGATCTTGCCGCGCGATCGTCAGACGCTGCTCGCGATAACCGCCAGTGCCAAGTTCAAGTGTCGCCGTGCCGCTCTCTAGCGTGACATCGATCGTGCCGCGCGCGCTGAGCGGAATGCCAACCAACGCCCGATAGCCATCGTCCACAGCCACGATCGGTTGACGCTGGCCGCCAACCGTTACTACCGCCTCAGCGCTCGTAACGGGGAGCGTGATCAGGCCACCCGGCACCGCCCGGATGGCCGGTAGCGGGGCGGCCGCTACGGGCGCCGTCAGCAGCAGAACTAGCGCGCCGGTGCTAGCTTTCGTCACGTTCGGCTCGGGCCAACAAACGCCCATTAGCAAGACGAATACGCAATTGTTGACCGACCGTTACCGCATCCGCATCGCGCACAACCGCGTCGCTGTCGGCGACGGTCACCAACGCATAACCGCGACCGAGCGTCGCCAACGGACTGACCGCGTGCAGCGCCCGTGCGGCCACCGCAAAGCGTCGCTGGCGGTTTTCGAGACGGGCACGCGTCGCATCGATGGCCCGCCCGGTCAGCTCGGCCAGCGATCGTTCGCGCTCGTGCAGCTGCTGAGCGGGCGACTGGCGGGTCAAGCGTGGCTCCAGCAGTGCCAGGCGTTGTTGATAGCGCGTCAGCCGTTTTGTTAGCGAATTTGCCATACGCAGGCGCAGCACCGTCTGGCGTTCACGGCGAAGGCCGAGTGCCGCGGTCGGGCTGTGTGCCGTTAACGTTCGGGTGGCACCGTCGAGGCGCTGCGCGATGGCCTCGACCCGGCGTTGCATCGCGATGCTTAGATCGCGGCCGAAGCGGCCGATAGTGGCGGCGACGTCGCGCCAGTCAGGGACCACAAGCTCGGCGGCACCCGACGGTGTCGGCGCGCGCACGTCAGCGACCAAATCGGCCAGCGTCACGTCCGTTTCGTGCCCGATACCGGCGATGACGGGCGTCGTCAACGAATGGATCGTGCGTGCGAGTGCTTCGTCGTTGAACGGCCACAAATCTTCCAGTGAGCCCCCACCGCGGGCCAGGATGATGACGTCACAATCGCCGCTAGCTGCCACACTCTGCAGGGCGCGCCGCAACTCGCTGGCGGCCTCGCCACCTTGCACCGCGCTCGGATAGATGCGGACCGGTACGGCCGGGAACCGCCTGGCGAGCACATGCAAGATGTCGCGAACGGCGGCACCACTTGGTGAGGTAACGACCGCAATGCGTCGCGGTAGGGGCGGTAGGCTGCGTTTACTCGCGGCATCGAACAGTCCTTCAGCGGCCAGCTTGGCGCGGAGTGCTTCGAATTTACGCTGCAGTGCGCCGCTACCAGCGACCTTCAATTGCTCGACGATCAGTTGATAGTCGCCGCGTGGCTCGTACAGGCTGATTCGGCCGATGGCAATGACTTCGTCGCCGTTGTCCGGACGAAAGTCCAGGCCGCGCTGGCGCTGGCGGAAAAAAGCGCAGCGCAGCTGGGCGTTGCTGTCCTTCAGCGAGAAATAGATATGACCGGATTGCGGGCGAGCGAGGTTCGAGATTTCCCCGATAACCGCGCAGAGGCCCAGCGAGTCCTCAAGAGCGGCTCGTGCCAAGCGATTCACGTCGCTGACGCTGAGCGGGGCAGTGGGCGGGGAGGTGGTCGATGATGCTCGCGGCGTCTTCATCGCTAAAGTATAGACCGACGTTTACCACACTGGCGAAGCGGCGTTACAATGCGGTGTTTCCTACGCACTTCCTCAGGAAACGCTCCATGCGAATTGCCTACGAAGCACTGACCTTCGACGATGTGCTGTTGCAGCCCGGCTACTCGGCGGTACTGCCGCGCGAAGTTAGTCTCGGTTCGCGGTTGACAACCGATATCCGCCTCAACATGCCGTTGTTGTCAGCGGCAATGGACACGGTAACCGAGTCACGAACCGCCATTGCGCTGGCGCAAGAGGGCGGACTGGGGGTGATCCACAAGAACATGACGGTCGAACAGCAGGCCAGGCACGTTTCTGCCGTTAAGGTGTTTGAGAGCGGCGTCGTTTCGAATCCGATAACGGTCACGCCAGAAACAACGATCCGCGAGGTCGTGGAGCTTACCCGGCGCAAAGGCATCTCCGGTGTGCCTGTTGTTAGTAACGATGAAACGCTTGGCATTGTTACCCATCGCGATCTGCGCTTCGAAACACAATTAGATGCACCTGTGTCGGCCGTAATGACACCACGAGAGCGTTTGGTGACCGTCCGCGAAAACGCCGACAAAGATGAGGTGTTGGCGCTATTGCATCAACATCGCATCGAGAAGGTCCTGGTCGTCAATGATGACTTCCAGCTCCGCGGCATGATTACGGCGAAGGATTTCCAAAAAGCCCAAGACTATCCGAACGCCTCGAAAGACGAGCGCGGTGCCCTGCGCGTTGGCGCAGCGGTCGGCACCGGCGCTGATACCGACGAACGCGTTGCCGCCTTGGTTGCGGCTGGCGTCGATGTTGTCGTTGTCGATACGTCACATGGTTATTCCGAGGGCGTCTTGCAGCGCGTGAAGCGGATCCGCGAGACCTACCCGGACCTACAAATCATCGCTGGCAATATTGTTACCGGCGATGCGGCTGAGGCGTTGGTCGCCGCTGGTGCAAACGCCGTTAAGGTCGGAATCGGACCGGGTTCGATCTGTACGACCCGGGTCGTCGCCGGCGTCGGCGTACCACAGATTTCGGCAGTTGCCGAGGTTGCGGCGGCGCTGAAATCCAGCGGTGTGCCGCTGATCGCCGATGGCGGTATTCGCTATTCCGGCGATATCGCGAAAGCGTTGGCGGCAGGCGCTTACACAACAATGATCGGCGGCTTGTTTGCCGGTACCGAGGAGTCGCCGGGCGAGGTCGAGCTGTACCAAGGCCGCTCGTACAAGTCCTACCGCGGTATGGGATCGCTCGGGGCCATGGCGCAAGGCTCATCCGATCGGTATTTCCAGGACGCCACCGAGCAACTCGAAAAGTTGGTGCCGGAAGGTATCGAAGGGCGTGTTCCGTACAAAGGCTCGCTGGTCGCTATCGTGCATCAATTACTCGGCGGGCTGCGAGCAGCTATGGGCTACACGGGCTGTGAATCGATCGATGAGCTGCGCACAAAACCCAATTTCGTCCGTATTACCAACGCCGGCGTTCGCGAGAGTCATGTGCACGATGTGACGATCACGAAAGAAGCGCCGAATTACCGCAGCAAATGAGACCGTCGCCTGTAACCGACGAGTCCGCGAGTCACGCTGCCGGTGATATTCATGCCGATCGGATTCTCATTCTCGACTTTGGCTCGCAGTACACGCAGCTAATCGCCCGTCGTGTGCGCGAATGCGGCGTCTACTGCGAGATTCATGCCTGGGATGTTGACGCCGACTTTATCGGCGCGTTCGGCGCGGGAGGGATCATCCTATCCGGCGGCCCTGAGTCCGTTCTGGACGGCGAACCGCCACGTGCCAACAGTCGCGTTTTCGATGAGGCCGTACCGGTGCTCGGTATTTGTTATGGCATGCAAGCGATGGCAGCGCAGCTCGGTGGTACCGTCAGTGCCAGTTCCGAACGCGAGTTTGGCTACGCCGCGGTGCGCGCGCACGATTCGGAGTTGTTGGCCGGTCTCACGTCAGACAATGATGAGCCGATGACCGTCTGGATGAGTCATGGTGACCGGGTCGAAGCGATCCCGCCGGGATTCCGGGCGACGGCCGTATCGCCGAATTCACCGTACGCGGCTATGGAGGATCGTGAGCGGCGTCTTTACGCGCTGCAATTTCATCCGGAGGTCACCCATACCGTCCATGGCGCCGAGATACTGCGCCGTTTTGTCGTTGATATTTGCGGGGCTTCCACCGATTGGACGGCTGGCAATATCGTTACCGATGCGTTGGCGCGAGTTCGCCGCAACGTCGGTGCCGATCGAGTGCTACTCGGTCTTTCTGGTGGTGTCGATTCGTCGGTCGTCGCGGCTTTACTGCAACGCGCTATTGGCGATCAATTGGTGTGCGTCTTTGTGGACCATGGCTTGTTGCGGTTGGGTGAAAGCGAGCAAGTGATGCGGACCTTCGCCGAGCACCTCGGTGTGAACGTTATCCGTGTCGATGCACGGGAACGCTTTTTCGCCGCGCTTGAGGGCGTGGCCGACCCCGAACAAAAACGCAAAATCATCGGCCGCGAGTTTGTCGACGTGTTCGACGCTGAAGCGGCTAAGCTCGACGGTGTGCGGTGGTTGGCGCAAGGCACGATTTACCCCGATGTCATCGAATCAGCGGGTTCTGCGACCGGCAAAGCACACGTCATTAAGTCGCATCACAATGTCGGCGGCCTACCCGACGACATGAACCTCGAATTGCTCGAACCATTACGTGAGCTTTTTAAAGATGAGGTTCGCAAGATTGGCTTAGAGCTCGGCTTACCGCCCGAGATGGTGCATCGTCATCCGTTCCCGGGTCCAGGGCTAGGAGTCCGCGTTCTCGGCGAAGTCCAAGCCGATTACGTCGCTATGCTGCAGCAAGCCGATGCAATTTTTATCGACGAGTTGCGAAACGCCGGTTGGTATGAAAAGACCAGCCAAGCATTCGCCGTGTTTTTGCCGGTCAGATCTGTTGGCGTTATGGGCGATGGACGACGCTACGATTACGTCATCGCGCTACGGGCTGTTGAAACGGTCGATTTTATGACCGCGCGTTGGTCACGGTTGCCGTATGAGTTTCTTGAACATGTGTCGCTGCGCATCATTAACGAGGTTGACGGTATCTCGCGAGTGACCTACGACATTTCCGGCAAACCACCGGCAACGATCGAGTGGGAGTAGTGGCTCGTCTTGCCTGAGCAGACCAACACGGGCACCGTCGACGCCGTGTTTATGCGCGAGGCCTTGGTCGAAGCCGCAGCAGCGGCTGCCGCCGGCGAGGTCCCGGTCGGTGCTGTGTTGACGCGCGACGGCGCTGTGATTGCGCGCGGCCATAACGAGCCGATTCAACGTAACGACCCGACGGCCCACGCGGAAGTCGTCGTTCTTCGTCGGGCGTCGGCGGCACTTGGCAATTATCGCTTGCCGCAAACAACGCTATACGTCACGTTAGAGCCGTGCGCAATGTGTGTCGGTGCCATGTTGCATGCCCGCATCGCGCGTGTCGTTTTCGGTGCGCCAGACCCAAAAACCGGCGCGCTTGGCGGTTTGCTCGATTTGTCGGCGGTAGGTCTACCGCATCGGCTCAGCGTTACTCGCGGCGTACTGGAGACGGAAGCCGGCGACTTGTTACGCGCGTTCTTTAGGGAGCGACGTCGGTAACAGACGTCTGTGATGGCGCGCTGAGTTCCTGCGGCTGTTCATCGACCGTTGCCCGTTCGTCGGTTATCCAACGCAGAATCGACGCGTACGAGCGGATGTTCTCGACGTAACGAACCGGCTCCCAGCCACGGGCATAGCCGTACTTTACCCGCTGATACCACTGTTTCTGCGCCAGCAGCGGCAGTGCTTCGCGAACATCGATCCAGATGTCAGGGTCCTGACCTTCCAGTTCGACGATCGCTCGGGCATCTCGGAGGTGGTAAAAGCCAACGTTGTAGGCGGCCAGTGCCATCCAGGTGAGATCCGGTTCGCGAATCGTGTCCGGCAAGCGCTCTTTTAGCCGTGCGATGAACTGCGCCGCGCCAAAAATACTGGAGCGCGGATCGGTACGGTCATCGATGTCGAGATAGTCAGCCGTCGCTTCGGTCAGCATCATGATCCCGCGCACGCCCGTCGGCGATACCGCCTTCGCGCGCCAATGCGATTCCTGGTAACCGACGGCTGCTAGTAGTCGCCAATCAAGATCATGCGCAGCAGCCGCTTCGCGGAACCACGCTTCGAACCGCGGCAGACGCGAATCAACGTGGCGAATAAACGTCCGGGTACCGACGTAGTCGAGTTCATCGGTATGTCCATAGTAACGGTCTTGAATGCGCGCTAGTTGGCCATTGCGCCGGACTCGGGCGAAAAGTCGATTCGCCTCGGTGCGAAGATTCGCGCTGTGTTGCAACGGAAACACCCAAGCAAGATCGTCGGCGCTGCCAATATCAAAGGCAACGCGTATCTCGGGTAGGAAATTACGATGCAGGTCGAAATCGTGTGAGTCGGCCACCGTCAACTGCACCGTGCCATCGGCGACTTGCGACAACAGGTCGCCAACGCCGTCATCGGCGACTTCTTGCCAGGTTAGCCGCGGATGATCGGCTTTGAGCGCTCGCAAGCTTTCCGCGTGGGACGAGTCGCGCAATACAACGAGTTTGCGCTCGAATAACTCGGGGACAGTTTTAGGGCGACCCGTACCGAGTTGGTAGATGATTTGTTGTGCAACGCTTTGGTACGGCTCTGAGAACGCGACGATGCGTTTGCGTTGCTCGGTAATCGCAATGCCGGCGGCCACCATGTGCGCATCGTTGCGGCGAATCGCGTCGAACAGTGCATCCAGCGAGTCGCGGGTCTCGATGACTAGCTCCACGCCCAATTGCTCAGCGAAACGGCGCGCCAAATCGTATTCGGGCCCCGCCGGCTGATCGTCGTGACCGAGAAAATACGTTGTTGGTGTTTCGCGCGTGGCAACGACCAGCTGGCCATGTGCCAGCACATGGTCGAGCCAATCTGGCGGCGTGGAGCAGGTACTCAGCCAGATCGTGATAGCAACTAACGCGAACCGTGCGAACAAGACGAGCTTTCTCTAACCAGCGAGAATTCGCCATTATACGCGTCGTTACTATGCTGCCGACGGGCGAATTCAGTATCGCACCGCGCTTGGCGGGCGCAATCGCCCTGACTAGGTGGGATCTAGCCTGCTAGGTAGCCGGCTCTCGGTGAGCGTTAATCGTCGCCGAGACGCCGATTAGCAGCCTTGCGGTAGTCTTCGTAGGCGCGCACAAAGTCTTCCGAAAACGTATGTGGGAACTGGCCGTTGTTACGCTGTGTGATGACCTCGTACAGCTCAGCGTAAAGGTCCCAATACTTCGCCTTGCGACTCGACGAGAACATAGCGCCACGTTTCAACGACGCGTCGAAGCGTTGTGACAACTCTTCTGGTTCAAGCCGCTCGATGAACTCATCGAACGCAGACCGAGCCGCATGGGATAGCGCTTCCTCATGCACTTTAATGTCTTTGCAGACACCACGCACCGTCTCAACCGTCGGCGCGTATTGCCGCGATTTGTTCGTCAATAGATTACGGATCGCGTCATCGACATTCGCCGAAAACTTAAGCGGATTGTTCGTGCCGGCTTGGATCGTAGTTTGTTCCAACCGAAACGCGTTTTTTAAAGATGCCCGCGTTTGCAACAAGTCCATCGTACCGATAATAAACTCGCGCAGTGCTTGGCCAGCATTGTGCATAAGCTCATTGAGATTCGGGTCACCAAGCTCGGCGAGCGATAAGCCGAGTCCACGGAGAAATTCCAGTTGTGCACCGGCTTCACCGTGCAGTTTGTGACCGCCCGCGGGACTACTGAGCTCGCCGATCGAGCGCGCACGCACTGGCGGCGCCTCGTTGGCGGGCTTCTGCAAGCCGATATCGATGGGCGCTGACTCGTCGGCTGGCGTTACGTCTGGTTCTGGCGGAGGTTCGGCGGTATCCGCAATTTCGTCGAGCGATAATGATTGTAACGACAGATCGACATCGTCGTCGTCGCTGACGTCTGCTGAATTTGCGGCCGGTTGTGGGTCGACCGTTTGCGAGTGCACGGCGCTTGCGGATGCCGTTGGGTCGATACGGACAACGTTGCTGGCATCGGCGTTGGCCACCGTGTCGGAAAACGCCAGATCGTCACCATCGAACAAGCGGGCATTCAGTGAGCGCGCACCGGTCAGTGCGTTCTCCTCGACCATCATCGGCGAGTCGACGGAGTCTTCTTCCGCAACCGTATCCATCACCACCGAGCTAATCAGCTCTTCGATGCTGTCCATGTCATCGTCGTCAGTAATTTCAACGGTGATTTCGTAGTCGCCGATAGCGAGCTTATCGCCGTTAAATAGCCGTTGCGGTTTACCCGCACCAACGGGTGTTTCAGATCCGTTGATGAACACGCCGTTCGTGCTGGTATCAATCAGATAGTAAGCGCCCGCTTGGTAGTCGACAGTCGCATGCCGGCTAGAGACGTAGCGGTTCTTATCCGGCAGTATCCAGTCGTTTTTGGCGGAGCGCCCAATGGTCGCGCCCTCTTTACCAACGTCAAAGTTGGCATCCTCACCCATAACCGATTTTTCGCGACTTACGATTTGTAAGCTCAGTGGCATCGTGGATCCTCGCCGTCCGGTGCCAAATGGCAAAAGCTCAATCGAATCGATGCGTCCGCCGGCATCGAGCGACTCCCTGCTACGCGCAAATTATGCCCGGTTTGCATAATCTGGCACGTGCAGAGGTCACATTTGCTGTGTGCTCAGGCTCTCAGCTTGCGCTAAAATGCGGAATTACTTCGCAATTTCAGCCACTCGAGTATGCCGGCGCAGCGAATTTACCGCGTTTACTTCGCCTCCCAGGGGCAGATTTACGAGATTTACGCGCGATCCGTGTCGAACGATGAGATGTTCGGCTTCGTCACGATCGAGGAGCTGACCTTCGGTGAGCGCAGCCAGCTCGTTGTCGATCCGTCGGAGGAGCGGATCAAGGCCGAGTTTGATGGCGTGAAACGCACCTACGTGCCTATGCATGCCGTGCTGCGTATCGATGAGGTCGAAAAACAAGGCGCGAGCAAGATTTCGAAAGCCGACGGCAACGTCGCGCAGTTCCCGATGCCGATGTACACACCGGATAACAGCAGCAACTCGTGAAACCTGATCGCGCCGCCACGGCGTTGCCCCGCTAACGATGCTTCTTATTGATCAAGGTTCGGTGCTGACTGCCAAGCGGCTAGCGCTGCTGAATCGCACGCTGCAGTCCGCCGATTGTGCAGCCGTTATCGCCAGCGCGCACGCCTTTTACTTACTGCGTACCTCGCTCGCGGCACCGCCTGCGACGCTCATTGACCTGCTGGGTGGGGCGGACGTAGGTACGCTCCCAGACACAGCGGTTTGGGTGTTGCCGCGTTTCGGTACGCGCTCGCCCTGGTCGTCCAAAGCGCAAGATCTACTGAGCATGTGCGGCGTTCGCGATATCGCTCGGATCGAGCGCGGCTTGGTCTACACACTGTCGGTGGATGCGGCCGAACCGTGGTCGCCAACCGCGCAGCAAGTTCTGCATGATCGAATGACCGAGTCGCTGTTGCGACAGCCGCCATCGGCCGAGGCGTGGTACCAAGCCGCTGAGCCCCGCGCAGTGACAAGTGTGAGCTTGTCCGACGATCCCTTGGCGGCATTGACCCGCGTTAATGCCGAGCTCGGTCTCGCGTTGTCCGCTGCGGAGCTTCGCTACCTAGCACGCTTCTATGCCAGCGAACAGCGCAATCCGACCGACGCCGAGTTAATGATGTTCGCGCAAGCGAATTCTGAGCATTGTCGCCACAAAATCTTCAACGCGCCATGGTCGATCGACGGCGAGAAACAAGCGCATTCGCTGTTCGCGATGATTCGGTCGACCCACGCCCATGCGCCGGACGGCGTCCTGTCGGCGTATAGCGATAACGCCGCTGTCGTCGCTGGCCCTGAGGCCGCCCGGTTATTGCGCTCGCCTGTCAGCGGCGCTTACGAATATTCGACCGAGCCCGTTCATTTGTTGATGAAAGTCGAAACGCACAATCACCCAACCGCGATAGCGCCGTTTGCCGGTGCAGCAACCGGCGCGGGCGGTGAAATACGCGATGAGGGGGCGACCGGGCTCGGTGCGCAACCAAAAGCTGGGTTGGTCGGCTATACCGTTTCGCATCTGCGATTACCGCAACATGAGCGAGCGTGGGAGCTGCCGCTCGCCAAACCTGACCGTATTGCGAGCCCTCTCGAGATCATGATCGATGCACCGTTGGGCGCGGCAGCGTTCAACAATGAATTCGGTCGGCCGAATTTGGCCGGTTATTTTCGCAGTTTCGAACGCGCGCGCGATGGCACTGCACGTTACGGTTATCACAAGCCGATCATGATCGCTGGCGGCATCGGTAACGTCCGCGACGAACATGCTTGTAAGCGCGACGTTGCCCCGGGTGCGCACCTTGTTGTCCTCGGCGGTCCCGCGATGTTGATTGGACTGGGCGGTGGCGCAGCATCGAGCATGGCGAGTGGTAGCAGTGATGCCGAGCTCGACTTTGCGTCGGTGCAGCGTGGCAACCCAGAAATGCAGCGCCGCGCCCAAGAGGTCATTACGGCGTGCTTCGAACTCGGCAGCGACAACCCGATCGCGTTGATTCATGATGTTGGCGCAGGCGGTTTATCAAATGCCGTGCCGGAGGCGGTCGATCATAGCCAGCTCGGTGCATCGCTCGACTTGCGCGCTATTCCAAACGACGAACCGGCCATGAGCCCCATGGAGATTTGGTGTAACGAGTCGCAGGAACGTTACGTGTTGCTCGTCGAACCCGAGCGACTCGCGGCGCTGAGCGCGATCGCCGAGCGCGAGCGCTGCCCGCTCGCCGACCTTGGCCAATTGAATACCAGCGGCCGCTTAACGCTCACCGATGATCAGCACGGCGTGGTCCCGGTTGATGTGCCGCTCAGTTTGCTGCTCGCCGACGTGCCCCGCGAGGAGCGGCAAGTCCAGCGCCCGGTAGCGACAACGCAGCACGTTGACGCACTGACCGACCTCGACCTGCGGCGGTTGTGGCGCGATGTACTCGCGCATCCGACCGTAGCCAGCAAAGCCTTTTTGGTGACGATCGGCGACCGAACAGTCGGAGGGCTGACGGCGCGCGATCAAATGGTAGGGCCGTGGCAAGTGCCGGTGAGCGATGTCGCCGTTACGACGACGACACACCGCGCCACCTCCGGCGAGGCGATGGCGATGGGCGAGCGTACGCAGCTCGCTTGCGACGACGCGCCGGCATCCGGGCGGATGGCCATCGCTGAGGCGCTGACAAACCTGTTGGCGGCGGACGTAGCAACGCTTGGCGATGTGCGCTTGTCGGCCAATTGGATGGCCGCGGCGGGCGACGATGCCGACGAGGTTGCTCTCTACGACACGGTGAAAAGCATCGTTGACGATGTTTGTATCCCGCTCGGCATCGCGGTTCCGGTGGGCAAAGATTCGTTGTCAATGCGCACGGCCTGGGACGAAGGCGTCGTTAGTGCGCCGGTGTCGCTCATTGTCTCGGCGTTCGCGCCGGTCAGCGATGTGCGCCGAACGCTAACGCCGCAATTGCAAGCCACCGACGATCCGACCGTTCTAATCTTGATCGATCTCGGTGCGGGTCAGGATCGTCTCGGCGCGTCCGTGCTCGCCGAGGTGACCAACCGCAATTTCGGTGCGTGTGCCGACCTCGACTCGCCGCGGCGCCTCCAAGCGCTGGTCGCGACCCTGGCGACGGCGCGCGCCGCCGGGTGGCTTTTGGCCTACCACGACCGTTCCGACGGCGGCTTGTTCACGAGCATCGCCGAGATGATGTTTGCCGGTCGGCGCGGCGTTACCCTCGATGGTGGAGGCCGAGACGAGGCCGACTTGCTGCGGTTTTTGTTCGCTGAGGAACTCGGCGTTGTCGCCCAGGTGCGGCAACGCGATGCGGACGACCTGCTCGCGACTTGCCAAGCGCACGGCTTAGCGGCGGCAACGATCGGTACCGTCAATGCCGACCAAGTACTGACCATACAACGCGAGAGCGGCGAGGAACTCACGCTGACGCGCGCCGACATGCAACTCGCATGGACCGAGGTCAGCGACGCCATCCGCGCGCTACGCGATAACCCGAGCTGCGTTACGGAGGAGCGCGAGAGCGTCCTCGATGACAACGATCCAGGGTTACAAGGCGCGCGCTGGTCCGGCGACGTATCGGCGCCGAGTATCGGCGTTCATCGGCCGCGCGTCGCGATACTGCGCGAACAAGGTGTGAATTCACACAGCGAGATGGCGGCAGCCTTTATTGCCGCGGGGTTCGAGGCGATCGACGTGCATATGAGCGACCTTGCCAGTGGTCGACAGCGCCTCAGCGACTATCAGTGTTTTGCGGCGTGCGGCGGCTTTTCCTACGGCGATGTGCTCGGTGCCGGCGGCGGTTGGGCCGGCTCAATCCTCCACAATCCGCGCGTGACCGACCAGTTTGCCGAGTTCCTGGCGCATCCACAGCGTTTCGCGCTCGGGGTCTGTAACGGCTGTCAGATGGTGGCGCGGCTGAAAACGCTGATCCCGGGCGCCGCGGCTTGGCCAACCTTTACCGCGAACCGATCGGAGCGATTTGAAGCGCGTTTGTCGCTGGTCGAGATAGTACCGACCGACTCGTGGCTACTCGATGGCATGGCCGGGCAGCGCTTACCGGTCGCCACGTCGCACGCCGAGGGTCGCGCTTTGTTCGCGGCGGCGAGCGACGTCAAGGCCTGCGCGGACGGTGGGCAAATTGCTGCGCGCTATATCGACGGCTACGGGCGCAGCACCGAACGCTACCCCAGCAATCCAAATGGCTCGCCGGATGGTTTGTGCGCGTTAACGGCGGCAGATGGCCGTGTAACCGTCATCATGCCGCATCCGGAGCGAGTGGCCCGCGCTGTGTGCCATTCATGGTACCCGCCAGAGTGGCCGACGGCAGCGCCATGGATGCAATTGTTCGCGAACGCGTATCGGGCAGTCAGCTAGTCGTCACGCGATTGAGCGGTAGCGGATCCGCTGTGGTTGGTCCGCATCGCTGCCGAGCCGACGCTTGCGATCTTCTTCGTAGTCGGCGTAGTTACCGGCGAACCAAACCACCTCGCTGTTGCCTTCGAAGGCGAGGATATGGGTTGCTATTCGATCGAGGAACCAGCGGTCATGCGAAATAACGATCGCTGAGCCTGGAAAATCGAGCAGCGCTTGCTCCAGGGCTCGCAGCGTTTCGACGTCGAGATCGTTGGTCGGCTCGTCGAGCATCAACAGATTACCGCCGGAGCGCAGAACCTTGGCGAGATGGACGCGATTGCGTTCGCCGCCGGACAGAAGTCCAATCTGTTTTTGTTGCTCGGGCCCCTTGAAGTTAAACCGACCGACATAGGCGCGCGATGGAATTTCGTATTGGCCAATGCGCAAGATGTCTTGGCCGTCCGATATCTCTTCCCAGACGGTCCGCGTATCATCGAGGTCTTGACGCGACTGGTCGACGTAGGCGAGTTGAACGGTATCGCCGAGGCTGATCGTGCCGTCGTCGGCGTCTTCTTGGCCGGTAATCATTCGAAACAGCGTCGTCTTACCAGCACCGTTCGGGCCGATGACCCCGGCGATGCCGCCAGGCGGTAATGATACGTTAAGCCCGTCGATTAACTGCCGCTCGCCAAAGCCTTTTTTGAGGTCGTCGATCTCAAGGACTTTGTCGCCCAGGCGGGGCCCCGGCGGAATATAAATCTCGTTCGTTTCGCTGCGTTTTTGAAACTCTTGTGACGACAGTTCCTCGAAGCGTTTAAGGCGCGCTTTCGCCTTCGCCTGCCGACCTTTTGGGTTTTGCCGAACCCAGTCAAGCTCATCGGCCATCGCTTTAGCGCGCGCTGCTTCGGTTTTTTCCTCGACTTTTAAGCGCGCTTCTTTTTGCTCCAGCCACGATGAGTAGTTGCCTTCCCATGGGATTCCGTGGCCGCGATCGAGTTCAAGAATCCAGCCGGCGACGTTGTCCAAAAAATACCGATCGTGCGTGACGGCGATAACGGTGCCTGGATACTCTTCTAGAAAGCGTTCGAGCCAGGCTACCGACTCGGCATCGAGATGGTTGGTAGGCTCATCGAGCAACAACATATCGGGTTTCGATAGCAGTAAACGACACAACGCAACACGGCGCTTCTCGCCGCCCGACAACGTCGTAACATCGGCCTCCCACGGTGGCAGCCGCAGCGCATCGGCAGCTCGGTCTAGTGTTCGATCAAGCTCCCAGGCGCCAGCCGCATCAATCGCGTCTTGCAGTTTGCCTTGTTCTTCAAGCAAGGCGTTCATCTCGTCATCATCCAGCGGTTCGCCGAACCTCATACTGATCTCGTTGAAACGATCGACCAGTGCTTTGGTTTCGGCGACCCCTTGCTCGACATTGCCGCGCACGTCAAGTTCGGCGTCGAGCTCAGGCTCCTGCGGCAGGTAGCCAATATTGATGCCGGGCTGCGGTCGCGCCTCCCCATCGAATTCGGTGTCGAGACCGGCCATGATGCGGAGCAGCGTCGACTTACCGGCACCGTTGAGGCCCAGTACGCCAATTTTTGCACCGGGGAAAAAAGACAGCGAGATGTCGTGAATGATCCGCCGTTTCGGCGGCACGATTTTCGCGACACGATTCATGGTGTAGATGTATTGGGCCATTCGAGCAACCGGTTGCGCACAGCGAACTGACCGCGCATTCTACGGCGCGTTGGGTCGCGCCGACAAACCGGCACACAGCGATCGCAACTATCGTCGAGTCTTGAGGTCCGCACGCAACATGACTGTGCTTGTCTACGGAGGAGCGGCCCTCGCTGCTTATGGATTTGCCCCGCCACATCCTTTTGGGCGCGATCGTTATGCCGCGTTCGTTAGCGGCTTGACGGCTCGAGTGCCGACGTCGGCGTACGAGTGGCGCCCGCCAGCGCGCGCGAGTAAGGCGGCGCTGGCGTTGTTTCATACCGACCGCTACATCGAGCGCGTGCAGCGGCTGTCGAACGCTGGCCACGGCTGGCTCGACGAGGGCGACACGCCCGCGTTCGATGGCGTATTCGACGCAGCGGCGATCGTCGTGGGAACAACGCTGGCGGCCGCCGATGCGCTCATGACCGGGGTTGCTAAGCACGCGTTCGTGCCGATCGGCGGCCTGCACCATGCGGGCCGCGATCACGCGGCTGGTTTTTGCGTGTTTAACGATTGCGGGGTCGCTATCGAATACTTGAAGCGCTGCTACGGGTTAACGCGCATCGCCTACGTCGATATCGATGCTCACCATGGCGACGGCGTCCACTACGGCTTCGATACCGATCCTGGCGTCATTTGCGTCGATATTCATGAGGATGGTCACCATTTATACCCGGGTACCGGCCACCGCGATGAGACCGGTAGCGGCCCGGCCGTCGGTACGAAGCTGAATTTACCGCTGCCGCCCGGTGCCGACGACACCGACTTTTTCGCCGTTTGGGAGCAGGCCGAGTCCTGTCTGGACGCGGCGGCGCCGGAGTTTATCGTGCTGCAATGCGGCGCCGACGCACTGGCCGGTGATCCGATCACACACCTTTGTTTGTCGCCAGCCGCGTATCGACACGCGGCCGAGCGCCTCGTGGCGCTGGCCGAACGGCACGCGGGCGGCCGAGTGCTAGGCACGGGTGGCGGTGGTTACAACCGCGACAACATCGCGCGAGGCTGGTCAGAAGTTGTCGCAGCTTTCGCCGGGTTAGCGCCCTAAGCGGCCGCTATGGCGCATCTGTTGTCAGCAGCGGCGCACCGGTACACTAGCGGTTTGCGCTAGCCGGATGTCGCCACCATGTCTCAGCCCGCCTCACTCGTCCCTGAACGTTCGCACCTCGCCGCTGCCGATCCGGAACTCGCGGCTGCCATTGCCGCAGAGAACCGTCGTCAGGAAGAGCATATTGAGTTGATCGCGTCGGAGAATTACGCGAGTGAGCACGTCCTAGCGGTGCAAGGCTCCGTGCTAACCAACAAGTACGCCGAGGGTTATCCCGGCAAGCGCTACTACGGCGGTTGTGAGCACGTCGATGTCGCCGAACGCTTGGCGATCGAGCGCGCCTGCGAGCTGTTCGGCGCCGCCTACGCCAATGTGCAACCGCATTCGGGTTCGCAGGCCAACACCGCGGTGTACCTCGCGTTGCTGTCGGCGGGCGATACGATTCTCGGGATGAGTTTGTCCGATGGCGGCCATTTAACGCACGGGTCGCACGTGAACTTCTCCGGCAAGTTGTTCAATGCCGTGCAATACGGCGTTGATGACGACGGCTACATCGGCTACGACGAAGTCGCGCGCTTGGCTGATGAACACCGGCCGAAAATGATCGTCGCCGGATTTTCAGCGTACTCACGCGTTCTCGATTGGGAGAAATTCCGCAGCATCGCCGATAGCGTCGGTGCGTATTTGCTGGTCGACATGGCGCACGTGGCCGGCTTGGTCGCCGCCGGCGAATACCCCAACCCGGTGCCGTATGCCGACGCGGTCACGACGACCACGCACAAGACGCTGCGGGGCCCGCGTGGCGGACTGATCCTGTCGCGGGACAAAGACCTCGGCAAAAAGTTTAATTCCCTGGTTTTCCCCGGCATCCAAGGCGGCCCATTGATGCATGTCATTGCTGCGAAGGCGGTCGCCTTTCACGAGGCGCTGCAGCCAGCGTTTCGCAGCTATCAGCAAGCGGTCGTCGCTAATGCAAGAACGATGGCGGCTGCATTGATGGATCGTGGCTACGCGATCGTCTCCGGCGGGACCGACAATCATCTGTTCCTGGTCGATCTGACCGCGAAGGGCATTACGGGCAAGGACGCCGATCTTGCTTTAGGTCGTTGCAACATTACCGTTAATAAGAACACGGTTCCCAACGAAACTCGATCGCCGTTCGTCACCAGTGGGCTGCGTATGGGAACGCCAGCGATCACAACACGCGGCTTTGGCGCCAGCGAGTGTCAGCAATTGGCGGGTTGGATTGCCGATGTACTTGATGATCTTGATGACGCCGCCACGCATGGCCGAGTGCAACGAGACGTGTTGGCGATTTGCCAGCGCTTTCCGGTGTATCAACACGCGCGTTAGTGTCGCCGGCACATGCACTGTCCATTTTGCGGTCACGCTGAAACCAAGGTCATCGATTCACGGTTGACGGCGGAAGGCCGTGAAGTGCGTCGCCGCCGTCAATGCGAGCGCTGCCGTGAGCGCTACACGACATTCGAGGCGGCTGAGCTGGTTATGCCGGGAATCGTTAAGCGAGACCAGACCCGGCAACCGTACGATGAGTCGAAGTTACGATCGTCCTTTGAGCGGTCGCTGCAAAAACGTCCGGTCAGCGGCGCAGATATCGATGCAGCGGTGGCGAGCGTCGCCCACCGCCTGCGCACCATCGGCGAACGCGAAGTCAATTCTGACTTGGTCGGTGAGCTCGTGATGGAGGAACTGCGCAAACTCGACGACGTCGCCTACGTTCGCTTCGCTTCGGTCTACCGGAGCTTTCAAGACGTGACGGAGTTTCAGGAGGAGGTTAAACGTTTGCAATCGTTGGCCTTCGGTGCCAACGACGAGCAGATGTCATTGCTCGGCGAGGTCGAGCCAAAGCGACCGAAAAGCTTAAGCCGTAGCGCCAAAAAATCGGAACGTTGAACGCGCCCAGGTTTTCAGATACCGACACGGCGCGGATGCGGGTCGCGCTCGAGTTGGCGGCCAGCGTCAAACAGCGTGCCAGGCCCAACCCGGCGGTCGGCTGTGTCATTGTCGCGGCGGGCGAAATCGTCGGCCAAGGCGCGACCGAAGCGCCGGGCGGTCGGCACGCTGAGGTAGTTGCGCTGGCCGAAGCCGGTTCGCGAGCGGCCGGCGCCCATGCTTTTGTGTCCCTCGAGCCCTGCGCACACTTCGGCCGCACGCCACCGTGTGTCGATGCGCTGATCGCCGCCAACGTGGCTGCCGTAACGGTCGCGGTCATCGATCCAGATCATCGCAACCAAGGTGCTGGTATTGAGCGACTGGTAGCGGCCGGGATCGAAACGCGGGTCGGCTTATTGGCCGACGATGCGGCGGCGCTGAACGCTGGGTTTTTCACCCGCTGTCGATTGGGTAGACCGCGTGTAACGGCAAAAATTGCTGCCTCGATCGATGGAGCGGTCGCGATGCGTTCCGGCGAGAGCCAGTGGATTACCGGGCCAGCAGCACGCCATCGTGGTCACGCGTTTCGCGCGAACAGCGATGCACTCATCACCGGCATCGGCACCGTGCTCGCCGACGATCCGCGCTTAACGGCGCGCGGTGCTGACGGCTCGCCGTCGCCGATCCAACCGTTGCGGGTCATTGTCGACAGTCGGGCACGATTGCCGACATCGGCACGCCTGTTTGACGAATCGGGTCCGCTGTTACACGTGACGACGAGCGAGCGCTCACGCGCGCTGGCGGCCGAACACATCGTAGTGTCGGCGACGGCGAGCCAGCAGGTCGATCTCGCGCTGCTGCTGCAAGAACTGGGACAGCGCGGTATCAATGATGTGTTGCTGGAAGCGGGTCCGACGCTGACGGGTGCGTTCGCCGTAGCGGGACTGATTGATGAGATTCGCTGGTTCGTTGCGCCGCTATTGCTTGGCAGCGAGACCCGCCAAGCGTTGGAGACGCCTTCTTGGTTACGCTTGACCGCCGGACAGCGCCTCAGTATCCACGGAATCGAGTCCGTGGGTGACGACTATTTGATCAGCGCCAGCGTCTCCCCGCCACGGTACAATTAAAGCTATGTTTACCGGAATCATCAAAACCGTCGGTGAGATCGTTGCCCAACGGGCCGTTGGCGGGGATAAACGTTTGACCATCGCCACACCAGAGCTGTCGCTAGAAGACTTCGCCGAGGGCGAGAGCATCTGCGTCGCTGGTGTTTGTTTGACAGCGATCGATTTAGAAGCGCACGCATTTTCCGCGGATGTCTCGGTCGAGACGCTAGCTGCGACCACGCTGGGTGATTTATCGGCCGGCAGTCGCGTCAATATCGAGCCGTCACTCGCGCTTGGCGAGCGCCTTGGCGGGCACCTGGTTTCGGGTCATGTTGATGGCGTCGGCCAGATTACGGCCGTTAATCCGGCGGCGCGGTCTACCGCTATCAGCATAACGGCACCTGACTCGCTGCTGCGTTATGTCGCGCGAAAAGGCTCGATTACCGTCGATGGGATCAGTTTGACGGTCAATGCGCTCGCGCAGGCGACGTTTGAATTGAATATCATTCCGCACACATGGCAAGTAACCACATTGAGCGATGCGGTCGTCGGCTCGCGCGTCAATCTCGAAGTCGATATGGTGGCTCGCTATGTCGAGCGCTTGATCGGCGATGGATCGACGCCACGTCTCGATAAAGACTTTTTAACGGAGCACGGCTATGACCGTTAAGACAATACCCGCTGGGGAGCGCGGCAGTGAGTTCTCGAGCATCGAGGATATCGTTGCGGATATCGCGGCCGGTAAGATGGTGATTATGGTCGATGACGAGGATCGCGAAAACGAGGGCGATCTGATCATGGCGGCCAGCAAGGTTCGCGCCGAGGACATTAATTACATGGCGCGGTACGGACGTGGTTTGATCTGCTTAACGTTAACGCGCGAGCGTTGCGAGCAACTGCGCCTGCCATTGATGGTTAGTGCGACGGATTACAACCACACGACCAATTTCACGGTATCGATTGAAGCGGCGGAGGGCATTACCACCGGTATCTCTGCGCACGATAGGGCGCGCACTGTGCGTGCCGCCGTCGCGCCCGATGCAGCGCCGGAGGACTTATCGCAACCCGGCCATATCTTCCCGATTATGGCGCAACAAGGTGGCGTGTTGACCCGAGCTGGTCATACCGAGGCGGGTTGTGACCTCGCGCGGTTGGCTGGACTTGAGCCGGCAGCGGTCATCGTCGAGGTGCTGAATGAGGACGGTACGATGGCCCGGCGGCCCGATCTCGAGCGCTTTGCTCGCGAGCACAACATCCGTATGGGCACGATCGCCGACCTCATTCGCTACCGCTTGGACAACGAAGTCAACGTTGAGCGCATCAACGCGCGCAGTGTCGTCACGCCGAACGGCGAGTTCGAGTTAGTGAGCTACGATGATCGGGTCAATCGGACCGTGCATTTAGCGTTGGTGCACGGCGACATACATGACGATCCGGCACCGCTCGTACGCGTCCATCTCGCTGATGCACTGGGCGATACGCTTGGCATCGACGATGCATCGCTCGGTTGGCGACTCAAAGATGCGATGGCCCGAATTGTCCGCGAGCGGAGCGGCATCATCGTCGTGTTATTAGGTCAGCAAACGCCACGCGACTTGGTCCGTATGATCGACGACCTAGGCCAGGTCAGT
>JBCDBO010000021.1:0-50818 GCA_039183535.1 Pseudomonadota bacterium | reverse complement strand
CTGGTTGCTCGAGTATCCCCTCACCTACCCAATGCACAGAAACTCCGCGCTCCGTTTGCGCAACAATGAGTTTCCAATCTCCAATGGAGCGTATCAAATCGTTGGAGCCGCTATCGGTTCCGACATCACGCTACAAAAAAATCCGTACTATTACGACGCAGAATCCACGACTATAGAGTCAGTCCGGTACTTAACAACTCAAGACCAAAATGCTGTATACAACAGGTTTCGAGCCGGGCAAGTCCACTTAACAGCAAGCGTACCCTCTACTCGGATTAACCAAGCTGAAAGTCTTGCGGACGCTGAGTTCGTAGTATCACCGCAACTGACCGTCTATTACTACGCTTTAAATACAACAGCACCGCCGTTGAACAACAAAAACGTCCGGCGCGCGTTGGACATCTCTATTGACCGTGTGAAGTTGGTCGCCACCGTGTTAGCCAGCGGGCAGGTGCCAGCCGCAAGCCCTGTTCCACCGTATATGCCGGGCTACGGTCGTTCCAATCGAAATGCATTCGAGTATGGGTCCGACCGGTACGTTCAAGAAGCTGCAGCTCTTTTGGCTGAAGAAGGATACACCGTCGACAATAGGCTCAAGATTCGAATGCTATACAACACGGGTTCCGATCACAGACGTATCGCGCTGTATTTAAAGGCTACATGGGCTTCCAGCCTCCCAGTAGACGTAGAGCTTGATAACGTAGATTTTCGTGTCTTGCTGGATAGGCACCGCAATAAAAGCACATGGGATGCGGTCCGAAGCTCTTGGTCAGCGGACTACCCAGATGCGTCGACTTTTCTCTCAATTTTTACATCGGATTCGCCAAACAACATCGCTGGGACAAAGATGCCCAAATATGACGTCCTAATTGATGCCGCTGCGTCCGAGACAGAACAAATGACCAGAAACAAACTGCTCGTACAAGCCGAAGAAATACTAGAGCGAGAACACGCGAACATTTTTCTCTATTACTATGCAGACCGCCGATTGCGTAGCAAGAAAATAACAAGTTACGTACCTAATTCGCTCGGAATCATAAAAACACAACACTTAGCTTGGACATCGGGTTAGTCGCCTTTGCCCGTGAAGTAATAGAGACCCACACCATAAGCACCGCTGGTGTTACGCACCGTTGTCTCTAGTTCATCACTGCTGCTTGCGTCTTCTGGATTGTCTGTACGAAGGGCGTCTAGGGTCACCTTAATTCCAATGGTTGCCTGCTCGAGGTGCGCGTTAACTATCTGCCGCACACGATCCCGATCAATGTCACCATCGAGATCTAGGATGTATTGGACACGTTCGAATCTCAGGTGCCGCTCGTTTCCTTGATCCGTATTGTGATCGATCGTTTCGACGTGCTTACGCAAAGAGAAAGTGATTGCGGTAGCTAGTCTGTCCTGCAAATCTGGTCGCGCATAGAAGTGCTTTACTAATTCGATTCGCTCCCCATTCTCAGTAACGCTTATACAACCAGCTCGGAATAACTCATCTCGTAGAACAGAGCTACTTAAGTCAGTCGAAATTTCGCGAACCAAGTCACTAAAGTCCTTTTCTCTATCATCATCTACTTTGAATGCAAGAACACGCGGATTACCTTCGGAATCACGATAGTTAGAGGAGTTTCGCCAATGAGATATAAGTCTGACAGGAACCGGTGGCTTAACTTTCGGCTCGCTGTACTGCGATGAAACTTGTGCTCTTATTTGGCGGATTGACTTGCGGCTCAGCCCAGTTACCGCAGCTACTTTGGAAACGTTTGCCGGTCGATTGCGAACACCAAGCTCCTCAGTTGCCACATGAACGAATGCCGCTTCAACCAGCTCGCACATCTCCTTAGCGCTTAAGCCGCTTCGTATTAATGGCCGTGCGAAGGCGACCAGAAACTGCAGAACAGAGCTTCGAAGGTTGTCACGCGAGAACGTCTCAGATCGAGTCATTGACAATCCTGAGTGTTAGCTAATTACGCTGTTTATTACAGTGATCCCCAAACTCTCCGCTTTCGCCAACTTCGAGCCTGGGTTTTCTCCTACAAGGAGGAAGTCGGTTTTGCCAGAAATGGAACCGCTCACTTTCCCGCCGAGCGATTCGATGAGTTTTTTTGCTTCCTGTCGCGACATGTTTTCCAGCGTTCCCGTGATAACCACTGTTTTTCCGGCGAACTTACTGTCTGCGGTCGCTGCCTGCTTTTCAACCGCTGGCCATACTACGCCCGAAGCAATTAACCGCTGAACCTGCTCCTTGTTGTGGTCCTCGTCGAAAAACGTACGTACGCGTTCGGCGACGACTGGGCCGACATCGGGTACAGCTTCCAACTCCTCGATTGACGCAGTCATCAGCGGTTGCAGCTCACTGAAATGTGCCGCTAGATTCGCAGCGGTTGTCTCGCCCACCTCACGTATGCCAAGTGCGTACAGAAAGCGTGGTAACGATGTACTTTTGCTTTTGTTGATGGCTGCGATCACATTGGTTGCGGATTTCTCCGCCATTCGCTCGAGTGACGACAACGTTTCCACACTCACCCGGTCCGCATCAAAAACATCAGCCGGCGTTTTAACGATATCGGCCTCGACGAGCTGGTCGATGAGTTTTGCTCCGAGCCCTTCTATGTCCATCGCTAAACGCGATGCGAAGTGTCGTAGTGCTTCCTTCACTTGCGCTGGGCAGACCAGTCCACCTGTGCAGCGGGCTACCGCTTCACCCTCGAGCCGAACGACCGCCGAGTTACACACCGGACAGCGGGTCGGCAGCTTAACTCGTCGGGCACCTTTTTGACGCCGCTCGGGGAGCGACCGGACTACCTCCGGAATAACGTCGCCGGCCCGTCTTACGATGACGGTGTCGCCCTTACGAACATCCTTTCTCTCCAGCTCATCCATGTTGTGTAAGGTCGCATTACTGACCGTCACTCCACCGACGAAAACAGGCTCTAGGCGCGCCACAGGCGTAATTGCACCAGTCCGTCCCACCTGAAATTCAATATCACGCAACACGGTAAGCACCTCTTCCGCCGGAAACTTATGCGCAATAGCCCAGCGAGGCGCGCGCGAAACAAATCCAAGCTCGCCCTGATGCGCAAAGGCATCCACCTTGAAGACAACGCCATCGATATCGTAATCGAGAGATGGACGAATCTCGCCAGCATGTTCGTGATACGCGAGACAAGCATCGATCCCAGCGCATCGCTGCGTTTCCGAATTTATCGGGAAACCCCAGCGGCCCAGTTGTTGCAGCGTATCGACATGGGTATTCGGTAACCAAGGCGCGTCGTCGTCGCCAATGCTGTAAGCGAAAAAGCGCAAGGGTTGTTTCGCGGTTATCCGCGAGTCCAGCCGCCGTAGGCTACCGGCGGCAGCATTGCGCGGATTAACGTACGGCTTTTCGTCGGCTGCCTCGGCACGTTTGTTGAGTTCTGCAAACCCACTGCGGGTCATGTAAACCTCGCCGCGAACTTCAAGTGTGCTTGGTGCATCCGTAGCGGTCAGTCGAACCGGGATATCGCGGATTGTTTTCGCGTTGTGAGTAACGTCTTCTCCGACCCGGCCGTCGCCGCGCGTCACGGCGCGAATCAATTGTCCGTCTTCGTAAAGCAGACTAATGGCCAGACCATCGATCTTTAATTCAGCGGCATAAGCGAGTTGGTGCTCTTCCGGTAGCCCCAATCGTTCGATACAACGTTTATCAAACGCGCGCAGTGATCCCTCGTCGAATGCGTTGTCGAGAGACAACATCGGTTTCGTGTGCTGAACCGACACCAACTCCGATACAGGCGCCTCGCCTACCCGCTGTGTCGGAGACGATGGATCGATGGCCTCTGGATGCTCAGCCTCTAACTCAACCAAGCGGCGAAAGAGCCGGTCGTACTCACTGTCCGGAACCGCGGGCTCATCGAGCGCATAGTAACGATGACTGTAGTCGTTAAGGGTCCTAACCAACCCAGCCATTTCTTTGATCGGATCTGGGCGAGCAGCGCTCATCAGTCCTGGTGCAGCGTTAAGCTGTGCTCAAATTGAATGACTTCTTCGCGCATAAACCGCTCACGCTGAATGCTAAGCGTACTGCCACTGGCATCGAGCAGATCACCGTCGAACTCCTTAGCGAGCGTGCGGGCCGCGTTGATCATCATGTCGAACGCTTCAGGGCCAACCACCTCACCCGGCAACACCATAAACAGGCTAATACCGGTGAACGATTGTTCGCGAATGTTGGTCAACTCAAAACTGCCTGGCTCGACGAGATTAGCGACGCTAAAAACCGGGTTGTCCGAATCACCGTCGTAATGGTGGAAGATTCCAAACTGCCCATGCCGCAGACCGAGTCCGCGCAGCGCAAGCACCAATCGCTCGCCGCCGAATGGCTGGTCCTCACGAGACACAACGAGAATGGCGACAATTTTCTGCGCATCGGGCATTGGAGCTGGCGGACGCGCGTGAGCTTCCGCCTCGGCCACTTCGTCGCCATCACCCACGGCCTCGACCACGTCATTCTCTGCCGGCTCATAATCGGGAGCTGGTTCGGAGACCGCTAGCGCATCGTCGGTCAGGGTTGGTTCGATGCGGTTCTCGTCGGCTTCGGCGCGACCCGATTCGCGGCGACTAAGCCAATAGACCAGCCCGATAACGGCAACACCAAATACCGCCAGTATCGCGCGAAATCCATCCATACCGGTTGCCGTCAGCTCACCGCCAGCTTAATGGCTTCGTCGAGATCGACGGTGACCAGTCGCGAGACTCCCGGCTCTTGCATCGTCACACCCGACAGTTGTCGCGCCATTTCCATCGTGACTTTGTTGTGCGTGATAAACACAAATTGAACCGACTCCGACATCTCACGCACGATATCGCAATACCGATTAACGTTAGCATCATCAAGCGGCGCATCAACCTCGTCGAGCATGCAGAACGGCGCGGGATTGAGCTCGAAAATCGCAAACACCAGCGCGACTGCCGTGAGCGCTTTTTCGCCCCCAGACAGTAAGTGAATGGTGCTATTGCGCTTGCCGGGCGGCTGCGCCATAACGGTGACGCCGGTGCTCAGTAAGTCATCGCCAGTAAGCTGCAAGTACGCATGGCCGCCACCGAATAAGCGTGGGAAAAGTCGTTTAAAGCCGGCATCAATCGCATCGAAGGTTTCTTTGAAACGGCTGCGCGTCTCGCGATCGATCTTACGGATGGCGTTCTCGAGGGTCTCCAGTGCCGATTGCAAATCGGTGAACTGCGCGTCGAGATATTCCTTGCGCTCCGATTGCTCACGAAACTCATCGATTGCCGCCAAATTAATCGCACCGAGTCGCTCAATCCGCTTGGCCAACTTCGCGAGATTCTCTTCCCAGGCTTCGACCGTTGCTGCTGCATCGAGATTGGCCAGTAAGGCTTGTCGATCAAACTGGGCGTCATCGAATTGCTCGAGCAGTCCCTCTTGCCGAACGCGGTTTTCCTGAACCTGCATTCGCACCTGATCCTGCCCATCCCGGGCATCGACCACGCCTTCCTCTGCATCGCCACGCTCCGCTTCAAGTCGGCGTAATTGCGATTCGATCGCTTCTCGCCGTTCGCGTGCATCGCCCAATTGCTGTTCCGCACCGACGCGTGAATTCAATGCCTCGGCGAGCAGCTGCTCGCGCTCCTTACCGGGCGCTTCGGCCGCGGCAATTTGCGTCTGCAGTTCGGACTCACGGCGCTCGAACTGGACCAGCTGCGTTTGCATTCGAGCAAGACTCTGCGCCGCCGAATCCTGCGACGACTTTCGCGTCTCAAATTGAACGCGCAGATCTTGAGCGGCTGCCCGATCCTGTTCGGCCTGTTCGCGCACGCGAGCAAGCTCGCTACTCAGTTGCGCGCGCTGTTGTTCAAGCGCCGCCCGTCGCTCGTCGAGCGTCGCAGTTGTTGCCCGCGCCTCATCGATACGCTCCTGACTCGCGCGCATCAACTCACGAGTGCGAGCAACCTCGTCGTCGATGCTGCGCGATTCACGCTCGACGATCTCCTGGCGCTCCTCGGCCTGGCGAACACGTAATGCTGCCTGCTCTTTTTGCGCGACTGCATCGCTGCGTTCCTGTTGTGCCTGACTCGCGGCTGCTTGCGCTTGATCTCGGGCTGTCTCTAACTCGGACAACCGCTGCTGTTGATGATCGAGTGATTGGGCAACGCTCTGCTGCTCATGCTCGGCAGCGGTCACTTTTTCCGACAATGCGCGAATCTCACCTTCGCGGCGGACAACACTGTTGTTCTCGGCGCTAACGCGATGAACGTGGAAAAAGTCCCGGCCGACCCACTCGCCGCTCGCCGTTACCAGCGACTCGCCATCGGCTAAATCCGCGCGATGCTCCAGCGCTAGCGTCAGGGTCGGCGCTACTCGAACACTCGCCAGCAATTGCTGAACAGTACTCGGCGCCCCGCGTACTTTCTCTGCCAATGAGCCTGGTGCCGGCATAACACCCGCGCTCGCACGCCGAACGAGATGCGCATCACCACTGTCCAAAGAGGCCGCTAGCGCGGCGGCACTATCGATATCGTCGACCACGATCGCCTGCAATTTCTGCTGCAGCACCGTTTCAACCGCGCTCTCCCAGCCGGCCTCGACATTCAGTAGCTCTACGACTCGCTTGTTGCGGTTAAGTCCACTTGACTCCAGCCAAGTTGCTAACTGCTCGTCGCCAGCGCCTAGTGCCGCCCGTTGCAAAGCACGTTGCGTCGCCAACTCGGTCCGTACGTTTTGCAATGCATCTTGCGATGCTTGCAGCGAATCGCGTAGCTCTCGCTCTTTTTGGCGCGCGCCGTCGTACTGTTCGCGCAGCGAGAGACGGGTGCGCTCGGCTTCTTCGGTGCGGGCGCTTTGGCCATCGACTGCCCCAGCAAAGCGCGCCAAGGTCGCTCGTAGCTCATCGAGTTCCGCCGGTCGTTGGTCTTCACTCAGCCGCTCGCGCCGCTGAGACAACTGCTCAATCGCGGTCGCCCACTGTTCCTGACGCGAATGCTCAACTTTTAAGGTCTGCTCGGCCTCATAGGCCTCGGCGTTAAACTGCTCCCAATGCTCGCGCCAATCCGCCATAGCGTTTTCGGACTGCGTCAGCGAATTGCCGGAGCGCGCAGCGCGCTCAGCCGCCGCGTCCAAACCAGGCGCTAACTCGGTCAACGTACTGGTCAGCAATTCAAGCTGCGCTTGGTCTTCATTAATGTGCGAGCGTATTTCGGCGGCGCCCGCAACAGCCTGATCTAAATCCGTCTGCTGGCGCTCGCGCAGCTCCGCAGCGTGTTCGATCGCTTGCTCCAAGCGTGAAATTTCGGCGCCTACGCGATAGTAGTGCGCCTGGGCCTCATTGAACTGCTCGGTTGCCTCGCCATGCTGTTCGCGAGTTTGCTCAATTTGCGCCTCGATGCGGCGTTGCTCGGCAACGGCCGCCTGCAGCGCTGTCTCCGCCGACGCCAATTCACGCTCAAGCTCCGTGGCACGCTCATCCAGTACGCGCAAGCGCATGGCCAGCAGCTCGGCGCTTGCTTGGCGCTCCTCGGCTTTGTACTTCTTGTACCGTTCGGCCGCTTTGGCTTGCCGATCTAAGTGTTTAATCTGCTTCTCAACCTCATCGAGCAGATCGGTCAGCCGCTCCAAATTCTCGCGCGTGTGTCGAATCCGATTCTCGGTCTCGCGCCGGCGTTCTTTGTACTTTGAAATGCCGGCCGCTTCCTCGATGTAGACTCGCATCTCTTCCGGCTTCGCCTCGATCAAACGCGAAATCATCCCCTGCTCGATGATCGAGTAGCTGCGTGGTCCGAGCCCGGTGCCAAGGAAGATGCCAGTAATGTCTTTGCGCCGACATTTTGTGCCGTTGAGGTAGTACGTTGAGGCACCGTCGCGCGTGACGGACCGACGAATCGCGATTTCCGTGTACTGTGCGTACTGGCCGCCAACGGTGCCATCGCTGTTGTCGAAAACGAGCTCTATGGACGCCGTACCGACAGGCTTGCGGGCACTGGAGCCGTTGAAAATGACATCGGTCATCGAGTCGCCGCGAAGTCGCGAGGCGGAACTTTCGCCCATAACCCAGCGCACGGCGTCGATAACATTCGATTTGCCGCAGCCATTAGGGCCGACGACACCAACGAGGTTGGAAGGAAACGATATGGTGGTCGGGTCAACGAATGACTTGAACCCGGCGAGCTTGATTCGGCTTAGGCGCATCGAGGCGTGCTATGAAGTGTCTTGTCTAAAACGTGGCGCAGTCCGCTAGTGTAAAGTAATCGGTGCGGCAAGACGACGGTCGTTAGTATGCGACGTCTGGCAATGCTTTAGCATCCGCCTTTCTCCAACAATGCGCTCGAAATGCATTGGGCAACTCAGACTTTTTGCTGGTAGCAACATGACGAACACGGACAAGCTCGGTGGCAAACCTACAGCTCAACCGAGTAAAACGCTGGAAACCTTTGATAATCCAAACAGCGCGCGCGACTACACGATTCGCATTGAAACACCCGAATTCACCTGCTTGTGCCCGGTAACGGGTCAACCGGACTTTGCCACAATCTCCCTGGAATACGTGCCAGATCAGCGCTGCGTCGAGCTGAAGTCGTTCAAACTGTATTTATGGTCGTTCCGGGACGAAGGTGCGTTCCACGAAGCGGTTACGCACACGATCCTCGACGCGTTGGTGAGCGCTCTAGCGCCGCGGTTCATGCGTGTGACCGCTCGTTTCAACGTACGGGGAGGCGTCTACACCGCCGTAGTGGCGGAGCATAGGCAGGAGGGCTGGCATGCCGCGGAGCCGGTGGTATTGCCCCCAGGGCAGCCAGGCTAGCTGTCATCGGGAAAACCCCTCACGGAGCACTTTTACAGCCGGCAATAATCGGTATAATCCCGCGATTTTCCTGAATCGGGAGCGGAGATACGTTCATGCCAGCTGCAAAAAAAGCCAGCAAGAAGCGCACGACACGCAGTGCCCCTAAAACACGCAAAAAAGCGACTGCAAAGAAAACCGCGACCAAAAAGAAAGTCGTAGCGAAGAAAAAAGCCGCGACGAAAAAAACGGCCAAGAAAAAGGCGGCTACGAAGCGCGTGGTGAAGAAAACCACCAAAAAAGCGGCGGCCAAAAAGACAACCTCGAAAAAAGCGGCTAAGAAGCCCGTGAAGAAAGCTGCCAAAAAGAAAGCGGCGACCAAAAAGACAGCGACGACCAAGCGCAAAACGGTCACAAAGAAAAAAGCGCCTGCGAAGAAGACGGCGGCTAAGAAAAAGCCCGCGCCGGCGAAAAAAGTAGCAACCAAAAAGAAAGCAGCACCGCGCAAGAAAGTGGCGCCCGCGGCCACGAAAGCGAAGCCGGCCGCGAGTCCCGCCGAAGCGAGCGCTACAGCGTCACGCACCGTCTCCAAGCACGCGCCGGAACGCAAGGCTATTCCAACAACGCGGCGCCGCGATCAGGCTGCCGCACCGATTCGCCCGCCTATTCCGCCAGCTCCGTCCAGCAAGAAACGCGACGTACTGAGCGGACCGATTCACGGCATTGCGCCTTACAAACCGAAGCGGGGCGAGGAGTACATGAGCTCCGAGCAGCTCGAGCATTTCCGCCAAATTTTGTTGGCCTGGAAACGCGAGCTGATGCAGGAAGTGGATCGAACCGTTAACCACATGCAAGACGAAGCGGCTAACTTCCCCGACCCGAACGACCGCGCAACGCAGGAATCGGAGTTCGGGCTCGAACTTCGCACGCGCGATCGTGAACGCAAGTTGTTGCGGAAGATCGATCAAGCGCTCGGTCGGATCGAGGACGGCTCGTACGGGTATTGCGATGCAACCGGCGAGGAAATCGGTTTGAAACGTCTAGAAGCACGGCCGGTAGCGACGATGTCGCTCGAAGCGCAAGAGCGTCGCGAGCTGGCTGAACGGCAGTTCCGCGATCGGGACGACCGTTACCGCTAGGCCCTATCGGGGCCGGTTTGCGCCCTCGCCGACCGGCCCATTGCATGCGGGTTCGTTACTCGCTGCGCTTGCCAGTTATCTTGACGCGCGCGCCAATGACGGCGAGTGGTTCGTCCGTATCGAAAACATCGATCCACCGCGCGAACAACCGGGAGCAGACCAGAACATCCTTGCCACGCTGGAGCAGTTTGGCTTCGAATGGGACGGACAGGTCGGTTTCCAGCGCGATAAGCACGATCGGCACGCCGAAGTCGCGGCAAAGTTGGTGCAAAGCGGTCTTGCCTATTACTGCCAGTGCTCGCGGCGCGCGCTACGAGCCGCGAACCAGGCCGCTCGCCGCTCACTGAGCTTTTACCCCGGAACATGCCGCGGTGTTGGACATACAAATGGCGCAATTCGCGTTCGGGTGAGTGCCGACGAAATCGTGACAGAGGATCGACTGCAAGGCACCGCAAGCGTCCACCTCGATCAAGAGTGCGGCGACTTTGTCATTTGGCGTCGCGATGATTTGCCAGCTTACCAGCTGGCGGTCGTCGTCGATGACGCTGATGACGGCATCACCGACGTGGTTCGCGGCATCGACCTTGCGGATAGCACACCCCGACAGGCTTGGTTACAACAACTATTAGGGGTGCCGACACCGCGATACGTCCATGTTCCCATTGTCGTCGATAAGGCTGGCATCAAGCTTGCCAAACAAACCGGTGCGGCAGGTCTCGATCCGAACCTCGCCAGCCAGCAGCTTTGGCACGCGCTCGGGCAACTGCGCCAAGACCCGCCGCAGGCATTAGCGAGCGCTCCACCAAGCGAGCTATTGACCTGGGGCATTGACCATTGGCGTCTGCAACCGTTGGCAGGCCTGAAGCACCTCGCGGAGACCTCTGTTGCCCCGCAGCAAAATCCGTTAAGGTGCTGACTGGCAAAACGACGTGCACCCTGGAGGTAGCACGTGCGAACTATAAAAAAGTACCCGAATCGACGGCTTTACGACACGGTCGAGAGCCGCTACATCACCCTCGCTGACGTCCGTCAGTTGGTTATCGATAAAGTCGAATTCTGCGTTGTCGATAAGAAAAGCGGTGATGACATCACCCGCAGCATTTTGCTGCAGGTCATCAGCGAACAGGAGCAACAGGGCGAGTCGATAATGAGCGAGGACTTTCTCTCGCAGATTATTCGCTCCTACGGCAGTGTCATGCCCAATTTCGCCCGCACCTACCTTGAGCAGAGCATGGAGTTGTTCATGCGTCAGCAGGCCGAGGCACGAAGCCGTTTCAAACAAGTGACAGGGCTAGACCCAGTTGGGTCGGTTACCGAGATAGCGGAGCGCAACCTCGCTCGCTGGAAATCGCTGCAGGAGGATGTCTTTCGCGTTCTCAGCGGCAAACCACGCGACAGCAAGGACGATTCGGGGCATTAAGAGCGCGGTGTCGGCGTCTGGCGTCGCTTGACAGGCTTGTGCCAATGACCTAGTTTTTGCGGTGCAGCAGGCCTTCTTGCTCCCCCGCTACCTGCTGCGTAAAGCCTGAAGGAGTCAACTCCTTTATGCGGGCCCCCCTCTCACTCAGGGGGGCCTTTTTTGTGGGAACGATGAACTATACGACGCAAGCATTTGATCCAGCACCGTGGTGCACGAATCGCCACTGGCAAACGGTGTACCCCAGTACGCCGCTGTATCGCTCACCCACGGTCGCCTACGAGCGAGAAGCGCTGGAGCTGCCCGACGGCGACTTTGTCGACATCGACTGGGCTGGCCGAACGGGCCGCCCGGACCAAACAACGCTCATTGTCCTACCGGGCCTAGAGGGTAACAGCTCATCGTCCTACGCATTGACGATCGGCGCCGCCGCAGTCGATGCTGGTTGGGCACTCGGCGTCATGCATTATCGGGGCTGCAGCGGTCGACCGAATCGGCTGCCGCGTCGTTACCATGCCGGTGATACCGGCGATATTGATTTTCTGGCGCAGCAGCTACACGAACGACAGCCCGATGCGACGCTTCTGGCCGTCGGCTACTCGCTGGGTGGCAATGTTTTGCTGAAGTACCTCGGTGAACAGGGCAACGCCGCTGTGTTCGACGGTGCTGTCGCTGTTTGTGTCCCGTTTGATCTTTCGGACTCCGCACAAGCACTCTCGTCTGGGCCGTCGCGGTTCTATCAGAATTTTCTTATGCGACGGATGCGCGCGTCGCTGCACGAGAAATACCGGCCGGAGTTTGCACCGTTCGATTGGGACCGCGCGATGCGTGCCAAGACGTTTTATGAGTTCGACGATCAAGTCACGGCGCCGCTGCATGGCTTTCGCGGTGTCGACGACTACTACGCGCGGTCAAGTTGCGGCCAGTTTATTGGCGGCATCCGTAAACCAACGTTGCTCATAAGTGCGTTGGACGATCCGTTCATGACCGGCGCTGCGTTTCCAAGCGCCGATACGTTGCCAGTCGATGTACGGGCCGCGTTCAGTGCACATGGTGGCCACGTCGGTTTTGTTAGCGGACGCCCATGGCAACCGCCGAAGTACTGGTTGCACGCTCGTACGATGGGGTTCTACGTGCTGGAGTTAGGGGTCGAATCGATCTGCTCCGCCGACCCAACGGCGATGGCGATGACTGCCAGCGAGACAGGCGGGCGCTAGCGCCCGCCTTTCGCGATTACCACCGACTACGCGGCTTCGACCTCTTTCATACTGAGGCGGACACGTCCTTGACGATCGACCTCCAGCACTTTCACTTTGACGATATCGCCTTCTGAGAGCTTGTCGCTGACTTTCTCAACGCGCTCGTTCGAGATCTGCGAGATGTGCACCAAGCCATCTTTACCAGGCAAGATCGTCACAAACGCGCCGAAGTCCATCAATCGAGCAACGCGGCCCTCGTAAATACGGCCAACTTCCACCTCTGCCGTAATCAGCTCGATACGACTACGCGCTTCTTTGCCCGATGCCCCGTCAACAGAGGCAATCCGAACGGTACCGTCGTTTTCGATATCGATCGTTGCACCGGTTTCCTCGGTAATCGACCGAATAACAGCACCGCCCTTACCAATGACATCGCGAATCTTCTCGGGATCGATCTTGAACGTCATGATCGTTGGCGCCCAATCGGACATCTCTTCGCGCGGCTTATCGATCACTTTGCCCATCTCAGCGAGGATGTGCAGTCGCGCATTGCGAGCTTGGTCGAGGGCGCGAGACATGATCTCTTTCGTAATACCCTGGATCTTAATGTCCATTTGCAGCGCATTAACGCCGTTGTCGGTCCCAGCAACCTTGAAGTCCATGTCGCCGAGGTGATCTTCATCGCCGAGGATATCGGTAAGAACAGCGTAATCATCGCCTTCTTTAACCAGGCCCATGGCAACGCCAGCAACCGGCGAGCGGGTTGGCACGCCAGCATCCATTAGTGCCAACGATGAACCGCAAACCGACGCCATTGAGCTGGAACCGTTCGACTCGGTGATTTCCGAGACAACGCGGATCACGTACGGAAAAGTCTCCATGTCCGGCATAACGGCCTGAATACCGCGCCGCGCGAGCTTGCCGTGGCCGATTTCGCGCCGCTTCGGTGAGCCGACAAAACCCGTCTCGCCGACACAGTACGGTGGGAAGTTGTAGTGGAACATGAAAGGCTCTTTGCGCTCGCCTTCCAGCGCATCAATAATCTGCGCATCGCGTCCCGTACCCAGCGTTGCGACAACCAGCGCCTGGGTCTCACCACGGGTGAAGATCGCCGATCCATGCGCGCGCGGCAGCACGCCAACTTTGACGTCGATCGGGCGAACCGTTGATTGATCCCGACCGTCGATACGCGGCTTACCGTCAAGAACACGGCGACGGACAATCGTCTTTTCTAGTTTACTTAGCGCGCCGTATACCTCTTCCGCTGAATACGCCGGCTCATCACCGGTCGTTAATTTCTCGACAGTCGCCGACTTGGCCGCACCAACGTGTTCTTGTCGGGCTTGTTTCTCGGTCACTTGGTAGGCAGCAGTTAGTGCCTCGGCCGCCGCATCGCTAACGGCAGCGGCAAGTTCTGCGTTTTCTTCAGGCGCTTGCCAATCCCACGATGGCTTACCGATTTCACTGGCCAATTCTTTAATAGCGGAGATTGCGGACTGCATCGCCTCGTGACCAAACATGACGGCGCCCAACATGACATCTTCGGCCAGCTCGTCGGCTTCGGACTCGACCATCAGGACCGCGTCGGTCGTACCAGCAACCACCAAATCCAGTTTCGACGATGCAAGTTGCGACAACGACGGGTTTAGAACGTAGTCGCCGTCAACGTAACCGACCCGTGCCCCGCCGATTGGGCCGGCGAACGGCATACCCGAAATGGCCAATGCCGCGGACGCACCGAGCATGGCCGGTATATCTGGATCGATCTCAGGGTCGAGTGACACAACCGTCGCAATCACCTGCACTTCGTTTGTGAACCCTTTCGGGAACAGCGGCCGTATCGGCCGATCGAGTAACCGCGACGTCAGCGTTTCTTTCTCGCTGGGCCGGCCTTCTCGTTTAAAGAAACCGCCGGGGATTTTACCCGCTGCGTAGGTCTTCTCTTGGTAGTTGACCGTCAGCGGGAAGAAATCGCGACCCGGGTCAGCACTCTTGCGGCCGACTGCCGTGACGAGCACTTGCGTATCGCCAAGCGACGCCATGACGGCGCCGTCTGCTTGTCGCGCGACGCTGCCAGTAGTCAATACGACGTCGTGTGCGCCGTACTTGAATGTTTTCGAAATTGATTCCACAACCTATCCTTAACCTAATGATGTTCCATCGGCTGTTTTGTTCTTCGAGGCCGACGGGTATGTTTGCGAGGAACAAAAAGACGAAAAGCCCAGTCGCGCCGTAGCGGGAGTGGGCTTTTCCTTCATTCGTGCGGTGCCGTTAGCGTCGCAAGCCAAGACGTGAAATAAGCTCTTGGTAACGACTCTGGTCTTTCGACTTTAAATAGTCGAGAAGCTTGCGGCGCTTGTTCACCAATCGCAGCAAACCTTGACGTGAATGGTGGTCTTTTTTGTGCGTACCGAAGTGCTCCGTCAGATCACTAATGCGAGCTGACAGCAACGCGACCTGGACCTCCGGCGACCCAGTGTCATGATCGCCGCGTGCGTATTCCGCGACGATTGTTTGTTTGCGTTCCGTGGGCAGTGACATCTAAAACGTGCTCCGAATTCTTTTGCCTGTTTAGCGCAGCGCGGTATTGTAGCGTCAGTTTTGGCGGAAAACACCCTGTTTATGACGGCTTTTGGGTCGTTCCAAACACCTTTTTGGGGCTTACCAGGCCATCCGCCCCAATCTCACCCAATCCGATCAGGCCGCCGTTGCTGCCGTGCACCCGGACATGGCCGCCGACCGCAACGTTTTCGGGCGGTTGGACCGCCTGACCTTGCTCAAAATGCTCCGCGGCGAGCCGATCTAGTGCGACGGCAGGCCACTCGGGCAGCGCCGCATCAAGTGGTAGCAGCCAGGAAAGCACCGCCGCCTGCGACGCAGCTTTGACAGCGTCCAACGTCTTCATCCCGGATCCGTCGAAAGGCCCAGCTCCTAGGCGACGTAGCTCGGCCGTTGTCGCGATCGTCCCCGCCGCCTGGGCGATGTCCTCAACCAGGCTACGGATGTACGTCCCTTTCGAGCAGCGCACCTCGAACTTTAGGTGCGTACCGCAGAGCTCACGAAACTGGATGGCGTGGATTGTTATCGATCTCGGTGGGCGCTCAACGTCAACACCTTGGCGCGCTAAGGTGTATAAACGCCGCCCGTCGTGCTTGAGCGCCGAGTACATCGGCGGAATCTGCTGTTGAGGCCCAAGAAAGGAATTCAACAAACTGTTCCAGCGCTCCGCGGATAGCTCGGGCGGCTCAACACGCTCGATTTCGTGGCCATCAAGATCGCCACTGTCGGTTCGAACGCCGAGCTCGGCCGTAACGGCATAGGTCTTGTCGGCGTCCAACAAATACGGCGTTAACCGAGTCGCATGTCCGAAACAAAGTGGCAGCAGTCCCGTTGCCGCTGGATCCAGGCTACCGGTGTGTCCGGCTTTACGGGCGTCGAGATGTCGCCGAACCGCTTGTAACGCACGGTTGGACGTTATGCCGGCCGGTTTATCGAGCAACAAAATCCCGTCAATCGGCTGGCCGCGTTGCGAGCGACCCATTGTGCTACGCGTCCTCGTCCTCGGCTGGGCGCCCATTCGCCGCCAGCATCGCCGACAACCGCGCACCCCGAGCAGCGCTATCATCGTGCGCGAAACGCAGCTCAGGCGAGCGGCGAATCTTGAGAGCCCGGCCGATGCGGGTCCGTAAAAATCCCGCGGCACTCGCCAGACCTTGAGCGACCGGTTCGGGATCTGCATCAGGATCTAAGGTCGAGAAGTACACGCGTGCTACCGACAGGTCACGTGCGACGTCGACACTGCTTATCGAGACGTGGGCAAGACGGGGGTCTTTGCTTTCACTGCGAAGCAGCTCGTTCAAGACCCGCAGGATCTGTCCATTGAGCCGTTGGTGACGGGAAAACTCAGCCACGTCGCGACCTCGACGCTAATCAAGCGTACGAGCAACCTCGACCCGCTCGTAGCATTCGATTTGGTCGCCGTCCTTGACGTCGTTGTAGTTCTTGACGCCGATACCGCACTCGGTGCCCGCCCGAACTTCGTTTACATCGTCTTTGAAGCGGCGCAACGATTCGAGCTCCCCCTCGTAGATGACAACGTTATCGCGCAAGACGCGAATCGGGTTCGAGCGGCGAACGTAACCATCCACGACCATACAACCCGCAACGTTACCGAGTTTCGGCGAGCGGAACACTTCGCGCACCTCGGCGAGACCGACGATCTGCTCGCGGATCTCCGGCGATAGCAAACCGGACACAGCCGCTTTAACGTCGTCAATCGCCTCATAGATAATGCTGTAGTAGCGAAGATCCACGCCCGACTCTTTAATCGCCTCGCGCGCGGCCGCATCTGCCCGGACGTTAAAGCCGATGATGATCGCGTTGGACGCAGCGGCCAGGTTGATATCCGTTTCGGTGATACCACCGACGCCAGAAGCAATCACCTGAACTTTGACCTCGTCATTGGTCAGCTTGGTCAGCGCTTCGCTGAGCGCCTCGGAACTACCGTGAACGTCTGCTTTTACCAGCAACTGTACGCTCGCGATTTCGCCAGCGGACATCTGCGAAAACACATCCTCGAGCTTCGCCGCCTGTTGCTGGGCCAGCTTAATATCGCGCGTCTTGCTTTTACGGTATTCGGCAACCTCACGCGCGCGCTTGTCGTCGTCAACGATCGCGACGTCGTCACCGGCTGCCGGCGCTCCGGAAAGACCAAGCACAACGACTGGGGTTGAAGGCCCAGCGCGCTTCAATGTCTCTTGGTTCTCGTTGTACATCGTCCGAACGCGGCCATACTCTTCACCAGCGATGATCGCGTCGCCCTGATTAAGCGTACCGGACTGGACAAGAATCGTCGCGACGGTACCGCGGCCTTTTTCGAGACTCGCCTCAACGACAACACCGCGCGCATTGCCTTGCTCGATTGCTTTGAGGTCGAGCACCTCAGCCTGCAATAACACCGACTCAAGCAACGAGTCGACGCCCTCACCGGTATGCGCCGAGACATTGACAAACATGTTCTCGCCGCCCCAGTCCTCCGGGATCACCTCGTGCTGAGCGAGCTCTGACCGCACTTTTTCCGGGTCGGCGTTCTCGCGATCGATCTTATTAACAGCAACAATAATCGGCACACCCGCTGCCTTCGCGTGTTGGATCGCCTCGACCGTTTGCGGCATCACGCCATCGTCGGCCGCGACAACTAAGATGACAATGTCGGTTACTTGCGCACCGCGTGCCCGCATCGCCGTGAACGCAGCGTGGCCTGGCGTATCAAGAAACGTTATTTGACCGCTATCGGTTTTTACCTGATAGGCGCCGATATGTTGTGTGATTCCACCCGCCTCGCCATCAACGACTTTCGAGCGGCGGATGTAGTCGAGCAGCGATGTTTTACCGTGGTCAACGTGACCCATGATTGTCACAACCGGTTGCCGTGCGACCGACTCACCGACTTGCTCGTCGCCGCTGAGGATATCCTCGTCAATCGACGTTTCCTCAAGTGGCTTGGCCGTGTGCCCCATCTCCTCGACAAGCAATATTGCCGTGTCTTGGTCGATCGACTGGTTGATGGTGACCATCGCACCCATGCCCATCAGCGTCTTCATCACTTCGGGCGCTTTCACGGCCATTTTTTGTGCCAGCTCAGCGACGGTAATCGTATCTGGTACTTCGATATCTCTAACGACCGGCGCCGTGGGGCGCTCAAAGCCGTGCTGCGTATCGACGTTGACGGCCGCGCGGCGTCGATCCGGACGGCGACGCTGTTTGCGCTTACCGCCTTTACCCTCGGTAACGTGCAGCTCTTTGCGGCCGTATTTCGTGGGTTGTTTGGTTTGCTTAGTGCGAGCCTCGCGTTCCTTGCGCTCACGCTCCGCCTGCTCCTGACGCTGGCGCTCTGCAGCTTCAGCGGCCTCACGGGCCGCGCGCTCGGCCGCCTCGCGCTCTTCCGCCTCACGCTTGGCCGCCTCTTCCGCCTCGCGTTTCTCCGCTTCGATCTTGCTGCGGCGCTGTTCTTCTTGCGCCTGACGGGCTTGCTCTTCAGCGTCCTTCTGCTCTTGCTCCGCCGCGCGTTGGCGATCGAGCTCCTCCTGGCGCTGCTTGGCTTCGCCTTCAAGCACGTCGCGTTTGATGTACGTACGCTTACGGCGCACCTCGACGGCGACGGTCCGCGAACGGCCTTTGTCGCCGGAGAGTTTCAGTTCCGACTGACTCTTACGCTTAAGCGTGATTTTCTTCGGTGCCGCACCACCGGCACTGGCTCCTTCTTTACGACCGTGACTGGCGCGCAAATGGTTGAGCAACTCCATCTTCGCGTCGTCGCTAATCGTGTCATCCGCGCCAGAGACGAAGATACCCGCTTCGTCGAGTTGCGTAAGTAGCTTATCGACCGGCACCTTAAGGGCTTCGGCGAATTGTGTGACCGTTACGTCTGCCATAGTCCGTCTCCCGCCTTAGGCCTGGCTCTCCTCGCCTTCGAACCAGTGCGCTCGGGCCGCCATGATCAGCTTGGCGGCGTCCTCTTGGTCCATCTCTTGAATATCGAGCAGGTCGTCGGTTGCCTGTTCGGCTAAGTCTTCGCGCGTGCGTACGCCGGCGCTGGCCAATACGTAGGCAAGCTCGCGTGTCATGCCGTCAACCTCTAGCAAATCGCTGGCTGGCTCACTGGCGTCAATCGCTTCTTCGTTGGCGATCGCCTGCGTCAGCAACACATCGCGTGCGCGGTTACGCAACTCGTTAACGATATCCTCGTCGAACTCGTCGATCGCGGTCAGCTCGCTCGTCGGTACGTAGGCTACCTCTTCGATCGTCGAGAAGCCTTCTTGAACCAAGATCAAGGCCACCTCCTCGTCGACATCGAGTTGCTCTTTGAACGCATCGATGAGTCCACGAACCTCTTGCTCGCTCTTTTGCTCGGCATCGGACTCGGTCATGACGTTGAGTTCCCAGCCGGTCAGCTCACTGGCAAGGCGAATGTTCTGGCCACCACGGCCGATCGCTTGCGACAGCTTCTCTTCGTCGACCGCGATATCCATAGAGTGGGCTTCTTCGTCCACGACAATCGAGACGACCTCGGCCGGCGACATGGAATTGATAACGAACTGCGCCGGATTGTCATCCCACAAAATGATGTCGACGCGCTCGCCGGCGAGCTCATTGGAAACGGCCTGAACGCGCGAACCGCGCATGCCAACACAGGCACCCACCGGGTCAATGCGGTTGTCGTTGCTCTTAACGGCAATCTTGGCCCGCAGGCCCGGGTCGCGAGCCGCCGCGATAATCTCGATAAGACCTTGGCCGACTTCGGGAACCTCGATCTTAAACAAATCGATTAAAAACTGTGGCGAGGTCCGCGTCATAAACAACTGCGGGCCACGAATTTCTGAGCGAACTTCAACCAATAGCGCTTTGAGCCGGTCTTGTGGGCGAACCGGCTCGCGAGGGATCATTTGGTCGCGTGCGACAAAACCCTCGGCGTTGCCACCAAGGTCGATATAGACGCCGTTCCGGTCAACCCGCTTAACAATGCCACTCAACAGCTCGCCAACGCGATCCTGGTACTCCTCGACGACTTGTTCGCGCTCTGCCTCGCGCACTTTTTGCACGATGACTTGTTTCGCGGTTTGCGCAGCGATACGTCCAAACTCGACCGATTCCATAGGCTCTTCAACGTACTCGCCCGGTTCGACGTCAGGGTTGTAGTCAACCGCATCGAGCATACGCAGCTCGCGGTCGGGAAACTCGAGCTCCGTCGAGTCATCGGCGAAAACCAGCCAGCGGCGAAACGTGTCGTATTCGCCGGATTCGCGATCGATGGAGACACGAACGTCGATGTCCTCACCATGGCGTTTGCGCGTAGCCGACGCTAGCGCCGCCTCCATCGCGTCAAAAATAATTTCGCGTTCGACACCTTTCTCGTTTGAGACGGCATCGATGACCATTAGCATCTCTTTACTCATTACGTTCTCTTTCCGGCCGTCGGCGATCTAATACTCGGGAACCAGCCTAGCAATCTCAATCTCTGCCACGGGCAACCGAAACTCGGTGTTATCGACTTTTACCGTGACGGTCGCAGCATCGACGTCGATGATGTGGCCGCGGTACCGTCGGCGCCCGTCCATTGGCGCTTTTAGTTCTATCTTGACCTCTGACCCTGAGAAGCGTTGGAAGTGCTCTACCGTGAACAACTTACGGTTAATACCCGGTGACGAGACCTCCAGCGAGTATTCGCCGGGTATCGGATCCTCAACATCGAGAACCGCACTCACCTGCTGACTCACCCGTTCGCAGTCCATCAAGTCAATGCCCGCTTCCGCATCGATGAACAACCGCACGACTCGGTGTTTCCCGGTCAGGTTGAGTTCGAGCTCAAGCAGCTCGTAACCCAACGACGCCACGGTTGTGCTCAGCAGTGTTTCTAACCCTTCCGTCTGCACCGACGCTTCTCTGGCTACTCCTTACAAACCCTTATTCCAAAACGAAAAATGGGCCATGCGGCCCATCTTCCTCACGTTGCCATCTGGCACTGGCATCGAGCTGGAAGCCGCTGGGCCAATTCGGCCCAAACAAAAAGCCCCAACTGGGGCTTCGGCTACCGCGCGCTTGGTAGCGGGGGCAGGATTCGAACCTGCGACCTTCGGGTTATGAGCCCGACGAGCTGCCAGACTGCTCCACCCCGCAACCGAGTTCGAGAAGTGTACAGGAGCGCAACCCCAGGTTTCAACCGGGGTTGATCAGGTGATGACGTCGCTACAGAGCTTCAGAAGCAGGCCTGGGAAACAGCCTAGCCCGAGTACCGCTAGGGCATTCGCCGAGAGAACCCAGCGAAAATCGACGGCCTTAGCGATTTTCTCGGTCGACTCGGGCGCGTCGAAGTATATGACTTTCAAGACGCGCAAATAGTAAAACGCGCCAATGACCGAGAAAACGACCATGATGATGGTCAGCGCAAAGTACAACGACCCGTCGCCGGCATTCAGTACCGCGCTAATGACGTTCAGCTTGCCCCAGAACCCGACCCAGGGCGGAATACCGGCCAAACCGAACATGAAACACGCCATCATCGCCGCAAACCACGGGCTGCGCCGGTTCAAGCCGCGAAAATCGTCAATATTGTCGGCTTCGAAACCGCGCCGCGAAAGAAGCAGGATCATCGCAAACGCACCGGCACTCATTAGCACGTAGGTCAACGTGTAGAACAATGCCGCCCGATAACCGGCGTTCGTGCCGGCCAAAATACCCATCAAGATGAAGCCTACGTGCGAGATCGTCGAGTACGCCAACATCCGCTTGAGGTTCGTTTGCGCCAAGGCCACCAAATTACCGAGGGCAATCGAACCGACTGCCAAGACGATCAACATGCTCTGCCAGGCGCCGTGAAGGTCGCCAAGACCGTCGACCAGAACACGAATAGCCAACGCAAACGATGCGATTTTTGGAACACTGCCGATTAGCAGTGTTACTGGCGTCCGAGCGCCATGATAGACGTCGGGTATCCACATATGGAACGGCACCGCACCGAATTTGAAGGCGATACCGGCAACCAAAAATGACAATCCGAACCAGAAGCCGAGGTCGTTACCGTCGCTGCGGCCGAGTGCTTGGGCGAGTTCGGCAAACTGCACGCTGCCTAGAGTGCCGTAAACGAGCGAAATACCGTACAACAAAATACCCGATGCGATCGCCCCGAGAACAAAGTACTTCATGGCCGCTTCGGCCGAGACGGATGAGTCTCGATCGAACGCCACCATGGCGTAAAGGCTGAGCGACAACACCTCGAGGCCCATGTACATCGTCAATAGGCTCGCTGCCGACACCATAACCATGATGCCAAGGAGCGCAAAAAGCGCTAGCACATAAAACTCGCCGCGCTCGAGCGCTTGTTCACGCAAATAGTCTCGCGCGTAGACCAACACCAAGGCCATGCTGAGGACGGCGAAGAGCTTCAGCACACTGCCCAAGGGATCTGCGATATAGCTGCCCGAGAAGGTTATGGTTGTCGAATCAAACCCGCGATCCAGTAAAAACCCGGCGGTCACCAGCAACGACAGCACGGCAAGACCCCACGTGACGATTCGTCGCTCTGCCGGCACGAACAAATCGGCGACCAAGACAACGCAGATCGATGCAAGCAAGGCAATTTCGGGATAGGCCGGCTGAAACTCGGGAATGACAAAATCCATGGATGGCTCCTTCGCGCTCGCGCCTACAACTTGCTCTGGCTAACTTGGTTAACCAGTTGCTCAACGCTAGCCGCCATCATGTTCACGAGCGGATCTGGCCAAACACCGACCAGCAAGACGGCGCCAGCCAGCACAGTCAGCACGAAATACTCGCGACCATTGAGGTCGGTCAGCTCGCGCACCTGATCGTTCGCGATATCGCCGAATATGACGCGTTTGACCATCCATAGCGTGTATGCCGCACCGAGGATCAGTGTTGTCGCAGCGAGGAACGCGTACCAGAAATTCGCCTTAAAGGCCGACAGAATCACCATAAACTCCCCGACGAAACCAGACGTGCCTGGCAAGCCAGCATTGGCCATCGCGAAGAGCACCATGAACGCGGCAAAATGCGGCATCGTGTTAGCGACACCACCGTAGTCCGCGATCTCACGCGAGTGCATACGGTCGTACATCACGCCAACGCAAAAGAACATTGCCCCCGAGACCAGTCCGTGCGAGACCATTTGCACCATACCGCCGCCGATCCCTAGTGCCGCGCCACCGGTCGACCCTGAATTCGTGAGTATCGGCCAGAGCAGAAAAAAACCGAGCGTCACGAAACCCATGTGCGCAATCGACGAATAGGCAATGAGCTTCTTCATGTCCTTTTGCACCAGCGCAACGAAACCGATGTAGACAACCGCGATCAGCGACAAAGCGATCATGAAGCCGGCGAGACTTTCACTGGCGTCCGGCGCAATCGGCAAGGACAAGCGGACAAATCCGTAGCCGCCCATTTTCAGCATGATCGCCGCCAGAATGACTGAGCCACCAGTTGGCGCTTCGACGTGTGCATCTGGCAACCAGGTATGCACCGGCCACATTGGTACTTTGACGGCGAACGCGAACAAAAATGCGAGAAAGATCAGCGTTTGCGCCGTTGCGGTAATTGGTAACGCGTGAAAATCAAGCAGCGAATAACTGCCGGACTCAAGGTACAGATAAACCAAGGAGACCAGCATGAACACGGAGCCAAGGAACGTGTACAAAAAGAACTTGATCGTGGCGTACACCCGCCGGGTACCGCCCCAGACGCCGATAATGATAAACATCGGCACCAACATGGCTTCCCAAAACACATAGAACAGCATCGCATCGAGCGCACAAAAGACGCCGATCATCAGCCCCTCAAGAATCAGAAAGGCACCGAAGTACTGCGCCGGACTGCGCGTGATTACGCTCCACCCGGCGATGATTACGAGCGGCGTGACAAACGCCGTCAATACGATGAGTGGCAACGACAAACCATCGACGCCGAGGTAGTACCAGACGTTAAACGCGCCAATCCACGGCGTCCGTTCAACGAACTGCATCGCCGGATCCGAGCCGTCAAAGGCGCCTACCACCGGCACGCACACCAGCAGCGTCGCGATGGATATCGCGAGCGCGAGCGGTGCACCTAGGCGTGCGTACCCGCTATCCGTGCGATCGCCAGAGCCCAGAAACAACAACGCCAAGCCACCGACGACCGGCAGCCAAATCAGCGCGCTTAACCAGTAACCAGCCACTAACGCCAAACCACCCAGGCCAGCATCGCGGTTAAGCCAAGCACCATCGCGAACGCATAATGATAGAGATAGCCGCTCTGTACATGTCGGACGCGGTTACCGATAAATCCGACCGCACGGGCCGTACCGTTAACCAGCAACCCGTCAATCAGGCCGCGATCGCCGATGTTCCATAGGCCGCGACCAAGACGGCGCCCGCCGGCTGCAAATACATTCAAGTACAACGCATCGGCATAGTACTTTTGCTCTAGAACATGCCGCAACGCCGCCAGACGTTCAGCCATGCGCGCCGGTATGTCGGGACGTCGCAACCACAAGAACCACGCTGCAGCCACGCCAGCCAGAGCAAGATACAGCGGCGGCGTTTTCAGCGCGTGCGCAACAAAACCCGCCGGGCCATGGAAATCGGCGCCGAGTGCTGCCAGCACATCGTTATCAGGCCGTACGACGATCGCACCGTCGAAGTAGTCACTGAATAGCACCGGTCCGATCGTGAACCAACCAACGATCGCAGACGGTATCGCCAGCAAGGCAAGCGGCACCCAGACAACAGCGGGCGATTCATGCAAATGCGACTGGGTGTGCTCATCCATGCGTTCTTTGCCATGAAACACGAGGAAGAACATCCGGAACGAGTACAGCGCGGTAACAAACACACCGAGCAGAACGCTCCAATAGGCAAGCCACGTTGCTGTGGTGGGGTGGTCATGGTGCGCGTGGGCAACAGCTTCGATCAACGCGTCTTTGGAGAAGAAACCGGCGAAGCCCGGGAAACCAATAAGTGCCAGTGACCCAATAAGCGACGTCCAATACGTGATCGGCATGTATTTACGCAACCCGCCCATTTTGCGCATGTCTTGTTCGTGGTGCATCGCGATGATGACCGAGCCGGCCGCCAAGAACAGCAAGGCCTTAAAGAACGCGTGCGTCATTAGGTGGAACATACCCGCCGCATAGGCCGACACACCCAACGCAACCGTCATGTAGCCCAATTGCGAGAGCGTCGAGTACGCAACCACGCGCTTAATATCGTGCTGCACGAGCCCGAGCAAACCCATGAAGAATGCGGTAATCGCTCCGACTGTCAGGATGAAGGCTAATGCGGCGTCACTGAACTCGTAGAGCGGCGACATACGCGCCACCATAAAGATCCCCGCCGTGACCATCGTGGCCGCGTGAATCAAGGCAGAGATCGGCGTGGGGCCCTCCATCGAGTCGGGCAGCCAAACATGCAGAGGTACTTGCGCCGACTTACCCATGGCACCGATGAACAACAAGATGCATATAACGGTCATCGAATTCCACGCGGTGCTGCCGAACAGCACCATCGTTTCGCTCGACAGGCTCTCGGCGGCCGCGAATGCGGCTTGATAATCGAGCGTATTGGCGTAATACACGACCCCGGCAATCCCAAGGATGAAACCAAAGTCGCCAACTCGGTTGACAAGGAATGCTTTGAGATTCGCGAACACTGCAGATGGCTTTTTGAACCAAAACCCAATCAGCAAATACGACACTAGGCCGACGGCTTCCCACCCGAAAAACAGCTGCAGGAAGTTGTTCGACATGACTAGCATCAGCATCGCGAATGTGAACAACGAGATGTAGCTAAAGAATCTCTGGTAACCGTCATCGTCGTGCATGTAGCCGATCGTGTAGATATGCACCATCAACGACACGAACGTGACCACCACCATCATCATCGCGGACAAACGATCGACCAGAAAGCCAACTTCCATGCTCAATCCGTCGAGCATGGCCCAGCGATACAGCGTGTAGTTCTCCGCTGTGCCGCCATCAAGCACCAAATGCTTAAGGACCAGCACGGAACAGACCGCAGATACGGCAACGCCGAGAATCGTCACCCAATGCGCCCCGGCACGACCAATAATGCGACCGCCAAGCCCGGCAATTATGCTGGCCGCGAGCGGCGCCAATACGATGATGAGGTGAATTGAATGCATGTTCGCGCCCTAACCTTTCATCGCATCAAGTTCTTGAACGTTGATGCTACGACGATTACGAAACAGCACGACAAGTATCGCCAGTCCGATGGCCGCCTCCGCCGCCGCTACCGTCAGAATAAAGAAGACGAACACCTGGCCGGTAAGGTCATCGAGGTATCTAGAAAACGCGACGAAATTGAAATTCACCGACAACAGCATCAACTCGATGCACATCAACAGGACGATGACGTTTTTCCGGTTAACGAAAATACCAGCGATACTGATCGCGAATAGAATCGCCGCCAGCGTCAAATAATGACCGAGACCGATGCTCACGACGACTTCTCGGCCTCCATAGACACAACCCTGACTCGGTCTTTCGGGTTAACCGCAACCTGTCGAGCGACGTCTTGAACTTTGAGACCCGGCCGGCGGCGCATCGTTAAAGCAATTGCCGCAACAATCGCCAGCAACAGAACGACCGCTGCCAATTCGAACGCGTAGACATGCTCGGTGTACAAAACACCGGCGAGTGCTTTGGTGTTGCTGACCGGCGCTGCGGGCAGTTCGCTCGCGGCGCGCGCCTGCAGCGTCGCGCTGCGGTACCAAATGACTTGTAACAGCTCGAACACCATTAGGGCCGCCACACCGAGTCCGATCGGTGCGTAGCGATGGATGCCGCGCCGTGCCTCTTCGACGTTGATGTCGAGCATCATGACGACGAACAAGAACAGCACCATAACGGCACCGACGTACACCAGCACAAGGACAATGGCGAGGAATTCCGCCTCGATGAGAAGCCACAAAGCCGCGCTGTTAAAAAAGGCGAGCACCAGGCACATGACTGAGTGCACCGGGTTGCGCGCGAAAATCACGCCCAACGCCGCCGCCAGCATTACGGCCGAAAAGCCGTAGAACAGGATGGCCTGAAACACGTTTGCTCCCCAGTTCGCGTGTTGTTATCGGTACGGCGCGTCGGCCGCTTTGTCTGCTGCAATCATTGATTCGAACCGATCCCCAACAGCGAGTAACTTCTCTTTCGACATGATGTTTTCGCCACGATTCTCCATATGGTATTCGTGGATCCGAGTCTCGACGATTGCATCGACCGGACAGGCTTCCTCGCAGAACCCGCAGTAAATGCATTTGAAGAGATCGATATCGTAACGTGTGGTCCGGCGAGTGCCGTCCGCGCTGACGCCAGACTCAATCGTTATCGCCAGTGCCGGACAAACGGCCTCACACAGCTTGCAGGCAATGCAGCGCTCTTCGCCATTGGCGTATCGACGCAGCGCGTGCAGTCCACGAAAACGCGGCGATTGCGGCGTTTTCTCTTCTGGGTATTGCACCGTCACCGAAGGTCGAAAGAGGCTTCTGAAGGTGACCGATAACCCCTGCCACAGCTCCAGCAGTAAAAAGGTTCGAGTCCAGTGTTTCAACACATTCATGATGACGCCACCTCAACCGCCGTGCGGGCCCATGGCCCGATGCGGTACCAGGCAAAAACGACCTCGACGCCAATCCAGACGATGGTCACCGGAATAAACACCTTCCAACCTAGACGCATGATCTGATCGTAGCGATAGCGCGGGAAAGTTGCTCGAAACCAAAAGAAACAAAACAAGAAGAAGACGGTCTTTAGCGCCAACCAATGCAGACCGGCACTGGCTAACCACGTATTCGCCAGACCAGGGACACCCTCGAACGGTGATAGCCAACCGCCGAAAAAGAAGATCGCAGTGAGCGCTGCGATCAAGATCATGTTGGCGTACTCGGCAAGAAAGAACACGGCGAACGCAACGCCCGAGTACTCGACGTGGAAGCCCGCAACGATCTCCGACTCGCCCTCGGCGACATCAAACGGCGCGCGGTTGGTTTCAGCGACACCGGAGACAAAGTAAACAACAAAAAGCGGCAATAACCAAAGCAAGAACCAGTGGCCTACGCCGCCACGTTGCGCTGCGATGATCTCACCGAGATTAAGACTGCCCGCCGCCATCAAAACTCCGACCAATGCGAACCCCATGGCAATCTCATAGGCGACGATTTGCGCTGCGGAACGCATGGCGCCGAGCAGAGCGTACTTCGAATTGGTCGCCCACCCCGCCAAGATAACGCCGTAGACGCCGATCGAGGTCAGGGCCAACACGTACAGCAGCCCCGCATCGATATCCGCAATGACGAAACCATCCCACAATGGCATAACGGCCCAGGCCGCGAAGGCCGGGGTTATCGCCAGCAACGGTGCGATAACAAACAGGAAACGACTGGAGTTGCTTGGTACGACGACCTCTTTGAGCAGCAACTTAAACACGTCAGCAAACGGTTGCAGTAAGCCTCGGAAACCGACCCGATTTGGACCCAGGCGACGCTGCATGTAGCCAATAAACTTGCGCTCGGCGAGCGTCGTATAAGCGACGCAAAGAATTAAAACGACCGTCACGGCCAAGATTGCGCCGATGGTCTGCAGCAAAAACAAATAGTCGTTGATGAAACGCCCGATCATGTTTCTTGCTGGCCGCCGCGCCACTGTTGGCCGGCGTTACCGGCGCGCGTGAGCTGCAACGCTGCTGCGCGTCGTACGACCGGATCGACTTCGTAAATAGGGACGTGAATGGCCGCCGCCTCACCGTTCAGTCTGCGGACCCCGACGCTCGATTGCGCCAATCGGGGCTGCGGCAGTGACGCCGGCATGCTGACGACTTTACGGACCGCCTCAAGTACGGCCGTCGAGTCCAAGTAGCCAACATCGGGCACATCGCAGAACTCCGCCAGCACGCGTAACACTTTCCACAATGGCCGTGCTTCGCCCACTGGCGTCGCTACGCCTTGGAAACTCTGCCATGTACCCGCACCATTAATGTAGGTGCCCGATGTCTCCGCAAACGTCCCTGCCGGCAGCAACACGGTCGCCGCGTCAAGAAGCGCATCGCTAACGAAACTCGTTATCGCAACAACGGATGGCGCATCACGCAACACGTCCATCGCGCGCGGGTGGCGTAAGTCGACATCGGGATCACACATAACCAAGCAATAGCTTTGCCGAGGCGTGGCGAACATGTCGTGAGCGTTCAATCCGGTCTCGGCGTCATCGACAGCTAACCCAAGTAGGCGGGCGCCGGCGCTATTCGATCCAGCACTGACTTGACCAACGATGCCACCTGTTGCGCGGGCAAGCGCCGCTGCCAGTGTTAGCACGGCGGCGAATGCTGGATGGCGACTCGCACCGATCCCGACCAGCAAGTACGGTCGTTCTGCATCACGCAGGGCGGCTGCTACGCCATGGTCGGCATCAGCAACGCTCGCATTTTCAACGAGTTCCGCAATGTCCGCCGGCAACGCCGCCGTATCAATCCCGAGCGCTTGCCCAACGGCAGACAGCGTATCGAGCAACTCACCGATACGCGCTGTGTGCTCGAACTGGTAAGGCCGATCTTCGCTGTCAATAACGCTGATACTTGCTCCGGCCAGCGCCGCTTTGCGCACACGGTGCGCCAGAATAGGTGCTTCGTCGCGTAGCGATGTACCGATTAAGACAATCGCATCGCGTTGTTCGATCGCCTCAATAGTCAGCCCGAAGTTCGGGAATGCCGGCTCGACTGCAGCAGCCGCAAAATCCGTCTGTCCTAAACGGTAGTCAACATTCTTGCAGCCGAGATGTTCGGTCAGGCGGCGCAACAAAAACTGCTCTTCGAGTGTCGTACTTGGCGAAACCAGAACACCGAGCTCATCGCAATCGACGCCGGTCATCGCCTGGGTTGCGGCCTCGAGCGCCGTCTCCCAATCGCAATCCCGCCACACGCCGTCGGCCGCGCGAACGCGTGGCGACGTCAAGCGGTTTTCAGAATAAATCGCCTCATAGCTAAAGCGATCCCGATCAGCGATCCAAGTCTCGTTAATAGACTCGTTCGTTCTCGGCACCATCCGCTTGACGGTACCGCGCAAAACGTGGGCGTAAAGATTTGAACCAACGCAGTCGTGCGGTGAGATCGTGGCTCGCTGCTCCATTTCCCACGCACGGGCGCTGTAGCGATACGGTTTGTTATTCAGTGCGCCGACTGGACACAAATCGATGATGTTGCCCGACAATTCGTGATCGACGCTCTTTTCGATGAATGTCCCGATGCGCATGTTCTCGCCGCGATCGGTCGTGCCGAGTTCGGCAATTCCGGCAATCTCTTGGCCGAACCGAACACAACGTGTGCAATGGATGCATCGCGTCATGTCCGTTGAAACGAGTGGCCCAAGGTTCTTATCTGCAACGACCCGCTTGCGATCGGTGTAGCGCGACACGTCACGCCCGTAGCCGACCGCGAGATCTTGTAGCTCGCACTCACCACCTTGATCACAGATCGGGCAATCGAGCGGGTGGTTAATGAGCAAAAACTCCATCGTGGCACGTTGTGCGGATACCGCTCGCTCCGAGCGAGTGAACACTTTCATGCCATCGGCGGCGGGCGTCGCACACGCCGGCAATGGTTTTGGTGCCTTTTCCACCTCGACGAGACACATGCGGCAATTCGCCGCTACCGATAACTTCTCGTGGTAGCAAAAACGCGGCACATACTTCGATGCAGCGTCGGTGACCTCGATGAGCATCTGTCCGCGACGGGCGGTGACCTCTTCGCCATCAACCTCAAGCTTAATTACATCGTCCGCCATCGTTTCGCTCAGGCCGCCACACGATCGGCGTTGTCGACCACGCTGCGACCACCGTTCTCGACCATGTATTCGAATTCATGGCGATAGTGTTTCAGGAAGCTCTGCACGGGCCACGCCGCGGCATCGCCGAGCGCACAAATCGTATGCCCCTCGATCTTGTTGGCAACGTCGAGCAACTTATCGAGATCTTGTTCAGTCCCCGCCCCGTTGATGAACCGCGTGAGCATGCGATAAAGCCAACCGGTCCCTTCTCGACACGGCGTACATTGCCCACACGACTCAGCCATATAGAAGCGCGATATGCGCCGTAGCGTTCGTACCATGCAGGTTGTGTCGTCCATCACCATCACTGCACCGGTACCGAACGACGACCCGGCCGCTTTCAGCGAGTCATAGTCCATCGTGCAATCCATAATGATCTCCCCGGGTACGACCGGCACCGATGAGCCACCCGGGATAACCGCTTTGAGTGTCCGGCCTTTCCAAATTCCACCACACATCTCTAATAACTCGCGAAACGGGATGCCCATCGGCAACTCAACGTTCATTGGCTTTTCGACGTGGCCAGACACCGAGAAGATCGCGGTGCCACCGGAGTTTTCGACACCGAGTTCGCGAAACCAGTCGCCGCCACGCGCAACAATGCTGGGAACACTGGCAAGGCTCTGCGTATTGTTGATCGTCGTTGGCTTACCGTACAGGCCAAAGTTGGCAGGAAACGGTGGTTTAAATCGCGGCTTACCTTGCTTGCCCTCGAGCGACTCCAACAACGCCGTTTCCTCACCGCAAATGTAGGCGCCGGCACCAACAAACGTATAGAGGTCGAAATCGATTCCGGCGCTACCTAGGTTTTTGCCAAGCAAGCCTGCCGCGTACGCGTCCGCGACCGCTTTTTCAAACACCGGTACCGGCTCGTCGATAAATTCACCCCGAATATAGTTGTAACCGACGGTCGCGCCCATGGCGTACCCGGCAATGGCCATCCCTTCGACCAGCGAGTGAGGGTTGTAACGCAGAATCTCGCGATCGTGGCAGGTGCCGGGCTCGCTCTCATCCGAGTTGCAAACGATGTATTTTTGAACCGGTGCAGAGCGCGGCATAAAGCTCCACTTCAATCCCGTCGGAAAGCCTGCGCCACCGCGACCGCGCAAGCCGGAGCTTTTGACGATCTCGATGACCTCATCCGGCGACAATTCACCGGCAAGAACGCGCTGCCACGACGAGTACCCACCGAGCGAACGGTACGTATCGATACCGGCTGGCGCTTCCATACCAACGGTGGCGTAACAGACGGTGTTAGCTTGCCGGTCTGTCATTTCAAGGCATCCAAGATGGCGTCAATTTTCTCGACGGTAAGGTCCTCATGATAAACATGATCGACCATCATCATCGGTGCGCCGCAGCAAGCCGCGAGACACTCCTCTTCACGCTTCAAATAAATTCGCCCGTCGTCCGTGCTCTCGCCCGTCTCAATGCCGAGCCGTTGCTCTACGTGTTCGACGAGTTCGTCCGCACCGCGCAACATGCACGAAACATTGGTGCAAATTGAAACACTGTGGCGCCCGACTTGTTTCGTCTCGAACATCGAATAGAAGCTAGCGACCTCATAAACTTTGATCGGCTCCAGATCGAGGTATGCCGCAATGGCATCCATCTGCTCCACCGTTACGTAGCCGTGATTCTCATGCTGCGCTGCGTGCAATGCACCGATGATGGCGGAGCGTTTTTGATCGGCCGGGAATCGCTGCAACCAATGATCGATCGCTTCTCGTAGGTGCTCATTAAGAACGGCCGCGCTCATCGATCGATCTCACCGAAAACGACATCTTGCGTTCCAATGACGGCAACGACGTCGGCCAACATATGGCCCTCCACCATTTCACTGAGCGCCGCGAGATGCGCAAACCCCGGTGCGCGTACTTTGACGCGATACGGCTTATTCGCACCGTCCGAGATGAGATAGACACCAAATTCCCCTTTCGGGTGCTCGACCGCGGCATAGGCTTCGCCGGCAGGAACGGCGTACCCCTCGGTAAAGAGCTTAAAGTGATGAATCAATGACTCCATATCGTCCTTCATCTCGACCCGCCGCGGCGCCGCGATTTTTCGATCATCGAGCATCACCGGGCCTGGGTTCGCCCGCAGCCATTTGACGCACTGCTGAATAATGCGGTTGGACTGGCGCATCTCCTCGACGCGGACCAAATAGCGGTCGTAGCAATCACCGTTAACGCCGACGGGAATGTCGAAGTCGATGTCAGCATAGACCTCGTATGGCTGCTTTTTGCGAAGATCCCACTCAACGCCAGAACCGCGCAACATCGGACCGGTAAACCCTAGCTGCTTGGCCCGCTCCGGTGTAACAACACCAATATTGACGGTACGTTGCTTCCAAATGCGATTTTCGGTGAGCAACGTTTCGTACTCGTCAACGCAACCTGGAAAGCGTTCGGTGAATCGCTCAATAAAATCGAGCAACGATCCCGACCGTGCATCGTTTAGTTTGTCGACCTCTTTCTGCGAGCGCCACTTCGAGGCTTGGTACTGCGGCATCTCTTGCGGCAGATCGCGATAGACGCCACCGGGTCGGTAATACGTGGCATGCATCCGCGTACCGGAAACCGCCTCGTAGCAGTCCATCAGATCTTCCCGTTCCCGAAAACAGAACAGAAACATTGTCATCGCGCCAATGTCCAATCCATGCGCACCGAGCCACATGAGGTGGTTCAAAATTCGCGTAATCTCGTCGAACATCACGCGGATGTACTGCGCACGAAGCGGCGGCGCAATCCCTAGCAACTTTTCGATGACCAACACATAGCCGTGCTCGTTGCACATCATCGAGACGTAGTCGAGTCGGTCCATGTAACCGATGCTTTGGTTATACGGTTTCGACTCAGCGAGCTTCTCGGTCGCGCGATGCAACAAGCCTATGTGCGGGTCCGCTTTTTGAATCGTCTCGCCATTCATCTCCAGGACGAGTCGCAGTACGCCATGGGCTGCGGGATGCTGCGGCCCGAAGTTCATCGTGAAGTTCTCTATCTCGGCCACTAGCCACCCGTCCTACGCAATTGCTCGTCGTAGCGGTTGTCCTCGCGGATGACCTTCGGGACTAGCGTTCGCGGTTCGATACTGACCGGTTCGTAGGCGACACGACCAAGGGTCGGGTCGTAGCGCACCTCGACATGCCCCGACAGCGGGAAGTCCTTGCGAAACGGGTGACCGATGAAACCGTAATCGGTGAGTATGCGGCGCAAGTCGTTGTGCCCGGAAAATACAATCCCGTAAAGATCAAAGGCCTCGCGTTCGAACCAATTTGCCCCAGCCCAAACGCCGGTGAGCGATGGCACGATCGGCGGGTTGGCCTCGCCCGTGTAGACACGCAAGCGCAAACGCCAGTTGTGGCCAATCGAAAGCAGATGGCTGACAACCGCGAAGCGGCGTGGCGGAAACGCACTGGAATAGTCAACAACCGCTGGCTGGCGATCGACACCGCGAGAGAACCCGGAATCGGTGGCCGATTCGGTTTTCCACTCCGCCTTGCCATAGGTCAGGTAATCAACGCCGCACAAATCGATGAGCGTATCGAATGCCAACGTCGCATCGTCGCGCAGCTCTGTCGCAACGGCGATCAGGTTATCGATATCGGTCTCGGCGATGACTTCGTCTTGCGGCGTAACGCTGACAGTGACGCGCTCGGCCAGCGTTTCTGTGAGCGCGGCGACTAGCGCCTCAGCGTGATTACTCATGAGTCGCTCAGATCAGGCACGCGCGATTGTGTCCGTGCGCTTGATCTTATTCTGCAATTGGATGATTCCGTAAAGCAGCGCTTCGGCGGTCGGTGGGCATCCCGGAACGTAGACGTCAACCGGGACGATCCGATCGCAACCGCGAACGACCGCGTAGGAGTAGTGGTAATAACCACCACCGTTCGCGCAGGAGCCCATCGAAATTACCCATCGTGGTTCAGGCATCTGGTCGTAGACCTTGCGTAACGCCGGTGCCATTTTGTTAACGAGCGTCCCAGCGACGATCATGACATCCGATTGGCGCGGGCTTGGTCGGAACACCACACCAAACCGATCCAAGTCGTAGCGCGCGGCGCCGGCATGCATCATCTCCACCGCACAACACGCTAACCCAAACGTCATCGGCCACATCGATCCGGTACGTGCCCAATTGACGACGGTGTCGACCGCGGTCACGACGAAGCCCTTTTGCTGAATGCTGCCGGCCGGCAATGTGTTATCAACCGGCTCGGCGGGCAATGCCTCTGGGTTCAATCCCACTCGAGTGCTCCCTTCTTCCACTCGTAAATGAAGCCGACGACCAGCAGAGCGAGAAAAATACCCATCGCAGCCCACGTGAATGGGCCGAGCTCAGAGAAGCGAACGGCCCATGGAAACAGGAAGGCGATCTCTAAATCGAAAATGATGAACAGGATGGCGACGAGGTAGTAACGGACATCAAACTTCATCCGTGAGTCTTCGAAGGCCTCGAACCCGCACTCGTACGGGGATAACTTCTCAGCGTCTTTGCCGCCTTGGCCGAGTAGGAACCCCAACACCAATAGGACGACGCCAAGACCGCCAGCGACACCAAGAAAAATGAGTATCGGTAAATAATTTTCGAGCACTATAAACTCGCAGCAAACACGTCATTGCTGTACGGATCGGACGCGATAGCGCAGCCGATCCCCCCGTGTCTCTTATTGTATCAGCGTAGCGACACGCGAGTCAGCAATCTGGCGTGATTTCGCGGGGTTACCTGCTGAACGTAATTGGGTCGTAAGCGTTCAAAAATTCGACGGTTTTTCAGCGCGTAGCGCCGTTTGGTAGGCCGAGCTGGCCAGGGCTCAGCCCTGGTGCTCGCGGTGCGACGACGAGGCGTCGCAGATACTGATCGGGTGGTGCCGATGGCCAGACTCGAACTGGCACGGCTTTCGCCACTGCCCCCTCAAGACAGCGTGTCTACCAATTCCACCACATCGGCTTAACCGATCAGTTGTCGCCCTCGTCGGCCGGCGCGTCCTCGCCGGACCCATCGGCAGGAATTTCTAAGGTCGTCGCGTCGCCTGCATCTTCCGGAATTTCGAGCGGTAAATCCATAGGGTCCGCCACTGCGTCCGGTATCGCTAGCTCGGCGTCGTCCGTGACGGTCTCTACTGGCTCCTCGACGACCGCTGCGGGGCTGTCCTCCAGGTCGTCCAATAAGCTGGTTGGCCCGGTCCGCTGCGCGCTGAGGTATGCCAAAGCCAGGCATACAGCGAAAAAAACGGTTGCCAATAACGAGGTCGACCGGGACAAGAAATTGGTGCTACCGCGTGCGCCAAACACCGTTCCGGAAGCACCGGCCCCGAACGCGGCGCCGGCGTCAGCGCCCTTGCCTTTTTGCAGCAATACCAGCGCGATTAATGCGATCGAGACGAACACCAATAGGATGGTGAGCGATACGTAGAGCGTACTCATGTCTATACCTGCTAAATTCTCTAGGCCGGTGCCGCCGCGGCGATCGCAACGAAATCATCAGCCTGCAAAGACGCACCGCCAATCAAGCCACCGTCGACATCCGGCATTGCCAGAAGTTCGGCCGCATTGGCGGGCTTCATACTGCCGCCGTACAGTATCCGCACCGTACTCGCCACGTTGTCGTCGTGTGCCGCTAACAGCGCGCGAATTCGTGCGTGCACCTCTTGAGCCATCTCTGGCGTCGCCGTACGGCCGGTGCCAATCGCCCATACGGGCTCATACGCAATCACCGCTGTGTCTATCGCCAGTGACTCAGCCACCGCCAGAACCGTATTGATCTGCCGCGTAACGACCGCGTCCGTGGCGTTGGATTCGCGCTCCTCCAGCGTCTCACCGACGCACAGTATCGGCGTAAGACCCGCTTTCAGCACCGCGACAAACTTGGCCGCAACGATCGCATCCGTCTCAGCGTGCATCGCGCGCCGTTCTGAATGCCCGACAATGACATAACGCACACCAAACTCTGCCAGCATCGGCGCCGCTATATCGCCGGTGAACGCACCAGAATCCTCCGCGTGGGCGTCTTGCGCCCCCAGTGCCACCGTCGAGTCGGCCAGCAGCTCCGCCACCTCACCGAGGTACGGAGCGGGCGGACAGACCGCAAGCTCTGCCTTTGGCGTATGTGCGGCGCAAACGCCAGCGAGTAGCGTCGCGTTAGCGGCACGGCTGCCGTTCATCTTCCAGTTGCCGCAAATGAGGGGCTTTCGCAACGCGAAGCTCCTTTGACCGGTGTAAAAAAGGCGGCAAGCGTACCTGCCGAGGGTACGCAAATCAATCGCTAGCCCTCAGGCTGCAGTTTTTACGACGCCAGCCAGCGATTCCGCCGTGGCACGAACTTCCGCCTCGTCTTCGCCTTCGACCATGACCCGAATTACCGGTTCCGTGCCGGACGCCCTGAGGACAATCCTGCCGCGTTCGGCTAGCGACGCCTCTGCAGCGGCGACCGCTTTCTGAATCGGCGCCGACTCCGACGGATCGAACCGTTGCTCTACGCGTACATTAATCATGCACTGCGGGTACATCGGCATATCCGCCGCCAAATCCTTCAAGCGGCGCCCGCTCGATTGCACGATGGCCAACACCTGTAGCGCGCTGATAACACCGTCGCCTGTCGTTGTCTTATCTAGGCAAATGAGGTGCCCCGACGACTCACCGCCGAGTGAAGCGCCGTGCTGTTGCATTTGTTCGATCACGTAGCGGTCACCCACCTTCGCGCGGACAAAACCAATGCCCTTGTCACCCAAGGCCCGCTCGAGTCCTAGATTACTCATAACCGTCCCAACTACCGGCCCGTTCAGTTGATCATTGTCGGCACGAGCACTCGCAATGATGTAAATCAGCTGGTCGCCATCAATTAATGCTCCCTCGTGGTCGATCATGACCAAACGATCACCATCGCCATCGAGCGCTATACCGAGATCGGCATCGACAGCAACGACGGTTTTTTGCAGCAGGCCCGGCGCGGTCGAACCGCAATCGTGATTGATATTGCGGCCGTTCGGCGAGCAACCGATCGGAATAACCTCAGCGCCAAGCTCGGAGAGAATTCGCGGCGCAACTTTGTAGCCGGCGCCATTCGAGCAGTCGAGTACGATCCGTAAGCCTTCCAGCGAGACGCCTTTGATCGAATCCTTGCAAAAATCTTGATAACGAGCGCGCGATGTTTCTATACGCGTAGCCCGGCCAAGACGCTTCGATTCCAGCGTGACCGACGGCTCGTCGAGTAACGCTTCGATTTGCAGCTCAACATCGTCAGACAGTTTCGAGCCGTTACGATCGAAGAACTTGATGCCATTGTCGAAATACAAATTGTGCGACGCGCTGATAACGACACCAAGATCCGCCGCGAACGAACGCGTCATGTAGGCAATACCCGGCGTCGGTAGCGGCCCGAGGATCATCACATCGACGCCGGCCGCAACGAAGCCAGCTTCCAAGGCTGATTCGAACATGTAGCCCGATACGCGCGTGTCCTTACCAATCAAGACACTGCCACCATTCGGAGCCAAGACACGCGCCGCCGCATTCGCGAGGCGCAGCGCGAATTCAACGGTCATTGGGTGCTGGCCCACTTCACCGCGAACGCCATCGGTACCGAAATAACGTCTACTCATGACGGCTCTCCAGATGCCTCCTGCACTGCAGCGACGACCTTTGCCACATCGACTGTTGCCGCCACGTCGTGGGCGCGAACTATACACGCTCCGCTCTGCAACGCCAGGGCAGTGGCCGCAGTTCCGGCGGCAAGACGGTCCTCGATGCCCCTACCGGTTAGCGCACCGAGCATCGATTTACGGGAGACGCCGATCAGTAGCGGCGCTAGTGTTGCGAACCGCGACACCTGACTCAGTAGCACGAGGTTGTGATCCAGTGTTTTGCCGAAACCGAATCCAGGATCAACCAGCAAACGCGAGCGGTCGATACCCGCCGCAACAGCCGCATCGATTCTCGAGTTGAGAAAATTGACCACCTCCGTAACGGGGTCGGTGTAGGCGGGCCGGGATTGCATCGTTGCCGGCTCGCCTTGCATATGCATCAGGCAGACGGCCGCTGTCGTCGCCGCAGCGGCGGAAATAGCGCCAGACCGTCGCAACGCTCGAACATCGTTTATCAGCACCGCGCCGGCAGCGACCGCTTCGCGCATGACGGCTGGTGTGCTGGTATCGACCGAGATCGCGACGTCGCAGCGCGAGTTGATGGCTTCGATCGTTGGTACAACACGGTCCAACTCCTCGGCCTCGCTAACCGCTTGCGCACCGGGACGAGTCGACTCGCCACCGACGTCAACGAGAGCCGCACCCTCAGCCACCATAGTTTCCGCCCGACGCAAGGCACGGTCGAGTGACCGATAGCGCCCGCCATCGGAGAATGAATCGGGGGTAACGTTCAACACGCCCATGACGTGAGCGTGAGCGCCGCCGAGGACAAGGTCCCCAGCGGCGATATGAAAACGAGCTAGGTTCAGTGCTGGCCGGCCGGACCGCCGATCGAACCACCCGGCTCGCGGCCGCTGCGTGACGGATCGGCGCCGGAAGGAGGCGGCGTCGAGTCGGTGTCTTCCCAACCAGTCGGTGGACGCGGCGTGCGCCCTTCCATGATGTCCTTAATTTGATCTTCGTCGATGGTCTCGTACTTGATCAGGGCATCGGCCATGACATGCAATTTCGTATCGTGCTCTTCCAGAATGGATTTCGCCCGCTGGTAGTTCCGGTCAATGATCGCTCGAATCTCAAGATCGATCGTATCCATCGTCTCGTCGGAAACTTGCTTGTGGTTCGTTACAGATCGGCCGAGAAAGACCTCACCCTCATCCTCGCTGTAGGTCAACGGACCGAGGCGCTCGGACAAGCCCCATTTGGTCACCATGTTGCGGGCAATCTCCGTCGCGCGTTCAATGTCGTTCGACGCGCCGGTGGTTACCGACTCCGCCCCGAAGATCAGTTCTTCCGCGAGGCGGCCGCCATACAAACTCGATATTTGACTCTCAAGACGCTGCTTCGACGCGCTGTAACGATCCTGTTCAGGCAAAAACATCGTGACACCGAGAGCGCGACCGCGAGGAATAATCGTAACTTTGTAGACGGGGTCGTGATCAGGAACGACAAGACCGACGATCGCGTGGCCGGCTTCGTGGTACGCCGTCAGTTTTTTCTCGTCCTCGCTCATCACCATCGAGCGCCGCTCAGCGCCCATCATGATTTTGTCTTTGGCCTTCTCAAACTCTTCCATACCGACAACGCGATGATTGGCACGCGCCGCGAACAGAGCCGCCTCATTGACGAGGTTCGCAAGGTCAGCGCCCGAGAACCCTGGTGTGCCGCGGGCGATAATCGCCGGCTTCACATCGTCACCGAGCGGCACCTTGCGCATGTGTACTTTCAAAATTTGCTCGCGACCGCGAACATCCGGCAGTGGCACAACGACCTGGCGGTCGAAACGGCCGGGTCGCAACAATGCCGGGTCAAGAACGTCAGGGCGGTTGGTTGCTGCGATAACGATAATGCCCTCGTTGCCCTCGAAGCCATCCATTTCCACCAGTAATTGGTTCAGCGTTTGCTCACGCTCATCGTGTCCACCGCCTAAGCCAGCGCCACGGTGCCGACCGACGGCGTCGATCTCATCGATGAAGATAATGCACGGAGCATGTTTTTTCGCCTGCTCAAACATGTCGCGAACGCGCGAGGCACCGACACCAACGAACATCTCGACGAAGTCGGAGCCCGATATCGTGAAGAACGGCACCTTAGCTTCGCCGGCAATGGCTCGCGCGAGCAAGGTCTTACCCGTACCCGGTGAACCGACCATCAGCACGCCTTTTGGAATCTTGCCGCCGAGCCGTTGAAAACGGCTTGGGTCTTTCAGGAAGTCAACAATCTCGCCGACTTCCTCTTTCGCCTCTTCGACGCCGGCCACGTCCGCGAACGTGACGTTGACCTGGTCCTCGCCGAGCAGCCGCGCGCGGCTCTTGCCGAACGACATGGCACCGCGTCCGCCGCTGGCGCCTTGCATTTGCCGCATGAAATAGATCCAAACGCCAATCAGCAGCAAAATCGGGAACGAGCTAATAAAGAGCTGCGATAGAAAGCCCTGTTCCTCCGGTTGCTCACTGCTGAACGTAATGCCTTTGTCGTGCAATGTACCGACGACGGCTTCGTTGCTCGACTCCGGCGACATCGTAAAGTACGGGTACGGGTTGCTGTTGCTCGTCGCGTTGCGGGTTACGTAGCTAATACGGTCGCCTTGGAACAACACCGCCGTCACGTCATTGTTGTCGACTTGCTGGAGAAACTCCGAGTACGGTTGCTCTTGCTGCTGAGCGGCGATACCCGGGCCAAAGCCCTTGGCCACCGATAGCAGCACAACCAGGATTACGACAAAAACAACAATATTCTTGGTCAGATCATTCACGATCATGCCTCTCAGTTCCGGCCCTGAATCCCCGCCCACGGCGGCGACTGCCAGGCAGCCGTTCTCAAATTAGACCCTACACTACCGATTAGTTTCTCGCCAGCAGATAGGTCTCGCGGCTGGAGCCGCGTGATGCCGCCGGTTTCTTCACTTTTACCGACGAAAACCGCCGTCTCGCTTCGGCGACATATGGGTCAAAACCTTCGCCGTGAAAGACCTTGCAGATGAACCAGCCGCCCGCCACCAAAAACTCGGTCGCCGCTTCCATCGCTAACTCGGCGAGATACATCGCGCGCGGCTGATCGACGGCTTTCACTCCACTGAGATTGGGCGCCATATCGCTCATTACAAGGTCTGCAGCGCCAGCGTCGATGCTCTGTCTGATCTCAGCGAGTATCGCATCGTCCGTGAAGTCACCAACCACAGTTGTAACCCCCGGCATCGGTTCGATTGGCAAGATATCGACCGCGACGATCCGAACATCGCCTCGCGCCTTGCGAGCGACGTATTGCGACCACGCGCCGGGGGCCGCACCAAGATCGATGGCCGCGAGTGCCTTTCCAGGCTGCCAGCGCGCAGCTTGCAGTAATTCATCCAGTTTGTAGACAGCGCGTGAACGGTAGCCGTCCCGGCGCGCTTGTTGAACGTAGGGGTCACGTTCCTGGCGCTCGCGCCAGCCACGCTGGCTGCCACGCGGTTTACTCACAAAATGGCGACTCGGATGGCGCTGCGTGCCGCCGAGCGGTATCGTCCGCCCGATGCTGAACGAAAAACAGAAAAAACAACTGCGCCGGCTGGGTCATTTGCTGCATCCGATCGTGTTGATTGGCGACAAAGGTCTGACTGAGGCCGTGATTGCCGAATGCGATTCGGCCTTGCTGCACCATGAGCTCGTTAAGGTACGCGCACGTGGTCGCGACAAAGCCGCTCGAACCGAGATCGTCGACCAACTTTGCGCCGCTACAAAAGCGGAGTGCGTGCAGCGCGTCGGGATGGTTGCCCTGTTGTACCGGCCCCATCCAAAGCAACCGAAGGTATCGTTCGAGTAGTGCCGCCCAGTCAAATGTAACGCACCTCGACGATTTCTAGCTCTCGATCGCCGCCCGGCACGGCGACTTTGACAAGATCGCCCTCGCTCTTACCGATTAGTGCGCGTGCGATCGGTGAGCTCACGGAAATAAGGCCGGCCTTAATATCGGCCTCGTCATCGCCAACGATCCGATAGCTGATCGACTCTTCGGTCGCCTCATCGAACACCTCTACCGTCGCACCAAAAACGACTCGGCCGGTCTGGCGCAGTGTCGTTACGTCGATGACTTGCGCGTTCGATAGCTTCGCCTCGATCTCCTGAATTCGACCTTCGATAAATCCCTGCTGCTCCTTGGCCGCGTGATACTCGGCGTTCTCCTTTAGGTCACCATGGGCACGCGCCTCGGCAATTGCCGCAATGACTCGCGGTCGATCCGTACTTTTTAGACGGTCCAGTTCGGCTTTGAGTTTTTCCGCGCCGGCCACAGTAATTGGGACTTTGCTCATGCGGCCGCCTCGCGGTGTAGATCTTCCAGTCGGTTGACGGCGTCATCATCGAGATGCTCGATCGCCGTGCAGGTCGCTAGCGCCGCTGCCAACGTCGTGTAGTAAGTGATACCGCGACCGATCGTCGCCGCTCGAATTGGATGTGAATCGCGGATGGCTTGCTTGCCCTCAGTCGTGTTGACGATAAGGCTGATCTCTTCGTTCTTGATCAAGTCGACGATATGTGGCCGGCCTTCGCGCACCTTATTGACGCGGCGGCAAGCGATACCCTCCGCAGCGACGGCCTTTGCCGTCCCGTGTGTTGCGACGAGATTGAAGCCTCGCTCAACAAGGATACGGGCCAACTCAACGATTGCTTCTTTGTCTTGATTACGAACCGACAACAGCGCCGTGCCTTGTGTTGGCAAAATGACGCCCGAGGCGAGCTGCGCCTTGGCGTAGGCCTCGCCGAACGAGCGGCCCGTTCCCATCACCTCGCCGGTCGATTTCATTTCGGGACCCAATATCGGATCGGCGCCGGGGAACTTTTGGAACGGGAAAACCGACTCCTTCACAGAGAAGTACGGCGGAATCCGCTCGCTCAGAACATCAAGTTCGGCAAGCGTCTTGCCAGCCATCACCAACGCGGCGATTTTCGCTGCAGACAAGCCGGTCGCTTTCGAGACGAACGGTACCGTGCGCGATGCGCGTGGATTCACCTCAAGTAGGTAGATAACACCGTTCTGAACAGCGAACTGCGTATTCATTAAGCCGACCACGTTTAAAGCCTTCGCGAGCTTACGAATTTGCGTTCGCATTTGATCTTGCACGTTCGCGTCCAGACTAAACGGTGGCAACGAACAACCGGAATCGCCGGAGTGCACGCCCGCCTGCTCAATATGCTCCATCATGCCGCAGATCAGCACGTCTTCACCGTCGCAGATCGCATCGACATCGACCTCTTTCGCTTGATCGAGAAAGCGATCAAGCAAGATCGGCGACTCGTTCGACACTTGCACGGCCTCGGTGACATAGCTGCGAAGATCATCTTCGCTGTAGACAATTTCCATTGCGCGTCCACCGAGGACATACGAGGGCCGTACGACCAACGGATAACCCACTTCCGCCGCGAGCATGACCGCCTCAGTATCGTTGCGCGCAGTCTTGTTTGGCGGCTGGCGCAAGTCCAGAGAATTCACCAATTGCTGGAAGCGCTCGCGATCCTCGGCGAGGTCGATTGAATCCGGTGACGTACCAATGATCGGCGCACCGGCCGCCTCCAACGCGCGGGCCAATTTCAATGGCGTTTGCCCGCCAAACTGAACGATCACGCCCAGCGGTTTTTCCACATCGATGATGTCCATGACATCCTCGAAGGTCAGCGGCTCGAAGTACAGTCGGTCCGACGTGTCGTAGTCGGTCGAGACGGTTTCTGGGTTGCAGTTGACCATGATGGTCTCAAAGCCGGCATCGCGTAACGACAGTGCGGCATGGACGCAACAGTAGTCGAACTCGATGCCCTGACCGATTCGGTTTGGACCACCGCCGAGAATCATGATCTTCTGGCGCTCGCTCGGCTCCGACTCGCATTCGCGCTCGTACGTCGAATACATATATGCCGTCGGTGTTGCGAACTCCGCCGCACAAGTGTCGACACGCTTGTATACCGGCGTTACACCTTGCTGTACGCGAACATCACGAACTTTGACTTCGTCGACGCCGATCAGCTTCGCCAAGCGCGCATCGCCAAACCCTTTGCGTTTTATCGACCAGAGATTCTCCGCGGTCAATGCCGCTCGACCGAGCCGGCGAATGTTCTCCTCGGTGCGAACGAGGTCGAGAATCTGGCCGAGAAACCATGGGTCGATGCCGGATAGGCGATGTACATCGTCGATTTTGTGGCCGTGGCGAAACGCATCCGCCACATACATCAAGCGACCGGGGCCCGCGAAGCGCAGTTCGTTATCCAAAGTTTCGAGGTCTGTCTCAGTTGCGTTACGCGGCAACTGCTCATCAAGGCCGTCGTAGCCGTACTCCAGACCGCGCAGCGCTTTCTGCAACGATTCTTGGAACGTCCGGCCCATCGCCATGACCTCGCCAACCGATTTCATCTGCGTGGTCAATCGGCTGTCCGCGTCGGGAAACTTTTCGAACGTAAAGCGTGGGATTTTCGTGACGACGTAGTCGATGCTTGGCTCGAACGACGCCGGTGTCGCACCGCCGGTTATTTCGTTGTCGAGTTCGTCGAGCGTGTAGCCAATCGCCAACTTCGCGGCAACTTTGGCAATTGGAAACCCAGTCGCTTTCGATGCCAACGCCGACGAGCGCGACACACGTGGATTCATTTCGATAACGACAAGCCGTCCATCGCGCGGATTCACGGCGAATTGCACGTTCGACCCACCGGTCTCAACACCAATCTTGCGCAACACGGCGATCGACGCATCGCGCATTTGTTGGTATTCCTTATCGGTCAGCGTTTGCGTCGGCGCGACCGTAATCGAATCGCCGGTGTGGACGCCCATTGGATCTAAATTCTCAATCGCGCAAACGATAATGCAGTTGTCGTTGCGATCGCGAACGACCTCCATCTCGTACTCTTTCCAGCCGAGTACGCTTTCCTCGACCAGGACCTCGGTTGTCGGGGACAAATCGAGGCCTCGCAACACGATCTCCTCAAACTCTTCTTTGTTGTACGCGATGCCGCCGCCGCTGCCGCCCATCGTGAAGGACGGGCGAATGATCGTTGGGAAGCCAACTTGCGTTTGGCCTTCGTAGGCCTCCTCCAACGAATGCGCAATATAGGCGCGTGGCACTTCGAGGCCGATACTGAGCATCGCTTTTTTGAATTGGTCACGATCCTCGGCCATATCGATCGCCTCTCGCGACGCAGCGATCATCTCGACGCCATGCTTCTCAAGAACACCTTCACGCACGAGATCGAGGGCACAGTTAAGCGCAGTCTGCCCCCCCATCGTTGGCAGTAACGCATCGGGTTTTTCTTTTTCGATGATGTGTTCGACCGCTTGCCACGCGATAGGCTCGATGTACACCGCATCGGCCATATCCGGGTCGGTCATGATCGTTGCCGGATTCGAGTTGACAAGGATGACGCGGTAGCCCTCCTCGCGCAGCGCCTTGCAGGCTTGTGCGCCCGAGTAGTCAAACTCGCACGCCTGTCCGATCACGATTGGACCGGCTCCAATGATCAGTACGCTGCTGATGTCCTCACGTTTTGGCATGGCAACCTTTGTTGTCGATAGTCGGTAATTGTCGGCGGCTACGGTCAGGCACTAACGTCGGCAGATCCCTTCGACTGCTGTGCGATCCGCATCAGTTCGGCGAAGCGCTGAAATAACTCTTGAATATCGTGTGGGCCGGGCGAGGCTTCAGGATGTCCTTGGAAGCCGAATGCCGGCTTGCTGTTGCTGCGAATCCCTTGCACGGAGCCGTCGAACAAAGACCGATGGGTAATCGTGATGTCGTCTGATAACGACGCTGGATCAACCTCGAAGCCGTGGTTCTGGCTCGTGATGAAGACTCGCTGCGACTCCTCATCGCGCACCGGGTGATTCGCACCGTGATGGCCAAATTTCATTTTGCGCGTCGAACCGCCCAAGGCCAACGCCAGCACTTGGTGGCCCAGACAAATTCCGAACAGCGGTATCTCGCGATCTAGAAATTCGCGCGTCGCTGCGATTGCATAGTCGCAAGGGTCTGGATCCCCAGGACCGTTCGATAAGAAGACGCCGTCCGGCTCGAGCGCCAGCACGTCGTCCGCCGACGTTGTGGCCGGTACGACCGTGACTCGACAGTCCTGATCGCAGAGCAATCGCAAAATGTTGCGCTTGACCCCAAAATCGTAGGCGACCACATGAAACTGCGCAACGTGGCGCGTCACCGGCCCAGCACCATCTGGCCATTCAGTCCCGAGTGCCCACTGGTATCGCGATGGACACGAAACGACCTTAGCGAGATCCATGCCGGCCAGTCCCGGGAATTTACCGGCGGCGGCAATGGCATCCTCGGCCGCTTCATCACCGACCACAATACAGCCGGCTTGCGCGCCGGTCTCGCGCAACCGTCGGGTCAATTGACGGGTATCGATTTCCGCCACAGCGGGAATGTTGCCGCGCCGCAAGAACTCGGTCAGGTTCTGCTCGTTACGGTAGTTGCTGGTGATGATTGAGCGATCTCGAACGATCAGTCCGGCGGCAAAGATTTCGCGCGACTCGAAATCGAGGCTGTTGGTGCCCGTGTTACCGATATGTGGGTACGTGAGGGTGACGATCTGGCGGCAATACGACGGGTCTGTGAGAATTTCTTGATAGCCGGTCATCGCCGTATTGAAGACGACTTCGCCGATGGATCGCGTTTCGGCCCCGATCGAGACGCCTTCGAATACAGTACCGTCGGCCAAGGCGAGAATCGCTCGTGTCATGCGTGGCTGTTCCTCATCGCTGTCCTAATCAGTGTCGCCGCTCAACAATTCCATGCTCCAGATGCACGAAAGCGGAAGGCGGCTCATTGAGAGCTGGCACTTCCGCTAGGGTTTGCTGCCGCAGCCGGTCGCGACCTGGGCAAGTTTAACTCCAAGCCTTGCCTTGACTCAATGGCCGCGCGTAGCCGACAGCCAGTCGGCAACGCGCCACAGGCGTCCGGGGCTCCGCGTAACCAGCCATTTGGCGGCGGCGATCGCACCGTGCGCGAAGACCGCGCGATCATCAGCCCGGTGGGTTAGCTCGATGCGCTCGCGCGGTCCCATAAACGCAACCTGATGATCACCGACGACGTTACCGCCGCGAACCGATACGATCGCTGGCTCGCGATCGGGCGCGGCCTCAGTCACAGCCGCGGCGATGCTGACGGCCGTGCCGGACGGTGCATCGCGTTTTTGCGTGTGATGCGTCTCGACAATGCTGCAATCGAACTCCGCTGGTAACCAGGTCGCGGCCTGAGCCACCAACGCCGAAAGAACGTGTACGCCGAGACTGAGGTTGTGCTCGTGCAGTACGGCGACCTTGACTGCTGCGTTCTGGAGCGCCGTTGCCGCCTCGTCCGTTAAACCGGTCACACCACTGACCAACGCCGTGTTGTGCGCGATGCACGCGGCAGCGATCGCTGGCGTCGCCGCCGGCAAAGAGAAGTCAATGGCAATATCGGCCCGCTCTAGGGCTTGCGCGAGATCGGTCGTCCAGCCAGCCGACGCCGCTTGCGAGCGTGACCAGGCCGAGACGATGTCGATGTCGGGATCGGCACCAGCAACCGCCCGGACGGCCGTCCCCATCCGCCCGCTCGCGCCGAGAACCGCGACGCGAAGCGGCGCACCACTCACGAACTAATCCGTTCGAAGAAACGTTTTACCGAATCGGTCCAGCTCTCTGAGCGAGGGCTATGTTGGGTGCTATCCATGGCGAGCGACTCGTCGAATTGGCGCAGCAGACTCTCTTGCTCGCGCGTCAGATCGACCGGTGTTTCGACGACCACTCGGCAGAACAGATCGCCTTTGCGCGAATCGCGCACAGTAGCGACGCCTTTACCGCGCAACCTAAACACCTTGCCGGACTGCGTCCCCGATGGAATTTTGAGCGACACTTGTCCCTCCAACGTCGGCAACTCGACGCTGCCGCCGAGCGCAGCTGTCACCATGCTAATTGGCACCTCGGTGCTAAGGTCGCCGCCCTCACGCTCAAACAGCTTGTGCGCCGCCAAACGGATCTCAACGTATAAATCGCCGGGCGGTCCGCCGTTGCGACCGGCTTCGCCCTCGCCGGTCAAACGGATCCGATCGCCGTCGTCGACACCAGGCGGCACTTTGACGGCCAACTTCCGGTTTTCAACGACCCGGCCGTTGCCGTGACAAGTCGGACACGGATCATTAATCACAGTCCCGCGGCCGCGACACGCCGGACAGGTCTGCTGCACCGAAAAAAAGCCCTGCTGCATGCGCACCTGACCGCTGCCGCCACACGTCGAGCAGGTCTCTGGCGCACTACCAGGCGCTGCGCCGCTGCCGGCGCAGGTAGCGCAGTTGCTGGTGGTCGGTACTTCGATATTGACGGTGTCGCCAGCCACCGCGTCTTCGAGCGTCATTTCGAGCTCATAGCGCAAATCGGCGCCGCGGTAGACCTGCGAGCGGCCACCGCGCCGACCGCCGCCAAAAATGTCGCCGAAGACATCGCCAAAGATGTCGCTAAACGCATCGGCGCCGCCTGGGCCGCCAGCGCCGGCGCCACTTAAGCCCGCATGACCGAACTGATCGTAGGCGGCACGTTTGTCGGCCTTCGAGAGGACCTCGTACGCCTCTTTGACCTCTTTGAACTGCGCCTCGGCGTCGGCGTTGTCGGCGTTACGGTCCGGGTGGTATTTCATCGCCAGCCGCCGGTACGCCTTTTTGATATCACCGTCACTGGCATCGCGAGCGACGCCGAGGACTTCGTAGTAGTCGCGTTTTGCCATCGTTAAAAAACCGCCCGAGCACCGCAAGCGGCGCCCGGAACATCAGGTGAAAAACAGCCGTATTGCACGCTTATTAGGCTGACTTCTTGTCGTCATCCTTCACTTCTTCGAACTCGGCGTCGACAACGTCATCACCGGCCGGTGCAGCGTCGTCACTCGCGCCGGCCTCACCATCGGCCGCCTGCGCTTGTTCGTACGCCTTTTGCGCGATACTGGCTGACGCTTCGGCCAATGCTTTCGACTTCGCTTCGATCGCCTCGCGGTCGTCGCCATCAAGCGCAGCTTTCAGATCGCCAACGGCGGCTTCCACGTTGCCACGCTCTTCTGCATCGACCTTCTCACCGAGATCGGCCAAGGCTTTCTCCGCCGCGTGAATCAACTGATCGGCTTGGTTACGCACATCGACGAGCTCGCGGAACTTGCGATCTTCCTCCGCGTGCGCCTCAGCCTCGTGAACCATCCGATCAATCTCATCGTCCGACAATCCACTCGACGCTTTGATGACGATGTTCTGCGACTTGCCGGTCGCTTTGTCTTTGGCCGACACGTTCAAGATCCCGTTTGCGTCGATATCGAATTTCACTTCGATCTGCGGCAAACCGCGTGGCGCTGGTGGGATATCGGCAAGGTCAAACTTACCGAGCGACTTGTTATCGCCAGCCCGTTCGCGCTCACCTTGCAGCACGTGGATGGTTACCGCCGTCTGGTTGTCATCAGCCGTCGAAAACACTTGCTCGGCATTGGCCGGAATGGTCGTGTTTTTCTCGATCAGTTTCGTCATGACGCCACCGAGCGTCTCAATACCGAGCGACAACGGCGTAACGTCGAGCAGCAAGACATCTTTTACGTCGCCGGACAGGACGCCGCCTTGAATCGCCGCGCCGACGGCAACGGCCTCGTCAGGGTTAACGTCGCGGCGCGGCTCTTTGCCAAAGAAGTTCTGCACCTCTTCTTGCACCTTCGGCATACGGATTTGCCCACCGACCAAGATAACGTCGTCGATGTCATTCACCTTGAGCCCGGCATCATTCAACGCGACTTTGCACGGCTCTATTGTGCGCTGGACTAACGTATCGACCAGCGATTCGAGTTTCGCACGCGTCAGTTTGATATTGAGATGCTTCGGTCCGCTGGCATCAGCCGTGATGTACGGCAAATTGACCTCGGTTTGCTGCGACGATGACAGCTCGATCTTCGCTTTCTCGGCTGCCTCCTTGAGACGTTGCATGGCAAGTGGGTCTTTTCGAATGTCGATGCCGGCTTCTTTTTCGAACTCATCCGCCAGGTAGTCGATGATCCGCAAATCGAAGTCTTCGCCGCCAAGGAACGTATCGCCGTTCGTCGCCAGCACCTCAAATTGGTGCTCGCCATCTACTTCGGCGATCTCGATGATCGAGATATCGAACGTACCGCCACCTAAATCGTAAACCGCGACTTTGCGATCGCCGCGCTGCTTATCCATACCGTAAGCGAGCGCCGCCGCTGTCGGCTCATTGATGATGCGTTTGACTTCAAGCCCGGCAATCTTGCCGGCGTCTTTGGTGGCCTG
>JBCDBO010000020.1:0-51144 GCA_039183535.1 Pseudomonadota bacterium | reverse complement strand
CTCGTCTTCAGTGCCAGGTTCTTGTCCCATGAAGTCGTTAGACGGAAACCCAAGTACGACCAGACCGTCGTCGCCGTATTGTTGGTACAACTTTTCGAGGCCGTCGTATTGCGGCGTGTTGCCGCACTTCGACGCCGTGTTCACAACCAGAACGACTTTGTCGGCGAACGTCTCACAGAGATTGACCGATTCGTCGGAGGCGAGCCTGCGGAAGGTTTGATCGAGCAACGGCGCGTCGCAAGCCACGGCAGGGCCGCATAGCAGTAGTGCGGCGACAAAAGGCAGTTGGCGGGTCAATGTGTTCATTGTTTTCGGTACCTGTGGTTACGGGGTCACTTAACGGCGTTGGTAACACTCGTCGAGTCGATGTCGATCAGGACTTCGTTGCGTCGCAAGAACGGTAGCGTGAACGGGCCGTTATAGACCGCCGACATCGGTTCACCAAGCGCCTGCAGATCGTGCTCGGCCAGCGCTGCTTTAAGGATGGTAAGATTTTTCGCGTAGTTTCGCTCGTTTATGCGCCCACTGTAGCGACGCGCGGCAACCGTTCGCGCGTCTACCGACTTCAGTTTGACTCGCGGGTCAAGGGGCTTCGGTAATGACGCAAGCGTGTACTTGGCTTCCATAACGAACTGGTAAGTCGTTGACGACGCGTTATTTTGCCGGGTTACCGGCGTAGTCATCGCCATCTTCTCGCCAACGGTATCTTGGCGGGTGACCGGCACCGTCATTGCCATTTTCTCTGCCGGCGCGTTGTCGCCAAATATATACCCTGCCAGCAATCGAAAGGCAGCATTCCCGCTGGCCTCAAAATCACCATCAACCGTTGTCTCAGCCACCAGGTAGGGTTGGTAGCGCCGGATTTCAAACTCGTCATAGGTCGCGAGCACGGTGTAGGTCGGTTCCTCGTACGCCACCGCCTCAGTGCCAAGAACGACCAGCGACAGAGCAGCAATGGTTACGGTCCAGCGATGTGTGGCCATGGCGGTAGACCTCCAGATGATCGGGCATAATCGGACGCTATCCAACCGGCGGTGAAATACGCGTGAACGCCGTTACTGCCAACAGCAAATAAGCCGAGAATTCAGGGGATTGTTGCGATGAAAATTGCGAGCTATCGGAATGGCGACGTCGCGTCGTACGGACTGGTGACCGAGCACGGCATTATCGATGCGGGTTGCCGCTTGTCGTACCGAGACCTTAAAGCCGTTTTGATTAATCAAAGTCTCAATGACATTGGTGCGCTGGCGAGCGAATCGCCCGACTTCGACGAGCAAGCGGTGACCTTTTTGCCGGTCATACCGAACCCGAACAAGATCTTCTGTGTGGGCATCAATTATTTCGAACATATGCAAGAAGGTGGTCGCGAGCCGCCAGAGCGGCCCTGGATATTCATGCGCCATGCGGGCTCGGTGACCGGTCACCGCCAGCCGCTAATCAAACCACCCGAGGGCGATAACTACGATTGGGAAGTCGAGCTGGGTGCGGTAATCGGTCGGTCTGGCCGACGTATTTCGGCTGCAAACGCGCTTGACTACGTCGCGGGTTACACCGTTTTCAACGATGGTTCGATCCGCCGCTACCAACGCCATTCGCCGTTATGGACGGCGGGGAAAAACTTTCATCGTTCCGGGTCAATGGGTCCATGGCTTGTACCTCGCGCTAGTGTTCCCGACGACTTTAACCTTCGCATGCAAACCCGTATTAACGGCGCGACTATGCAGGACGATACGGTCAATCGCTGGCATTTCTCGTTGCCTGTTATTATTGAGTACATCAGCACCTGGGCCGAGCTAGAGCCGGGTGACGTTATTGCGATGGGGACGCCAGCCGGTGTTGGTTTCGCGCGTACACCACCGGTTTGGCTCCAGCCGGGCGATCGTATCGAGTTGGAAATCGAGGCGATTGGGATGCTCAGTCACGTCGTTGAGGCCGAGTCGCCCGCCACGGCAACGTAACCCACGACGCAAGGCTTGTGCGTAGCGTCGTACCAGCAGCAGTGCAAACATAGTGCGCATTGCGCCCGTTGCTATCGGCGGGCCATTCGCGAATTACCCATTGTTTATCGATCAGAGTTTTCAGCGCTTGCGACAAAGCGCGGTCGGTAATCGGTGCCAGTCGTCGCCGCAATTCGCCAAAACTCACCGGTTCGTCGATCGCAAGCAGCAGCGGCAGCGTCCACACGCGTCGCAAGACTTGCCGATCAGATTCGTTATCGATGATTGCCAGTAAGCGGCTGGCACCCAGCGCGGCAACACGTCCGGTGCTGCTCAATTGGACGGCCGGGCGCAGCGGATGCCCATGGCCTTGGTTGTCGCTGACCAAGCCCAATACCCGCAGTCTTTCGAGGCTCGCCGCAATGGCGGCCCGGCTGGCTTGCGCCGCAGCGGCGAGCGGTGTCGTGCGGGCCGGCGTGCCTGCGTCAATCAACGCGAGTACGGTCAACGACCAGGCGCGCGCGCACATCGCGATGAAGACTTGAAATGTCATAAAATATAGTTACTATACTTACTGACAGTTTAGCAGAGATCAACCATGGCCACCGCAACTCTTAAGAACGACATTACCTTTGCCATCGACGTCAGCGATCGCCAGCTCAGCGCCGATTGGTACGCAACCCATCTCGGATTCTCTGTTCGTTTCCACTCCGATGAGATGGGTTGGACGGAGCTCGCTACGCATACCGAGGGAGTAACGCTAGGTTTAGGTGACAACGACAAGCCGCAACCCGGGAACGCCATTCCGGTTTTTGGGGTGGCCGATATAGAACGAGAGCGCAGCGCTCTTGAGAAGGCCGGAATTCGCTTCGACGGTCCAACAACGACCTACGACGGAATGGTCAAGATCGCGACGTTTTACGACCTGGACGACAACGCATTGATGCTCGCCGAAGACCTGAGTACGTAACGTTACCCATTTCGATACAAGTAACTGTAGCCGTTGATCGCCGGCACACCGCCGAGGTGGGCGTAGAGCACGTTTGAACCAGCCGGGAAGAATCCGCGTTCGGCTAAGTCGAGCATGCCTTGCATAGACTTACCCTCGTAGACCGGGTCAGTCAGCATGCCCTCAAGTCGGGCGCACAAGCGAATCGCTGCGTTAGTCTCGTCACTCGGTACGCCGTACAACGGATAAGCGTAGTCCTCGATCAATACAACGTCCTCGTCGGTTATTGACCGTTGCAGTCCGACAAGCTCGGCGGTTTTTTCGGCGATCTCACGGACCTGAGCACGTGTTTGCGCCGGCGTTGCACTGGCATCGATTCCGATGACCCGTTGGCTGCGCTCATCAGCCGCAAATCCGACTAACATACCCGCGTGCGTAGAGCCCGTGACGGTGCAGACGACAATGTAGTCGAAGCGCACGCCGAGTTCGGTCTCTTGCGCGCGCACCTCGTCGGCGAAGCCGACGAATCCAAGCCCGCCCAGCGGATGAACCGACGCGCCGGCTGGAATCGCATACGGTGTGCCACCGAAATCACGGACATCGGCTAACGCCGCCTCCCAACTTTGCCGGATGCCGATGTCGAAGCCTTCATCGACCAATTCAACGTCGGCGCCCATGAGCCGGCTGAGTAAGATGTTGCCAACCCGGTCGTACACCGCATCGTTCACCGGTACCCAGCTCTCTTGTACGAGACGGCAACGCATGCCGAGCTTCGCGGCGACGGCAGCAACCTGTCGCGTATGGTTCGATTGCACGCCGCCAATGGTGACGAGTGTGTCAGCGCCAGAAGCCAGTACATCCGGCACGATGTACTCCAGTTTGCGCAGTTTATTGCCACCAAACGCAAGACCTGAATTGCAGTCCTCGCGTTTAGCGTAGAACGTCACGCCACGATCAACATGCGCACTTAAGCGGGCGAGTTTCTCAATCGGGCTTGGCCCGAACGTCAGCGGGTAACGTGCGAATTGATCGAGCATGGCGGATTCTCATCGGGACACCGTCGCCATGATGACTGGGTTATCCAGGCTTTGCCATGAGGAGCGCTGAGTACAAAAAAAGCCCCGCCGGTGCGGGGCTTTCTTGCGCGTACGGCAGTGCCTAGTTGGTCAACTACGCGTAAGCCGGTTTCGTCGTGCCATCGTCGCCGCCTTTGCCGCCGGTAACTTCTTCAACAGCCGCGCGAATCGCATCGATACGTTGCTCGTACGTCGTGTTTTCCGGCAGGCAATGGGTAGCATCAAGACCAGCGAGAACCTTGCGAATGTCATCGCGCATTCCCGTGACGTAGACGGTGCGGTTCGCCTGCCGCGCGTCGCAAACAATCGTTTCGATCGCGCGCGCTGCTGATACATCAAGGAACGGGACCCGTGAGAAGTCGAGCACCATCGCCGCGCCATGGTCTTTGACGTGTTCGCGTACTTGCAAGCCGAGATCGGCTGCCGCGCCAAAAGACAGCGGGCCACCGAAGTCGAACAAGGTGACTTTGCCGCCGGCTTTGTCGAGGAGGGCCTTCTCCTCTTCGGTTGTGACCGTCGGTGTACCTTGCCGGAACGCTTTCAGCTGCTCATCGGCGAGCTGCTTAACAAACGCCATTGAGGCGAGAACGACGCCAGCCAGCACTGCCGTAATAAGATCGACGAAAACAGTCAGGCCCAGAACCAACGCCATCAGTGCCAAATCCCAACGTGGTCCTTTGTGGGCGCGCTTAAGGTAGGAGACGTCGATAATGTCCCAGCCGACCTTAACCAAGATACCGGCCAACACCGCATGCGGTATTTTTTCCGCCAACGGCGCAAGACTGATGACGACGGCCATCAGTACCAAGGCATGCAACATACCGGCGATTTTCGTTGCGCCGCCAGTTCGGATGTTGACAACCGTCCGCATCGTAGCGCCGGCACCCGGTATAGCACCAAACAGGCCGGCGATGGTGTTACCGATCCCCTGACCGAAAAGCTCTTTGTCCGAGTCATGCCGGGTGCGGGTCATATTATCCGCGACCAACGACGTCAGCAGGGAGTCAATGGCGCCGAGCAGCGCTAGGATAAACGCAGCCTCGGCGATAACGATCATTGTGTCCGTGCTATCGGGCAGCGCCGGCATAACAAACGACGGAAAGCCTGTCGGAATGTCACCGAGGATCGGCGAACCCGTTAAAAACAAGCTTAGCAGTGTCCCGATGATGAGCGCGGCAAGGGCACCGGGGATAATTTTGCCAAGTCGTGCCGGCCACATAAAGATCGTTACAAGCGTGATGGCGCCGATGATCACCGCAGACCAATTGGGGTCCATCACAGCAGCCGGAATTGCCTTAAGCGCTGGAATAGTCCCGCCGCCCGATGGCTCGTGCCCGAACAGTCGTGCTGCTTGCAAAGCGATGATGATGCAACCGATGCCGCTCATGAAGCCCGAGATAACGGGGTAGGGTACGAGACGAATGTATTGACCAAGTCGCAAAAAGCCGAACAGCAATTGCAACAGGCCGGCTAGCACGACCGCGGCGAAAATGAGCGACACATCGCCAGCAAGATCAGCGAACACGCCGGCGAACACAACCACCATCGGTCCGGTTGGCCCAGATATCTGCGCGCCAGTGCCGCCGAATAACGAGGCGAAAAAGCCAACGAAAATAGCGCCCCAGAGACCCGCAATTGGGCCGGCACCGGATGCCTCGCCGAAGGCGAGCGCTAACGGCAGCGCGACAACGCCGGCCGTGAGGCCGCCGTAGATGTCACCGCGCAGGTTCGAAAAGTCGAGGAATTTCATGGGTGTATCCCTTAGGGTTTTGTCAGGTTTGCGGGTCATCCGGCGCCGGCGCTGTCCACAGTGCCCGTGCAGAACGGATGGCAGAAGGTGAAATACCGGCCAAGCGGCCCTCAACGAAATCGAGACCAGCGACAATCCACTGGGCGATCTCCGGTTGCGTTAGGTGGTAAAGGTGGCGGCGGCCATCGCGGCGTTCTTCCACCAACCGGTGGGCGCGCATCAGTGCTAGATGCTGCGAGACGCGTGGTCCCGGTAGGTCAAGCCGCTCGGCCAAAGAGTTCACGTCGAACTCCGCTTGCCGGAGCTCTTCAATCATTCGTATTCGGTCCGGATGCGCCGCAACCTTGAAGATTTCGGCGAGTTCCTTCGCTACCAATACACGGTTTGGCATAAATTCAAATATTAGCGCCTTCGAGTCTTAAAGAATGCGATATTTTGCAGATAAATACAAGCCAACCCCATTCGTTTCGGAGTAACCGTAAGCCGCCGATCGAATAACTGCGCCGTCGCGGATGGCTATGGCTAATGAAAGTCGGTCCGGCCACGAGGGCGAACTTGGACACTGCGTTTATTGCGTCGCGATGACGCTGCCACGTTGCTGGCGCTGCGTTACGCTGGCGTATTCCGTTAGTAGGACCTGCCGTGCAGTTAGCCCGCCTCGTTAACACGTCGCATGCCGTCGCTTCGACGCGTCGGCGGCTCGCTAAGCGCGACCTACTGGCCGACTTAGTAGCCGCCGCACGACCCGCCGAGCGGCGGCTTTTGCTGCACTATCTGAGTGGACACTTACCGCAAGGCAAGATCGGCGTTGGACCGGCCTTGCTGCGCGGCCTGCGGCGCGACACATCGGCCGACGCCGCGGCACTGACGTTGGACGACGTCGATACGGTCATTCGTTCACTGACTAAGATAACCGGTAGCGGCGCGAAAGCACGGCGAACGGATGTCCTTAACGAGCTCTACGCTCGCGCCACTCGCGACGAACAGCAATTTCTCGATGGCTTGTTGCTGGGTGAGCTGCGCCAGGGTGCTCTCGACGGTGTTCTCATCGACGCAGTGGCTGCCGTCACCGCCATCCCGCTCGCGGCCGTGCGTCGCGCTGCGATGCTGGCAGGCAGTGTTGCCGAAGCGGCGGCCGTCGCGTTCGCCGAGGGCGTCGATGGGCTGGTGCAGTTCAAATTGACACCCGGCCGAGCGTTGGCGCCGATGCTGGCGCAGCCAGCCGACACAGTCGCTGCCGCGTTTGCTGCGATCGACGATCCGGTTATAGATGCCAAACTCGACGGTGCTCGGGTGCAGATTCATCGCGACGGCGACCAGGTTCGTGTTTTCACACGGCAATTGAATGACGTAACGCGCAGCGTGCCCGAAGTGGTCGCCGCCGTGCTGGCGATGCCGGTCACTGCGACGATTCTCGACGGCGAAGTGTTAATCCTCGCTAACGATGGTCGGCCGAAACCATTTCAAGAAACGATGCGCCGCTTTGGACGGCGCGCAGCTAGCGAGGACGATCAACGCCAGCGTCCGCTGTCGCTGTTCGTTTTCGACTGCTTACTGCGCGATGACGATGCCTTGATCGATCGTCCACTCACAGAGCGACTACGTATCGCCGAGTCGTTCGTTCCGCCAGCGCAACAAATTCAGCGATGTTGGCCGGTCGACGTTGACGCCGGCCAGCGCTTTCTCGATGCCGTTCTTGCGGCGGGCCATGAAGGCGTCATGGTCAAGTCGGCCGGCAGCGTATACGCCGCCGGCAACCGCGGCGCGGATTGGTTAAAGGTCAAGCCGGTCCACACGTTGGATCTGGTTGTTTTGGCTGCGGAGTGGGGTTCCGGGAGACGGCGCGGCTGCTTGTCGAACTTGCACCTCGGTTGTCGCGATGTGGCCAGTGGTGAGTTTGTTATGCTCGGTAAGACATTTAAGGGGCTCACAGACAAGATGCTCCGTTGGCAAACGGACGCGCTGCTCGCCCTTGAACGCAAGCGGAACGACTACACCGTGTTTGTGCGTCCCGAGTTGGTCGTTGAGATCGCGTTTAGCGATGTCCAAACCAGCTCGCAATACCCGGGCGGCATGGCGTTACGGTTCGCCCGTGTTCGCCGCCACCGCCCGGACAAAGACGTCCGCGATATCGATACGTTGGCCACAGTGCGCCAGTTCCGCGCGAACCGACAGACTGGTTAAGCCCGATGCAACAGTTTCATCCCGCAACAAGCGCATGGTTTACCGAGAACTTCTCGGCACCAACGCCCGTGCAAGCGGCCGGGTGGCAGCAGATCGTTGCTGGGCACAACGCATTGCTCGTCGCACCAACGGGTAGCGGTAAGACTCTAGCGGCGTTTTTGGCCGCGATCGATCGCCTCGGTCGGGAGTCGGCAGAGCACCCAGCCGGCGTGCGGGTTTTGTATGTCTCGCCACTGAAAGCACTGGTCTACGACGTTGAGCGCAATCTGCGTTCGCCGTTGGTTGGGATCAACCGCGTTGCGGAGCGGCTCGGTCAGCCATTTCGAGAAGCGCGCGTGGCGGTCCGAACGGGCGACACGCCGCAGCGCGAGCGAACTGCGCAAGCCAAAAATCCGGCCGATATTCTCGTGACGACACCGGAGTCGCTCTACCTTATTCTCGGCTCGAAAGCAGCCGCAACGCTTGATCATGTCGAGACCATCATCATCGACGAGATCCACGCAATGGCTGCCACCAAACGCGGCGCGCACCTCGCGCTGTCGCTCGAGCGCTTAGCGGCCCGCTGCGACAACGACCCACAACGAATCGGTTTGTCGGCGACGGTGCGCCCGTTGGCGCGGATCGCTGCGTTTCTCGGCGGTGACCGAGCGGTGGAAACCGTCGATTGCAGCGCTGCGCCAGCGATTGATTTGGCCGTGACCGTCCCGGTGCCGGACATGAATATGCCAACGGCCACCGCAGCAGCGCCGTCCGAGCAAGGTTCGATCCTCGGCCAGTTGTACGCCCGCGAGGTCGGCACGCCGCAGCAAGAGCGCGGTATCTGGCCAGCGATGTATCCCGAGTTGCTCGCCGCGATTAAAGAACACACAGCGACGATCATTTTCGTTAACTCGCGCGGGCTCTGCGAACGTCTCGCGCTGAAGCTCAACGAGCTGGCCGACGAAACCTTGGTGCAGGCCCACCACGGTAGCGTCTCACACGAGCGTCGCCGCGAGATCGAAGAGGGTCTAAAAAGTGGGCAGATACGCGGCATCGTCGCAACGAGTTCGTTGGAGCTCGGCATCGACATGGGCGCAGTTGATCTGGTCTTACTGGTCGAGTCGCCTGGGTCGGTGGCGCGCGGCTTGCAGCGGATCGGTCGGGCTGGCCACGGCGTCGGTGAGGTCAGTCGCGGCCGAATGTACCCGAAGTTTCGTGGCGATTTATTAGAGTCGGCTGTTGTCGCCGACCGCATGTTAGCGGCCGATATCGAACCGTTGGCCGTTCCGCGCAACCCGCTCGATGTCTTGGCGCAGCAAATCGTCGCGCTGGTTTGTGAGCGCCCGCATACCGTGGCGGAGATTGAGCGTGTCGTGCGGCGAGCTCAAAATTATCGCGAGTTGAGTCGGGTCGCGCTCGAGGGCGTCCTCGATATGTTGAGCGGCCGCTACCCATCCGGTGATTTCGCCGATTTGAAACCGTTGCTGACGTGGGATCGCAGCAACGACACCTTGTCGCCACGTCGTGGCGCCGCGATGGTCATGCGTATGAACGGCGGCACGATCCCCGATCGCGGCGCGTTCGCTGTGCACCTCGGCGATGACGGGCCGCGGGTCGGCGAGCTGGACGAAGAGATGGTCTTCGAGACCCGCCCTGGCGACAACATCATGCTTGGCGCGAGCACATGGCGTGTCGAGGCGATCGGCCGCGACCGTGTCAGCGTTTCGCCGGCTCCGGGCGAGCCGGGCCGATTGCCGTTTTGGCGCGGCGATGGTCCCGGGCGGCCGGTCGAACTCGGCCGGGCGATTGGTGCGTTGGTCCGACGGCTCGCCGGTATGAGCGAGGCCAAAGCGCGCCGTTGGCTTGATACCGAAACGACCCTCGACGCCAATGCGGCACGAAACTTAGCAGGTTACGTGGCCGAGCAAAAAAGCCATGCGGGGGCATTGCCGACCGACCGTAGCATCGTGATCGAACGGTTTCGCGATGAGCTCGGCGATTGGCGGATTTGCGTGCTGACACCGTTTGGCGCGCGCATTCATGCGCCATGGGCGATGGCGTTGCAACATAAACTGACCGCCGATGCCGGTTTCGATATGCAGGTGATGTACACCGATGACGGTATCGTCTTGCGGTTCGCCGATGCCGAAGAGCTGCCGGATGTTTCGTCTCTGCTGCCAGATCCCGATGACGTTGAGGAGCGCGTCACCGAGCAATTAGCATCGACCTCGATGTTCGCCGGTTTGTTCCGCGAAAATGCGGTGCGCTCGTTACTGCTACGTCGACGCAACCCGCGTAGCCGTTCGCCGTTGTGGGCGCAGCGCTTAAAAGCACAGAGTCTTCTTGCAACGGTGCAGGCGTACCCCAGCTTCCCGATCGTTGTCGAGACCTATCGCCAAGCAATGGCCGACGTTTTCGACCTACCGGGGTTGAAGGAGCTGCTGAGCGACATTCGCTCGCGGCGCTTGCACGTCGAGGAGGTCGAGACACGGTCCGCATCGCCTTTTGCTCGCTCGTTGGTGTTCGCGTATGTCGCTGCGTACCTCTATGAACAAGATGCACCCCTGGCCGAGCGAAAAGCGCAAGCATTGACCTTAGACCGGGCGCTGCTCAGTGAATTGCTCGGTCAAGCGGAGCTACGTGAGTTACTCGATGCGACGGTTATCGCCGAGCTCGAAGATGACCTTACGTATTTGACGCCGGAGCGCCACGCTCGCGATGCCGATGACTTACACGATTTGCTGCGCCGGCTCGGTGACCTGAGCGGCGTTGAAATCGAGGCACGCAGTGACGGACCGGCAGAGAGTTGGCTCGCAACGCTGAAACGGCAACGGCGTGCCGTTGAGGTGCGAATCAACAACGAGATGCGCTGGACCGCTGCAGAATTGGTTGCGCTGTACCGCGATGCTCTTGGGGTTGCCGTGCCGCCCGGTTTACCGGACAGTTTTCTGGCCACGGTCGATGCGCCGCTCACCGAACTGGTTAAGCGTTACGCGCGGTACCACGGACCGTTCCTGACCCGCGACGTCACGCAGCGCTATGGCCTCAGCGCGACCCAGCTCGATACGACGCTCGCGGCACTCGAAGCCGATGGAACGTTGATACGCGGTGAAATTCGCCCGGGCGGCGTCGAGCTCGATTGGTGCGATGCGGAAGTACTCCGTCGACTCAAACGGCGCAACCTCGCGAGTCTCCGCGATGAGGTCGCGGCCGTCGATACCGCAACGTTGGCGTTGTTCCTAGCCGACTGGCATGGGATTGCCGCGATAGAGTCCGGTCCGGCGCGGCTTGAGGAGGTCGTTGCGCAATTGCAAGACTATCCACTGCCGTGGTCGCTGTGGTCGAGCGTTATCTTGCCAACCCGCGTGCGACAATTCCGGCCCGAGATGCTCGATATGTTGGCCGCGACCGGCCAAGTCGTCTGGGTGGGTCGCGGCGCAAGCGGACCACGCGATGGCCGCGTGGCCTTGTACCTTCGCCATCAGGTGGCCGAGCTGCTCAATGTTGAGCCGTACACACCCAGCAGCGACTTACATGGCGCCGTGCTGGATCACCTTGATGAACGTGGTGCGAGTTTCTTATTTGAGATCGAGGCGGCCGTCCGAGCTGTGCAACCGTCGGTAAAACCGCGCGAATTAACGCAGGTGATCTGGGATCTTGTCTGGGCGGGCCAGATTACCAACGACACGTTCGCGCCGCTGCGAGAATTCGCCGGGCGTGGGCCGCGTCGCCGACACGCGCCGGCCGCGGCTGGCCGCTGGGCACGAGTTGCGTCGCTCGTCACGACGGACCGCGCGCCGACCGAACGCGTCGTTGCCAGAACCCGCCTTTTGCTGGAACGCTACGGCCTGCTCAGTCGCGGCGCGGCGCTTGCCGAGGGCAGCGAAGGGGGCTTCGCGCCTATCTATAAAGTACTGCGTGAACTTGAAGAGCAAGGGCGTACCCGCCGTGGTCACTTCGTTGATGGGCTCGGTGGGGCCCAGTTTGCGCTACCGGGCGCAATTGACCGCTTACGCGCAAAGCGCGCGAACGCCGAAGAGCGCGATGCGCCCATTGACACGGACGAGCTCAGCGCGGTCGCGGCGCTCGATCCGGCTAACCCGTTCGGTGCGCTAGTGCCGTGGCCAACAGCGACGAACGACAAAGCGAAGCCGCGGCGGGTCAATGGTGCTTGGGTCATCACGGTCCGCGGTCAAGCCTTGCTGTGGGTCGGCCCAAAAGCCAGGACACTGGTGACGTTCCCCGATGCGACCAATGCCTTTCCGGATGGCTTCATGTTGGCGATCGACGTGCTTCGTGGCTTACCGCGGACTGGCACCCGTCTGCGCACGATCGAGAAAATTGATGGCGAAAAAGCCGCGGACTCGGCGTGGGCGGCTGTGTTGCTTGAGCACGGCTTCGTGCGCGATTACCAAGGACTCACCGACACGCAGTTGCATAATGTTTCCGCTGTGCCGAAGCGCCATGCCTGAGGGCGATACGATCCACAAGATCGCCGCGTATCTGGCGCCGCGATTGGAACGACAAACCGTCGAGCAATTAACGCTCGGTCGGCGTCCGGAGCGACGTTTTGCGGGTCGTCGTGTCGATCGCGTGCAAGCGCGCGGTAAACACTTGTACATCGACTTCGATAACGGCATCGCGGTGCGCAGTCACCTCGGAATGCACGGTTCGTGGCACAGCTATCCGAGTCTACTCGACTGGCAAAAACCGCCGCACCGCGCCTCGTTGGTACTCGAGACGGCCGGCACGTATTTCGTCTGCTTCAATGCTAAGGAGATCGAGCTGGTTCGCACCCCGGGAGTTCGGTCGCGCTCACTGACGATGCGTCTCGGTCCGGATCTCGCCGTCGACGCCGTCGATGTCTCTCGGCTTGCGAGCCGAGCACGCGATTTTGTCGCTGCCGACAGTTTGTTGATCGACGTCCTGTTGGATCAGCGTATCGCCGCGGGCATCGGCAATGTTTACAAGTCCGAGTTGATGTTTCTCGAGCGCTTCGCACCGCTGACCGTGTTGGGCAGCGTGACGGATGCGGATCTAACGGGTCTGTACCATCGGGCGGCGGATTTACTGCAGCGAAATCTTGGCGGCGGCAAACGCGTCACCCGCTTTGAGGGCGATGGTGCGGGGCGCTTATGGGTCTACGGACGTTCCGGGAAGACGTGTCTGCGTTGCGATGCGGGGATAATCACTTATCAGCGCCTTGGCGTTCATCATCGCGGGACGTATTGGTGCCCAAATTGCCAGCCAAACAACTGAGTTGCGGCACCGCTACGCAGAGACCGTACGAATCTCGTCGTCGACGTAGATAAGCTGCGACGCATCGAGTGAGACGCGATTGCGGCCCTCGCGTTTCGATTGATAAACAGCGCGATCGGCCCGGACGATGACGTCCGACAAGCAGGTGTCATCGCTATTCAGTGCCGCCACGCCGAAACTCGCAGTTACTTTTAACTCGCCTGCGCTAGTCACCATGCCACTGGCTGCGATGCGCTCGCGCAACCGTTCAGCAACTCGGATCGCGCGCGATAGGTCCGTACCGGGTAATACCAGCGCAAACTCCTCGCCGCCCAGACGGGCAGCAAAGTCGCTGCCGCGGCGCTCGGTCAACAGCAGTTTGGCGAAATGCTGAATCGCCGCGTCTCCGGTGTGATGGCCATAGCCATCGTTGATCTCTTTAAACCGATCGATATCCGTCACGATGACCGCGACCGACGAGCCATCGCGGCACGCTGCCGAGTAGGTTCGCGCACCTTGTTCGCCAAAGCCACGGCGATTCAAAAGCCCGGTCAATTGATCGTGCACGGCGAGTTCGCGCATGTCTTCGGAAAAGTCGGAGGCGAGTAAAAACACGGTAAACATCGCGACGGCGGCGTAGCCGCCCGGTAACGCCAAGAACGTAAAATGCAGGTAAAGCTCACGGAAAACCGGGTCGCCGCCCGCGCCTTGTTGCAACGCAACGGCGGACGCGGCTAATTGCACAAGCGCCACCAACGACAGGGCGCCAGCGACCGCCCACTCGGCGGCCGATAGCTGGTCGCGAAATCGCAGCACAATTATGGCGCTCAGCAAGAACCCACCCGCTGCAAACGCAGGTACCAGGCTTGTTTGCAGGCCGACATGCGGCCAGATCAGCGTCGTCGCAACAACGGCCGCAAACACGGTGAAGGCCGTCGGCCACAACGTGTTCGGCAGCACATTGCAATCGGTGCGTTCGCAATGTCCTTTTACGCCGAGCGTCACCACCATAACAGCGAAGGCATTAGCGGCTACCCAGTGTGCTTCTTGGCTCGGAAACCAAGGCGCTAACAAATGGCACAACCATTGGCAGGCCGCCGCCAAACACGACTGTGCCCAGGTCAATGTATGGCGCTCGCCGCCGAGGTAACGCCATGCCAAGTAAAATGTCGTGGCGATGATTGCGCTGGTCAGTGTCAGCGCAACCAAGATGTAAGCGATCGGTGACGACATAGAGAGTTAGTCAGAAATTTGACTCGGCATTGTGCCGTTTTTACAGGGTTGCGTCGCGAAGTAGGCCACGTTTTGACATCGCCGTTATTGATTCGGCCTTGAGTTGCTGCCCGTTTGGCGGTGAGATGCCCGCAGCAACTGACCACCAGGAGACAACGTGCAAGAAATAATCGAGTCCGGTCGAATCGTTGACATCATGGTCGTTGTAATTGCATTCGAATTCATAGCGCTCGCTCTGTACCGTGCGACCACACGCCGCGGTATCCCATTACCGGCGCTGCTGGCCAATCTTGCCGCGGGCGGGTCACTGATGTTGGCGCTTGGCAGCGTGCTCAAGGGGTACGCTTGGCAGGCAACGGCGGCTTGCCTGATCGTGGCGCTAATCAGCCACGTCATCGACATTGCGAGCCGCTGGCCGCGTGCGCCTCAATCGCAAAACGTCAAAGCGCCCGGGTAACCCACAGCTTTAAATTTAGGTCTTGCGAGTTGTCGGTGATGCCGCCTAACGCCGATGCGAACAAGCGCCAGTGGTTGCCGAACGGCATATCAATGTACGGGCCGATGATGTGGCTTTGATCTTGGAAGCCGGCGAAGTCTTTGCTCGAACCGTAAACGCTGTACATCTCGATGCCGGTGTTGGTGCGATCTATCATCTGGTAGTTCAGCCGCGCTCGGGTTTGCACGAATACCCCGTCCCGTGCTCCATCACCGATGTCAATGGCCGTTAGCACGACGCCACGCAGCTGCCAACGCTCGCCGAACGCTATTTCGTTCGACCAATTGATGCCCAGCGAACCCGGTCGCCCTTCATGACGAAACCGCGCATCGAAACGCAGGCCATGTTGCCAGCGCTTGGTCGGCCCCGTTAATCGCCAAAACAACTCGGCTTGGGCGAAATCGAAGTCGTTGTCGCGCTCACCGGTTTTGCGACCCTGGACGATGACACGCCATAGTTTTTTTTCGTCGATTGCTTCTTGGTAGTGCAGTCGATGCGCGAACGCGTCGGTGTCTGTCTCGAAGGCCGCTCGGTATTGCCACGATACGTGACCATCGGGAAATCCGGGCGGCGGTACGCCGGCGGTATTTTGGGCGTGTGCTGGAGACACTTGCAAGGTGACGAGTGCAAGCACGCTGACAACCAACAAATAGCGCATAACCATGGATAAGCGAGACCGTGAGCGTCGCCGAGAGTACACGGTTGGCGATACCTCGTCTGCATGGGTTTGCAAGAAAGTTCGATTGCTGCTCTGGCGACTGACTGGCACCGTCTTCTCCTTGCCGATATTTTGGAGTTTCGCCTGGTGAGTGCTGATAGCCTGACGGGAAAAGTGTGCTTTGTAGCGGGTGCGAGTTCCGGTATGGGTCGACGGTCGGCGCTGGCACTCGCAGAGGCAGGCGCCCGTGTCGTCGTCGCGGCCCGGCGCAAGCCGCTATGCGACGAGTTGGTCGAGCAGATCGAACATGTCGGCGGCGAAGCCCTCGCAGTCGCGATGGACGGAACGGACTCGACCTCTGTGCAAGCCGCGATTGCAGCAATAGACGAGCGTTTCGGTCGATTGGATGGTGTGTTCAATAACCTTGGCCATACGTTCGGACATTCGGCGTTTGACGAGACGCCCGTTGAGCGCTGGCGCGATACGCTAGACGTCAATCTGACGGCCGTTTTTTTGTTGCTTCGGGCGCAGGTACCGCTGTTATTACGCAGCGGTGGCGGTGTTATCGTTAACAACAGCTCAACGGCAGGCCTCCAAGGCGTGCGCGCGATGGCCGATTACAGTGCGGCGAAATGGGGTCTTATTGGTTTGACGCGTTCGGTTGCCCTCGAGTACGCCGATCGCAACATTCGTTGCAACGTCATCGCACCCGGGATTATCGCCACGGAGAAATTTGAGGATTTTCGTGCGCAATCGCCGCAGGTGTTCGAGCAACTACAACAGGAGATCCCGTCCCAGCAGTTTGGCGATATGCAAGATATCGCCGAGGCGGTCGTTTGGCTGTTGAGTGATGCGTCGCGCTACATCAATGGAGCGACCATCCCGATCGATGCGGGCCGCACGGCCTAGCGCAATGTGCTTCGAATCTAGGTCGTTAAACCAGCGCCAGCGACACGCCGCTTAGGACGGCGTGCTCGCGTGATCTTGATTTGGTGATACAGCAGGTAGGTGATGCCCAATGTACACGGCGTCGCCCACAGTACCGGGTTAAACGCGACGGCCGGCAACAAGTTAACGGCACCAAACGCTAGGAATGCTGTGTAAACCGAGATACCCGCGCCAACCAGACCGCGACTGTGTTGGATCAACCATTCATTGAGTGGTGGCGACTCGCGCAGGATAAAATGCGTGTTAAGCACGCCGGCGACGATACCGATTGATGACATCCCAACAAGCAGGTACTGCTGCAATTGTAGCCCTTGCACGGCGCAGTTAACGGCGGCAGCAAACATGGCGGCTTGGCCGAAGAGGTTCCAAAACGTTCGGTTCGCCGCGTGTTGACGTTTGTTTTGCACGCACAAGCGGCCGTAGCGGGTGAGGTTAATCGTCAACACGGCGAGATACAGCATCATCCAACCGAACACACCACGCACCATCGCCGCGTCGTCCCAGAACGGGTGCGTTTCTAGCGGCGCGATGAGCGTCACGGTACTGATGCCTACAGCGATGGCGCCGGTGGCCAGTAGCGACCAATAAAACACCTTGCCCCAATTCACGTGCTTGTGGGTCCCTTTGCGCGCGACGATAGGCACCCACAGCGTAATCAACCCGACCGTCCCTGTAATGACGTGGGCGTAGACCAGTGTTTTGAACAGCAGCACTACCATCGCGTTCCCACCGCAGCCGAATTGGCGTCGAACTTCCCGACACCGGTATTGCCACTGCGTATCGTCTAATTGACAGTCGGCAGTGTTATTCTGAGCTTACCATGAGCCAGGGTGTGCGTATGAGCGATCAAGGCGCCAGTAAAGCGATTGTTATCGGAGCAGGTCTTGGCGGCTTGGCCGCCGGGGTGCGTCTCGCGGCCCGTGGTTATAACGTCGACGTCTTCGAAAAGCTCGACGGGCCTGGTGGGCGGGCCTACGTCTACCGCCAAGACGGCTTTACCTTCGATGCCGGCCCGACCATCGTCACCGCCCCGTTTTTGCTTGAGGAATTGTGGGAATTAGCCGGCCGCAAATTCTCGGACGACGTCGACCTACGCCCTATCGATCCGTACTACACCATTCGTTTCCACGACGGCCAGACCTTTGAGTACTCAGGCGATCATGAGCACATGCGCCGCGAAATCGCAAAATTCAGTGCCGACGATTTCGCCGGTTACGAGCGCTTTCTGGAGGCAAGTGCCGAGCTTTATCGCGTCGGCTTCGATCAACTGCTGTATGCCTCGTTCGATACCCTTTGGTCGATGGTACGTACGATCCCAGACCTTATTCGGACGCAGTTTTATCGCTCCGTCTACGGCATGGTTAGCCGCTACGTCAAACACCCACGGCTACGGATGATCTTCAGTTTTCACCCGCTGTTGATTGGTGGTAATCCAATGACGACGACCGCGGTGTACGCCTTGATCGCCCATTTGGAGCGCAGTCACGGCGTCCACTACGCGATGGGCGGTACCAATCAGATCGTCGCCGGCATGGTTACATTGATTGAGCGCTTGGGCGGGCGCGTACATCTATCCAGCCCGGTCAAGCAGGTACTCGTCGAGAATGGTCGAGCCGCTGGCGTTGAATTGGAATCGGGCATTGAGCATCGTGCCGACGTGGTTGTCTCAAACGCCGATTCCGCGTCGACGTATCGTTACCTGGTGCCAGAACAGCACCGTTCGCGTTGGACCGATCGGCGACTCAAGAAGTCCCGATTCTCGATGAGTTTGTTCGTCTGGTACTTCGGCACACGCAAACAATACGGTGATGTTCCGCACCACATGATCCTGCTTGGACCGCGCTATCAGGGCTTACTGGCCGATATTTTTGATCACAAAACGCTTGCCGACGATTTTTCACTGTATTTGCATCGTCCGACGGCGACTGATCCGACAATGGCGCCGCCGGGCTGCGATGCGTTTTATGTGTTGTCGCCCGTGCCGAATCAGGTCAGCGGCATCGATTGGGAAACGGCGGCTGAGCCGTATCGGCAAGCCATCGCGGCAAGTCTTGAGGCGACGGTGTTGCCCGGCCTGACGGATAACCTGATGACGTCTCATTTATTGACGCCAAACGATTTTCAAGACCGGCTGTCGTCTGTCGAGGGTGCGGCCTTTAGTTTCGAGCCGGTGCTGTGGCAAACGGCATGGTTCCGCCCGCACAATCGCAGTGAGGAGCTTCCCGGTCTGTACCTCGTCGGCGGTGGCACCCACCCGGGCGCGGGCATGCCGGGCGTCATCTCTTCGGCAAAAGTGTTGGATACCGTCGTGCCCGACCCGGCGCACAGCGGCGCTTCGTTAGCAACAGCAACCAGCTAGTCGCGTCGGCGGCGCGGGACGACAATGCTCGCGCCGAGCAAAATCGTTGCGACGGCGACCAGCGTTTTGGTGATGACGTACGGCGCGGCGGCCGAGGTGGTCGCGATCATGAGCGCTAAGGAGCAACCGACGATAAGCAGTGTCACGGGCAATAGCCGCTGTACGAGCAGCGTCGCCAGTGAATCATTGCGCCGGATAAGCAGCGCGCCCGCCCAAAGACCGGCGAGTACAGATCCTAACCCAAACAGCACAAAGTACAGGCTGCGAATGGTTATCAACGGCAGCGGCTCGGTACGCGTTGCTAACCAATACGCCGTGTTGCGCGATACGCCGTAGTCCCACAGCGTCGTGATCAGCAGCGCACCAACAACGGCCAACGCCACACGCCGAACAGCACTCCAATGGCGTACGCGCGACAATGCCAGATACGGTGCCGAGCGGGCGACGTCGCGCCAATAGTCGGCGCGTGCTTGCGCTGGGTTTGCTTCGGCTGTCGCCAAAAATGTCTCAGCGAGATCGCCGAGAATCACCTCGCGATCGACTTTTGGCGCGAGTAAGCGGATGAGCATTACCGCTAACCAGGGCGGCTGAGCAGATCGATTCATTCCAACGACAAACCGCTGAACATACGTTCGAACGATTGCACCGCCGAACGCAGTCGCTCTCGGCCGAGGTTCGTTAGCGTGTAAAACCGCTTCGATCGACCGCCGCGACTGTCTGTCGCGCCACCCAGCGTCGATGCAACCAACTGTTTGTCACTGAGACGACCCAACGTCGCGTATAGCGCCCCGACCGCAACGGACCGGCCTGTCGTTTGCTCAATGTCCGCGCGGATGCGAACCCCATAGGCGTCTTTGCCAAGGCGCACGACCGCGGACAATACAAGGATCTCAAACTCGCCTAGATTTTTTGCTGCCTGTGCCACTTGCTATTTGTACTATTTTGTAGGATAAAAAAATACATTACAATGTAGTACAAAAAAGAGAGGTGCCCTCATGAAGAGGCTTAGTTGGCGTCTGTTCGGCGTAGCTGTACTGCTAGGCTGCGCCGGCGTCGCACGTGCGGACGTGGCCGATTTCGCGATCGATCCGGCGCATACGCATATTGCGTTTGGCATCGACCGATTCGGATTCGCCCGCACACTCGGCGGATTGACGCTCAGTGAGGGCACCATTCGATTCGACCCGAATGACATCAGCTCCACGGAGGTTACCGCGACGCTACCAGTTAGCTCGCTACATACAGCGTTGGCCGAGCGCGATCATATTTTGCTCGGTCCGCATTGGCTGAGTGCGAGCGAGTGGCCGGTTATTCGGTTTGAGTCGACCAAAGTTCGCCGCGCTGCTTCCGACGGCTGTCCGCAGCAATGCTACGTTGTCGCCGGTCTGCTGACGGTCAAAGGTGCGGCTGCACCGATACAGCTCGATGTTGTTCTAAACCGCGTCGGCACCGATCCGGTGAGTGGTCGCGAAGCGCTCGGTGCGTCGGCCAGTGTCAGTTTGTCTCGCGCTGCGTTCGGTATCGATATCGCGGCCGGCAAGATCGGCGATGCGATCGATGTGCAGCTAGAGGTGCTCGCCATTGCGACTGACTGACGGTCGCTATTCGGCCAGTTGCCCGCTTCAGGCAGAATGACTAACGGCAGCGGCGGCCAAGCGCCCCGATTGCGCGGCCATCGGAATACCCGCGCCCGGGTGTACGCTCCCTCCCGCTAAGTACAGCCCTGGCAAGCGACTGACTGAGCCATCGCGTTGGAACGAGCCCATCCAACCGTGGGTGACGCGACCGTACAGCGACCCGTGGCTGCCGGTAAAGCGCCGGCCAAACTCGTTCGGGCTGGTCAGAACCGATTGGCTGTCGGTGGTCGTAACGGTTAACCCGTGAGCACGCAGTTGCTGATCGATCCGTTGCCGCGCACTGGCCAATACGTCGTCGCTGAGCTCGGTGGCCGGTGCATTCATTAATATAAACAGTCGCTCCTCATGCGGTGCTTTCGCCGGATCCGATTCGCGATCTTGCGCGCACAGGTACAACGTTGGTACAGCGGGTAGCTCACCTCGCGAAAAAATGGCGGCAAATTCTTCCGGGTAGTTATCGCCGAACAAAACGGTGTGATGACCGAGTTGCCAGCCGTCGACGTGTCCCACGAGACTCAGGGTAATCGCCGAAAGACTACGATCGGCACGGGCGCGCCGCCGCACTGCGGCGCGCGCTCCCTCGCCGAGCAGACCATCCGCCAGCGCGTCCGTATCACCAGCGTAGATGACGACCGCGCTGCTGTGCGCCGCACCCGATTCATCAACGACACCGCTAATACGTCCATCGGCCGTTAGGATCTCGCTGACGCCAGTGCCGAATCGCTGCTCAACGCCAAGCTCGCGACCAAGCCGGGCGATGCCTTCGGCAAAACGTTGCATACCGCCATCGACGTACCAAACGCCGCGCCGCTCAGCCTCCGCAATCAACATTAACGTCGCGGGTGCCGCGAACGGCGACGACCCGCAATACGTTGCGTAGCGGCCGAACAACTGTTGTAAGCGGGGGTCGCTAAAACGCCGGCCGAGTTCACGCCACAACGAAACAAACGGTTTCGTGGCGAGCATGTCACCGGTGCGGAGCAGTCCGACGCGGCGCGACAATTCAAGCATGCTCGGTCGCGATGCGCGCATAAACGGCGCGTCGAGCGTGTCAAAGATCCTGCCTGAGTCAGCGACGAACTGTCGGTACGCGGCAGCATTCGCCGCGTCGCTGAATGTCTCGATAGCCGCAACCGAACGCTCGGTATCGGCGAACAAATCAAGCCGTGCGCCATCGAGCCAGGAGTGGCGCGCGAGATCGTCCGCGGCGCGAATGTTGACGTAGTCGGCCAGCGTTTTCCCGCAGGCCGAGAATAACGCATCGAACACCCAACGCATCGTAAAGACGGTGGGCCCCGAGTCGATAGGACGACCGGCAATATTTACCTCCCGCATCTTACCGCCCGGCACGTTATGGCGCTCGAAGTGGCTGACACGCCAGCCGTTCGCCGCCAATTCCGCGGCGGCGGCCAGTCCGCCCATGCCTGCGCCGATAACGATCGCTCGCTGCTCGCTCATGTCGCTACTCGTTTAATGCGGCAGACAATCTCTTTCGCTGGTCGCGTCGTCAACCGCGCAACCGGCCAGACCGAGGCCGGGTCCACCGGTACGAAATCGTAGCGTGAGGCGAGGCGCGCGAGGATCAAACCGCTTTCAATCGTCGCAAACGCGGCGCCAATACAGACCCGCGGCCCTAGCCCGAATGACAAAAACGTATTCGGCCGTTCGTCGGTTGGTGCGTCCGACAAAAACCGAGTCGGGTCGAACCGATCGGGATCGCGCCACTGCAAGGCATTTCGATGCGTGGTCCACGGCGAAACCATAATCATCGCGCCCCGTTTGATCCGCTTGCCAGCGATCGTGGTTGTTTCTGCGGCAACGCGGGGAATGAACGTGATCGGTGGGTAGAGCCGCAGCGCCTCGCGAAAGACAGCGCGGACGTAGCTGAGCTGTTTGACCGCTTCAAAGTCGACCGTCGAGCCGCTGGCAGCGACGTCTCGCCGCAACGCCGCAAGCGTCGCGGGCTGCTGCGACAGCATGAAAAACGCCCACGTCAGACCGCTTGCTGTCGTCTCATGGCCGGCCAAAAAAAATACGCCGATTTGATCGATAAGTTGTTCGCGCGTAAATCGCTCGCCGGTCGTCGGGTCTTCGGCGCGAATGACAGCCGTCACAATGTCATCCGGTGCTGCGTCGTCGCTAGCGAGTCGCGGGTCGAGCATTTCGCCGATTAAGGCGCGTATTTCTTCACAAGCGCTGAGTACAGCCGCCGGTTGGCGAACATCCGACCACGGTTTTGCAAAGATCAACTGAAACAGATTGACGCTGGCGACGGAGCGCTCGAAGCGACCGAACAAATGAAAGACCCGCTGCGCGGTGTCGCTGTCTAACGGTTGGCTAAAGATCGTCCGACAGATTACATCGGCGGTTAGCTGACTCATCAAGACATCTAGCGAGATGGTCCCTCCGCGGGCAGCGATAGCGTCAAGCCGCGATTCGCACGCATCGACAGCCGCCGCCATGGCCGGGAATGCTTGCCGAATACGCAATTGCGAAAATGCGGGGTCGATCATGGCGCGTTGCCGGCGCCAAGTATCGCCGTGACTGACAAAGATCGAGTCGCCCACTAGTGGCTCCAAGGCGCCGACGAACAAGTCGTTCTTTGGGTAAATATCGAGTGGATCGGTCATCACGTCGCGAACCGCATCTGGGTCGTTGACAAGAATGATTGAGCGGCGCGAATAACCCAGCGGCGTTATGCGTTTCGAGTATGCGGCTGCCGGGACCAGTGACAACAAGTTGCCGTTGCCTTCCGCCATGACCCGGACCAGCGATGGTAATGGGGCCATCGGCCGGGGTGCCGGCGGGCGATACAACTCGGCGTCGCTCACGCTGGCCCTTGCCATTCGATGTCGTAGGTGGCCGCTTCGCCGAAGCTCTTGTCGGAAAACAGCGCCAGCCGCATGATGCGCGCTGCCGTTATCGGTAAGGTCCAGAGCGGCAGCGGGTCACGCCACTGGAACGATACGTCTCGCGCTTCGCGGAATGCACGCCAGACGGCGATGAAGCCGGGTTTGAACATAACGCGCTGTAATTCAGTCAGACACGGGAAAAACTGCATCAATTGCGTAGCATCGCGGTACGGAGCCGTTCGGTCAGCGTCCGGGTTCAGCAATAGATCCGCGAGTCGGTCGGACCGCAAGAAATGCACGCCGCTTGTGGCGCGCGGATTGCATTCGATCGCCCAAGGCTTGCCGTCATCAGTGACGATAAAATCGAAGGAGATCTGGCCGCTGTAGTTCTCCGCGGCAACGAACGTCTCGACCCAACGCGTGAGCGCTGGCGCTGCATCGATACGTTCGAAACTGACGGCGACCGTGCCCGACATGATCGTCGCCCGGTAGACGACAGTCGTCGCCACGCTGCCGTTATGGGCGATCGAGTAGGTGGATACCAGCGCACCATCGACGTGTTGCTGCGCGATCCAGTTCGCCGGGTACAGACGGTGCGGCGGTTCACCGCCTGCCTCGACGAATTCAAGTCCTGTACCGGCGCAAGAATTTCGCCCTTTAACAACGACGGCGCCGTCGCGCAGCAGATCGCGAGCGCCGGGCTGGTCGAGGCGAACCGTTTTCGGCACGTCCAGTCCAAGCGCCTGACACCGCTCGGCGAACCGAAACTTGTCGTGCACAGATTCGATCACAGCGAACGGCATCGACAAAACACGGACACTGTCCGGTAAGTACTCCGCCAATGCGGCAATGTACAGACTCTCTTCCGAGATCGGCACGATCAGCGAGACGTCGTGCGCGTTAACGATCTGCCGTATCGCTGCGTCATAGCCGGCGCGATCGTCAACCGGCGATGGCACAGCGATCGACTCGGCCACAGCGCGTGATACCGCCGTCAAATGCCAGCGGCATGGCTCGGCGACAATCACACGCCATCCGGCCAGGTCGAGCGCCCTGGCGATATCGAGGCCTTTCGGAAGCCGCCCTAGCGTCAATAATGCGGTTTTTCGCTTCGTCACTTTGTATCTAAGCAGGCACACGGCGCCTGACATGGCTTATTATTCGGAACTTTCGCGGCGCTGCCGGACCCTATGGTACTACCGAGTGCAGTCTGCGCCGACCGTCTAATCGTCTAGGGGACGAGACCATGAAATTATCGAAAAGCCTTGCCATCGCGGCGTTGGGGCTAGCGCTCGCGGCGTGCGAACGCGCGACCGAGGAGGATGCTACGACCGATATGGCCGCTGCCGTCGACACTGTCAGTGACGATATCAGCGTTTCGGACGCTGAGCGTCGCGACAACCCGTTACTGAAGAGCTGGGATACACCGTATGGTGTGCCGCCGTTCAAAGTGATCGAGGATGAGCACTATCTGCCTGCCGTCAAGCAAGGGATTCTTGAGCGGCGCGACGAGATCGCTGCGATCGTCAAGCAGGATGCTGCCCCGACGTTCGAAAACACGATCGTCGCGATCGAAAAGTCAGGCGGTACGTTAAGCCGCGTACTGCGGGTATTCGGCAACATCACGGGCACTGATACCAACGACACGTTGAAAGCGCTACAGGCACAGATCTACCCCATGGTGACACGGGAGAGCAACGCCATTGTCCTCAATCCCGACTTGTTTGCGCGCGTAAAAGCCGTCTACGACGAACGCGACAGCCTGGGTCTAAACGAAGTGGATGCGCGGCTCCTTGAACTGACCCATCGCGAGTTTGTTCGCGCCGGTGCGGCGCTCACCCCAGACGCGCGCGAGCAGGTGGCCGACATTAACGCCGAACTGTCGAGCCTCAGCACTCGGTTTGGCCAAAACCTGCTCGCAGCGACCAAAGACTTTAAGTTGCGCGTCACCGACGAAGCGGATCTTGCAGGGTTGAGCGACGGTTTCCGTGCGTCTTTGTGGAACGCCGACGAAGAGGCTTGGTTGGTTGGCCTTAACCGGTCGCAGTTCGAGACGTTCATGACGGAATCGACGAATCGCGACCTGCGCAAGCAATTATTCGATGCGTATCGCACCCGTGCTGCCGATGCTGACCTTGATAACTACGCGTGAGCCAAAGAGATTGCTAAGCTGCGCGCGCGGCGGGCCAAACTGATGGGCTATGACACGCATGCGCACTATCAACTCGAAACGCGCATGGCGAAAACGCCTGCGGCGGCCGAGTCGTTTCTGCGGCGCGTTTGGGAGCCGGGTCTAGCGACGGCCGAGCGCGAACGCGACGCGATGCAAGCCTTGGCTGGCGACGACTTTCAAATCGCTGGCGAAGACTGGTGGCATTACGCAGAAAAAGTCCGGCTTGAACGCTACGGCTTGGACGAGAACACGATTCGCCCGTACTTCGAGCTCGACGCCGTACGCAGCGGTGCGTTCACAATGGCCAATCGTCTGTTCGGCCTGACGTTCGAGCCGACCGACGTCCCCGTCTGGCATCCAAGCGTAACGGCCTTCACCGTTGCCGATGATGACGGCAGCCACCTCGGTGTTTTGTTCCTCGATATGTACGCGCGCGACAGCAAACGCGGTGGCGCGTGGATGAGTACCTACCGGGAAGCGTCGAATATCGGCGGCAATACCGTGCGTCCGTTGGTGGTGTTCAACCTGAACTTAACGACGCCGCCAGAGGGGCAGCCAACGTTACTCGGGTTTTCCGAAGTCGAGACGTTTTTCCATGAGTTTGGCCACGCCCTGCATGGCATTATGACGACGATTCCGTATGAGACGTTCTCCGGTGTTGACGGTCCGCGCGACTACACCGAATTCCCGGCGCAAATGCTCGAGCACTGGGCATCGCAACCGCAGATGCTCGATATGTATGCACGGCATCACGAAACCGGTGACGTTATCCCGGACTCGCTGGTCGACAAAATGCTCGCTGCGGCGCAGTTTAACCAAGGATTCTCGACCACCGAGTACATCGCCGCGTCGCTGCTCGATCTGCGCTGGCATATGCTGACCGAGGCCGAGATCGATGCGATCGACGATCCGCGTGCGTTCGAACGCGATGTGCTGGCCGATTACGGCTTACTGGCTGAGATCGAGCCGCGCTATCGCACGTCGTACTTCAACCATATCTTTGCCAGTGGTTATTCAGCCGGCTACTACGTGTACCTATGGTCCGAAATCTTGGATGCTGACGGATTCGATGCGTTTCTCGAAGCCGAAGACATTTTCGATACCGAGACTGCTGCGCGGTTGAAAAAATGGGTCTACCAAAGTGGCGGCTTACGCGAGGCGGATGAACTCTATCGCCTATTCCGTGGCCGAGATCCAAGCATCGAGCCATTGCTGCGCGGCCGTGGTTTTCTGGCCGAGGACACAACGACGTAAGCAATCGCGCGTCTAGGTACTCAGCAGACGCTCTGCGAGCCAGAGTGTGCCAACGACAGCGACTGCGGCGCTGCCGAAAAACCTTGCAAAACGCCCCAGCCGTTCACGCGACTGGGGCGTTATTGCTTTGGTCGTTGCGATAACAGCCGCCAACGTTACGGCGACAACCATTAATTGGCCTAACTCGACACCAAGGTTGAAGCCGAACAGGGCCGCCGGCAGTTGTGTCGTCGGTAGCCCGATATCGGTCAGGAATCCAGCGAAACCGAGTCCGTGGATTAAACCGAACACAAAGACCAGACCGTAGCGCCACGCGAGGTGCGGTTTGATGAATAGGTTCTCGACGCCGATCCAGACGATGGTCGCCGCGATCGCGATCTCAACTGGCCGCGATGGCGCGTTCAAACCGCCGAAGACTACGGCGGCGAGGGCAATTCCATGGGCCACCGTGAAGGCGGTAATCAGCCAAAACAATGCTCGCCATGCATAGGCGCCGACGAGCAAACCCGCCAGAAACAACAAGTGGTCGGTGCCGCCCGGCACGATGTGGCGAACACCGATCCGCGTGTAATCGGCGAACGTTTTCCATCCGCTGCGCTGCTCAAGCACCGTTCTAGCCGCGTCAGCAGGCGTGCTATCCGTGCGATCGAGTTCTGCGAGTGCCGCACATAGCGCCGGATCCATTCCCTCATCCAGACAAAACTCGTCGTCGGGATGAGCGTTCGCAATGCTGCCCGTAACAACGGTGAGTGCGATTACGCGCAGCATCAATGGCGAGATACGTGCTCGCATCCATAGCCATCCGCGCATCGAACGGTGCGCATGCCGCAGCGTTACCAGCGTTGTCATGGGGCGCGTAGGTTGCATCGGCCGCAACGGTACCGGCTACATCGCAATGCTGCCAGTGCGGTACACTGCCGCGCCTGTACCGCGCGCCTGGGCCGTCTGCTATGCCAACAGTATTTGTTACCGGTGTTAACCGCGGACTCGGGCTCGAGCTTGCTCGTCAATTCGTTAGCCGTGGTTGGCTCGTCCACGGCACGCTGCGCTCCGACAGCGGCGATCTGCAGGGGCTGGTTGACTCGGCGGGAGCGAGCTTGACGCTGCATCATGCCGATATGACCGATCCGGCCACCCTCGATGGGATCCCGGCGGCACTCGCTGGATTGCCGATCGATGTGCTGTTTCTGTCGGCCGGGACGATGGGGTCGGCCGATTTCGCCAGCCAGGGCATGCGGGTCGGTGGTCTTGGCAACATCGACTACGCAGACTGGGCCACCGTCATAGGCATTAACGTACTTGCCCAATTGCGCCTAGCCGAGGCCTTACTCGATAACGTCGCGGCCAGCGAACAGAAAAAAATCGTTGGTATGTCATCGATGCTGGGCTCAATGGGCCTCAATACCGTTGGTGGCTTGTACAGCTACCGGGCTAGCAAGGCCGCGTTTAACGCGGTTCTTAAGTCGCTAGCGGTTGATCTTGCAAAACGCGGCATTACCGTGGCCGCGTTGCATCCCGGCTGGGTGCGGACCGATATGGGCGGTCCTGAGGCAACGCTGTCGGTGACCGACAGCGCCAGAGGCCTCATCGATGTCATTGAGACGCTCTCAGAAGACGATACTGGGCGATTTTTTAGCTATGCCGGTGAAGCGCTGCCCTGGTAGCGATATTGTATACAACAATTCGTCCAGTTTAGTTGACGCTGCCGTTGACAAGCGTCGTCAAGCGGCCCGCTCGTGCGGCCCTGGCAGCAATTTAGAGTGCCGGTAAACCGCAGATCCAGCGCGTTTTCGTCGCGAATCAACGGAGCGATAGCCGGGCGTCGTACGCTCAAGTCGTTGCGTCGCGCAATGGTGTTCATTGTATACAATCCTTGGCTATACTTTCGGTTGACGGGATCGCGTCTGGGCGTGGGCGCACAACAACCTCCCAGGGGAGCAGTCATGAAGAAACTGAGTTTGATACCGCCACTCGCGGCGGCCGTTGTGGCGTTGCCGGCCGGTCTAGTGCCGTTAAGCGCGACAGCCCAACTCGAGGAGATCGTCGTCACGGCGCGGCAACGCGAGGAGTCGCTGCAAGACGTGCCGGCATCAATCACGGCATTCACCGAGAAAGATATCGAACGGATCGGCGTGCAACGCGGCGAGGACTTTGTCGGTCTGACCCCGGGCGTCGTGCTCGTTAACACCGTTGAGGTGGGCGATACGCAGATGAGTATCCGTGGTCAGAACGGTGCCCGCGACGGTGAGACGAACTTTGCGCTGTTGATCGATGGTGTTCTGTACACGAACCCCAGTGCGTTCAACCGAGAGTACGCCGACCTTGCCCAGATCGAGGTGTTGAAAGGTCCGCAAGGCGCGCTGTATGGCCGCTCAGCGGCAGCGGGCGCCGTCATCGTCACAACCCGCAAGCCTACCAACGAGTTCGAGCTCGACGCCGAGGTTGGCGTTGCCGAATTCGATACGTTCACGTTCCAAGGGGCGATCTCTGGGGCGCTGATCGAAGATGAGCTGTTTGCGCGCTTCAGTGTCGACGGTCGCGATACCGAGGGCTTCCTGACCAACTCATTTTTGAACGACGACGTTGTCAACGACTACCAGAGCACGAGCTACCAAACACGGTTTGTTTGGACGCCGACCGACGCCCTAACGCTTGATGCAAAAGCGCGCTACGCGCAAGTCGACGCCGCTTCGATCGCGTTTAACGCGGCGTTTGCGTTGCCAGGCTTTGCGGCATTTTTAAACGTGCCGCAGTTTTTTCAAGACGTAAACACGCACGAGTTCATCTTCGCGCCGAACATCGACCCGGGGAATGAGCAAGACACGACCGAGGTGTCGTTCAAGCTCGACTACGACATGGACTGGGCGACGTTGACCGCGTGGACGCTCTATAGCAACCAAGATCAGTTTTTTGTTGCCGACGGGACGTCGGGTGCATTCGGCTTCTACTTCGGCGATCCGACGTGTCAGGCCACCACCGCTGCGCTAGCTGGTACGACGGTCCAAGCGCCGACATTTATCGGGCCCGATCCGGTTAACTCACTGTTCCCGCCGTACAGTCCGACCACCTGCGACGGCTATCAGTACCAAGAGCGCAACCAAAAAGACCTGAGCTTCCAGCTCCAGCTGACGTCACCGAGCGATCAGCGTTTGCGTTGGCAGGCCGGTTTGTATCTGCTGGACATCGAGCGGACGGTCGGTGTGGCGCAGCTGCTTGATGACGGTCGTCCCGGTGGCGCTTTGCCGCGTAGCTTCGTAAACCCACTCACCGACGCGTTGGTGCTCGATGACTTCGATACATCGGTCTTCGCTGTGTTTGGTTCGTTGAACTACGACATCAGCGACTCTATCGAGCTATCGCTGGCCGTTCGCTATGACGAAGAAGAGCGCGACGTTACCAACCGAGTTCCGTCACCGAGCGAGCAGGTATCGACGCGGATCAACTACTGCGCGACATTGCCGTCTGGCTTTTGTTCGTTCGATGGGGTCACGCCTCTCGCTGGTACGCCGCTAAACCCGGCTTTCATCACCGATTTCACAACCGGTATTGTTAGTAACTCGATTGCCGATCGCAGCGAGACGTTCGATGAGTTCCAGCCCAAGGTCTCGCTGACGTGGGACGCTACCGATAATCTGACGATTTTTGGTAGCTGGGGTATCGGCTTTAAGTCCGGTGGTTTCAACAACATTGGTGCGACTGAGACGATTCAGCTGTTTTTCGTCGACGCGGGCGCGAGCCTCGTAGCGCCGCCGGAGATCTTCCGCGAAGAGACATCAAGCGCGTTCGAGCTCGGCTTCAAGTCGCGGCTCTTCAACGACCGTGTTGATCTGTCCGGTGCGGTGTTCCAGACCGATGTCGACGACATGCAGTTCTTCGAGTTCTTCGTCGGCCCGTTTGGCTTGCTACGCGTGGTTGAGAACATCGATGAGGTATCGATCACCGGTGCCGAACTGGCCATCGACGCGCAGATTACCGATAACTTCAGTATCACGGCCGGTGCTGCGTTCCTCGATACCGAAATCGAGGCCAACGCGATTCGACCGTTCACCGTAGGCAACGAGGCGCCTAACGCCCCGGACTTGACCTACAACGTTGCCGCTCAATACAGCGCGCCGATCAGCGACTCGACCGAGTTCTTCGGCCGTATCGAGTACAGCTACCAGGGCGATGTCTGGTATCACACGGTCCAAGACGACATCGTACCGGCCACACTGTTCGGTGGTCCGGATGCCGACTTCAGTCGCTCCCAAGTCGATGGTTACGGGCTCACCAACATTCGAATCGGTTTCGAGACCGAGACGTGGCGGATCGTCGCGTTCGCGCGCAATCTGTTTGATGAGGAATTCGTTGCGGAGGTTATCTCAGCACCTGAGTTTGGCGGCTCGTTCGTCCACCCAGGTACGGTCCGTACGGCCGGCATCGAGATCGGCTTCAGCTTCCGGTAGTCCGCTACCAACGAGTCCTGCAGGACAACGGCGGCGCCCCAGGGCGCCGCTTTTTTTTGCCTACAAATAGATGTCAATGTAGCGATACACGTAAATAGGTAAAAAAAGTTGACACATAGCCTCGTCAGCGCTACTTTCCCTCTACGCGAGACCACGTTGACGAACTGGTGTTCAGGACGGGGAGGTGCTGAGTTTTGGCACCGCCGAGCTTCAGCAAGGGATACGGATTCGCGGCTGTCATCCACAATAAAGTTCGGAGAAAAACCCATGTCACACGATTCGGATCGGCGCTGGCCGACCGGCCTTACCGTTCACGAGGCCGAAGAACTACATAAACACATCATCGACGGTACTCGCGTGTTCGCACTGATCTCAGCGATCGCGCACACCTTGGCCTACATTTATTCGCCGTGGCTCGGCTAAGGGGGAGCACACAATGAATCAGAGCAGAATGTGGTTGGTCGTTAACCCAACGATTGGAATTCCGGTTTTCCTTGGCGGCGTTGTGCTGATGTCGCTCACGGTTCATTTCGCTATTTTGAATAACACGAGCTGGTTCCCAGCGTTTTTCGGCGGTTAGTTCACCGTCACGCGCTGAAACAGTAGTGGCATGACGGCGTGCCCGTGGCGTAAGCCACCGGCCGTCGCCTACCAACATTTTCTAGTCGATCCTTCGGGGCGGGTCGCGACGGAGCATCGCTATGCTGGCAAACGTACGCATGTTCGAGTCCACGGACACCGCTCGCCGCGCACTCGACAAAATCAAAGAAGAAAACGTGGTCGGGGACGGCGCTTGGCTGATTTCGGCTGACCCGATGAAAAGCGCGGCCGAGGTCGTCGATGCGGCCATCGCGGCCGAGCAACTGCCGGACTACTTCCGCCATGTTGCGCGCCGTGCGCTGGAACGCGGTCAAACGATCGCTAGCGTCAAGCCAGTCTTCGGCTTTGGTGGCTATGTCGAGAAAATTCTCGATGAAAACGGAGCGGTTAGTTCCGATGAGCTACCGACGTATACACCGTATAACCCGACGCCACTGTCAGACCTGTTGGGGTGGGGCACGCTGACCTCCTATCAGTACACGTTCAACATTAAGCAGATTACGAACGATACATGGTTCCTAACGACGGGCCGAAAAGGCCGGTTTTTATTGAAACCAAATCGTCCGTGGTTGCCTGGTAAGACCATTAAACGTAAACCGGCAGGTTGGCCGTGGAGCGTATTCTTGCCGGCATTGGGTAAATCAAAGCCGTTTCTGCCCGGCAAGAAAATTAAACGTAAGCCGGCTGGCTGGCCGTGGAGTGTGTTCCTGCCTTCGCTCGTCCATAACCCAGCACCGCTTTCGAATTTGTTTAACCTGCCGTTGCTATCTAAACGCAACGACGACGATTAGGAGACCTACGCACGACGCAGGCGATGTGACGATCATCGCTCGATGAGTTAGCTACTTGGCGTCGGCGTCCACGGGGAGACGCAGATGAGTACGATCAGCCAACGGCTTGCCGGTGTTTGGGCATCACTCGGTCCGCGAGTGATGCCATTCGCCGATATTGTTACGCCGGACATGTCGTTGACCCGGCTATTGCGTTTGTCTCTTTTCCAAGTCTCGGTCGGCATGGCGCTGGTGCTTCTGGTCGGGACGTTGAATCGCGTCATGATCGTCGAACTCGGCGTACCCGCGTCGATCGTCGGCATCATGATCGCCTTGCCGCTCGTTTTTGCTCCCTTCCGCGCCTTGATCGGCCATCGTTCCGACACGCACCGCAGCGCACTCGGCTGGCGTCGGGTGCCATTTATCTGGAAAGGCACACTCCTGCAGTTTGGTGGCTTCTCGATGATGCCGTTCGCCCTGCTGGTGTTGGCGGGGATGGGCGAGGCGGATTCCGCGCCGCTGTGGGTTGGGCACGGGTCAGCCGCTTTGGCCTTTTTGTTGGTCGGGGCCGGCATCCATACCGTGCAAACCGCTGGACTGGCGCTGTGTACAGATCTAACGCCGCCGAAGTCACATGCGCGTGTGGTCGGATTGATGTACATCATGTTGCTTGTTGGGATGATTGTCAGCGCGCTGGCTTTCGGGCGCGCGCTGGAGGATTTCTCGCCCGGCCGGTTGGTACAGGTCATTCAAGCGGCTGCCGTGATCACGTTGGTGCTTAACACGGTGGCGATGTGGAAGCAGGAAACGCGTGAGCCGTCGCGCGCTCGATCGACCGTACCTGATCCGACATTCACTGAATCATGGCAACGTTTCTGCCGCGGCCGCGACGCGGTGCGCCGCTTGGTCATCGTCGGTATCGGTACGATGGCCTTTGGCATGGCGGACATCTTACTGGAACCGTTTGGTGGGCAGGTGCTGCAGCTGTCCGTTGCAACCACGACAAAACTGACGGCGCTATTGGCCTTCGGCGGGCTGGTCGGGTTTTGGTTTGCATCGTGGGTGTTGGCTCGCGGCGCCGATCCGTATCGCATTACTTGGGCTGGTGCGGCGATCGGCTTACCCGCGTTTATGGCCGTCATTATCGCCGCCAGTCTCGCCTCGCCGGGCTTGTTCCTAACCGGTAATTTCCTGATTGGTTTCGGTGGCGCCATCTTCGGACATGCGACGCTGACCGCAACGATGAATACGGCGCCGGAGAAACAAGCTGGCCTAGCACTCGGCGCTTGGGGGGCGGTCCAGGCGACGGCGGCGGGCTTAGCCATGGCGCTCAGCGGCAGTATCCGCGACCTAGTTAACATGGTGCTGGGCGGCGCTAGGACGGCCTTCGGTTTTACCGAGGCGGCTGCGGGGTATCTAACGGTTTACTCGCTGGAGATTGTTTTGCTCATCGTTACGTTGATAGCGGTCGTACCGTTACTCGGTCGACATAAACAAGAGCGACAAAAAGTGGCGAATCACCCAGCGACCGCAGGAGATCAGCTATGAGCGTCCGGGAAATTATCGAGTATCCCGACCCGAGGCTTAGCCGTGTGGCGGGCGCAGTCACCGACTTTGACGAACCGTTTGGGCGCTTCGTCGACGATCTCACCGATACCCTGGACGCTACACCCGGGCTTGGTCTCGCGGCGCCGCAGCTCGGTGCGTCGCTGGCGGTATTCGCATTGCGTAACGATGACGCGTCGTCCGCAGATGTCTACGTTAATCCACAAATACTCGATCGAGCTGGATTCTGTGTCGTTGAGGAACGGTGCCTTTCGGTACCCGGCGTTAGCGCCAACGTGTTCCGTGCGGCTGCCGTCTTGGTACGTGCGCAAGATGTCGATGGCTCCGTCTTTGAACGCGAGCTGTCAGGGATGCCGGCCGTTTGTTTTCAGCACGAACTTGACCACCTCGAGGGCCGCGTGTTTCTCGATCGCTTATCGACAGTCCGCCGTTGGTGGGCAACGATGCGGCGGCGCCCGGACAGCGCTACAACACACGCCGGCAGTTAGATAATCTCGCGCGCTTTGAGGTCGGCTTGTTTGTCAGCCGAGAAGCCAAGAATCTCGGCGAAGACTTCGCTGTTGTGTTGACCAAGATCTGGCCCCGCGTGGCGTACCTCGCCTGGCGTTAGCGACAATTTCGGAAACACGTTCTGCATCGCCAGTTCACCAAACTCTGGGTGGGCCAGTTTGATAATGGCTTCACGCGCGGCGAAATGTGGGTCTTCCAGCATATCGGGAGCACGGTAGATTTTTCCAACCGGTACGCCGGCCTCTTCCATCAAGGCGGTTAGCTCGTCCGCGGTTTTCGTCTTGGTCCACTCGCTGATCAATTCATCGAGCTCGGTTTGGTGTTCACCGCGGCTGTGGTGCGAGTCATAGCGCGGATTCTCGGCGAGTTCAGGTTGCCCCATCGCCGCAGAAAACCGGCGAAAAACGGTGTCTTGATTCGCGGCGATTAAAATCATCTTGTCGTCGCTCGTCGGATAAACGTTCGACGGTGCTACGTTCGGCAGGATAGAACCGGTGCGCTCACGAATGTAGCCGGCATGCTGGTATTCGCTCACTAGCGACTCCATCATGCCGAGTACCGCCTCGTAGATTGCCGAATCGACGACTTGGCCTTGGCCCGTGCGTTCCCTGTGATGTAATGCCGATAGAGCGCCCACGGTCGCGAACGTCGCGGCCAGAGAGTCACCGATACTAATACCCATTCGACTCGGTGGTGTGGCTGGGTCGCCAACGACGTAGCGCAAGCCACCCATCGCTTCCCCGATCGAACCGTAACCGGCGCGCTTCGCATACGGTCCCGTTTGCCCTTGTCCAGACACACGGATCATGATGAGCTTCGGATTGATTTTGCTGAGCTCGTCGTAACCTAAGCCCCAGCGTTCCATCGTTCCTGGTCGAAAGTTTTCCAACAGAAAATCGCTTTTGGCGACCAGGTCCCGAACGATTTGTTGGCCTTCTTCGACCCGACAATTGACCGTGATCGATTTTTTGTTACGCGCAACGATCGGCCACCACAGCGATTTGCCGTTGCCGGCTTTCTCTTGGCCCCAAACGCGCATCGGGTCGCCCATACCCGGCGCTTCGACCTTGATGACCTCGGCACCCATATCGCCCAGCAACTGACCGCAGAACGGCCCGGCCAATAGGCTTCCCATTTCGATGACCCGAAGGTCGGATAGTGGGCCGCTGCGGCCGCTGTTGTTATTGCTTGTCATGAGCGGTGTATACAATCCTTGGCGAAAATCCGAAATTAGGCGCGCACTACTGCACTTCTCGGCCCTAATTGTATACAATTTGCCGAACGGGGCCAATCACAGGAATTTCGATGGATACCATTACGGTGGTCGATGTCTCGCCGCGAGATGGTTTGCAAAGTGAGCATGACGTGCAGCCGACCGCGATGAAGGTCGAGTTAATCCAGCGCCTGGCGGCGGCTGGTATACGGGCCGTCGAAGCGACGAGCTTCGTCAACCCAAAACGCGTACCGCAAATGGGCGATGCGGCCGATGTCATGGCGACGCTCAATGCCAATCCCATTCCGTCGCTAAATCGCATCGGCCTTGCGCTCAATGTCAAAGGGTGTGAGCGAGCGATCGAGGCGGGTGTCGATGAAGTCGGCTTCGTGCTCGTTTCGACCGATACATTCAGCCAGCGTAATCAAGGTGCACCAGTCAGCGCCTCGATCGCCATTTGGAAAGAAATTCAGGCGCTCTGCCGCGCGGCCGATGTCCGTTGCAACGTGCTGGTCGCTTCGGCCTTCGGCTGTCCATTTGAGGGCGAGGTATCGGCAGACCGGGTCATCGAGTTGGCCGACCAGCTCTTAGAAGCAACACCGGATACGTTTGGTGTTGCGGATAGCATCGGTGTCGGCGTGCCGCAACAGATGCGCACCGTTATCAGTCGCTTGGCCGAGCGCGTTGGTGAAATCCCGATTCGCGTGCATCTGCATGACACGCGTAATACCGGTATTGCGAATGCACTAACCGCCATTGAGTACGGTGCAACGCTAGTCGATGCCAGCACGGGTGGCATCGGTGGCTGCCCGTTCGCGCCCGCGGCGACTGGCAATATCGGCACCGAGGATCTGCTCTACGCGCTAGATCGCAGCGGCGTCGTCACCGACGTCAATATCGATGCAATTCTTGAGACGGCCGAGTGGCTTGCTGCACAGCTTGGCCACGATGTGCCGAGCGCGTTGTCGCGCGCGGGCGTATTTCCGCGTCGGGCTGCGTAACGCATGGTTGCGGTCAGTGCGGCCAGGAAGGCCTACGACACGATTCGCCGCGATATTATCGAGGGACGCTATGCGCCCGGCGATCGGATCACCGAAGCGGAGGTGGCCGCAACTGCGTCTGTCAGCCGCACACCGGTTCGCGAAGCGCTGCATCGGCTCGAAGCGGAGGGCCTGATTCGCTTCGTTCCGAACCAGGGTGCGTTTGTCTCCAGTTGGGCGGAAGACGAAGCCGAAGAGACCTTTGAGCTGCGGGCACGTCTTGAGTGTTACGCGGCTGAGCTCTGCGCGGTCCGCTGCGATGACAATGATCTTGCCATCTTGCGGCAGTTGGCTGAGCAACAAGTTCGCGTCGCTGAAAAACGGCCCCGTGGCTACCTTGAAAAAATCGCCGATCTAAACCATCGCTTCCACGAAGCGTTGATGAACGCGAGTCGCAGTGAGCAATTACGTGCGGCTATCGCGACGTTGGCAAATGCGCCGCTGGTATTCCAGACTTTCCGCGAATACTCGCCGCAAGCGCTCGAGCGCAGCGCACGCCATCACTTGGAGCTCGTAACCGCCCTGGAGCAGCGTAACGCTGACTGGGCGTCGGGTGTTATGCGCGCACACATCTACGCGGCGCGGTCTGTCTTTCGCGAGGCACACGAGAGCGAACCCGTTAATCGCGACCAGAAGTCGGCGTAAGCCGCCGGGTTCTTATCGATGGCAACCGTTTGTGTCTTCGCCGGCTCGTCAGCCGGCAATAACGCCGCTTACACCGCCGCCGCCGCTGCGTTGGGGGCGGCGATCGCCAGTAGCGGTAGCCGTCTTGTCTACGGTGGCGCCGAGGTAGGTCTGATGGGCGCTGTGGCCGATGCGGCGCTCGCAGGCGAAGCTGATGTCATTGGTGTTATACCCGAATCGATCGCCCGCTTAGAAGTCGCCCATACTCGGTTGACGGATCTCATCGTTGTTGCGTCGATGCACGCGCGTAAGGCAACGATGGCCGAGCTTGCGGATGTTTTCATCGCGTTGCCGGGCGGCTTCGGTACGCTGGACGAAACGTTCGAAGCGTTGACGTGGACTCAACTCGGCATCCACAAAAAGCCTGTGGGACTTTTGAATGTCGATGGCTACTACGATCCGTTGCTGGTATTTCTCGATAAAGTCACCGAACGGAAATTCGTCCACCCGCAGCATCGGGCGATGTTGTTGGTCGATGACAATCCAGTCGTTCTTGTCGATCGACTGCGGCGAAGCCATCTACCGACTGTCTCGAAGCTCGCTGATCGATAAACCAGGAATAAAAAAGGCGCCAACTCGTGGCGCCTCTTCGTAACGTCAAATCGCCCGTTTAGGCCGCTTTGCGCTTTGTCTTCGTTTTACGTTTCGTCTTCCGCTTTTTGCTGACCTTCTTCGGTGGTAGCGGTTTGTCCATTGCGGCCGTAACCCACGTTTGGAACACCGGTTGTTGCGGTGCAGGCAAACCGGTCTCGCGCTTGCAGTTCGCTTTCAGGTCTTTGATCTTGCCGCCGAAATCGAACATTTTCACGCGGCCACGATCCTTGGCCATTTTCTTGCGCAGCGTTGCGGTCCGTTTCTCATTAACAGTCATGTCATCGTTCAGGACGACGCCGTAGCGCTTCGCGCCTTTGACGGTGACGAGGCCTGCTTTCACGTCGAACGCGACTCGCTCGGCAGGGCGTTGCAATGGATCGCCGCAGCCGCCACCACCCCACGTATTGAAGTAGAGCAGGTCATTTGCTTCGACCTTGATGCGATCGCACTTCGAAGGCAGCTTCTCGACCGTGCCGTCGGCGCGGTGCAAGAGCTTCTCGGAGCGTCGGCCCGGCAGGCCACCGTTGACGCCCCACGGGTAGGTAAGCCAACGGTCGTCATGAATCGAGATCTCGCCTGGCTCCAAGAACCGGTATCCCATGCTGAGGCCATTGCCGCCGCGGTGCATGCCGGGGCCGCCCGAGTCGGGGATGGTTTCGTAGACTTCGATACGCAGCGGGAAGTATGACTCCAAGAATTCGTTCGGCACGTTCGTGAAGTTAGGCAACAGCGAGTGTCCGTCTGGTCCGTCACCGAATGGTTTGCCGGGGATACCGCCAAAGCCGATCGAATAGAGTTGGTACCACTCGCCGTTCTTGTCGTACCCGGAGTACATGAAGTGCGGGCTGTCGGAGAAGCCAGCGCCACAAAGAAAATCTGGGTTGCCTTGGCCGAGCAAACCGCCCAAGACATCGAAGATACGTCCGAGTGCATGCGTACGGCACGATAGTGCGGCAGGCTCACGCGGCTTCAGTAGGGTGCCGTCTGGAATGTGCACTTCCATCAGGTCGTAGAAGCCATCGTTAAACATGATCTGTGGATCAAACACCATGATCATGTAAACGCCGCAGAACATCTTGAACATCTCTTCGTTCAAGTAGAAGTTGATCGACGAGATTGACTGAGGATCGGTCCCCTCAAAATCGAAGATGACTTTCGAGCCTTCGCGCCACATCGAGCACTTGATCTTGTACGGGCCCATATCGAGACCGTCATCGCAGATGTAGTCCTCGAAGTACTGCTTCTCGGTCGGAACGGTGCTCTTGATCAGCTTGCCCATCGCCCGCTTGTTGCGCTCGAGTAACTCGTCGAGGGCGGAGTACAGCGTGTCGTCGCCAAAGCGCTCTGCCAATTCGATAACGCGTTTCTCGGCTGTACGGATCGCGGCGACCAGTGCATTGAAGTCACTGCGGTTCCAATCCGGTAAGCGGCAGTTGTGCAAAATGAGATTCAGAAGATCCGACTGCAATTCGTCGTTCTTGTAGATCTTCGTCGGCGGAATACGAATGCCCTCCTCGAAGATCTCGCGTGCGTCAGTCGGCAGTGAGCCGGGGACCTTGCCGCCAACGTCAGTCATATGGCCGAACATCGCCGCGTAGGCGATCAGCCGACCGTCTTTGAAGATCGGCCGCAGCAACAGCCAATCGTTGATGTGACTGATGGCGCCGTGGCACGAGTACGGATCGGTCGTCAGGAACATATCGCCTTCTTCGATAGTGCCATCGTAGGCTTCTTTGAAGCCGTGGATGAAGCTACCGAATTGGCCGACAACCATTTTGCCTTCGAGGTTGGCGATCATTGGGAATTCGTCGTGCTGCTCGCGAATACCCGGCGACATGGCCGTCCGGAACAACACAGCGTCCATTTCCCAGCGCGCGTTCTGCATCGCGTTCTCGATAATATCGAGCGTAATCGGATCGATATCGTTACGCGTGAACGGACGGGGTTTGGTTTCTACGATCGTTGCTGGCATAGCTACTCTCCTTACGGTCCGTTTACGCGATCGGGTTAATTAAAATGCTACCGTAGGTATCCACGGTACCGGCATGGCCGGGCAGAATCACCGTTGTCGAATCCATTTCGAGGACGATGGCAGGCCCCGCGACGACGTTACCCGCTTTTAGCTTGGAACGATCGTAGAGCGTCGCCGTTTGGTCTTTGCCGTCCATAAAGACGTCGCTCTTACCAATGGCCGCTGCATCTGGTGACTCTTTGCCTCTCGACAGCTTCGTGGCCGCAATGCTGGCTTCTTTGCCCTGAGCGACGGCCCGAAGGTTAACAAGCTCTTTATCGCTATCCAGTGCGAAGGTAAACAGCTGTTTGTGCATGTCATCGAATTGGTCGCCGATGACATCTAGGCCTTTCTTCTTAAGGTCAGCCAGACTGAAGTCGACGCTGAGCTGCAGACCCTGGCCGTGGTAGCGGATATCAACTTGGTAGGTCACGGTGCGGTCTTTGGCCGCAACGCCTTCTTTCTCTAACGTCTTTTCGGCTTTCTTCGCCAGATCTTCGAGAATCTTGACGACCTCTTTGACGCTCGTATCGCCGAAACGGGCGATGAACGTGCGCGACGCTTCATCCCGTACCCGGGTCGTTGCGTCACCGTAGGCGCACAACACACCAGGGCCCGGCGGGATAATGACCGGCCAGCTGTTGATTAGCTTGCCGAGTGCATTGGCGTGTAGTGGCCCAGCCCCACCGAAACCGATCAACGCGAAGTCGCGTGGGTCATAGCCTTTCTCGACCGAGACAAGTCGAAGCGCGCCGTACATGTTCTCGTTGACGATATCGATGATACCGGCCGCCGCTTGCTTAATCGTCAGGCCGAGCGCATTCGCAACCGGCTCGACGGCTTTTTCGGCAAGGTCTTTGCGGATTTCCATGTCGCCGCCAAGACGAACTTCGGTCGGCAGATAGCCGAGTACGACGTTGGCGTCGGTTACGGTCGGCGCTTCACCGCCTTTGTTATACGCGGCCGGCCCTGGTACCGCACCGGCGCTTTCCGGGCCAACGCGCAGCGCGCCAGTTAGCTCCGGTACGTGAGCAATCGATCCGCCGCCCGCGCCGACGGTGCGAACGTCGACAGACGAGGCACGTACCGTGACGTCACCAACCGTCGTTTCGCGCCGAAGCTGCGCTTTGCCGGCCTGCACGAGTGCGACGTCCGTGGATGTGCCGCCCATATCGAAGGTCAACCGGTTTTCGTGGCCCGCGTTTTTGGCAACCCAGATCGCGCCGGTGACGCCGCCCGCCGGGCCGGACATCAACAGGTTAACCGGGTAGGACTCCGCCGCTTTCGACGAGGCCATACCGCCATCGGAACGAAGGATGTGTAGCTTCACGTCCTTCATCTTGCGCTTCAGCTTGCGTTGCAGGCTGCGAACGTAACTCTCAACCTTCGGTCGGACGTACGAGTTCGCGACGGTCGTGATGGTCCGTTCGTACTCTTGCATCTCTGGAACAACATCCGAGGAGAGCGAAACCGGTACGCCCGGTAGTGCTTTCTTCGCAAGTTTCGCCACCTCTTTTTCGGTGGCACCGCTGGCGTAGGAGTTGATCAGCGAGACGGTCAGTGCCTCGATGTTCTCGTTCTTCAACGATTTCAATTGCCGAGTTAAGTCTGCTTTTTTCAGCTTGCGAACGACCTGACCGTCGGCCCCCATGCGTTCGTCAGCCTCAACCGTGCATGCGAGTGGCGCAAGCGGGTCGCTTTTGTTGTAGATCACCCAGCCACCGAGGCCGCCCGGCACAAACGAGCGCGCGATCTGCAAGACCTGCCGATAGCCCTTTGTCGTCACCAGACCCACTTTGGCGCCTGAGCCAGTCAGTACGGTGTTCGTTGCGACGGTCGTGCCGTGCATAACGTTCGAGATGGCGGCGGGATCGATGCTCGCCTCGGAGCAAATTTTTTCGATACCGTTAAGAACCCCGATCGAGGAATCCTCTGGGGTACTTGGGACTTTTGCGGTGTACGTACTGCCGGACGATTCGTCGACCAAAAGCAGGTCGGTAAACGTACCACCGACGTCGACGCCGAGACGGTAAGACATGGCGTTTTTCCTTATTTTTGCAGGCCGTGACAGGTGCCTAGGCGCCCCATGCGCGACGGCTGTTGGACGGGAGACAACAGGCTGGATTGTATACAATGGCCAGGGGCCGCGCCAGCCGCATACCGTTATGCACGGTGTATTTGCTGGTATGCGCCGGTCGATTGTATACAGTCAAGCAGGCAGTTGTTGTATGAACAAGCCACTCCAGGGCATTCGTATCCTGGCCATTGAGCAGTTTGGAGCGGGGCCTTACGGCTCGATGTATCTCGCCGATCTCGGCGCTGAAGTTATCAAGCTAGAAAACCGCCGTTTCGGTGGGGATCCCGCGCGGCAAACCGGTGAGCATCTGCTCACGGACGACGACTGCGCCTACTTTCAAGCGTTCAATCTCAACAAAAAAAGCGTCACGATCGATCTGAAGCACCCCGATGGCCAGCGCGTGTTGCACAAGCTCGTGGCCACAGCCGATGTCGTCTGGAACAACCTTCGCGGCAACCAACCGGCCAAGCTCGGACTCGACTACGCCAGTCTTAAGGCCGTAAAACCATCAATCGTCTGCACGCATATCTCGGCCTACGGCCGCGATAACGACCGCGCGGATTGGCCGGGCTACGACTACTTGATGCAGGCTGAGTGCGGCTTTCTTGATTTGACCGGCGAGCCGGATGCGCCGCCGGCACGGTTCGGGTTGTCGATGATCGATTTTATGACTGGCGTTGTTGCCGGTTTCGGCACCCTAGCGGCGTTGCTGGCCCGCGATCGTGACGGCGGCTGCGACGTCGATACATCGCTGTTCGACGTCGCGTTGCATCAATTAACCTATCCCGGAACCTGGTACCTGAACCACGGCGTCAAAACCGAGCGGATCGCTCGCAGCGCGCATCCCGCTAATTCACCGGTGCAACTGTATGAGACCGGCGATGGCTGGATCTTCATCATGGCGATGACCGAGAAGTTCTGGACGTTGTTAATCGACATTCTCGGAGTGCCGGAACTCGGTGATGACGATCGATTTGCAACCATCGCGGCGCGCAGTCGCTACCGCGATGCCCTTACGCCACTGCTCGATACGGCATTCTCGAAAGACACGACGGCGAATTGGATCGAGAAGCTGCAAACCAAGGTTCCGGTGGCGCCGGTTTACGCGTTGCCCGAGGCGTTGGACAACCCGTTTGTTCGAGACATCGACATGATTCAGGAGATGCCACACCGTTCGGGGGTGACGTACCGAGCACTGCGCAGCCCGCTAAAATGGAACAATCAGCGATTTAACGCGGTACCGGGCAATGGGCTCGGTGCTGACAATGCCGCGATATTGGGCGACGAGCTGGGTCTCGCCGATGAGCTCGACGCGCTGCAGGACAAGGGTGCCATTTAGCCGCTTACTCATCGTGCAGTAGAACGCGAACGGATTGTCGTCGCGCGTCTAACCAGTGGCGCTGACCGTCACCGTCAACGACGCTGACTTTAAGGTGCGGCACGGTCTGTGCCAGTAGCGCGTAGTCGATGCGCACCAAGTCCGACGATGTCGGCAACTGCACGGTGCGGATCACGCGCGCATGATCGACGCGGTCGCCATTGGCGGCGGCTATATCGAGATCGCAGGTTACGTCGGCGAATGTGACGTCACCGACACGGCCGCTTGGTCCGGTAATCCGTATCGCTTGATCGAGCCAGGCGCTTAGGCGCGTTCGTTCGGCCCGCAATTCATCGAGCCCGGCATACCCATCGCCATCGGTGTCGATGAGTTCGAGTACGTGCATGTCGACGACGATATTAAGCTTGACGCGATTGTCGCTAACGATCAGTTGCAGATGATTATCGGCAACGCCGTGGGCCGCGGCTTCGGTGCAAGCGGCTAACGCTAGCAAAGCGAGTAGCAGACGCTGCATCGATTTACCCCTGAGCGCCGAGTCGTGCGTCATCGGTGGGCTCTCCCCAGACGCAACGCTGCAAAAACGGATAGTCGTCCGTCAGGAAGTAGTGATAAATCCCATTTGGAAACTCCGGTGTCACGCCGTAACGGCCGTTACATGCGTCCAAGTCGCCGCTGCCGTCGACAAATTCCCAGTCCTGCACGAACGTACCGTCGTAGCTGCCGCCCGGCCCGGACGGGCGGGTGCCAGTCTTCAGCTCGTAACTGCCCGTCACCGGCACAATGGCGCTGGTCGAGTCCATCGGGTCGGCATAGCCATAGCGTGCATATAACGGATAGCCATCGGCCGCGTAGCCAACCAACACCATCGCTGGGTCGTTAACGCTGCGACCCCGAGCGATCAATAAGTCGGACAGCAATTCCTCGGGCATGCCGTGGTAGTGGTACTTGCCGGTTGGCTGCACGTGGGCGTTGTTGCAGTCGGTGCCGAGATAGCCGATGGCGCCCGCCAGGTCACCGTTCGCGGCGGCACCAATCGTCAGCGCTTCGTAGTTCCAGCCTGAGTTGCGGTCATTGTTATAGACCTCAGCCGTATTCGGCTCGAATAAGACGCCGCCGATCGACACCGCGACACTGGCGACGTCGCTCGGACTTGTGGTCGACGGTTGCTCAGTCGCGACCCGCATAGCAACGGTGTAACTGACATCGACTTCGCCGATCGAGTTTGGATTACCGCTGTTCGGAAAATCGCCGACCCGATGGCTTGGAATACTGTTGCTGTTGATCGCTCGTTGCAGCGCGCCAGGGTTATCGATAATGGTCACGGCGGCCGCCAAAATGTCACCGGTACCGGCATCGCGAATCGTGTCGTTATCGCAAGTCCAGTTGTCTCTGTCCGAGTGGTCGGCGAGTTCGGTGTAATCGACCCCTTGGGTCAGTGGTGTTGGGTCGGTGGCCGTAGTTGTCGGCGTTGTGCCGGCGGCGACTGTCGTATCGCCGCCGCTACTGCATGCTGCGACGCCGATCGATAGCGTCAGTAACCAGTGTTTCATCTGCATGGCGCTGTTCCATCATTCCATTGGGTCTGCCGGTAGTAGGCCGAAACACTGTGCAGGCACCGTGCAGAAATTCGCTTAATTCGCCCGCAGCTTTGCGCCACCGCGTTCGCGTCGATCGCGGCCCGCGCTACCGGCGCCTACAAGACACGGTTGTGTTGTTTCCATAATATCTTTGCAATTGATATTCATTATCATTTGCACTAGCCTCCGGCTGTTTTCACCAATGTGGGGAGTGTACCGATGGCTATCGGACACCGTTGCGCCGCGGTCGTATTGAGCGTCGTGGTCGGCGCACACAGCGCCAACGCGCAGGAACAAACGTCTGGCGTAGACGAAAAAACCGACGCGGATCTTGAGACGATTACCGTCTATGGCGAGCTTCGCGATCGAACCTTGCAAGACACCTACGCCAGTGTCGCGATAACGAACGAACAGACGCTCGAGCAACGCAATATGCTGAACCTAGAGGACGTTATTCAACGTACCCCGGGCGTCATGCAATTCGACGACGGCGGAATTGCGATTCGTGGTGTTAGCCACACCGGTGCCAGTGGTGGGACCACGTTCGGCAGTACCTTGTCGGTCTTCCTCGACGGCGTCCGGCAAACCCCCGATTCGATCCGGCGTGATCCGTTCAATTTGTTCGATGCGCAGCAGGTGGAAGTATTCCGCGGCGGCCAGTCGACCAGCCGCGGCGGCTCGGCCATGGTCGGCACGATCGAGATCCGAACTAACGACCCGACATTCGAGCAAGAAGCGGCGTTCCAAGGCGGCCTGAAGTACGGCGAGCAGCACAGCTCGTTCGGCTACCAGGTCAATGCAATGTTCAACCAACCGCTCAGCGATAACTGGGCCGTCCGCGCCGTTATTAACCGCGACGACTTTGACGGCTACGTGATCAACACGACACGCGACGATTTCAATGCGCCGGAAGATCGAACGAACGGCCGGTTCAAGCTGCTTTACGCGAATACCGACGAGACCATCAAAGCGGTCACGACGTTTAATCGCAGCGAAACGCTCGAGGGCAACACCTACGTTCTGCGCCCAGAATTCTTCCCGGGCGCGCTACCGCTTGCGGAGCGGAACCGCCCGACCGACACCGTGGAGGAGCGCGACAACCTGATCGAGTCGATCGCCCAGAGTCTTGACTGGCAGTTCTCCGACACGTTGTCGTTAAAAGCAACGGTCACATATCTGACCGAAGAAACGGACCTGCTTAATGACTTTGACGGAACGGCCGCACCGGGACAGGTCACGCAAACCGAGAACGAGCGAGAAAATCTCACTGCCGAGTTGCTCGTTAGCTACGAGGGTGAAGAGCAGAGTTTTTTGGTCGGCTTCTGGAGCGAAACTCAGTCGTTTGATTCGTCGGTGTTCGTCATTACAGATCCAGCGGCGTTGGTCGCCTTCGGCCTGATCCCGCCCCAGTTATTGCCGCTGTTTCCGCCGGAAATCATTATCACCAACACGACGGACGGCGATCGTCAGAACTACGCGTTATTCGGTGAGTACGAGCGTGACTTCGGCGATGCGTTTTCGCTCCGTGTTGGGATGCGCGTCGATTCCGAAGACCAAGATATATTGTCGGCAGCGGCAGCGAATACGCAGCTGTTACCGATCATCCTCGGGGATATCAACGGCGATACCGACTTTGTCGAGTTTCTACCGAGTCTATCGGCGACATGGCGCGTCAACGAGAAGAACAACCTCAGTCTGGTTTACAAAGAGGATTACCGTGCCGGTGGCGTTGCCCTTAGTGTCGAGTCCGGCGCCTTCACTTACGACCCGGAGTTCACGCGTACGGTTGAATTGGCCTGGCGTTCAGAAGGTTTGTTCGATGACGCCGTCACCGTAATGGCTAACCTCTTCTACACGCAATGGGAAGACCAGCAGGTCAGCGTTCGTGAGGACGGCTCGAATTTCAATGTGATTCGTAATGCCGGTAAATCGACGCAACGCGGTCTAGAGGGACTGGTTGAATGGGCGCCGAGCGACACGGTCGATATGTATCTGTCGTTCGCTTACAACGACAGCGTCTTCGATGACTTCGATGCCGGTGCTATAGGCGATTTTTCGGGCAACACGTTCCCGTTCGCGCCGGAGTGGTCCGGCAATCTGGGCGTGACGTGGTTTGCCATGAACAACCTCGCCTGGGACGTGAATCTCAACTACCAAGATAACTCGTTCCCTGGCGCCGCCAATACCTTCCAAAACGAACAACACACGGTATTCAACACGAGTCTTCGTTACGACAACGAGGACCGGTACGCCAGTGTTTATATTCGCAACCTGACCGACGAAGACTACGTTGTTTGGGACGGTACAACCGTTAGCTACAGCGCGGTGCGGACGTTTGGTGTCATGTTCGGGGCGCGCTTCTAGCGATCAAAAACCCAGCAGCGATATTCATACAAGTTTCGCTAGTTTTTGGCCGGGCGGTTTTTACCGTCCGGCCTTTTTTTTGCGTCGCTCAGTTAGTCGCCTAGTATTCGGCTCCGGCCTGCAGATCATTAATTTTCTTCTAGATGTGCACAAGCATCGAACAGTACACGCCGATTTCACAAACTTAACTGTTTTCGGCCAAGTAGCCGCGCCATAGCGATCGTGGCAGCGTCAGCCCCAAGCGCTTTGAGTAAACCTTGTATTGCCGTACAGACGTATCCGTCTAAAACGGGCAGTGCACGAACTGGGTAAACCCCCGTTGACTTATGCTCGGATCGAGGCCGTGGCGTGGGTGTGGATTTAGCGATGCATCCTCATTTGAGCGCAGCGAGGATCCGTTGGATCAAAACGGTGTCTTGCGTGTAGTTCGTAGACACAGTTCCGACTAGGGAGAATTGGTAGAGCAGGTGTTGGCGGACTGCAAGCGACGTGCGAAGCGCTGATGCGGTCGCTGAAATATCGTCAGCCGGTACGTTCAATCGGCAGTTTTCCCGGAAGCCGGTGATAAAGCCATCTGAATTGATGTCATCGCTACAGTTCTCGCGCAACGCGAGTTGAACCGTCAATGGGATGACGGACCGGACGGCCTGACGATAGTCCGAACCTTCGAGGAACGTTGTACTTGCGTAACTGGCGCCTGTAACTGAGTAGTACCCGGTGAGACCGCTATCGAATGCTGCTTGCGGTAGCAAGCCTAGGTGACCGGCAGATACGATCTGGTCCCAAGTGGCCCGATTGATTGGATTTATCGCGATTTCGCTGGCTCGATACGCGGCAACAACAACGGCTTGATCGTCTGAGCCCGTATCGGCCAGCAGCCCATCAGCCGCGATTACGTTATCGAGCACAGTATCGTAGTACTTCGAGAGCATCTGCGCGTTGGCGAGGTCAGTTTCTAGTTCAGCGACGAGTCGCTGAACATAGTCTTTGCCGAGTAAACGATCCGCACGAGCGTCGTTCCAGTTCGCGACTTCGATCCCGATCACGACACCGATCACGACGATGACGAAATCGATACCGACGGCAAACCAGTTTTGGTCTTTGACGTGTTTGCTAATGCGTCGAAATAACATGCCGTCGCAGTCTCGGAATCGCTGCCTAGTGTTTCGCGAGAAACGGGAACAGTATCTCGTTAAACGCGATTTTCTCTGCCTTGCCGGCGACGACGTGAGCGACGTCGGGCATCGTGACACCCTCGGCGTTCGGGAGCCCGTGTTCGAGTGGCAGTGTCGACCACGGGCCGGTGATCGTGTCGCGCCCTGCGTGGATAACAAGCGTCGGGTGTGGAATATCGCCAAGCCGATCGCGAATGTCGTGGGCGATACAGGCCTCGATGAAGCGCTGGTGGGCTTCAAGACGACCGTTCAGCGCACCCCATACACCGTCGGGGCCCAACAAGACGTCGCGTTTTTCTTCGTAGTAATCCGGCCGAAACGACATGGCCGCGACCATTTCTTGAAAGGCGGCGAAGCCGGCGTGCTCGTGGATCGCGCCGAAGCCATTCAAGATGTCGGTTAGTGTTTTATCCGAATGTACCCAACAGCCCATGTTGACCATGCAACGCACGAGATCGGGGCGTTTCAAAGCTACCCAGTGACCGATACACGCACCGATTCCGACCAAGCCAATGAAGTACGTTTCTTTCCAGCCGAGCTGGTCGAGTAACTCGATGATGTCGTCGGCTTGCAACTCAGTGGTCGCCGGTACGGACGGATCGTCGTCCGATTCGCCGATCCCGCGGTAGTCGATGATCAACACCTGATGCTCGTCGGTGATCCCACGGGCGAGGTAATGGTGGCGACCGTGACAAAACGTATCCCAACCACCGATGTAGACCGCCGGCTTCCCTTGGCCGTGAATTTCGTAATACATCTGGTGGTTGTTGATCGTCGCAATGGGCATAGTCTGGCTCCCGAGCGGCTGTGCGCCCGTTAGATTTATCGATGGGCGTTTGTTTAGGCGCTCTCGCGCTGACCGAATTGGTGTTGTAGGTGCTCGATAACGTGCTCGAGCGTCACGACGTCGGCATAGCGACGGCCGCAGTCGCGAAGGTTGTCATTGTGTGGGCCTGCCTCTTGATCGCCGCAGCATTCCTCCGGAACGATGACGCGGTAGCCGTGCGAGAAACCATCGACAATCGAGGCCCGGACACAGCCGGAGGTTGTGCAGCCGGTAATGATGGTCGTATCGATGCCGAGTTTCGTAAGCCACGTTGCGAGTGGCGTCCGGAAGAAAATGGACGGCGCCGTTTTCAAAAACTCGAAGTGGTAGTCCGGGTCGGAAATGCGTGGATCGATCTCCGTCGCTGGATGGCCGTAGAAGAAACTGCCGTCGTACAACGCCGGGATTTTCCAGTGGCTCATATCGTCGGCGTTTTTCCAAGCGGTCCGGCACGAGGCGACCGGCACGTTCAACGATTTAGCCAGCTTAAGCAGTGTCGCTGTGTTTTCGACCGCCCGTTGCACGTGATCGGACCGCCCAATCGGGTAGGTCGGGTCGGTAAACCCGCATTGAAAATCAACGACGAGCACCGCGGGTCGCTGGCCGAAACCGACCGATTGGCCACCGTAGGTGGCGGCGTCAAACTGGCTCATCACTAACTCCCGTGGCGTGCGCTCTTCCACTATTTGAGCTAAATTGTCCGAACATTTCAATGGTACCGGAACCGGGTGATGGGCAAGCCGACGTTTATCGATCAGTTTAGCCAGGCGGTTGATGTAACGCGCACCGACACAGCCTTGCTGGTTATTGATATGCAGAATGCGACCGGCAATCGCTCGATGGGGCTTGGCGCTTTGCTGGCGCAAGAGGGCCAGTTAGCCTCGGCTGAATACCGGTTTTCGCGTATCGAAAACGTCCTAGTGCCCAACATTCAGAAGCTGTGTGCCGCCTTTCGTGCCGCTGGTGCTCCGCTTGTCTTTGTGACGTATGGAGCAAACACACCGGATGCGTCCGATGTCCCAGCGCACTTGCAAGCGATTATCAAAGCCACCAATAACATTGAAGGTCAGCCCGAGCACGAGATCGTCGCTGCGCTGACTCCGCTGCCAGGCGAGTTAGTTCTCAATAAAACCACGATGGGCGCGTTTCGCTCGACAGCGATCGATACACACCTGCGCGCAATGAATATTGACACGGTCGTTTGCGTCGGCGTGTCCACAAACAACTGCGTCGCGATGACCGCAATGGAAGCCTGCGATTCACAATTTCGAGTGGTCATGGTGAGCGACGCCACCGGCACGGACAGTGAGGTGATGCAAGAATCCACACTCAACATGTTGCGTCGGTTGTGGGCGCGCGTCATGACGACCGAGGAAGTCATCGACGAACTGCATGCGAGCTAGCGACCTCGGATGAGCCATACCCAGCGTACCGATACGCTCGGTATCGGGATGGTTTTACTCGGCGCGATTTTGCTCGGCGCTAAAGGCGTGATCGCCAAGCGTTTATACGCCCTAGGTCTCGACTACACGACCGTCGTTGCCGTCCGCGCGGTGCTCGCGATTCCTGGCTTTATGTTGCTCGCTATACTCCTGCGCGGCCACCGGCGGCTGGCCGAGCAACGTTGGCG
>JBCDBO010000019.1:0-52751 GCA_039183535.1 Pseudomonadota bacterium | reverse complement strand
CTGCTCTTCGGTATACCGCTTGCCCTTCATATCGAGACCTCCCTCGGTCAATCCTAATGGGAAAAGTCTCTCTTGTACTGGCTACCTTTGCGGGGAGAAGATCAGGGTAACGTCACTATCACTAGCGACAGCTGGTAGGCCACACGCAGAATCCGACCAACCTATTCTTCGTTGAACCGTGTCTTCGTCCTGGTCGCTACCACCAAGAAAGACCAGACACTCAAGGTTCGATCAGACAGAGAATCACCGGGCAGGTAAGGTTGACGGCATCGTTGGGAGGCAACCTAGTCGCACTGTTTACAATCACGCAGTCTGCGCTTTCCTACGTGCTCGTCGACGCTATCAGATACACAACCACGATGAATCGAGCAAACCTCAGCCAAATGAAAGTAACCAAGTGTTCAGTGTTTGGGGCTTTGTATGAATCGATCCAGTTCTCAGCCTAGTACCGATCCCATCTACTAGTCATTCGAAGTCGGTCGTTCTTCGAGCTTTAGGAGCCGCGCGACCTCGACGGCGTCATCATACTCGGGATGCCATTTTCTATTCTCATCAAGGAATCTAGAAACATACGTTTCTAAAGAATTGCCATACGAATCGGTCAATGACCGGTCAACGTCCAGCTGCAACAACCGTCGAACCAGCGAGTAGTCTTGATGTAGCGCTGCAGCAAGCACAATAGTCTGATTAAGGTGATTTCTAGCCTCTAAGTCTGCTCCAGACTTAGCGAGAATATCGAGCGCCTTGTTCTTTCCCCCACCTGGGCGCAAAACAAGTTCGAATATGGGCTCCTGCCGACCGGCTAACGGCGGTTCCTCACCGAATAAGTCTTGCACATAAAGATTCAGTCGAACCTCACTTCCAGCCTGATCTATGGCTCCATTCGGATCACCACCTTGGTCTAGAATTACTCTAAGAAAATCGAGATTCCGATGCTTAACCGCCCAGTTAACAAGCGTCTTTTGTGGTTGATCACCGAACAGTAGATCGGGGTCGGCTCCCTTTTCTAACAAGTACGTAAATCCTGCGAGGTTATTATTACGCATCGGCCAGTACAAAATGGGCGTACCTAGATACCCAGTTCCATTGACACTCGCTCCGGAATCTATGAGTTTATCTATCGCACTCCGATTGTTTTTCCCAGCTGCGATTGCTAGCTGGCGCGATAGCAGATCGGGATACAAATCGTCGGCGCTCATGATACGTATTACACGTTTTTTTTGTCGCCGATTAAACCGCTCTTCGGATGACTTCATCGCTTCAACGCTTACCGTGCTATGTGCTTCCTGCTCATCAATTTCTTGACACGCGACTGAGCTATTAATCAAAACGAACGCCAGAGTTCCGACCAGTGCAATCCGAATTGGCCGACGAGGAAATACCGTCAACAACCCATCCTCTCGCATAAGTCGCCCATCAAATGCCATCCAGCACCCCATACGACACGACTTTCACCTCTTACCTTGTTAAAAGGCAATCGCTTAACTTTCTGGAATATCTGCAGCGCATCGCCAGCCGCGTGGTAATGAATTATATTACCGCTTCCCCGGTACCAATTGACGGTACGGTGGTGTACCGCTGCAGCATTAAAAGTAGTCGCTTTTGACCCGGTAGTAATCGCCGCAGCAGACGCTAGCCCTCCACCCAACGAGTGACCTGTAAACTTAACTGTCATACCACGGAATTGTTCCTTGATATTAACGGCATAGCTTTTTGCCAACTCGTATTGCTCAGACTCTAGGCCGAGGGCTTGCTTTAGGTTCGCAACCCAATTTGCTCTGCTTCCACCGTGCGTCCCGGCGAATGCGACCACCGCGGAACCAGTCTCCTGATTTACGAAAAGCGCAGATTTGTATCCGCTACCCGCATCGTCTCGAACTTCCATGAGTTTGTAACCATCGATTACCAGCGGATCCTCATTGTTCTCGTCTCCTTCCTCGAGATCGTATACCTCATTAGACATTCGGGCGTGCGTTACATGCTCATCGGGGTATTTCTGCGCTCCGTTAGTCAGCTTCGACTCCCCAACACCGGCATTGTTCGCTGTTCCATGCCCGGTTCCTGCCTGTTGTTGCCTGATTGTGGCCGCCACAGATTTTGCCCAGGTCAATGCCATTGTTCGCAACGCACCTCTCGCTATCCCCTCGACTGCAGAACGAAAACCGTCTGAGAACTTCCCGCCTGCGAGTTTCGTCCTTGCACCACTAACAACTGCCTGACCGAGCGCCCCTCCTGGAATCAGTGAGCCGAGCAATCCTTCAACGGACGCTCGGAGATCGCCGCCATTCGCAAGAAAACCCTGCACGATGCCGCGTAGGGCCCACTGAACTTGTCCCCAGCCCGGGATCATGTTCAACGCGAAGCTAGCGGCTCGCATGAGTTTCTTAATGAAGAACCCACTTGGATCGCTGTAGCTCATGGGGTTGTTACCAACATATGTGTAACGGTTGAATCCTTGCGTACTCTCTGGGAACTGCACATGCGGATCGGCGGATAGAAATCGGCCAAGCTCCGGATCGTATATACGCCCATTCATATGAACGAGTCCGAGGTGATCGAGATGCTCGTGTCCGGTGTAGCCGCGCGTCAGATACGTACTCGTCATGAAGATCCCAGTCGCCCAGTCGTTCCAGTTCGATGCGGTGCGACGCTTACCCCACGCATCATAGGCATACGCCTCATGTTCCGCACCTGACTCATCAACTATGCTGACGACAGAGCCTTGGTGATCGCGGAGCAAATAACGAAATTCTTTGTTCGCTGAAATTGATGAACCGGTTGTCTTCATTGTTGCAACAGCACCAACACCCGGTGCAGTAACATAGAACAGGTTCTCCTCTTTGGTAATCGCCCCACCGGAATCTCGCGTGACAGTCTTGTCCAAAGAGCCAAACCAGTATGTAGTGGTCTCGATGTCTGTTGATCCGCGCTGTGAAATCTGTTGGTAACGAGCGCGATCCGGGCCGTAACGAAACGTGGAGTACGTGTTAAACGTGTTGTCGTTTCGGATAAACGTCGGCTTGCTATACGACGCCCAGTCGACGGTACGCGCGGCGGAGCCACCCGTCACTGTTGTCATATTGCCGTTCGCATCGTAGAGGTAAGTACGAAGCCCAGCGGCACTACTAACTTGATGAACCGCGTGAGGCTTTGACGATGTCATCTGGTAATTGGTATAGCTCCCTTTAGACGTAAAGTTACCAACGGCATCGTAGCTATTGTTGGTGATGGACGTGGCAGTGCCCGTCGTATTTGTTTGTCCCGCGTAGAACCGTGTCTCCTTCAATCTATTCAGATCGTCGTATTCAAATGCTTCGGCTAAAGCACGTTTCTGATCAATACGCTCGGTGAGATTGCCGACGGAATCCCATGCGTATGTCATATGCATCAGACCGGTGGAGCTACTGCCAGATACAGTGGAACCAGCCATCTTATTGTTGACCACGCCGGTCGCGGCATCAAAGTCAGCGGAGACGTTGATCGTGTTGCCTTGAACAGCTGCCGTGATATTCCCAAGAGCATCTACTTCAGTGACCCGGTAGATTTCTTGGCCAGGTATGTAGGAGCCGCCGCTTTGGCGAAGAAACTCTCTCGTCTTGGTGTAGTACCCATAAGCGTTGTAGTTGTGGATAAACCGCGGGCGACCAGGCCATGACGTCGATGAATTAATCGACGGATACACCGTGTCTGTTTGACGACCCTGACTGTCATAGTAATAGCTGATCGCATTCCAAGGGCCGCCATCAATACGCTTTAGGGTGTAACCCAATTCTCCGAAGAAACCTGTATTTTTTCGGTAACAGTGCAACTCCGTATAGCCGTCGGGCGCCAAAACTTCAGTTAGCCTGCCTTTCGCCGCTTGGCAATTCGTCGAGTGGATCACTGTGTCATAGCGAAATGTGGTTGTGCCCTCGTCCTCGGTCCGAGTCAACAACCGATCGAGCGCGTCGTAAGTCATCGATACGGAGTCACCGTTCGCATCGGTTTGCTGCTTAAGCCGTCCTTTGACGTCCGACGTATACGTCCAGACGCCCATATCCGGATCGTCCATCCATGATTTATTTCCCCGGACGTCATACTGAATTTTGTACAACTCGTTGGTCGCATCACGTACGAGCGATGTATGACCAACCGCGTCGTAGTCATAGTAGGTGGTTAGCTTAGCCGTATTGTCCCACTCAGAGACGGACCGCAGACGACCGGCAATGGTATTGACTCTCTCGACAGTACGACCTTGTGGGTCGGTCGCGGTCGTCTTAAGACCGTTATAGACGTACGTGGAATTACGCCCCGCGGTGTAGATGCTCGCCATATTGGCCATCGGCGCTGGTGGCTCCGACTGATTACATTGGGATTCATGTGCGCGAGCGTATTCGCCGGTGACGCGACCAATCGAATCGTACGTCCTTACCGACCAACAAATGGTTTCGGTGTAGTAGTACGGTTGCGTAGAAGCATATTCGCGACCAAGCGAGTCGTAACGCGTTTGCGTCATGATCAAGCGGCCATCAAATCCGCGCTTGTAGGCCATGACTTCTCGGCCGAGCATATCGTACTCAGTAAACGCTTGACCCCCATCCGACGTCGAGACTTTAACGCGATAAACGGCCCGTCCGCCTGGTGTATAGCACTGCCCGTCAGTGCACCAGAACCGTGTTGTGCTGTGAGTAACAGTTGCTCGAGGCGCAGTAATTAGTTCAGTTCGCCCGAACGCATCGTACGCGTAAGTGGTCGTATAATTATTAGCGTCTGTCGACGTTAGCTGCACACCGAAATCCGCGTCCCACGTTGATGAAGTTACATGTCCAACAGCATTTGTGGTTGTTAGAGGATATTGGCCACGTGAGTCATATGTTGTCGTTAGTGAAGCAGCAGCGATCGCGGTGAGGCCAGAGCCGCCGGATTCCGAAACCGAGATCCGGTTTCCAAATGGGTCAAAACCATAACTCTTGACATACCTGTTAACCGGATCAAGCGGCTCGATCGTCTCGGATTTCAGCTGGCAATGTGTCTCGTCATAAGTGTACGCCGACCGTCTGGTCATCACACTAGATGCTGGGTTTGCCGACTCATACTGATGAGCAGTGTGCACAACCGTACTGTCGGTGAGTCGGCTCAGACACCAACGCGCATCGTCCCAGTTTTGGTAGACATTATTCGTTTGTACACGATGCAGCTCGCCGCCCGACGGCGTGGTCGTATCTACGACAATCTGGGTCGGGTTACCGTAATCGTCGTATGTGCTTGTCGTCGTAACGCGTTTGATTTCGATCGTAGAGTCGTATTTGTACGTCCGCTCTTCTACCGTTCCCGCATACGGGAAATAGCGCCTAAAATTCGAACCACCTAACGGCCGCGATGCCGGGATCGTCGTAGTTTTTGTTAACAGTCTTCCTGTGACCGGTGTAGCAACGACAAGGTTCGAGTAAGCATCTTCTAAACAATGCTCGTCATAGGCTCCACTCGCTGTATTGCACGCAGCCAAGTAGCTTGCGATCTGCGGCGATGATACTTCTTGAACAATCGCCGTCCCTATGTACTGCTCCGCAGTCGTTACCATTCCCGTGTAGGGGAACGTCTGGCTGTGATAGTTAATCGTGGATACCGGCGAGTTGCTGTTCTTCGTTTCGATCTTGTGAAAACCAAGAAATCCTCGTCCCTCGATATCTACCTTTGCGCCTCCGTATTCGTAAGTAGTTATAACTTTGGTCGATTGGCCGTTGGCGAAGTAGCCACTGTCGGAAGCTACCGACTCAACTACCATCACAGGCCCACGGAAGTGATTGATCGCAGCGTTGCTCGTATTCGCGCCACCGGAGAGGTGACCGGTGTACAACCGGCCTTCATGGCGCATGTCTGCGAGGCTGCCGTAATTGAATTGGATGTTCTTGCCTCGCCCATCCGTAACTGAGGTCAGTAGATCGGGTTTTCGGCCTTTGTGCGACCAACGGTTCCAATTCGGATTACCGCTACCGGACATGTATACAAGGTCGGTTAATGCATCGCCGTTAATGTCTGCAGTCACATAACCCAACTGCCCGCGATTAATAGACGTCGATTCGGTGTAAAGCTGACCTGCTCGTTCATACAAAGCCGTAAAGTTCAGTGTTCCAGGAACCAAGATATCGGCTTTGCCGTCGAGGTTGTAATCGAAAACTTGTGCCTTGTCTAAGTCGAAGTCTTGGAGGCCGACAACCCGATAGTCGACTACACCACCTTTATTCAGATAGACATTCCATTTCCACTTACTGTCGATCGGATCTTGGTCTACTCTGGCTATGTCAGAAAGTCCGTCGCCGTTGATGTCTAATACCTTTGGACGTCGGACTTTAGGTGCGCCGATCACCGTCTGAAAAGCAGAACCGTTCCAGCGCAGAACACCAGCTGTCGCACCGCACGTAGACGTTGATGTCGCAGTGTTAACCGCAGCGCTGGTTTGCTCACTGATTTGCAGTAAAGCAGACGATGGACTCGGACCGATACTATACGGAATGATCGGCGGGTCTCCCGGAGGTCCACCACCCCCACCGCCACCGCCACCGCCACCGCCGGAGCTCGTACAGCCTTTGGTACCGACAAACAATTCAGAACCGGGCTTACCATCGTACTCCAACGGTATCAACTGCTGCTGGTTGTTTACCGTGAAACCTGTTGTCACAACCAACCGGTTTGCCGTTGAAGTGCCAATTGGTGAACCACCACTTTTGACGTATTGCAATCGATTAAACGACTTCATCACGATATCAACGTGACCGTCGTTGTCGATATCCATCAGCGTTGGCGTATCGTCGTAGGTATTGTTGTGCGGAATACCGAGGTACTGCGTAACAAACCCTGTGCCAGTTGATCGGAGCAGGTACCAATAACCGTTCGTGCTCGGTGTCAGGAGATCCTGCAATCCGTCGCGGTTGTGATCGATTGTTAACGCATACTCGAGTTTGTATCCGCTCGGGTACGTCATTGCGGTAACATAATTGCCGGATCCGCCTAGCTTGTACTTGATCGCGTTGCTATCACCGAAAACAACATCGGTACGGCCGTCCCCGTTCATATCTAAATAGCGATTGGAAGGGTTGGCCGGCCACTCCAGAAGACCGTTAGTCGTGTGCAGACCTTTGTCTCCATCCTCGTAGCCGAGGGTAATCGGTGCTAAGCAATCAGCGGAAGCAGCACTATCTTCGCAGAGTGTTACCGATGTCAGGCGGCTATTTTTGGAGTTTGGTGACGTGTCGTAGGCCAACCGGTACTGGCGTACCATGTCACCATACCGGCCGAGTACGTTGATTCGGTTTAGCAACATCGACAGTGTGCGTTTAGACCCGTCGCGACCGTAGCCGTAGCTCGTATCGGTTCGTATAGGTGTATAACCGAGTGTGACTTGCGCGATCCAGATGTTGTTCTTGTTGTAGTACGTAATTGCTATCGGTCGGTATTCGCCGGTCGCCGTATCCTCATGGTAGGTGTATCGGATGTAGTTGCCGTGCTTGTCTTCAATACGGGCAATTGCCCAGGTCGTGGCGTACCCGTTAAGAGTTGAATTCGAACTACCGGCAACGTTTATGTGGCCTTCGTAGTTTCCGGTCATGCCATCGCGGCCGTAGTAGCGTGTTAGCCCAGCTTTGTCTTGTACCTTGAAGAACGCTGGAGATGCGGTGGTTCCGCCTAAGCTCTGGACACGTTGGTAGCTTTCGATCTCGGTGCGGTAATACGTACCGCTACCGCCGTATGTGTGGGACGTCTGCTCCTTAATCAGCCGCTGGCCATTTAGGCAAAATTTGTCATTCGAATCGAAATTTACGGCGCCTAATACGCCGTCTTGTGCAATGGTGCGGGGGCATCGAGTGATAGAAGAAAGCCCGCTGAGCGACCAGCCGACCCCAAGGTGACCATTTTGCCCTCGCGAGCTGTAAACCAGTGACAAATCTGGCTGCATGCCAGCCGTGCCGGGCGGCACAACGATAGGGATTTGGTAGTTGGCCGCTCCGGTTGGGTCGACCGACGCATCGCCGGTAAGGCCGCCGACACCCGCATGACTCAACTGCGAGGCGACGACGACGATAGTAATCGCGACAATCCTTGTGTAGCGCTTGACCGGATCGGACATGACCAACTCCATTTGGCTCTTTAGTTACAGATAGGGAAACAGAATAGCTATGTGGTTTTCAATCTCATTACTGTAACAAACTGCAGCAAAAATCGAATTGCTGAAATCACGATTCTATGCTGGCCCTTTCGTAGACATAGGAGCGCCGTCTCGGCGCAATAAACGTACCGGCACCCTTCAGCGTCGGATCGCGGCGGGACGCCGCTCCTACAGCCGGGTATTAGGTTGGGCGCAAGCGGTGTGGGCGTTTTGGTTCCATTGCCGCCGCTTTCCCCCAGGTTGCGTCACGCCACGCCATCGGTGCCTACCGTTGTAGGAGCGCCGTCTCGGCGCGATAGAATTGCCGGCACAATTCAGCGTCGGGTCGCGGCGGGACGCCGCTCCTACAGCTGGGTTTTACATTGGGCGTAAGCCGTGTGGGAGAGTTGGCTCAGTGTTCGGCCGCGCTACTTCGCTGCATTTACGCCGCGAGGATGGCCTTGACCTGCTCGATAATCGCTTGGTCTTTGGCGTTCTCGAAAAAGTACTGCTCAAACTTATTACCGGCTACAGTCGCTTTAACCAAGTCTCGATCGAGTGATTTCAGTACGCTGACCATGTCGCGGCAGCTCGCGGCTTTAACGTCGGTAAGAATGCCGCGATTCCTCGCCATGATCGCGGCGCGTTCTTTCGGGTAGCCGACACCACGCTCAACCTCGAACAACTTGCGATAGCAATCTTGCAGATTAAGTTCCGCCGCCCAGCCGAAGCCTTTTGCGTACGGCATGGACATCGCGTTGCCGTCATTGATCTGACCGAACAAGAACGCATCGGTCGGATCAATGACCAAACCGCAGAAAACACCCGGCATGGCATTGCAGGCAAGCATCGATCCAACACCAGTTCCGCACCCGGTAACGACGAAATCGGCAGCCTTCGAATTCAGCAGAATCCCGGTCAAGATGCCATTCATGACGTAGGTAAGCTGCGCCTCGTCATCTGGGGCATACATGCCGTAGTGATGTACGCTCATGCCGAGCGGTTCGGCAACCGCTGTCAACGCCGAGTGCACGATATCGCTTTTGGCTGCTTGGCTATTTTCGATAATTAACGCGATCTTCATTTCGGGCATCCTGTGTTGCTGACGGCTAGCAAGCTCGCACCAATTCGCCTTTGTAGGTAACCGGTGTCATTGCAGTCCATTCTCACCGACTGCTTCATCCTTCCAGCATTGTATTCCGCCGCAAGGTGACCCTGGTAACCGGTGTCATTAAAACACAAAACCGTGTCAAAGCGAGCGGAACCCACGGCCCAAAAAATTTGGCCCGGCGCCGCACTCGCGCGACGCCGGGCCGATCCCCAAGGCCCCCATTGAGCCCGTAGTGCCTTAGTTCGTCGTAACTTCTCGCATCACCTCGCCCGAGTACACGCTTTCCACCCCGTCCGCATTTACTGATGTTGCGGCAAGGTAGTACGTCCCGGCTACGAGGTCGCCGATGACATAGGTCGTCAGGCCAGGATCATTTACTTCGATCGTTTCGCTGTAATTGCCGGACTCGGTGCCGTAGTACAGCCGATAACCCGACAAATCGGTGAGCGCTGAGCCATCGGAGTTTTGCGTCGGCGCACTCCAGCTCAGCGTGATCGAACCGGTGGCCGAACCGACCACCGTCACGGTGAACGCCGGTAACGCGACCGTCTCAGTGCCATCGCTCACCGCTACAACGATATCTGCGTAGCTACCGATATCGCCGGCGGTCGGCGTACCGCTGACTCGACCGCTCGTGGAGTCGATACTAAGCCAGGCCGGTGCGTTACTGATGCTAAACGTCAGTGTGTCGTTGTCGGCATCGTTCGCGCTTGGCTGGAACACATAGGCAACATCAACCATCGCCTCGCTTGGCGGTGTGCCTGTAATGGTCGGTGCGGTATTCGCAGCGGCCTCGACGGTGATCGAAAAGGCTGGCAACACAGCTGTGTCGGTGCCGTCGCTGACCGAAATCTCGATGTTACGGTAGACGCCAACGTCACCCTCGCCCGGCGTGCCAGTGAGGCTACCGGTGCTGCGGTCAAAACTCGCCCAGTCAGGACGGTTCGAGATTGAGAAACTCAGACTGTCATCGTCAGGGTCTGATGCTGCCGGGCGGAACTGGTAAGCCTCGCCGACCGTCACTGTGCTAGGTGGCGTGCCGCTGATCGTCGGCGCCTCGTTCGGCGCCGCATCGACAGCAATGCTAAAGGCGGGCAACGAAGCCGTGTCTTTGCCGTCACTGACGCTGATTCGGATATTGCTGGCGGTACCGACATCGTTATCGCCTGGCGTACCTGACAAACGGCCACTGCTCGTGTCAAACGTTGCCCACGATGGTCGGTTGGCAATACTGAAAGTCAGCGCATCGTTGTCCGCATCGGTGGCACTTGGCTGGAACGTATAGGTCATGCCCACCGTCGCTGACGTTGGCGGCGCACCAATAATTGTCGGCGCCGCGTTGGGGCGCTCTACTGCCGTAACAGCAAACGGCCCTAACGATGCCAGTGCCGTCCCGTCGGAAACTTGAATAACAATGTTAGCGGCCGTTCCGACATCTGCTGCCGATGGGACGCCGCTGAGTCTGCCTGTGCGGGTATCAAAGCTCGCCCAACGCGGCGCGTTAACGATAGAAAACTGCAGCGAATCGCCATCCGGATCGCTCGCTGACGGTTGGAATAAATACGGCGCCCCAACCGTGACGCTCGACGCTGGTACACCACTGATAACCGGTGGTGAATTCGGTGGCGTCACGCCGACGACGGTAATCGAGAAACGCGGCAGTCGCGCGGCGTCTGTACCGTCGGTTACGTTGATGCGAATACCGTCGTACGTACCAGCGTGGCGATTCTCCGGCGTGCCACTGAGACGCCCGGTCGTGCTATCGAAACTTGCCCAACTCGGCGGATTGACGACCGAAAAGCGCAAGGCATCGTTATCGGCATCGGTAGCTAATGGCGCAAACGAGTAAAGGCTGCCTGCATCGACAGTCCGAGGCGGCGTACCCGTTATCGTCGGCGGCGTGTTGGTCCGGTTGTTATCCCCTTGGACGGTGATATTGAACGGTCCAATACCGCGCGAGGTTGCGCCGTCGGTGACGAAGATAGACATATTGCCGTAAGCACCGATATCGGTCGGACCGGGCTGCCCACTCAGCTCGCCTGTTGCCGTATCGAACGTTGCCCACTCGGGTTTGTTCGTAATACTGAACCGCAACGTGTCGTTATCCGGGTCCGTCGCGTTCGGTCTAAACAGGAACGTATCGCCCGACATGATGAACTCTGGGGGCGAGCCGGTGATGACCGGCGGGCGATTCGGCGTTGCCTGTCCGGACGTGTCGGGCAGTAACGCGTTGGTCGCGTCGTCTTCCTCTTCTAGACAACCGCCCAGAATCGTGGTGGTGATCAGTGTCAATAGCAGCGCTCGTGCGTGCGTTGCATTCAGTCTTTCGGCCATCGTGCGATTACTCCTCCGGACACCGCCGTGCGCGCAGCGAGCGACGGGCCGCCTATCCCAAGGTCCGAACTCAGAGGAATTGGTTCGCGGCAGATCACCGCGATGCGTCGAGGGAGTCGATTCGCACCGATGGCAACCCCGCTATCCCATACTCCTTTGGGACCGGAAGCTTTGCGTCCCTGCCTTACGGCAGGTTTGCCTTTTGTCATCAGCGGCTGGCTTGTATCGACTCGCGCGTTAAATAATCGACGTGACCAAGCCATGCAGACATCGCGATCACCGTCATTCGTGATCAGCAACGGCTGAGGTAGGTCCGCCCAAGCGACAGTCGCCGGATAAACGTACGCTCGTTAATAAGCGAGAGCTGTGCCAGATTTCTATAAATATATAATTATCAATTGCTTACAGGTTAATGTGAGCAATTCCACAGTACCGTGTGTGACCTGCGTCGTTGGCTGGTGGCGACAAACAACGTCAAGGCCCAGTGAAGAATATTTTTACTAATAGAAACAATGGCTAACGTGATTTGTCGGTGTCGCTAAATGGTAACTTTTTATGTCATACGCGCGACCGATAGGCGCGATTTGTGGCGGCCTGTTGGCGGTTTTCGACACGGTGGCGTTGGGTCGCGTTGAACTGGTTGTGCGGTAAATTTCCAAGAGCGGCCAAAATAACGAGGATCGGCAACGACTTAAGACGATGCCACACGGTCCGTGCCGACAGCGGCCAAGACGAGTCGCGCTTCGACACAAGCGCCACGCGGGCATATGTTCAACGACGGTCGCTATTTCGCGACGCTCGGGCAACGCAGGCAGCAGTCCCGTGTATCGGTTTGTCGACAGCCGTTGCAGTTAGGCAACGATTATTCGATCTACGAACGAATTCGTTACTATCCATCGATGAATCAGCAGACCGTGTCATTGGTTTTGGGGTCGGGCGGCGCGCGCGGACACGCCCACCTGGGTGTCATCCGCGCAATCGAGGAACGCGGTTTCGACGTCCAAGCCGTCGCCGGCACGTCGATGGGCGCCGTCATCGGCGGTGTTTATGCCGCCGATCAACTCGACAAATACACCGAGTGGGCCAATGCGCTCTCCGCAACGGATATCGTAAGACTGTTGGATTTCTCGTTCTCGGGCAGTGCGCTTTTTAAAGGCGACAAGATTTTCGATGTTTTGCGTTCTTTGTTGGGCGAACAACGGATCGAGTCATTAGGACGCGCCTACACCGCCGTTGCGACCGACATCGACGCACACCGGGAAATTTGGCTGAACGATGGCTCGTTGTTTGCTGCGATGCGCGCGTCTGCAGCCGTGCCCGGCGTGTTTAGCCCGGTGAAAATCGGCAGTCGAGCCCTTGTCGACGGCGGACTCGTTAACCCTATTCCGATCGCACCAACGCTTAACGATCCCACCGACTTGACCATCGCCGTCGACCTGAACGCTCGCACCGACCGGCATGAGTCGACGCCGCCGACACGCGTCCCCGAGCAAGAAGCGGCGGCGACACAAAGCTACCGTGACCGCATTGGGCGCTACCTGGCCGATTTGTTCGATAACGATGACTCGGCATCGACGCCAAGCGCCGTCCGCCTGCTGTCGGACTCAATCGACATTATGCAGGCTGCTGTATCTCGTCTTAAGTTTGCTGCCTACTCACCTGATATCGTTATTGATATTCCTCGCGATGCTTGCTCGTTTTTTGATTTCCACCGGACCCAAGAAATGGCGGAACTCGGTTATCAACGAGCAACTGACGCGTTGGAGCGTGCCGCCCGTTAGCCCGATCAGCGCTAACCGATGCCTGCGTGCAGCAGACACGTTAGACTTTGGCCAAGCCGCCAACGAGCGGCAACGGGGAGATAGGAAAATGCGCTGGAGAGGCCGACAGCAGAGCCGCAACGTGGAAGATCGGCGTGGCATGTCCACGCGTGGCAAAGCCGCAATGGGCGGCGGCATCGGCACGATCATCATGGCGTTAATCGCTATCTTCGTATTCGGACAAGACCCGGTCCAAGTCCTATCGCAGGCGATGAATCAGCGGCAACCGGCAGCAAGCACGACGCGGCAACCCGCCGTGCGGAGCGAAGCCGAAGAAGAGGCCGCGCAATTCGTCAGCGTCGTGCTTCGTGACACCGAAACGATTTGGACCGATATCTTTGCGGCGAATGGCAGCCGGTACACCCCGCCAACGCTGGTTCTCTACAGCGGCTCAACCAACACGGCATGCGGTTATGGTTCGGCTGCCACCGGGCCGTTTTATTTCCCGGCAGATCAAAAGGTGTACATCGACCTCAGTTTCCTAAGTCAGCTGCAGCGTATGGGCGCGCGTGGGGACTTCTCGGTGGCCTACGTGATCGCGCACGAGGTCGGGCATCACATTCAAACGATTACCGGCACGTCGCGCCAAGTGCGCTCCGCGCAAGCGCGCGCCAGCAAAACGCAACAAAACGCATTGCAGGTGCGTATGGAATTGCAGGCCGATTGCTACGCGGGCGTTTGGGCATCGCTGGCCGATGCGAGATACGGCACCCTTGAGCCAGGTGATGTGGAAGAAGCGATGAGCGCCGCAGCGGCGGTCGGTGACGACACGATCCAGCGCTCCGCTGGTCGCGCTGTGCGACCGGAAACATGGACGCATGGCAGCTCAAAGGATCGTATGGCTTGGTTCCAACGAGGCTTTCAATCTGGCTCGGCGAATCAATGCGATACATTTGGAAGTTAACCTAGGATGGAAACAATGAGACCACTGCGAACAGTCGTGCGCGCGGGCGCGTTGCTCTTGGCGAGCACCGTGTTGTCGGTTGCCAACGCGGATTACGTCGCCTATTCGATCGGTAAAAAGTCGAAATCGCCGCTGCCTGAACAGCTGAGCGACATCGACACAAAATATCTCGTCAGCATCGAGTGGGGCGAGTACGCCGGCCGCAAAGCACGCGTCGGCGTTCTTGATGTCGACAACACCAGCTCGTCGACGTCGATTCGGATTTCTGGAGCGGGCACCGATATCGACTACTCGGCATCTGCCAATGGCGTGCCGGTCAATGGCATCGAGGCGATCGTCATTGATGCCCTGCAACGCACGAATCGCTACCGTCTGGTCGAACGCACGGTGCTAGGCGACGTGCTGGGCGAACAGGACCTGGCTGCGTCCGGGCGCGTCGCGAAACCGTCCGGCGCGAAAACGGGCAATGTGCTCGGTGCCGAGTACCTGGTACAAGTCGTTATCACCGACTATGAGAGCAATACGTCAGGCAAGAGCGGTGGTGTTGGCGGGCTGCTGCGCAAAAGCGTCCCAGTGCTCGGTGGCGTCAAGCTCAGCAAAGGCACCGGTCGGGTCGGTCTAAATTTTCGCCTGATCGATGCCGAAACCAGCGAAATTCTCTACACCCAGCAAATCGAGTCGCAAATCAATGAGCGTGGCTTGTCGCTTGGCGGGATTGGCTTCAGCGGCGATGTCGCCCTTGGCGGGTTTCTGTCCAACTACTCCCGGACCCCCATTGGTCAAGCCGTTATCGCCGGGATCAATCAAGGCGTTTACGGTCTGATCAAGCAAACCGGATCGCAGTCGGCCTCTGGAAGCATCGTCAAAGCAGACGCCGCACAGATCTATACCAATCTCGGCGCAGGCTCTGTCGCCGTGGGCGATGTCCTTGAGGTACGCGAACTCGGCGAGGAGCTAATCGACCCAGAAACAGGCATTTCATTGGGTGGTGCTGAGTCCGTACTGGGGACGATCGAAGTAACGCAAGTCCAAGAAAAATTCTCGATTGCCCGGCCGGTGGCGTTGTCGAAAACACCGGAGCGCGGCACTAAGGTGGTCTCTACAAAAGCAGCGACGCCGCTCGAGTACGCGCCGGAGTTCAAAAAGCCAAAATAGCGACCGGCGTAGCGCGTGGACACGCTTGAGCTGCTGGCGTTAACCGGCACCGGCATCGTTGCCGGCTGGGTGAACGTAATGGCGGCGGGTGGCTCAATGCTGACGGTGCCGATGCTGGTGTTTCTTGGCCTGTCGGGACCTAGTGCGAACGGCACCAACCGCGTCGCTATCATCGCGCAGAACACGGCGGCCGTCGCAGCATTTAGCCGCGGCGGCTTCGCCAATTTGCGTTTGGCGCTGCTGTTGTCATTGGCGGCCATCCCTGGCGCAATCGCTGGCGCTCAGGTCGGCGTACGACTCGACGGTGTCTGGTTCGACCGGGTTTTAGCCATCACGCTCGCTGTCATGCTGCTCTGGATGCTGTGGCCAAGCGGTAGCGCCCGGAAGCCTGCCGCCGAGCCAATATCGCGGGTTCGCTGGGCTTGTGGCCTCGCATTGATGTTTTTTGCCGGCGCTTGGGGTGGCTTTATTCAGATCGGCGTTGGCTTTCTATTGATGCCAATCTTGCACCGAGTGCTCGGCCTAGACTTGGTACGGGTCAATGCACTTAAGGTACTTATTGTGTTGCTTTACATGGGCTTCACGCTTTTTGTTTATGCGCGTTCTACGCAAATCGCTTGGCTCGGCGGTCTCGCGCTGGCGGCAGGTATGGCAACCGGCGGCTGGTTGGGCGCGCATACAACGCTGCGCGGCGGTGAAGTCTGGGTTCGGCGCGTTTTCGCCGTTATCGTCATCGTGATCGCTGGCCGATTGCTGCTGTTTGGTCGCTAGACAGCGCCGACCTTCACACGTTGCGCACGGGCGATCGAGCTACTATGGCGTACCGATACGTCGAGCACCGATCCATGAAGCTGCTTTCTGCTGTCGCCTGGCTAATCGCCGTCGTCGCCATCGCCGCCGTCGCCTACCTCGCCGTTACGCCGGCAGCGCCAAACGCCTATGCGGTATATCAAGACGCGACAGAGCGCTTGGCATCAGTCCGTCCACCCGCAGCCGGCAGCCCGGCCGAAACGGCGGCGCTCGAGCGCGTAACGGGCTTCTTCAACACGATGTCGATAGACACGGTCACGAAGCAAACGCGGCGTGTGTATGCGCGCGACGCCGTGCTTAGTGACACACTCGCTGTCATTCGTGGACATGCGGCCATCGAAGCGTATTACACCAAGACGGCCGAACAAGCGGATGAGGTATCGATCGAAATCCTAAATGTCATTCGACAAGGAGATGATTATTTTTTGCGCTGGCGCATGCAGGTTCGCCACCCTGCGATTGCCGACGGCGAGCCTTTAGTCAGTTTCGGTATGACGCACGTAAGGCTGAATGAGGCGGGAGAAATCGCGCTGCACTACGACTTCTGGGATTCGGCCGCCGGCTTTTTCGACTACGTTCCGGGCATTGGCAGTGCCCTGCGGCGTATCCGATCGCGGATACATTAGACTCCGCTATAGATTCAGCTATGACTCTTCGACCGTGAAATCGGCGTTCTGATGATACGCGGATTTGACGTAATCAACGCTGACGGTATGCAGTGTCGCGCTGCCACCCAAGCCATCCGGAGCATCGAGAAAACGCAGCTCGCGGTACGCGCCGCCCGCGAGATCAACGTACAACACGCGCAGACCATTTTGGCTGACACCGACGAGACGCATCCGACCCGCCAACGCGAGATCGAGTTGCTCGGCGGCCGCATCGCGAAAAATGCCGCGAGCACTTCGCCGCCACGTTGTTCGCAAGGCATCATCGCTGGTCATCATGATCGTCGTCCACGGCCCTTCGGCCGTACCCCGACTCTACTGCGACAGCGCCCGCAATTATCTCAGCTACGCTTGCGTGTGTTGGGGTCGCCGACTACAGTCAGGAGGTCTGGCTTGGGACAGACGCGGAACTTTTACGGTTAGTAACTTGTCATATTCTGGTCGGGGTTTGAGACTCCACCAAGGAGCCGATCGTTTGCAGAGTCAACGGAAATCACGATTGCGTGGCCTAACGTTGACGTTTGCGGCCGTCTTCATGAGCGCATGCGGTTCGCAAAATCTGACGCTCAGCGAAGCGACAATCCCTGACCCGCTGATCGCGTCGCAACCGTACCGAATTGCCGTGCAGTACTCGGAAGATATGTACGACTACACGCACCAAGAGGAAATGCTCGGCAACAAGAAATGGACTATCAAGCTGGGCGCCGCCAATAAGCGCGTGTATGACCAGATTTTGGCCGCCCTTTTCGATGACGTGACATTCCTTGGCCCGAGCGAACCATTGCCGGACAACCAGTACGACCTCGTCCTCCGGCCGTCCATACAAGCCTTCGAGTTCGCCATCCCGCAACAAAGTCGCACCGACGCGTACACGGTTTGGATTCGCTATCAGATAGAGGTATTCAACCGCTTTGGCACGCGCGTCGGCGCATGGCCGATTAACGCGTACGGTAAGTCTGGTGCCGAGCGGTTTGAAGGCGAGGCAGCGATCCAGCGCGCTGCAATCCTCGCAATGCGCGATGCTGCCGCGCTGGTCACAATGCGGGTTGCCGCACAGGCACAGCGCGCTGCGAATGATGCGCGCGGCGGACCGGACGATCCGGCACTCGCCGCGAACGACGAGTCGGCTGACTTATCGACAAGCGACGACGCCATGAGCGTCGCGGACATCAGCGAAAACGGTGGCGAAGATGCAAACCCTACGATCGAATCCGCGGAGAAGCTACGCTATGAGTAAGTGTCGTCGGTTAATAACCGTGTTAAGTATCGCCGCACTTGGCCTTGGTGGCTGTGTTACGGCCAAGCTCGAAGACTCTAAACAAGCGACGACCGGCATCTCGTCGGGCGAGTCGATTGTTGTCATGCCAAAAAGCTATCACCTCGGCAACGAAACTGAACGTTCGTTTACCGAGTGTATTGGCGAGAAGCTGACGAAAGGCAGCTCCGGCCTGAGCGTGATGCCAAACGAGCAGTTTGTCGATGCACTGTTTCCGTGGTTCGAGCCACGCACTGCCCCGACCGATACCAAAGGGTTGCCCAAGCTAATGCAGCGACCTGGTGTCGCCGAGCGGATCGCAGAAACCGGCGTGCGCTACATCGTTTGGCTGGATGGCACGACCGACCGCACCGGCGGCGGCGGGAGCTTGTCCTGTGCAGCCGGTCCGGGCGGTGGTGGCTGTTTCGGTTTCACGTGGTGGGAGACGGACGCGGACTACGAGGCATCGGTATGGGACCTGAAGCGACTGGAAGACGCTGGGACGGTCAGTGCTGAGGTATCCGGCACGTCGTACATGCCGGCTATCGTCATCCCGATTCCGCTGATCGCACGCACACAAACGGCCGCGTGCACAAATCTAGCGGACTCGCTGCACACATTTATAACGGGCGACGAGAGCTCGTAGCTGACGTACATCGCACCGTTCTAATCCGTCTGTGTCACTCGCCATAGAGATCGCCGAGCGCCGCCTGGCGCCCGACAGCGTGCTACGCGCCACAATGCGCCGCCTTATGCGACGCCGCTTACGCGACGAGCAAGACCGCGACAGTGCTGCCTGGCTACGCTCACTCGCCGACGGACCGATTGCGGAGCAAACCGCCGCCGCAAATGAACAACATTACGAGGTGCCCGCGGCTTTTTTTGAGCTGTGTCTCGGTCCCCACCTTAAGTACAGCTGCGGGCATTGGTCGCAATCGACTCTAAGCCTCGCCGAATCCGAAGCACAAATGCTGGCGCTTACCAGCGAGCGTGCGGCGCTGGCAGACGGGCAACGCATTCTGGAACTTGGCTGTGGTTGGGGCTCACTGTCTTTGTGGATGGCGGAGCATTATCCGGGCGCGCGTATTACCAGTGTTTCTAATTCCGCATCCCAAAAAGCGTTTATTGACGCGCGAGCCAAGCAAAAAGGACTGTCGAACCTCAACGTCATTACCGCGAACATGCGCGATTTCACAATCGACCGCCAATTCGACCGCCAATTCGACCGGGTCGTATCCGTGGAAATGTTCGAACACATGCGCAACTACCGTCTGCTGCTTGAGCGGGTCGCTAGCTGGCTCACCGACGATGGTAATGCGTTCGTGCACATCTTTTGCCACAGTGACTACTGTTATCCGTTTGAAGATAGAGTTGGCAACGATTGGATGGCTCGGCATTTCTTTAGCGGTGGCATCATGCCGAGCTTCGATATATTCAGCCACTTTACCGACCACCTGATCGTCGACGAGCAGTGGGTGGTCAACGGCCGACACTACGAGAAAACGTCCAATGCCTGGCTGGCGGAACTGGATCGGCACGCTGACCAAGCCTTGCCGATACTCGGCGCTGCGAATCCGCGCGAACACCCAGCGCGTTTGCTGCAACGCTGGCGAATGTTCTTTATGGCCTGCGCCGAACTGTTTGGGTTAAACGGCGGCAAAGACTGGTTCGTCGGCCACTACAGACTGTCAAAAAAGCCCGGGTTAGGTCTGGCCTAGCCCGGGCTGCTGCTCTGTCGCTACCGCCGAACTAGTCGAGCGGGATACGTATCTTCTGACCAACGAATATTTTGTCCGGGTCTTCGATGACCTCCCGGTTCGCTTCAAAGATGCGCGGGTAGTCCATCGCATTGCCATAGTACTTCTTAGCCAACTTACTCAGCGTATCGCCGCTCTGGATCACGTAGTACTCAACCTTTTCTTCGACCGGTGCGGCGGCCGCCGGCGAATCAGCGACGGCGTCGGCCGGCGCCGCCGGGGCGGCTACCGTCATTTTGGTTGCATACACGTCGACGACGCCTTGAACATTACCTGCCATAAGAATGCACTTTTCACGCGCTGCACTTGAGCTGCATTCACCGCCAAGGCTGACAATTCCTTCGTCGAAATCGACGCTCAGGTCATTCACGCCTGGATTGTTGTTTTCTATTAACTCTTTGATTTTTTCTGCCGCTTCTTCGTCTTTGTTAAAAAGACGACGGCCGATATCTTTGGCAAAACCGAACAGGTCCATAAGCCACTCCCCTAATTTCTAGTTGCTTGTTTTTTTGCTGACTGACCGCAGGTACGGCCGAGTTAGTTATTTGTTCAGAACGAACGTAACTTTCAAATTCACCCGGTACTCAGTGACTTTGCCGTCCTCACAGACAACTTTTTGATCTTGTACCCAAGCGCCTTGGACATTATCCAACGTTTCGCTAGCGCGCTTGACGCCGACGCGTACAGCGTCCTCAAAACTTTTGGTCGATGACGCGATGATTTCGGTAACGCGTGCAACACTCATTGGCGCACTCCCTGTTTAATTGACGGAGTAAAGTCTAGCAGCGGACAAAAAAGGTCACAATTTAGCGCTGCGAACCCACGACTCGGGCTCCGCGTAGCCAGACCGAGCGGTAATACGGACTGTCTAGACGTGCTAGCGTGACCGTTTTGCCGCTCGACGGTGCATGCACAAAACGCTGCTCGCCGACGTAGAGGCCGACGTGCTGCGGTTTCCCGTTGATGTTGAAAAACAACAGATCGCCGGGCTGCAAATTCTCCCGACGGACCGGGTCGAGCTGGCGCCACAGTTCTGCCGTCGTGCGGGGTGTCGCAACGCCGGCCGCCCGGTACGCGAACCAAACGAGACCACTGCAATCGAAGCCAGTGACCGGATCATTTCCGCCGTAGCGATAGGGGCGGCCGATTTGCGCTAACGCCGTGGACACGGCAAGGTCTTGCGCCATGACGACCGCCGGTGGAGTCTCTGCGCGAGGCGCAGGTTTGGATTGGATCGGTGGACTGGGCGCAGGCACCGGCTCCTGCCAACTGCAGGCGCCGAGCACGAATGCACTCGCGACAGCGAGTGCGTGAAATGGCGATACGCGCAGCTCCATGTGTCGACTATGCCATAGGGGACCTGAATGACGGCTGACGGACCACTCAAAAGCGCAATCCGCGCGTGGCTATTTTTTTGCGGCATCACGCTGCTCGGCGCCGGATCCAGCTACGCCGCTGACCCCGCCAACTACACGACCACGTTCACCATCGACTTGTCGGGGCCAACCACTCGCGCGTCACTGCGGATCGAGCAAGCCGCCGGGGAACTGCGAGCGTTATCGTGGCCGGCGGATACCGAGCGATGGAGCGCCTTCACGGCCACCGCCGGTGAATTGTCGCGCCAAGGTGATCGTTGGACGTGGCAGCTGCCGCGCGAAGGCGGACTGCTCGCCTGGGACGTCGAGCTCGATCAACGCCGCGGCAAATACGTTGGCGCTCAACGCAATGGCAGCTGGGCGTTGTTCCGCGGCGACAATGTATTTCCGGCCATGGCATCAACCGCGCAAGCCGGTTCATCATCGGCCGCGACCCTGCGCGTTGTGCGCCCAACGGAATGGTCGTTTGTCACGGCCTGGCCCGCCCGCGATGACGGGCGCTACGATGTCGACAATCCAGGTCGTCGCTTCGACCGGCCAACCGGCTGGATGCTGGCCGGCGAAAACCTCGGTGTTCGTTTCGATGACATCGCCGGATCGCGCGTCGTTGTGGCAGCGGCGGCCGGCCAAAACGCGCGGCGGCAGGATATTTTGGCGATGCTGCATTGGGTATTGCCGGTACTGCGAACTGCCCTACTCGACACACCGGAGCGCTTGGTCTTGGTATTGGCCGACGACCCCTTCTGGCGCGGCGGTTTATCCGGTCCAAACTCGCTGTTTTTGCATGTCGACCGACCCATGATTAGCGAAAATGGCACCAGTACACTCATTCACGAGATTTTCCATGTGGCCTTCCGGCGCTCTGGTGGCCAACAGGACGACTGGATCATCGAAGGCCTGGCCGAGTACTACAGCGTTTGGTTGTTGCACCGCTCCGGTACGACAAGCGAACAGCGCTTCACGCGCACACTGGCTGCACTGGCCAAGTGGGCGAAGCGTGCGAACGGCTTACGTGGTAAGCGCTCAAGCGGTCCAGTAACGGCAAAAGCCGTTCTCGTTTTACACGCACTAAACCGCGAAATTGAAGCCGCTACCGATGGCCGGCGCAATCTCGATCACGTCGTACGACAACTGCTCAATAAGACCGGCCCGGTGACACTCGAGGAGCTAAGAACGGTAAGCGCCTCTGTCATCGGCCGTGACTCACGAACGCTTAGCGACGTTCCGTCGCAAGATGCTGGTTAAACCAGCGCAACACGGCATGCAATCGGGCCAGTCGATTCGATGGGCGGCCGCCGCGAGACAGGCCGTGCGATTCGTCTCGGAAAACAACCAACTCGGCTGGCTTGCCGAGTGTCCGCAGTGCCGTGTAGTACTGTAGCGACTGCTCGAACGGCGTCCGGTAATCGCGATCGCTGTGCAGTATCTGCACCGGTGTCGAGACATTTTCGACGTAACGAATGGGTGAACGGTCCAGGTACGACTCGGGATCGCTCCATGGCGACGCGTCAAACCAGTGCTCAATGAAGAATTGATTAAGGTCGGCGGTGCCGACGAAGCTCAACCAATTGGTCACCGACCGATGCGCTGACGCCGCGGCGAATCGGTCGGTTTTGCCGATTAACCAGGTCGTCAACAAACCGCCGCCACTGCCACCGACCACACCAATACGATCGTCATCGATCGTCGCGACATCCGCGAGCACGAAATCGAGCGCACGCAACAGGTCATCGGCATCGTCACCGGGAAAACGGTATTGGATGCTGTTGCCAAACTGCTCACCGTAACCACTGCTGCCGCGCGGGTTGACGATTAGAACGTGGTAACCCGCCGCCGCGAGGACCTGAAACTCATGAAAGAAGTTTGTCCCGTACATCGAATGCGGACCGCCGTGAATGTACAACAACAGCGGATACTGGCGGCGGCGGTCGAGCTTCGGCGGACTGATCAGCCAGGCCTGCAGCGCGGGCGCTGCCGCATCCGACTCGGCGGCTGGAACACGAATTTCGTCGAGGCCCGCCAGCGCAACGTCATCGAGCAAATCACGGTTATTCGCGGTTAATTGCCGCCAAGCACCTCGGGAGCCTGCCGCAGCGCTGAACGCGACCAGGTTCGGCGGTAAGTCGAAGCGCGAGAAGACCGCGGCGATTTGGCCGGTGTGCGATACGTCAAACTCGCGCAGCTCACCCGCATCGATTTCCGTCAGCAGCTCGACGGTCGCGGCGATCGGATCGGCGCGCACGAGTTGCACCTGCCCATCAATGGCCGATGTAAACAAAATCGCAGAGCTGTCCGACAACCACGCCACTCGCCGGCCACCGGGCACAGGAGCGTTGACGTCGCCGGCCATACCATCACCGACCGAGTAGGCAAACGCGTCGGTCAGCGAACGCTCAGCGGTCTCACCCAGTAAATCGATCAAGCGAATCTCACTCGTTTGGTAGCTCGCGGGAGGACTCGAGCGGCGGAAACCGACGATGGCGAGCCAACGACCATCGGGGGACGGAAAGACTTGCTCCGGTCCGGCGCCGGTAGTCAACGGCTCTGCGTTGCCGCTGGCCACGTCCACTTGGTAGATATCGGTCTCGTAAAGCTCACCGCTGCTCGTCCGCGCCCGAACGAATACGTGCTCGCCGCTGCTCGACCAGACCGGTACGCCCTCGACCGGTAGGTCGCTCGCTAACCATCGTTCGCTGTCGGCGGTCGGTGTTGCCGGCACGATCGCCAGGCGCACTGGTCGCTGGTCCACGTAGCCGCGCGCACCATCACGGCGAATCCGCAAGCTCGTCGTCGTCATTGGCGCATCGACATCGGTGGCTGGCGGTGCTGCGATCAGGGCAATCGAGCCGCCGTCCGGAGACCAAGCAAAACTAGTAACCGACCCGTCGATTTCAGTGAGCGCATACGCCTCGCCGCCACGGCGATCGATAACCCAAACCTGGTTGCTGCCACGTCTATTCGACAGAAACGCGATACGTTGACCGTCCGGCGACCATCGCGCCGCAAACCCGTTACTCGCGGCTTCGCTCAATGGTCGGTTGGTGCCGTCGGCGCCAATGAGTCGAACCCGGCTGCGATACCGGTCGGCGTCGGGATCGGTTGTGACCGCCGTATAGATGAGCGACTCATCGATCGGTGACCAGCGTGGATCGGCGACATAGCGCCAATCCAGGATTGTGTCAGCGCTCAGCTGTCCGTGCGCAAGCATCGGTAGCGCGGCAACGATGAGTGCGACGACAGTCCAGTGTCGGTGTTTGAGTGCTGCAGGCATAACGACTCAACGTTCTCTGAGTGACGGTCAACGGCGAGTTTAGCAGGCTGCCGAGACGGGATAACGGTCACGTCGCGCCGGTGTACGCGCCAGGTACAATTACGCTCGCTGCAGAAAATCGACGACGCCATGGACAAGTACAAAGACCTCAAATTGATGCTCCGCGGACGTCTGCCGTTGATCGTCATTGAGAGCCATGATGAGGCGACGATCATCCAACTGTTGAAGAACCTGGTTGTCGCCAAGCCAGCTGGCGACTACCGGCCGCTGTTCCGGTGGACCGTTACCGACGGCCTCCAGCGGGTCGATATTGAGCTCGCGCCGCAACCGCATAACGCCGATCCGGGCGATGTACTCGGCCACGTTCGTGCGACCAAGCAGGAGGGCTACTACGTTCTTCTGGACTTCCATCCGTACCTTGAGGATCCGGTCAACATTCGCCGACTGAAAGACATCTGCCTCGACTTCGACAGCTGCCCGCGCTACGTGATCCTGTTAGGCCACAGCATCAAGATACCGCCAGAGCTCGCGAGCTTCGCCGCAACGTTCGAGCTTGAGCTGCCCAACGAGCGCGAACGGGCCGAAATCGTGCGCGACATCGCCGACGAGTGGTCGCGACAAAACGCGGGGCAACGGGTTAGAGCGGACCAGCAAGCGATCAGCATGCTAATCCGCAATCTCGCTGGAATTCCTGCGGAAGACACGCGCCGCCTCGCGCGCAATGCCATTTACGACGACGGTGCAATTCGCGAGGACGACCTGCCGAAAATCATGGCCGCGAAGTATGAGTTGCTGAACCAGAACGGCGCGCTCAGCTTCGAGTACGAGACCGCGAAGTTCAACGAAGTCGGTGGCATGACGCGATTAAAAGACTGGCTATCGCAGCGTGCCAGCGTCTTTCGCGGTGATCGCGATGCACCACCGCTCGACCCGCCACGCGGGATTCTGCTCACCGGTGTTCAAGGCTGCGGCAAGTCTCTCGCTGCCAAAGCGACCGCCGGCGCGTTCGGCGTGCCGCTGCTGCGTCTCGATATCGCGTCGATCTACAACAAGTATCACGGTGAGACCGAGCGCAATCTGCGCGAGTCACTCGCAACGGCCGATGCGATGGCACCGTGCGTACTGTGGATCGACGAACTCGAAAAAGGAATCGCGGGTGGCCGTGATGAAACCGGTACATCACGGCGCGTACTCGGTAGTTTTCTGACGTGGATGGCCGAGCGCAAATCCCGGGTTTTCATCGTCGCTACGGCCAACGACATTAGCGCCCTACCGCCGGAGTTGGTTCGCAAAGGTCGATTCGACGAGATATTTTTTGTTGATCTGCCGAACCCAGCCGTCCGCGAAACAATACTCAACGTGCAGTTGGCCGCGCGTGAGCTTGACGCCACTCACTTCGAGCTCGACAAACTCGCCAGCGCGACCGATGGTTTTTCGGGCTCAGAGCTGGAGCAATTGGTGGTTTCCGGCCTTTACCGAGCTCACGCAGCGCGAAAAGCACTGACAACCGATATTATGTTGGAAGAAGCCGCTGCAACGAGGCCGCTGTCGGTTACCATGGCAGAGAAAATCGGAGCGCTACGGGCCTGGGCACAAGAAAGAGCCGTGTACAGCGACTAACCGACGGGTGTATGAAGCGTGAGCAAAAAAAATAATAAGAACAAAAGAGGCATCGTCGATGCCGAAGCCACCTATTTCGAGTCCGGCGATGAAGACTCGACCGCGGAACTCGAAGCGCTGGATAATTCCGCGATTCGGCGTATCAATATTGACGCGGAGGACACTATTCAGCTTGCGAGTCTGGCGCTCGACCTTGATGACACCGATAGCGACGAGCAAACCGACTCCGCCACGATCCTATCGCTGCGTTCCGACCTCGCTTCACGCTCGGAACGTATTCAGAGTCTCGAACGTGACATCGAGCACCTGCAGGCACGCTGGAAGATTCTTGAAGCCAAACTCGATAAGCGCAACCAACGAAGTCGCGAACTCGAACAACAGTTAACGGAATCTGCCGATGACATTTTGCGGTATCGGCGCGAACTTGAGTTTGCACGCCAAGATACCGCGACTTTGCGCGACTCATTGCAGGCCAGCGAGACGCTCGCCGAAAAACACGCGCAAGAAGTCGAGCGCCTGTCCGGAGAACTCTCCGTCCTGCGCGGCGAACGCGATTCAACCAGCGAGGAGCGCGACCGATTCCGTACCGATTTCGCGGCGTTAAGCGAACGCTTCGACTCGCTCGATAGCGATCATGGCGGGCTACGGGATCAGTTGACCGCCGCCGAAGCGACCGTTGAGCAGCAAACCCGCGACCTCGAGTCGATTGCTGCAGAACTCGCCGCAATGCAAAGCGCACGCGATTCCGCATTGGCGCGTGTCGAGAGCCTTGAGGATGACGTTACGTCGCTGGCGTCTAGCGGTGCTGAGCGGGACCAAGAACTTGAGCGTTTACAGGCAGCATTAGCAGACACTACTGGCGAACGTGACAGCGCCCGTAACGATGTTACAGATCTCAGGTCCTGGTCGAATGCACTAACCAAAGACCTCGATAAGCGCAGCAGCGAAGTTAACGCGCTGCACGCACAGCTCCTAGCAGAACGCGAACAACGAGCGGCCTTCGAGCAACGTTACAACGACGAGATCGATAGCACCAAACAGCTGACTGCCAAGCTTGTCGAGACGGAGCACGATGCGAAAACGACGGTCGATACGCTGCAAACCGAGATCCAGACCATCGTTGCAGACGCTGACCGGATACGTCGCGAGCTGGCGGACACACGCGGCGACCGCGACGCTCTACAAAACGAGAAAACCGAACTCGAAGCGACCCTAGCCGATGCCAACCGTCACGCTGACGAGTTGTCGGCCCAGCTGCAGCGTACAAACACGGAACGTGACGAACTAGCGGCGACGTGCACAACGCTCGAAGCCGGTGGCGACGAACTGCGTGCTGAGCTCAGCGCGCTGGAAGACGCCAAGGCGGCGGTCGAACAGGCGCGCGACGATATTCAACGGCGTTTGGCGAATACGTCGAGCAGCGAGTCTGAGCTAGCCGAGTTGCTCGCCACCGTAGAACGGGAACGTGCAGAATTGGCTGATCAGCTTGCTGTAGTTACGACCGAGCGAGATACGGCGCAGCACGAGATAAGCGAACTGCTGGCGCGTATCGACACCACTGCCGCGGATCTTGACGACACCGCTCAATCAAATAAAGAGCGTGCTGAGCGCATCGAACAACTCACCGCAGAACTAGCGGCACTCCAACAGCAGTATGAAACGCGCACCGAGGAACACGATGCGCTCGCCGAGTCGCGCGATGAGTTGGTGGAGCGTATCGAGACACGCGATGCCGAACTGAAAGAAATCGAGACGGAGCTGTCGACAACTAACGACGACTTGGCAAAGGCTCGTGCGGCGCTGGAAGAAACGACAGCGGCCCGCGACACGTTAGAAACGCAAAGCGCCCAGTTGGGCGAGCGACTCGACGCATTGCAAAGCGAACACGAGACCGCACTCGCGGACATCGGGCGCCTTGATGTGACCCTGGCCGACGAACGGGCCAGTGCAAGCGCGGCGCGGCAAGATGCTGACTCGCTCACTGCCAAAAATAGCGCGCTCGACAACGAGTTAAGCTCTTTACGAACCGAGCTCAGCGAGTTGGCCGCGACAGCTGATGAGCGTAGCCGCAATATCGACGAACTGACGCGTGCTCTCGACGCCGCAGCGGCAAACGAAACGGCACTCGCCGCTAGTCAAACCGAGCTCGACGAGCGCTTGTCGGCGTTGGTCAATGATCTCGATGTTGAATCGAGCGCGCGACAAGCGATTGCTGATGAGCTGTTGTTGGTCGCGCGCGAGCGGGACGATCTGCGTGGCGAAAACGAGGCCCTCGAACGCCAGGTACGACGAACGACCGATGGCCTGCTCGAACGAGCAGCACGAATCCGCACGTTGGAGCGTCGCTCCGATAGCGGTGCAGACGCCCTCAGCGCCGCACGCGAGGAGTTGGCCCTGTTACGGCACGGCATTGATGAGCGGGATGGGCAAATTGACGCGCACGCCAGCAAGAACGAGCAACTCGCTCGGCAGCTGCGTGAGACACGCGAGCGGATGCAAGAGCTGGAAGACGAGCTCAAGCGACGGGACGCTACCATCGCTAGCATTCGCGCCAATGTCAGTCGTCTCGACAATATCGAGGCCTCCGTACGCGATCTCGATACACGGATGTCCCGCCAGGTCGGCGGACCGGAGCTACCGATGGGCATTTTGATCGGGAAAGTCGGCGGCAAACTCGAACGGTTTGTTTTGAAACAGGACCCCACGGCCATTGGACGAACACGGCGCAACGATATCCAGATCAGAGCCGCTTACATCAGCCGCAAACACGCGGAATTGCAAGTAGTCAATGGAGCATGGGAAGTTTCCGACGCGGGCAGTAAAAACGGCATTCACGTTAATGGGGAACGTGTCACGTCGGCACGATTGGCGGACGGCGATAAGCTGACTATCGGTGAGACGACTTTATCGTTCATTACAAACGACGGCCACGAGAAAACCGGCAGCTGAATTTGCCGGCCGTTTCGCTACCTCAGCAGCAGCCCTAAAACAGCGGTTGATGTCGGCATCCAGCCCGTCTACCAAGCCCGTCGGGCGGACCGCATGTGTCGCTTTGTGACGACAGACACGGCACCAGTCGCGCTGATTCGCTACGGTGAGAGCCGTTGTGGGAGAGAAAGCGCCTGTCATGACTCGACCGGATTCGTTGTCAGCCACCGAGATACTGAACACCGCCCAAACGGTGATTTTGTTACGCCGGATCTGGCTGCCTCGAGTCGTCTACGAAGCCCTGCCATTCGTATACCTCATTGCCGGGCTGGCCGCATTCTTGGCAACGCTGTATGTACCTGAGTGGTATTGGATCGTTCCATGGTATGTGCTGTTCGCGTGTGCGCTCGTTCATGCGGCTATCTACCTACTGCTCCGCCGCCTGCGCTCACGCGCCCGACACTTGACCTAAATCGACGATTGCCACAGCATCGTCGCTCTTCGATGAGAGGTCGACATGCCACGCTGGCTACGAAAAGAGCTGCTCGTTTTCGCGATCCTGGTGCTGCTAGGGCTGTTTGTCTTACCAGTCGCCATCTATCTGACCGGTATGCAGATATTTGCTGGCTACGCTGGCGGCGGTAGTGGCGATTTTTTGCGGCGATTTTTCGGCGCGGCGGCGTCCGGCTCGCCAGCCGTGTGGTTCTTGATACTCGCCCCATACGCGACCTGGCAGTGTCTGCGTCTGGCCTGGGCCGCTGTTTTTTGGCGTCGATCGACGGAAACCACAACGGCGGGCGATTCGCAATGATACGAACCGAAGACCGGAACTGCGTCACAAAACCGCCGTTATATTGAGATTCTGACGGCAATCATTACAGTATTATGTGACGTCGCGGCACTAAGTCGCTGAACTGCGACAGATAATAGCAGTCGAAACACAACAACAATAAAGAAGACCTAGACTGAGCAATGTTTGAGAATTTCGTCCAAAGCGTGCGCGGGCTTGTTGCCCGACTTTCCGGCACAGATCAATCGCGAAGCGAAGCTGTGCGGGCAAGTTCCGTCCAACGCGTTATGCGCCGGCCGTCCACGAACGGCAAAGCAGCGCCGGCAACAACCAACGGCAGCTCGCACGGCGCGGCAGACGCCTACACACGACAACCTGAGAGCGCTGAGTCCGAACAAGCGGATGCTGACGTAGCTACGCCGCGGCGAGTCATTTCTCGCGGGAACAACAAGAATGTTTATGTAATCGCGACGCCCGAGCTCGATGAGAACGAAGCGTTGCGCCAAGCCGACGAGTTGGTACTCGATACCGGCTCGCTCGAGACCATCGATGAGGATGGCTTCGACCCTTACAACTCGGGCAGCTACCGCCGCCGCGAACGTTAATACAACGCTCTAAAAACCCCCGACTCGCTCAATTGCTGATTGTGTGAGGCTCTTCCTTCGCTAGTTTCGCGACCTCTGGCATGGTGCATGTATGGGTATGGGGTTGCCGATGCGGGCGCGGCTGATCGTTTTGGCCAGCGTTTTCGCGTTACCGATTCATGCCGCCGGTGACGAAGAAGTACGTCAGGTGGAAACAACCGACGCAACCCAGAATGCAAAAATTATGTCTGGTTATCGCGCCTTGCCAGTTGACATCCAATTGCCCGCGCTGGCACAGCCGGCGACCGCGCCAACGCGAAGTTTCCGTGCCAACCCACCGTTTCTCGACCGAGCTGCAGCCGTTAACGTCTGGCGCGAGCGGCGCAGCGTTGAGTTCGTCCGGCTGTGGACCAATCGATTTGCACGCGTTTACGTTGGCGTCAGTCCAACCGGGTTCACCGGCTTGTGTATTAGCCCGCGGATTAAACCACGCAAACCGAAAGCGGTGGCACGCGTGCGCGACTACAGCGATTTAGTTGAACAACTGACGAGCAACGATTCGAACTAAAGGCGGCTGTCGGCACTCGCGTCACGCGCCGCTTTGAATTCGTTGCCCGGGTACCAGTCCGGCCAATCACGACTTCCCGCCAACGAAGCGCCTACCTGGTAATACAGTTCGATGTCTTCGGCGACCCCGCGCAAATCCCAATTCGCATCGTACTCGTCGCCGACTTTGTGATAGCGATTTGCGACGTAATCCGCTTCCCATGCGGAACCGTAGTCAACACCGCGTTCGCGATGGTCGATGCCACCTTTCGCGTATAAGGCCGGCACACCGCGTTTGGCGAAGTTGAAATGATCTGAGCGATAAAAGAAGCCCTTCTCGGGCGTGGGCTCACGGCGCAGCTCCCTACCCTGTCGGTTGGCAAACGTCGCCAACAACTCTTGCAGTTCGGAGTTTCCGAAACCGACGACCGTGACATCCCGCGTTGGCCCTAACAGGGTTGGCGCGTCGATATTGATATTGGCTACGGTTGTTTCAAGCGGAAACACCGGCTCGGCGGCATACCACGCACTGCCTAACAGTCCCGATTCCTCCGCCGTCACCGCGAGGAAAACGACCGAGCGTTCCGGGGGCTCGCCGGCAGCAAACGCGCGTGCAAGGCTCAACATCATTGCAACGCCGGCAGCGTTATCCTTCGCACCGTTGAAGATTGTGTCGCTCGAGCTATTCGCCGCGAAATTGCGCGGTTCCGTTGTGGCGCTCATACCGAGATGGTCCCAATGCGCCGTATAAACGATGTACTCGTCTGGATAACGGCTGCCCGGCAGGTATCCGATAGCGTTGTACGATTCGGATTCCGCGATTTCGTTAGTCACCGTTGCACTAGCGGTAAGCGTGAGATCGACCGCTTTGAAACCGCGCGTCGACGCACGGTCGCGTTGCTCTTCGTAGTCGAGTCCGGCCGCTGCAAACAAGCGTTGCGCCGCATCGAGACTCAACCACCCTTCAATGCTTGCCCGACCCATGTTGCGATCAGGGGCAACGAGATCGAAACTCTCGCCCGCCCATGAGCCGGCGACGACCTGCCACGGATAACCTGCCGCTTCGTTTTCGTGGACGATTAAGATGCCAGCGGCGCCCTGGCGCGCGGCTTCTTCGTACTTGTACGTCCAACGTCCGTAGTACGTCATTGCGTAGCCGTTGAATAACGACTCGTCTCGTGTTGCGAATCCAGGATCGTTAACCAAAACGACGACGGTCTTGCCGCTGACGTCGAGACCGGCGTAGTCGTTCCAATCGTACTCCGGCGCCACGATCCCATAGCCAGCGAAGACCAGCGGCGAATCGTCAATAGAACTGGCCGCAACAAGCCGTTTGGTCCACAACATAGCGTCGCGCCGATACGCAAACTCAAAATTCGCGTGATCGCCGCGAATCGACAGCGCCGACGTACTTGACGGCGTTATCCCAACCAGAGGAACGCTTTGCAAAAACCCAAGCTCGGGCACCGGCGATAACCCAACCTCACGATAGGCAGCGGTCAGGTAGTCAAGGGTCCGCTGCTCCCCGACTGAAGCCGGCGAGCGCCCTTGCATCCGGTCCGCCGACAGTGCAGCAACGTGCTCGCTGAAAACACCGAGCGCCACCTCGCGGTCGAATTCTCGATCAGTCGATGTCGTCGTAGGCGGCACCGAACAGGCGGCGAGCCAGACGAGCGCGAATAGATAGACGACCCTTATGGAGGCCATAGGTACAACCAACTTCTGCCGTAAATGGAATGAGTCTAGTATAAGGCATCACAGAAAATGAGCAGCGCTGAGCACCACACGCTGCCCACCGAGGAGAACACAATGGACATCAACATAGGCATCGACACGCCGGACCGTGAAGCGATCGCGGAAGGTCTGTCGCGGCTACTCGCCGATAGCTACACGGCCTATTTGAAAACGCATAACTTCCACTGGAATGTGACCGGCCCGATGTTCTCGACGTTGCACACGATGTTTGAGACACAGTACACCGAGTTGGCGACAGCCGTTGACGAGATCGCCGAGCGTATCCGTGCACTCGGCGTCAATGCGCCGGGCTCGTACGCGGCCTTCGCGAAACTCTCCAGTATCGACGAGGAGGAAGGTTTTCCGGCAGCGGACGAGATGCTAAAGCAGCTCGTTGCTGCGCAAGAGACCATCGTGCGTACGGCCCGTAGCGTGATGCCAGTCGCTGAACGCGCCAGCGATGAACCAACGGCCGACTTGTTAACACAACGCATGCAAGCGCACGAAAAGAACGCGTGGATGCTGCGTAGTTTGCTCGAATGACGTTGACCGACAGCGACTCACGGCGTACGCTTGCCGCGCGCAAGCGGCGCGGTTGAGTAGCACTGTTTATGCGGATCAGTTTCGATCTGTCCGACAACGATCTCAAGCATTTCCGACTCATCATGCAGCAGGCCCAAACGGCTTGTCGCGACATGGGCGAAGCGCAGATTATCGACGCGGCTCGACAGACACTCGAAGATGTTCGTAACGGCGATGTCCCCGACTTTATTCGCAGCCGTATCGAACAATTAGAACCGCTGGTCGGCATGCTTACCGACACCGACTGGGGTTTGCCAGACACCGAGCGCCAACATGTCCTGCACGCGTTGACGTACTTTAGTGACACTGACGATCTGATTCCTGACGACATCCCCGGCGTTGGCTATCTCGACGATGCCATCATGATCGAATTGGTCGCTGCCGAGTTGTCTGAGGAACTCGACAGTTACCGCGACTTCTGCCAATTCCGCAATGACGCGCAAGCGCGCGGTGAGCAAGCGGAACGCAGCGATTGGCTGCGGGCGCGTCGCCAAGACCTACAGAATCGCGCCGGCAAAAAGCGCCGCCGTGGACCGCTGGGCTTGTTCTAAACACCGCTTGATGCTGGCCGACGCGCTCCAAGAGTTAGAAGATCGAGTCCGGGCCGAGGTGCAACGCAGACTCGTCAGCGCCGGCACCGACGACATCGAGCAACTGGAATTGGCCCGTCACGCCGAGGACTATCGCACCTGGCGGCGTATGGGCGAGGCTCCGGCGCATGTCGTGGCTTTGTCGAAAACGGTCAACCAATCGATGCCCGCCGACAGTAACGACCAATTACTGACCGATCTCGTGCGTATGCTCGAGCGGATTTACGCCGATCTCGCGCTAGCTGGGCCAAAAAGCGCGCGCGACGACAACGACCGTCAGCCACATCGCTAGCTGATACGCCCAACCCCAGCGCCAACGCTTCAGCGTTGCAACGAAACTCACAGCCGCAACCGCAGTCAAACCGGTAAACCAGGCGATACTGCCGCCAAGATCACCGATCTCGTCGGCTATGAATTCGGTATCGGGCCCAATGATCAGGAAGATGATTCCGACGACACTGAGCCCGAAGGCGATGGAGAACGCTGAACCGAGGACGATCCCATTGATAATGGTTATCGGCCGCACAGCGCCACCTCGCAACGTGATCTGTCGCCCGGTCTTTTTGCGTCTAAGTCTGCTAGGCTCAAGGCAATGCTAGGGTTCTTAGCGCCGGCCAAGAACCTCAAAATTCGGAACGGAAACATTATTTTATGACATATCTCGTTCGATGCTACACCGCGCTGTTTGGACTGTTGCTCACCACAGCAACCGCCTCTGTCGGCCTCGCCGACGAACTACGGCCTGAATTGCGACATAGCCAAGTGAGTCGCTTGGTCACCGATTTCATTGAGAAATCGCACTATCGCAAGGCAAAGGTCGATGATGAATTGTCGTCGATGGTTTTCGACAACTACCTCGATACGCTTGACGGCAATCGCAGCTATTTCATCGAATCAGATATTCAAGCGTTCGAAAAATACCGGTTTCGGCTCGACAACGCCGTGCAGGGCAACTACTCATTGCAACCGGTGTTTGAGATGTTCGAACGCTACCGTGAACGGGCGCTGACCCAACTCGGCTACGCGCGTGACTTACTCAGCGAGGAACCGGACTTCGCGAAAGACGAGGTCTTCCGGTTCGATCGAGAAGATGAGCCGTGGCTGCGTTCCGAGGCAGAGCTCAATGACTTTTGGCGGCAACGGGTTAAAAACGACGCGCTAAGCCTGCTGCTCGCCGGTAAGACCTGGGAAGAGGCTGCCGAAACGCTCGACAAGCGTTACAAGCAAAACGCGCGTCGTTTCGAGCAGCTGAACAACGACGACGTCTTCGAGACATTCATGAATGCGTTCGCGCATACGCTCGATCCGCACTCGAGCTATTTCTCGCCACGAAACGCTGAGGAATACCGCATTCAAATGGCCTTGTCGTATTTCGGCATTGGCGCGTCCTTAATATCCGAAGACGACTACGTGACCATTCAAAACATCATCGCGGGTGGCCCAGCGTTCGTCGACGAGACCCTGCAAAAAGGCGACCGTATAACCGCCGTCGGGCAAGGCTCCGACGGTGAATTGGTCGACGTTATCGGCTGGCGTCTCGACGATGTGGTCGACCTGATTCGCGGTAAGGAAGGCACCACGGTGCGCTTGTCCGTTTTGCCTGAAGGCGCTTTGCCAGGTGCCCCGGAGGACGTATTGGCGCTGACTCGTGGCAAGGTAAAACTCGAGGATCAAGCTGCCCAGAAGAAAGTCCTGACCGTACCGCGGGAAGATCGCGAATGGCGTATCGGCGTTATCGAGATCCCGAGCTTCTACCGCGACTACGAGGCGCAGCAACGTGGCGATAAAGACTTTCGCAGCACGACGAAAGACGTCCGCCGACTGATCGAAGAACTTGAATCCGACGGCGAAGGAATCGACGGGCTCGTCGTCGATTTACGCAACAACGGCGGTGGCCACCTCTCGGAGGCGACCGCGCTGTCGGGTTTATTTATTAATCGTGGACCTATCGTTCAGTTGCGCGACACGCATGGCAACATCGACAAATACCGCGATCCGATCCCGTTGGTTGCCTACAGTGGACCGCTGACGGTACTCGTTAACCGGTTCAGCGCATCTGCGTCCGAGATTTTCGCGGCGGCGATACAGGATTACGAACGCGGTGTTGTCGTCGGCCAACAGACTTTCGGCAAAGGAACCGTGCAGAACCTCTACCCGCTGGATCAGTACTTTAAACCGCCGGCTGGCGAGAGCTTCGGCCAACTGACACTGACGATCGGTAAGTACTACCGTGTTACCGGCGGTAGCACGCAAAACCGGGGCGTTGAGCCCGATATCGAATTGCCGTCACTGATCGACGCAACGTTGGTCGGTGAAAGCACGCGCGACTCGGCCCTGCCCTGGGACGAAATCGACAAAGTTCGGTTCCGGGCCGGTAAACCGCTCGATACCCTGATCGGCGAGTTGTCGGTCGGCTATCGACAACGCTTGGCCAGCAACCCCGATCTCGACTACCTGGTCGGTAACATCGAGGCCTTACAGGAATCACGGCATCGTAAGAGCGTCTCGCTAAACATCGATGAGCGCCGGATCGAACGCGAGTCGTTCCGCGCCGAGTCGCTTGCCCGTGAGAACGAGCGTCGTTCTGCGCTCGGCTTGGAGCCGTACGAAACCATCGAAGCCATGGAAAAAGCTCGCGAAGATGATGAACTCGACATCTGGCTAGATGAGGCGGCTGCGATCGCAACCGACCAGGCCATTTTGCGGCTAGAGCCGACACAAACGCGCCAAGCTCGGCTGTGAGACCCATCGAGCCGAACTAGACTCAGTCATTAAGCCCCGTTCGCAGTTGCTGCGAACGGGGTTTTTTTTGCGTCGATTGGCCTTGCAGACGCTTGCCAATAGGTATTTTGGTGTTCTACTCTACTACAACACTAACTCTCATTCGGTCGATGGGCGATTGCGTGGGCATTGGCGAGCGGCATGGTCGCCGCCCGTTGCCAGCCGAGCCTCTCGACACGAACCGCGACGGAGACCAGACATGAGCGGCAGCGACGACAGGCGAGCAACACTGACCGGGTTGGCGATTGCCTGTCTGGGTCTCGGCATCGCCGGCTGTGACAACGGCAGCGGCGCGAGCGAGGAAGGTTCTGCCGACCCGAGCGAGCAAGCCGAGATCGTGCCGGTACCCGTCGAAACCATCGCTGCCCGTCGCGGCGAAATCTACGCAGCATACGCCGGTACAGCGACACTGGAAGCCTTCGAGGAAGCGACGGTAGTCGCCAAGGTTGGTGGCGAGATCGCGGCCATTCTGGTCGAAGAAGGCGACGTAGTAACGAGCGGTCAAGCGCTCGCCCGACTCGACGGCGACCGGCTGCGTCTGCAACGGGATCAAGCACGCGCCAATTTGGCCAAAGCGGAGCGCGATTACCGGCGCAACATCGAGCTGCACGAGAAAGGGCTAATCGCGGCTGGTGCGTTCGAGGCGATCAAATACGACCTTGACGCCTTGCAAGCCGCGTATGACTTGGCGGAGTTAGAGTACGGGTACGCGGTTATACGCGCCCCGATCGATGGAGTCGTTGCCAGTCGCTTTATCAAGACCGGTAATACCATCGCGGAAAGCACGGCTGCCTTTCATATCGTGAATTTGCAGCCTTTGATCGCTGAGATGTTTGTGCCGGAACGTGAATTCGGTAAGTTAGCGCCCGGACAAGCCGTGGTTGCGACGATCGACGCGCTAGCGAACCAAGCGTTCGCCGGTACGGTCGAGCGTATCAGTCCACTTGTCGATGCGGCAACCGGTACGTTCAAAACAACGGTCGAGATGGACGCTACTGGAACGGCGCTGAAGCCCGGCATGTTCGCCCGATTGAACGTTGTCTACGACACGCGGCCGAACGCGCTCCTCATTCCCCGCAACGCTATCGTCGAGACGGAAATAGGCGACAGTGTCTTTGTCGTCACCGACGGTAAAGTAAAACGTCGACCGATACAGGTCGGTTTTTCTTGGGGCGAGAACGTCGAGATCGTCGACGGTCTTGAGGCTGGCGACCGCATCGTAACGCTGGGATTATCCGGTCTTCGCGACGGCGCTGTCGTCGACGTGATTGACAATGAAACGCCAGCGAGTGATCTCGCCTCGGATTCACCGCCTGAAGCCGCTGCTGATGCCATCGTGACCTCCAACGGCGTCGGCTAGCCCCATGGGGATCGTCGAGGTTGCCACGCGTCGCCCGGTAACGGTCGCGATGCTGTTTGTTGCAATCACGCTGTTCGGCGCGGTCGCGCTGACTCGTCTAAACGTCAACCTGTTGCCGGATCTTTCGTATCCGACGTTGACGGTACGCACCGAGCTGACCGGCGCAGCGCCGGTTGAGATCGAGAGCCTGGTATCGAAACCGATCGAAGAGGCGCTCGGCACCATTAAGAACGTGCGGGAGCTACGCTCTCACTCTCGCACCGGTCGCTCCGATGTCATCATTGCGTTTGAGTGGGGCACCGACATGAACGTCGCGAGCGTCGATGTTCGCGAAAAGCTCGACATCTTGTTCCTCCCACTGGAAGCCGAGCGGCCGGTACTGCTGCGCTTCGATCCGTCGACGGAGCCAATCATACGAATCGCTTTGGCGCGCGAGGCAACAGCAACACTCAGCGACGCGGACTTGCGCCAATTGCGTCGTCTCGCCGAGGACGATATTCGCGAGACCTTAGACAGCGTACCCGGTGTGGCGGCGGTAAAAGTCAGTGGCGGTCTGGAAGAGGAGATCCAGATTACTGTCGATCAAGAGAAGCTCGCACAACTCAATATTGCCATCGACGAAGTGGCCAGTCGGATTCGCGCCGAAAATGTCAATCTGTCTGGCGGGCGACTGGAGCAAGGCAACCAGCGGTTTCTGGTCCGCACCGTCAACGAATACGAATCGCTGGACGACATCCGCAATACGATTTTAATGCGTATCGAAGAGCGGCCGGTTTATGTTCGCGACATTGCCACCGTTACACGCGGTCACAAAGATCGCGAAGCGATTACCCGAATTGATGGTATCGAGGCGGTCGAGCTAGCCGTCTACAAAGAAGGCGACGCCAATACGGTGCAAGTAGCCGCGCGTGTTCGCAACGATCTAGAACGAATAAACGAAACGCTGGACGATTCCGTAGCGCTGTCCGTCATCCAAGACCAATCTCGGTACATTCAAAGCGCCATCGACAACGTTGCACAAGCAGCGGTCATTGGCGGCATTATCGCGGTCTTGGTCTTGTACGGGTTTCTGCGCAACCTGCGTGCTACCGTCATCATTGGCGCAACCATTCCGCTCGCCATTGTCGGCACGTTCGCACTAATGTATTTCAGCGACGTATCGCTGAATATCATGTCACTGGGTGGTATCGCATTGGCGGTCGGGCTGCTGGTCGATAATTCGGTTGTCGTGCTCGAGAACATTGCGCGACGACGTGAACTCGGCGATGCCAATACCGCCGCTGCGTTAACCGGGACACACGAGGTGGCGAGTGCAATTACCGCCTCTACACTGACGACAATTGCCGTCTTCTTGCCGATGGTCTTTGTAACCGGCATTGCTGGTCAGTTGTTTCGCGACCAAGCGCTAACGGTGACGTTTGCGCTGATCTTGTCGCTATTACTGGCACTGCTGTTGATCCCGATGTTGACCTCGTTCGGTAACGACGCACAGTCCAGTGATGATGGCCAGGCCGATGATGCCGGAGCTTACAATCTGATCGACCGTGCCGTGGGCAGCGTACTTCGAGTCGTACGCCTCGCATTACTGAAACTTGTTCAGCTAATCAGCCTGCTGCTCAGTCCGTTTGCGTGGGTATTCACTGCATTTTATCGGGCTGCAGCCAGACTCTATCGCCCTGCACTTTCCCGGGCACTGCAGCAACGGGTGTTGGTGGTCGCCACTGCAATCGCGTTGTTCGCGGGCAGTGTTTTTTTGCTGCTACCACGTTTAGGTACCGAACTCATACCGCAATTGGCCCAAGGCGAGTTCAATGCCGCGGTGCGCCTTTCGCCCGGTACGCCGCTTGTCGCAACCGATCAAGCCGTCAGTCGCGCCTACCAGGCGATCGCCGAGCATCCGGCCGTTACGCGAAGCTATTCGGTAGCTGGCACCGGCAATCGAATCGACGCCAATCCCGTCGACGCCGGAGAACATACGGGCACACTCAGTGTTTTTGTCCGCTCAAGCGCTGACGAGGCTGCCGTTATTGGGGCGATCCGCAACGAAATACGGGCGATACCCGGTATACGCTACGAGTTCAGTCGGCCGGAGCTACTGGCGTTGGCAACGCCGCTCGAGGTTGTCGTTCGCGGCTTTGATCTCAGTGACCTACAGGCTACGAGCGAGCGAATTGCCGAGCGTTTGCGCGCCAATCCTCGCTTTGAAGACGTCCGCTCAAGTGTTGAAGGTGGTAACCCGGAAATACAAATCGAGTTCGACCAAGAGCGTGCCGCGGCTCTCGGCGTCGCCTCACGAGATATTGCGGACCGCGTCGTTGCCAATGTGCGCGGCTCGTTGGCTACCCGTTACACGTGGCGCGACACCAAAATCGATGTGACGGTCCGTTCGGTCGATAACCGCGACTCCTCCATACAAGAGGTGCGTGAGCTGATCGTCAACCCGAACAGTGCGCGACCCGTCACGCTCGATGCCGTCGCAGACATTGGGGTCGGCTTGGGTCCGGCCGAGATTCGGCGAATCGACCAAGAGCGCGTCGGAATCGTCTCTGCGACACCCGCATTCGGCGATCTTGGCACGGCGACAACGGTCGCGCGCGCGTTGCTCGCCGATGAGCCGTTGCCCGCCGGTGTATCGATTGCTGTGGTTGGGCAAAGCGCGGATATGGAAGCATCGATTCGCTCGATGCAGTTTTCAATGCTGTTAGCGATCTTTCTCGTCTACCTCGTAATGGCATCGCAGTTTGAGTCCTTACGCCACCCATTCGTTATTTTGCTAACGGTGCCATTAGCATTGATCGGCGCGGTAGGCGGCTTGGCGATCGCCGGCATGAGCATAAGCGTAGTCGCGTTAATCGGTGCGATTATGCTGGTTGGCATTGTTGTTAATAACGGTATCGTTCTGATTGACCTGATTAACCAACTGCGCCGCGAAGGCCGCTCAACAGACGATGCGATTCGCGAAGCCGCGGCTACCCGACTTCGACCAATACTAATTACGACGCTGACGACCGCGCTCGGTCTGCTACCGATGGCCATCGGCTGGGGTGATGGCAGCGAGGTGCGCGCACCGATGGCTGTAACGGTCATTGGCGGATTGTTGACATCCACACTGCTAACGCTGTTCGTCGTTCCGGCCGTCTATTCGTTGTTTGAAGGGCGCAACCGCGAAGCGCAACCGTCCGATACGCGCGTCGGTGTTGTGACGTGAAGCACACCGAAATCGCTCTGCGCCGCCCGGTCACCGTGTCGATGATTTGCGCGGCCTTAGCCGTGCTCGGCGTTATCTCGGCGATGCTCATGCCGCTCGAGGAATTTCCGGATATCGAGCTCGATGGGTTCGCAGTAATTATCCCCTACCCCGGTTCGACGCCGGAAGAGACCGAGCGCCTGGTCACACGCCCGGCCGAAGAAGCACTGGCGACATTGCCAGGTATTAAGCACATGTTTTCCAAATCGACGGCCGATCAGGCGGAAATCTGGCTGCAGTACGGCTTCAACAGCAATTCGCGCCAGGAAGCGGTAGAAGCGCGAATAAAACTCGACTCGATCCGCAATAACCTCCCCGATGAGGTCCGCCGGATCATTGTGTTTTCCGGATCGATTAACGACGAACCGATAATGACGCTGCGGGTATCGAGCGAGCGCGATCTCGGCGATGAGTACCTAATGCTGAATCGCGTAGTGAAACGGCGTCTAGAACGACTGGACGGTGTCGCCCGCGTCGAATTGCAAGGCGTCGAGCCGCCTGAGGTGTTTATTCAGCTCGATCCAGGCCGGGTGGCGGCTCATAACATCAACCTCAATGAGCTCGCACTCTTGCTAGAGCGCAGCAACTTCGCCGTCAGCGCTGGCCAACTGACCGACAACGCCCGGCGCTACACCGTTCGACCAAACGGCGAGTTTCAGAGTCTGGAGCAAATCCGGAATTTAATCATCGATGAACGCGGCCTGAAGCTCGGCGATATCGCCAAAGTGACGGCACGAACGGGGCCGCGCAACTACGGTAGGCACTTGGACGGCGAGTACGCGATTGGGATATCGGTCAGCAAATCGGCGGGCGCGAATATGGTCGACGTCGCCGATCGGGTGAGCGCCGAGATTGCTGAGATCGCCAAGTTGCCGGCGATGCGCGGCATTCACATTTTTGATCTCGACAATAACGCAGCGTCGGTTCGCCAATCGCTAAACGACCTGACCCTGGCTGGGATCCTGGGTGCGGTCTTTGCCGTTGTCGTCTTGTATTTGTTCCTGCGGCAAATGACATCGACGTTAATCGTTACATTGGCAGTCCCGTTCTCGCTGCTCATTACGCTCTGCATCCTGTACTTCAACGGCTTTACCCTTAACATTTTGACGCTGGTCGGTCTGATGTTAGCGATCGGCATGCTCGTCGATAACTCGGTAGTTGTCACAGAGAGCATTTACCGCTCGCGACTCGCCGATCCCGATCATCCGCAAGAGGCCACACTGCGCGGCGTCAAAGAAGTGGGACTAGCGGTAACGGCAAGCACACTGACGTCTATTTGCGTCTTTCTACCGATGGTATTCGGCGAACAGATCGAAGTGATTGTCTTTCTCCGCCATGTCGGCGTGACGATTTCGGTCGCTATCGTAGCCTCGTTGATCATTGCACAAACGCTGATCCCGCTGCTAACAAGCCGATTGCCGGCACCACGAGCCGATGCGGAAAGCCGCTGGATTAGGCGCTTAACGGAGCGCTATCTGCGCGTCCTGAAGCTCGCACTTCGCCGCCCCATCATTACCGCACTATGCGCCGTGTTAATCGCCGGCTCCGTAGCGCTGCCCATTAAGCTTGAGTGGCTGAAAGTCGATATGTTCCCGCAGGACGTCGCGCGGCGAATCCACATGCCATACAACCTCAATGGTCGCTACCCCGTCGGAACGGTCGAGGCAACGGTAGATCGTATTGAGGCGTATCTGTTCGCCAACCGCGAGCGGCTCGAGATTCGCTCGGTCTATTCGTACTTCGCCGAAGACGAAGCCGCCACAACGATCCTACTGGTCGACGAGTCTGAAGCAACGTTGTCTGGCCGAGCGGTCATGGAGATCATTGAGCGAGAAATGCCAGCGATCGCAATCGGCACGCCGAACTTCAAATGGAACCAGGAAGGCGGCGGCGAAGGCTTCTCGGTAAACGTTCAAGGCGCCTCTACCGAGGTACTCGGTACGATCGGGCGTGAAGTACAACGCCAGCTGAGCGCCTTAGATGGCTTTGACAGTGTCAATATCGATCACAGCATGGGCGATCGCGAGGTGCGTGTCCGTATCGATCGCGAGCGCGCAGCCGTACACGGACTTAGCGCCGACGACATTGCGAGTTACATCAATGCGGCGATGCGAGGCCGCAACCTGCGCGACTTCCGTACACAGGATGGCGAGATAAGCATGCGTCTCGGTTTTCGTGACTCCGAGCGTCAGACTGTCCAACAGCTTGGCGATTTGCGCATCATGACACCGACCGGCCAAAGCGTCGCATTAAGCTCACTCGTCACGTTACGCATCGAACGGGGACCAGCCGAGATCCGGCGAATCGATCGCAACACATCCGTAAAGATCTCGGCATCGATCAACGCATCTACAACGCTCGATGCAATGAAGCCGAAAGTTGAAGCGATAATGGCCGGCATTAATTTGCCGAACGGCTACACGTGGGGCTTCGGTAGCGGTGTATGGCGTGCCGATCAAACGCAGGACGTCATGGTGCAGAATATTCTGCTTGGCGTCGCGCTGATATTCATCATCATGGCGGCGTTGTTCGAATCGTTGTCTTACCCGTTGACGATTATCTTGTCGTTGGTGTACTCGATTGTCGGTGTTGTTTGGTTTTTGACGCTGACTGGAACGACACTGACAATGATGGCAATGGTCGGCATCATGATTCTCATCGGCGTGGTCGTTAACAATGGCATCGTCCTTGTTGATCAGATAAATAACTTGCGCTGGCAAGGAATAGCGCGTAACGAGGCTGTTGTTACGGCCGCCAGCGAGCGGTTTCGCCCGATCTTGATGACGGTTTCTACAACAATACTGGGCTTGGTACCGCTCTCGATTGGGACGACCCAGATCGGTGGCTCAGACGGCCCCGCGTACTACCCGATGGCTCGCGCGATTATTGGTGGGTTGGCGTTTTCGACATTGACGTCGTTGATTCTAGTACCGCTGACCTACATCGCGCTCGACCAGTTGCATAATTGGATGGGTCGCGTGCTTCGCTACGGCGGTCCCGTGGCGACATCTGAGCGACGTAGCGCTACGTAGAGTTTCTAGACGCTCGCTACAGCAGCATCGCCTGCGAGACGTGCCACATGTCGCGTGCCAGCACGTTGTTGCCGAATGCATAGAGACTATCGGCGTCCGGAACGGCCACATCGTCTCCAGGAAATTTCGCGGATGTGCGTATCTCTCGCGCAAGCTCCGCGAGCTCCGTCGAAAACCCTTTGGCGCGCTCGCGGCTCTCGAACGCTTGTTGATACTGCGATATCTTCTTCAACATCCGTTGGCACTCGGCCGGGTCACCGAAACGTGCGCTGCCCACCGATTTCTCTTGCGCAATGCGTAACCAGTCGTTGAGTTCGCATTCACGGTAGTGCGTCGCCAATAGCTCGGCAAAAGCGATGACGGTGCAATTGATCGCCCGGCGCACTTCGATATCTAGTTTCTCGAAGTCGGGCACTTTGCGCGCCGCCTCAACTGCCTTTGCGTCGTCCAACGCCTGTTGCTCAGCCCTGAGCGCGGCATGCCGCTCGCGTGTTGAGTCGAGCTCCGCCTGCAGTCGCCGCCGGCGCATAACAGAGAGGAAACCGCCCGCCTCATCGATTTGCCGACCCAATGCATCGACTTGTTGCTCAACACCGTCGATGTCTTGTTGCAGCCCATCGATCTGTTGCGCGATTTTCTGAACGGTCGCATGACGCTGCGCCAAGAATTCAGCGCGCATCTGTTTCGTCGCGTGTGCCTCTCGTTGCGAGCGCAGCTCCGCAGAGAGCGCAACAAGACGCTGGCCGCAGCGCGACCAGAGCTTGCGTAGCGTGTAGAAAACGACAGCATTATTCGCGGTATCGGGGTCGGCTAGCACATCCTCAAGAAACTCAAGTTTCTGGCGAAGACGCGCACTGCGGCCCTCCTCCTCGGTTAACGCGTCGAGCAGTTTGAAGCGCTCTTTGCGAAGCGCCGCAAATTCCTTTTTAAGCTGCGCCCGATTCCAATACAGCTCGTGCAGCCGATCGTCAGCCTTGCCACTGCGGCTCTGGCTGGGCGCTGGCACCGGACGGAGGTTCTCCATCAGACGCGCCATTATGTGAACTCGGTTGGGCTACGACCACTCATGAGGAGCAATGCTAAACACTGACCAACACCCGTACGTTGCGCCATTTGGCACTTCGGGCATTACGAGCTGGGGTCTGCGCGGCGTGCTACAGCCGGTGGCCGCAATCGGATAGGTACTCGAACCACTTGTTGAGCATAGAGTTGCGGGCCCACCGTGAATCGAGCTCACGGTATTGTGCTCGCGCGGATGGACCGAGCAAGCGCTGCACGTAGCGCTCCGACAGTGCCATCGCTTCGGCGAGATTCGCATCGAGATAAACGCGGATCGTCATCCCGGGCTCATCGACCGCCACACCGGCTACATCGTCAGCGAAGCGGTAGCTCAACGTAAACGTCACGGTATACGTCGTACGCTCTAACAACGTCGCATACAGGTCCATATCCCCAGGCACGGTTGATGTACGCTCACCTTCAAAGATAAGCACATCGTTGAATAGCTCGCGCAAGCGGATGTAATTACTCTCGTACAGCGTGATGAGGCCGGCAAAACTGCGTGGCTCAATAATCGTCTGCGGAACGATAAGGCTGTCGATGACCATAGAAAAAATATAGCACAGGGAATAGCGCGAAAACCGGGCCTTTAATCACGTTTATTGTTGCAGTTTTTCGACGCTTGACAGCGTACGTTTTGAGGCGTAAGGCCTTCGCGCTACGGGCGTACTCGTCGCTCTACGCCCGTTGTTTCCAGAATTCGGCCAGCAATCTCCTCGATCGAGAATTCACTGGTATCAACGTAGGGAATCGCATAGCGCTTAAACAGGCGCTCCGCCTCGCGCAGCTCGAAACGTACTTGCTGTGCGCTCGCGTAGCGCCCGACCGCTCGGCGCTCCTTTCGAATCTGGCGTAAACGCGTCGGCGATATCGTTAGACCGAACAACTTGGCGCGGTTGGACAGCACCTTGTCCGGCAACTTCCCGCTCTCGAATTCCTCCTCCGTCAGGGGAAAATTCGCAGCGTAGACACCGTACTGCATCGCAAGATACAGACAGGTTGGTGTCTTTCCGGAGCGCGAAACGCCCATCAGAATGACATCTGCTTGCTCGTAGTCGCGAACCGCACCGCCATCATCGTTGGTTAATGCGTAGTTGGTCGCCTCGATGCGCTTCATATACGTATTGACATCGCTCATGCCGTGCGCCTTGCCCGTCACACGCGACGCCTTTTGGCCCAACTCTTTCTCTAAAACGACGACGAATGCATCAAAGATATCGAGGTATAACCCGCGTGCCGACTTGACGATCTCACGCAATGGATCGTGCACTAGACTCGAGAAAACGATCGGCCGCACGCCATCGGCATCCGCCGCTTCGTTTATTCGCGCAACCGCGCGCTGCGCCTTGTCTTCGGAATCGATAAATGGCAGAGTCACTTGCCGAAAACTTCCGCTATCGAACTGCGTCAGCAGGCTGTGTCCCAGCGTTTCCGCTGTGACGCCGGTCTGGTCGGAAAGAAAAAAGACTGTGCGTTGGTCCATAAATTCTCAACATGACGCTACAGGTTCGGTACCGTTTCTGAAACGATTGTGCCCCTCTGGCGCGATAAGACAAGGATAACCAGCGTGGACCGGTACGTCATTCCGTTACGGGAACTCGGTATTGGCGATGTGGAGTCGGTAGGCGGCAAGAACGCATCGCTCGGCGAAATGATCAGCCATCTAAACGACCTTGGCGTCAGTGTTCCGGGCGGTTTCGCGACCACGGCCACCGCCTATCGCGACATGATGCAGCACGACGGTCTCGATACGAAGATCCGTGATCGACTGGCAGATCTCGATGTCGACGACATTCAAGCGCTAACCCAGGCCGGCGCCGACATCCGGGGCTGGATTGAAGCCGCGCCGATGCCAAGTCGGCTCCAGGAAGAAATATCCGTAGCCTGGCGCGAAATGGCCGACGGCCGCGACATCGCCGTTGCGGTGCGCTCATCAGCAACGGCCGAAGACCTGCCGGATGCGTCGTTTGCCGGTCAGCAAGAAACGTTTCTCAATGTGCGCGGTCTCGATCGAACGCTCGAGGCGATCCGCCAAGTGTTCGCGTCACTTTTTAACGACCGCGCCATCGCCTACCGCGTCCACCAAGGCTTCGATCACTCCCAGGTCGCGTTGTCCGCCGGCATTCAATACATGGTGCGCAGCGATGTGGGCTCCAGCGGTGTCATGTTTACGTTGGATACCGAATCGGGGTTTGAGGATCTCGTGTTCATCACGGCGTCTTACGGGCTTGGCGAAACGGTCGTCCAAGGGGCCGTTAATCCGGACGAATTCTACGTCTACAAACCATCGCTGCGACGCAACCTCGAATCGATCGTGCGCAAAAATTTGGGCGGTAAGTCGCTGAAGATGATTTACAGCGACAACCCGCAACCGGGCCACACCGTTGAGACGGTTGATGTCGACGAAGCGGAAAGTCAGCGCTTCTCGATTAGCGATGACGACGTCCTCGCCCTGGCGCGCCAAGCGTTGATAATCGAAGAGCACTATGGCCGTCCCATGGATATCGAATGGGGTAAAGACGGCGAAGACGGCAAACTTTACATCTTGCAGGCGCGTCCCGAGACGGTACAAAGCCGCAGCGGGCGAACCTTGCAACGATTTACGCTCAAAGCGCGCTCGCGCGTCGTTACGAGCGGCCGCTCGATCGGGCAACGGATTGGCAGCGGCACGGTTCGCGTCATCCGCTCCGTCGATGAAATGGCCCGTGTGCAATCAGGCGATGTCCTTGTTTCAGACATGACCGACCCGGATTGGGAACCGGTGATGAAACGAGCCTCAGCGATTGTGACCAATCGCGGCGGCCGCACCTGCCATGCCGCCATCATCGCGCGTGAGCTCGGCATTCCGGCCGTCGTTGGCTGTGGCGATGCGACCGAGTTGGTTGCCGATGGCAGCGAAGTGACAGTGTCTTGTGCGGAAGGCGATCAGGGCTTCGTCTACGAAGGCAAACTCGACTACGAACGCCAGCAGATAGAGCTCGATACCCTGCCGGATATTCCGGTAAAGATCATGATGAACGTTGGCAACCCAGACCGTGCATTTGCGTTTTCGCGCATACCGAACAGCGGCGTTGGGCTTGCTAGGCTTGAGTTCATCATTAACCGGATGATCGGCGTACACCCGCGCGCGCTGCTCGAGTACGGCGAGCAAAGCCTAGACGTACGCGAGGCGATCGACGAGCAGATGGCCGGCTATGACGACCCGGTTGAGTTTTACGTTCGCAAGCTAACGGAAGGCATCGGCTCCATCGCGGCTGCCTTTCACCCCGAACCAGTCATCGTCCGTCTGTCGGACTTCAAGAGTAACGAGTACGCAAACCTGATTGGTGGATCCACCTACGAGCCATCTGAAGAAAACCCGATGCTCGGCTTTCGCGGCGCAGCGCGTTACCTCGACCCCGAATTCCAGCCGTGCTTTGAACTTGAATGCCGTGCCCTAAAGCGTGTTCGCGAAACAATGGGGCTCGACAACGTCGAAGTCATGGTCCCGTTCGTACGCACCGTTGACCAGGCCCGTGAGGTGACGGAGTTACTCGCCCGCCAAGGGCTCGCTCGAGGCGAGAACGGTCTACGGCTCATCATGATGTCCGAGCTACCGACGAACGCGCTGCTCGCTGATCAATACCTTGAGTATTTCGACGGTATGTCGATTGGCTCGAACGACATGACCCAACTCGCGCTAGGACTCGACCGTGACTCGGGACTTATCGCTGAGCTGTTCGATGAACGCGACCCCGCCGTTAAAGCGCTTTTAGAACTCACGATTAAGGCATGCCGCGCGCAGGATAAATATGTCGGAATCTGCGGTCAGGGCCCATCGGACCACCCCGACCTTGCGTTGTGGCTGCATGAGCTCGGGATCAACAGTCTGTCGCTGAACCCCGATACCGTGGTTGAGACCTGGCTGTTTCTCGCGGAAAACACCTAACGTCGCAGTTGCTCAATCAATGTGACCTGCCTCACGGCGATTAGCGGGCCTAATCGCTACGCTGCTGGCATGGATTCAATCATCAAACTGCGCCCGCTTGCGTTGGCGCTATCCGCCCTCGTCGTTGCCGGCTGCTCAGGCATGAGCGTGACCGAATGCCAAACGGCCGACTGGGAAACCATCGGCTACGAGGATGGCGTGGTTGGCCGAAGCGGCGCTGCCATTGGCAATTACCGCCGCGATTGCGCTGACGCCGGAGTCGTACCCGATCGTCTTGCCTACGAAAACGGCCGCCGCGCTGGGCTTACCGAGTACTGCCGGCCGGCGAATGGCTACCGCGTTGGCTTAGGTGGTGCCGACTATGCTGGCGTCTGTGGCGACTTTGACGAGTTTGGATTCTTGGAAGGCTATCGCGCCGGGCGCGTAATCTTCGAATTGCGGCGCGAGGTCAATCGCGCCTCGGCCCAGGTCGATCGTGCACAAGCCGACATCGACGCCCAACGAATCGTTATCGCCGATATCGAGAAAGCGCTGATCGCGGCTGAAACAACGCCGGAGGATCGCGTTGTACTGCTGGTTGATCTCAAGACCGAAAGCGAGCGACTCGGCGAACTCAACGCCGAACTGATCACCGCGCAACGACTATTGGCCGAGGCAGAAGCCACACTTCGTGCTGAGGAACGCGCGACGGCACAAACCAGCCCCTGGTAGCGATTGCGTTTTCGAACTGTCGCGATCTAGTTCAGAGATCGCGACGTTAGCGGTTTGCTTTGTTGTGCGTGCTTGACTGGTGTCGACTAACGCCTGTGGGGCGTTTCTCCGCGTGCTTGGTCTTGCGCCCACTCACTCTCGCGCGCCAGCGCTTGAAAGCACTGCTGGACAGCTCACGCCGCATCAGTTGAATCACCGCTGCTTCGGATAAACCGTAACTCGAGGCGATAGCCTCGAACGGCGTACGGTCCTCCCAGGCCATCTCGACAATCCGGCTTACGTCCGCCGGTGAGAGTTCGCTCATCAACGCACCCAGAACACTACGCTCACTGCGTAGCGATAGAAAAACGACTACGGCTGTCAGCTATCAACGTCCGTCCTAACCACAGCTTACGACCGGAAGCGACTATTTGTAAGATTGTGTTTCAGTCGCAGATCGCGCATTAGTTGCAGTCAGCAAATAGAAGGGAAGGACCCATTGCTTTCGGCCAGAAGCAGCCGCTCGATGCCGTTTCTATTCGGCATCTTCAACGCTAACGACGAAAGTTAGCGCCTGGCCATTGAAAGAACCTGTCACTTCCCAACATCCTGGTTCGGAAAACCCTAATCCCGTTAGAACCGACCAGCCTACATGTTCGAGCTTGGCGTTCGTTGCCCTGGAGAAAAGTGACTCCGATGAAGACTGGGCATCATCCAGCCTTCGACCGCTCACCGAAAAGGCGTCTTCCATTCCCGGGCGGAATCCTGAGACATGCCAGAAGAGCTTATCGAAAAAACGCCGATCGCGGCCCATGCCGAGCCAAATGCCATCGCGCGGTAAACGCACAGCGAACGACTCCGATCCGAACCAACCTAGCCGTGAGGTTTCATCATGATCAAATAGCTTCGTCTCTGGAATTGACACCGGACAGCTCCCGTCTGCGTTGCAGACTAGGGAGTGGGTAGTTAGAAGAACTGCAAGCGGCGCTGCTAAAGCGCGAACATTTCTGGGTAGATACATAGTTACGTGTTTCACCCCGCACTCAAAGCTCTGCGTGCCCACCGATCAGTATATCTGATCTGCGGTTTCGGACAGGCTTCGAGCATCGAACAGCCCGTTTAAATGAACACTCAGACTAAAAGGCCAGCCGTCCTTTCAGATCGTCAAACGGGATCATCACATGGGTGCGGTAAGATGATCTTTGAGTCAGCCTCTCGTACCAGTCGCTCACCGCATTGGGTAAGTCGTCTGTGATATCCAATCGAGTAAACCTGTATATCAGTGATCCGGCCGGCACATCTGCGAGCGAGAACCTTCGACCTGCCAGATACGGCTGTTCAGAGAGGACACGGTCGAGCGTGTTGACGGCCGATCTGCAGTCTGCGAGATACCGTGCGATGGCCTCTTCCGAACGTTTCCGCTCCGGCGTTCTCCAGTAGGCCCAGAACAGACGCATAAAGCCCTCATCGAGGCTTGATTGAGACCAGTCCATCCAACGGTCTACTTGACTGCGCGCCGATGGTTTTCTCGGCCACCACCTCGCTGAACCATACTCCGCCGCTAGGTAGCGGAGAATCGTATGAGATTCCCACACTGCGCCATTACGGTCCTCCCAGGTCGGCACTTTGCCGTTCGGGTTAAGCGTCAGGTAACTCGCTTCCTCAAGTCCCCCAGCGTCCCCGCCCTTAGCAACAAATTCATACTCCAGACCGAGCTCTGCGAGAAACCACAGTACCTTTTGACAATTGGACGAGGAGCGACGTCCGTAGAGTTTCATTGCGCCTAACGAGTCAGAACCGATGGCTTGTTATCCTCATTGGCTGTCGTACGCTGACCCTCGCCGACCAACTAAAAAACAGCGAAACATAAGAAGCATAAAAGCGGGACCAACCACGCGAACAATGCCAAGATACTTCCGCCGGTAGAGGTGGTACAACGGCGGCAACAAACGAAAGCAAAGGCACTTACGAATAAAGTATGGATGACTGCTAAATTTACGCGATAGCCTGCAAAACCTTCTTCGGCTCTGACACACCGTACCCTTGCGCGTAATCGATGCCCATACCGCGGAGCATCGTAATGATCTCCTCCTTCGACCAATCGACGAGCTTTCGGTTGAATTCAGATGTAGGGTTGTGGTAATCGCCCGCATTCGCTGGATACTTGAAACTGTAGACAGAGCGCTTGTCCCGATCAAAGTTGATGCCCGTAATATTTCGGTCCATCATGTACTCCCACAGTTTCGGATGAAATCTGTAGTGTGGTTTTTGGTACACGCTGGAAGAGAAAATCGGTTTGGAATCTGCATCGCCTTTTATCTCAGTTACCTTCGGAAGATCGTGATTCAGCAAACCTACCCAACCGTCTTCATGCCGTGGAAGCTCTGCGTTCGACCGCGTGCGCAACCGCGGCAAGCTTTGGGTCGGGTGGCTACCACTGCCCGTTTGGATGCCAGTACACGTGATTCTAATAGCAACTTCCCCACCGATGAAGTACTGTCGCCCCGAGGACGCGCTGTTGTGAATCAACCAAATCCATGGCTGGGATCGCGACGAGCTATTGTAGGCAAAGCTGCTCACGCCACTCACTCGCTTATTGTCGAATGATACAATGTTTGGCTTTGGCTCCGTTGCCGCACGTTTGGCATAGGACATCTTAAAACTGTACCGTAGCCCTGGTAGTAGCTTTGTTGGCATGAG
>JBCDBO010000018.1:0-53564 GCA_039183535.1 Pseudomonadota bacterium | reverse complement strand
TCCAGACTGTGATTGGATTTTGGTCTCTCATGGTCGTGTCGGTTACGACGTTGACGAAGTAGGCCGCTTCGTTGGCGGAGACTCTTCGCATCGAGCGTTCGGCAGCCGAGATCGGTGTACGCCATGCGGATGGTATAGCGTTGGCCTGAGCGTCCGGCGGCAGTCGACGTAGGGCTAGGTTTCCGAACGTAAAGTGGCGGATGATTGCTGCGGTCGCAATAAGTTTGGTGATAAGCGCATCGGAATTCGTAAGCACTAAACGCCAGTAGACGAGATCGCGCTCAAGCGCAGCCGTCACCGCGTCGGCGTCAGCGTCGGCTGCCGCTCGCCAAGCATCGACGAGATGCAATCGCTGCGCATCTAAAATCAAGCCGTACGATGGAGTCGGTGTGTATAGCTCAGCCGTAAGTCCTTCTTTAAAGAAGGGCAGACTAAGTAATGTGCGGTATCTCTCGCGTAGCCAGCGCTCGTTGCTTAGCCATTGCGCACTTATGTCTTCGTTTGTTTGAAGAAGGCGTATGCATTCTCGCGGCGACTGCGCGCAGGCGTTGGCGAGCTTTGCGACTGCGTCGCTGCGCGTCGAGCGGACGTTGTAGTCGTCGTTGAGCGGATCATCGGCGCTGCGGAACACAGGTGCTGCCGCCTGCATCCATGTGAATCGCTCGCGACCGCGTGCCATCGGTTCGTCGTTAGGAGGCGCCGCGAACCCGAGCATGTAGAGATAAGCGTTGTCGTTTCTGATGACCGGCAAGCCGTGTTCCTGCAGGGCCACTATTTCAGCGATTTTCGGGGTCGGCGATTGATCTCTCAAGTTGGCAACGAACAGCGTCGCGTAAGCGACCAGCCCCAGTATCAGCGTGCCAAGGATTACGCGACCGATCAGTTTCGTGAGGATTCTAAGCATTGGCCCAAGGCGAACTCAGTGGGGGATCTGAACTGTGCACTGCATCGAGTGATCCACGTCGATGTTATCGAATTGTATGACGATGTATCACCCAGCGGGCGCGGTCCATTGGCTCGCTGGTCAGCTTTTTCGAATGCTACGATTAGAGCGTCCGTGACGACGCGATGAGAACTAAGGTCGGGTCTGTCAAATAAGTTGCTGAGCAGTTCGTTGGACTGTAAGTGGCGGCAACAGCAAATAGCCCCACGGCAAAGCATGGTCGCGGGGCGGGTCGTCACCTACTGATGCGGGTGATGGTGGCGCGTGCGCTGCCCATCGTGAATGCGGAAACTGTCGAATGTGTCGAACAGGGTTGGCACAGTTTGCTCGGCAATTTGCTCGAGACAGACACGGTTTAGTCATGACGTCGTCAACTGCCTGTCGAATCGCAGCCTATCCAATTCGAAGTAACTACCCGCTCCTGGGTTTACCTCGGTAACATCTCGCCGTCGGTCTAAGACCCAACAGAGACAGTACTTGGTGAAGACAATAGTCAGTCGGCGGATTTTTGTGTGCCGAAAACACTGATCATCGGTGGTGGGTTATCCGGGCTCGCCCTCGCCGAGCGCTTACAAACGCTAGGGTCCGATTTTCTGCTGCTGGAAGCGCGCGAGCGTTTCGGCGGCCGAATCATGGCCGAGCATGTCGGAGCATCTTCCTTCGACATGGGTCCTGCGTGGTTCTGGCCCGGTCAACCGCGTCTAGACGCGCTCGTCACTCGACTGGACTTAGCGCGGTTCGATCAGTATGCGTCCGGCGACCTTATGTACGAGGATGATACGGGGCGCGTTCATCGGGGGCGGGGGTTTGCCTCAATGGCAGGCTCGTGGCGCCTTGACGGTGGATTCTCGGCGTTGACAAACGCATTGGCGGAGCGGCTATCTCCCGAGGCGGCGCACCTGAACGCCACCGTGGTTGGAATTTCGTTGCGGGACCAGGTTTGTGTCGCCCAGTTGGACGATGGCACCGAGTTTGACGCAGATCGGATCGTCCTTGCGATGCCGCCCCGAATCGCCGCGAACATCAATTTCGCTCCAGCATTGCCAGAGCAAGCCGCGCGGGCGATGGTCGCCGTGCCGACGTGGATGGCGGGGCAGGCCAAAATCGTCGCCGTCTACCCAACCCCGTTTTGGCGTGACGCCGGCTTGTCCGGTGATGCGACGAGTCGGCGCGGGCCACTGGTTGAGATTCACGATGCGTCGCCGGCGACGGGTGGCCCTTACGCGCTGTTCGGTTTCGTCGGTATCCCGCCCGCTGCACGTGCCGATGAAGACGCCTTGCGCCAGGCGGCGCAGGCACAACTGGTTCGGCTCTTCGGTGATAAGGCGGCGAACCCAGAGGCTCTGTTCGTTAAGGATTGGGCGTTTGATCCGCTGACGGCGACCGAGCTCGATCAAGGCGGTCCGCTGTCGCACCCCGCCTATGGGTTGCCCGCTGCGTTGTCTGGGTTGTGGGAAGCGCGTCTGATATTCGCGGGTGCAGAAGTCGGGTCGCGGTTTGGTGGCTACGCCGAAGGCGCGTTGGAGGCGGCGGACGCTGCCATAGAAGACCTGCAAGGCACGGTATCCGCATCGGCCGAACGCTAGGCCCGTCGACCGCCGCGGTTAATCTTGTCGACGCTTACGCCGCACGTCGTGACAATGCGCACAGTGCAGTCTGATAGTCGCCCCACTGCATCGGCATTGGCTGCGTGGCTATATTCGCCAGTCGCGGCAGTTTATTAACTGGATTAATGCTCAAGCAGCGCTTCGAGAAAACGCCTGCAGTACCGCCAAGAAGTCGACCCCGTAGCGCTCGAGCTTTGTCTGTCCGACACCGCTAACCATCAGCATGTCAGCCTCCGTTTGTGGCCGCGCCGCAATTAGCTCAAGCAACGTACGGTCGTGAAAGATCACGTACGCCGGTACCTTGTGTTCCTCGGCCAGTGACTGGCGGCACTCGCGAAGCGCTTCCCAGAGCGGTAAGTCCTCTTCGGCGATCTGGCGTTTTGCGGCTGCGCGGCGCGCTGGTTTGGCGGCGGTCTGCGGGTCCTCGCGAAACGCGATCGGTGTTTCACCGCGGAGCACGCCACGGCTGCACTCGGTGAGGACCAACGCGCCATAGCGCTCGGCATCGGCGTGCAGATGGCCGGCCGCAATCAACTGTCGGATCGCCGATCGCCACGTCGCGCTCGGCATGTCCTGGCCGATTCCAAACACACTCAACCCATCATGGCCGTTTTGACGCACCTTATCGGTCAACTTGCCGTGCAGCACATCGATAAGGTGGGCAGCGCCGAAGCGTTGCTTCGTTCGATACACGGTAGACAAGAGTTTTTGCGCTGCCTCGGTGCCGTCCCAGGTTTTGGCCGGAAACAGGCAGCCGTCGCAGTTTCCGCAGTCGTCGGTGAGCGTGTCGCCAAAATACTCGAGTAACGGGCGGCGCCGGCACCCGATGCCTTCGCACCAGCCCAGCAGCGCATCGAGTTTGTAGCGCTCGTAGCGTTTGTACTCGTCGGTTGCGTCGGATTCGTCGAGCATCTGCCGGAGGCGCATGACATCCTGCAAGCCATAGACCATCCACGCATCGGCCGGTTCGCCGTCGCGCCCAGCGCGCCCAGTCTCCTGGTAGTAGGCCTCCATGCTTTTTGGTAGATCGAGGTGTACCACAAAGCGCACATCGGGCTTGTCGATGCCCATACCGAACGCGATTGTGGCAACGATGATCAGACCGTCCTCGGCGAGAAAGCGCCGCTGGTTGTTGCCGCGTACCTCGGCGGCAAGGCCGGCGTGATAGGGCAGTGCCTTCATCCCGTGTTGGCACAGCCACTCGGCCGTCGCCTCGGTTTTCTTGCGCGACAGGCAGTACACAATGCCGGCCTCGCCGGCGTGCGACTTCAAAAACGCCAGCAACTGCGAACGCGGATCGGTCTTGGCATGGACTGCGTAGCTGATGTTCGGCCGGTCGAACGGTGCGACAAACATGGCAGGGTCATCAAGGCCCAAGCGAGCGACGATTTCTGCGCGTGTGCGGTCTGTCGCAGTTGCCGTGACCGCCATGCGCGGCACGCCGGGAAACAGCGCGCCCAGCTCGCCCAGCGTTAGGTAATCGTGGCGAAAGTCATGACCCCACTGCGAGACACAATGCGCCTCGTCGATTGCGATGAGCGATATCGGCACCTCGCTTAGCAGCGTGCGGGTATGCTCGGTCGCCAGCCGCTCAGGCGCGATGTAAAGCAGGTCGATCTCGCCGCGCTTAAGCTGCGCGACAACCTCTGCCTGTTCGGCGCGCTCTTGGCTCGAATTTAGAAAATCCGCGGCGATACCCAACTCGCGAAGCGCCGCCACTTGGTCTTGCATCAGCGCGATGAGCGGCGAGATGACCAGACCAGTGCCGTCGCGCAACAGCGCGGGAATCTGATAACACAACGACTTGCCGCCACCGGTGGGCATCAACACCAGTGAATCGCGCCCAGCCAGCGCTGCCTCGACAATCGATTGCTGCTGGCCCCGGAATTCCCGGTAGCCAAAGACATCGTTCAGGATGGACTGCGGGGATGACGGCATAGAGTTGGAGTGTACACACGATGCGCATGACCGGCTTTTACAAAAATGCCAGTCAGTGCCAACAAACAGCGGTTAGTAGCGCGCAGACTAACGAATCGAATCCAATTCAGTGCGGGCAGCAACGGATTCGGTATGTTGCTCGCCGAGTCCATTACCCAACGATTCAGCGGCACATTCGAAGCTAGCGAAGGCGTCTTCTTGCCGATTTAACGCATGTAGTGCCTGGGCTTGAACGAAACAGGCTCTACCCACGTAGGCACTCTGAGTCGCGTCGTGCGCACTCGCCACCACAGCTCGCTGCCAATCCGCGGCGAATCGCAACGCACGTTCATTGTCGCCTGTTTCGAGGGCGAACCGCGCCGCCGGTTCCAACAGTATTGGAATGCTTCGGGAGGCAGTGTTTGCGTCTGACTCGTAGCCCTTCTCGGCGAGCGCACGATCGATGGCGGCGACGGCGCCATCGTAGTCGCCAGCAGCCCAGCGTGCTTCGGCGCGTAGCCGCGCTAGCCATGTCACATAGCCAATGTGGCGTGCCGGTGACTGCGAAAAAACGGCATCCGCCTCGTCCATTAGTGGAACCGCTTTATCCGCCGATCCCGCGTCGAGATAGGCGCGTGCCAGGGTCAAATGCAGCGTTGCTAGGGTTGCTACGCCGACGTCGTCAGTGGCCTCTGCGAGCGGCTCGAGAATCGCTAGTGCATCCTGTGGTTGGCCGAGCTTTAGGTAGGTCACCGCCAGGCTACGTTGTATCGCGTGGGATAACGGCGAGTCTAGCGGTGTCATGTTGCGCACCGCTAAAAACGTTGCATGCTCTTCCTGCAGTTGACCGAACGCGCCAAGCAACGATGCTTCGTTCATTTGTGTTACCAGGCCGCCCTCGGTCGCGAGGCGCCCGGTGGCACGTAGTAAGGCGATCGATTCGGTGTTCGCGCGCTTTGCATCACCAAGGCGACCGGTCCTAAAGTAGTGATTACCTAACTCGTTCAATAAATGCAGCTCCGCGGGCAGTGAACGCACAGGATAGGCTCTTATCTCCAGGAGTGCCGTTTGCAGAACGTTGACTGCGTCACCACGGGCCGCGTCGTTCTCTAGCATCAACGCCTCAGCTCGAGCACAGCGGGCTCGTGCGTCGGGCGACAGCAGCGCGACTTTCGCGGCGGCGCGTTGCGATTGTTCAAACAGCGCTAAAGCTTCCGTCGCCGATGCTTCGTTGGCATCACGACTCAATTCGCAGAGGATGTTGGCCAACAAGTTGTAGTCTTTCGATGCTACGGCGGAGAGCCGAGCGCGTTCCAGATACCTGATCTCGTCGGGTCGCATCTTAAGGCTCTCGAAGCCGCGTGCTAGATCAAAATAGATCTGTCCGGCGTAGCGCTCGTCTGCCGGAGTCTGTCGATCCAACGTGGCTGCGCTTCGCCGAAACACCTCGGCGACGGAGACGTTATCGTTGGCGACGTCTTCGTCATTGAGGAGCCGGTCGAGTAATTCGCTCGACGTTGCCGCGCGCTGTTGCTGGTAAATGGCGAAGTCGCGCTGCTCGCGCGCGTTAATCAGTTGCCATGTTGAAAAGACGGCCGCACCAACGAGCAACAGGACGGTCAATACAGCGCTAAGCACGCTGCCCCGATTCCTAGCGACAAACTTACCGGTTCGATAGCCGAGCGTTGCTGGAACGACGCTCACCGGCTTCTGGTCCAAGTAGTAATTGAGATCGGCTGCAAGCTCTATCGCTGACTGATAACGGTCTGCCGGGCGCGGCGCTAACGCCTTGTCGAGAATCGCATCGATGTCACCGGCCAGCGTGTGACGGAGGGCCCGTTCGGTCGTGCCGGCATATTCCGTGGCGGTCGCTCGTGTTGATACTTTCGGTGGATACTCGGTGGACGCCGCAACCAACTGCGCGAAAGAATTCGTAACGTCCAGGTCCCGCGGGCCGCGGCCGGCTAGCAGGCGGTAGAGCAACAGTCCGAGCGCATAGACATCGGTTGCTGTGGAGACCGGCTCGGCGCGCAATTGCTCGGGTGCGGCATACTCCGGCGTCAGCGCTGCGCGTGCGTCTGTGGTGCTGGAGTCCGCCTCAAGCAACGCCGCAATTCCGAAGTCCAGCAAGCGGACGCTGCCATCAGCTGTAACGAGAACGTTCGACGGTTTGATATCGCGGTGCACAACCAACTGTGCGTGGGCATGCGCAACAGCGTAAACGACATCGATATAAAGCCGTATTCGGTTGGCGACGGACAACGAGGCGTTGTCGCAGTACCGATCAATCGGTACACCGTCGATCAACTCGATAACCAGGTATTGCCGGCCAACCGAGTCCGTACCGGCGTCCAGTAAGCGTGCGATGTTGGGGTGGGTCAATCGCGCAAGATGTTGCGCTTCGCCGCCATCGTTGGCGAGTGCATTGGCGAGTACGCTATCGCTGTGCAAAAGCTTTATCGCGACAGATCCGTCAAATTGGCCATCTGTGCGCTCGGCGAGCCAGACACTGCTGCTACCGCCGCGGCCGATACGTCTTCTCAGTGTGTAAGGGCCTATGACGAGGCCAGCTTGACCAATGTCATGATTTCCTTGTTCGTCGCGGCCTTCATCGATCGCCGCGCCAAAGCGGGCTGCTAGATCGGAGAAATAGGTATCGGCGCCCGTCGACGCACGCAGTAGGGCGTAAACCTCTTTTGCGAGTTCCGCGTTGCCGGCACTGCGCGTTGCTATTAACACGTCGCGCTCATCGGGCGGCACATCCAGTGCATCGCTGAAAATCGCAATCGCGGCGTCGCGAGTGGTTGTGTCCATGAAGCGCCCTACCTCCGTATTGGCTACACAACGACGTACCGGTTTAGATCGGGTTAGGGCTCATCCGGGCCTTCGTCAATGCCGCGCTTGAGGAGCGCCGCAGCGATACGCCATTCACGTTTGACCGTTGCTGGTGAGATTCCTAGTGCTGCAGCGGTTTCCGCTACGCTCAAGCCGCCGAACACACGACACTCGACGATACGACAGCGCCGCGGATCGGAGGCTTCGAGCGGCTGCATTTGTTCGAGCAATCGGAGTAGCTCATCAGCCGTCGAGTCACCGGCTAACGGTACGTCGTCGATGGCGATTGCGGCTTCGCCGCCGCCGCGCTTGGCCGCACGGGCTTTCTCGGCGTAGTTCATCAGTACCTGTCGCATGGCACGCGACGCGGTGGCATAAAAGTGTGTGCGGTTCTGCCAATCGGCGTGGCCGTGGCCGGCGAGCTTTAGGTACGCCTCATTAATGAGTGCCGTGGTGTTGATCGTGTCGTTGCCGCGCCATTGGCGCCGATGAGACTGCGCCAGTCGCCGCAGCTCGCCGTAGATGGCGGTGAACACGGCCTCCGCGGCCGCATTGTCACCGTCGCGGGCGGCTCCCAGCAATTCGGTAATCGGCGCTTCTGCCATACCCCGTCCCTTGGTGCGCTAACGGTCTCATTGCGACCGCGGCCACCGTGTTTGAGCCCTCGGTGGTCGCTTCCCGGTATGTCTTCAAAACCAGTCTAGCACCGTCACAAAAAGTGCGGGCAAGACGCGGCCGCAACCATGCGCCCAACAAAACGCAACGCGAGGTAACACCAATGAATGGAATCCGCTTACGAGCTCGGTTTTTGGCCGGACTTTTGATCACGACGGGCCTCGTCGCCTGTGGCCAAACCACCGAGCCAGACCCAGAACCCGATCCGGACCCGGAACCTGTGCCCGAAATGTATTCGGTGAGTATCAACGTAAGCGGCACCGGCGGTGACACCGTGGCCATCGTGTTATCGCCCGATACGTTTGAGCAGACCTTGGACGTCAGCGACGGCCGGCATACGTTTCCGGAGTCGCTCGCCGACGACACAACATTCGGTGTCTATCAGGATGTTAGTGCTCGGCCGGACTTAGCGTGCGTGATCAATCCGGAACGGGCAGCTATACGTGGCGCGGATGTCGAAATAGACGTCACGTGTTCCGCAGCGGTCTACGTTAGTGGGTCGGTCAGTGGCCTGGAGGGTACGCCGAAAGACTTTTCAAACAATCTTGTCATGAGACTTGTGTCGACGAGTCAACCGTTTCCCGGGTTGCTGGAATCCATCAACGAGAACGGCGAGTTCGAGTTCGGTCTGCCTATTCAAACAGGCGACGAATACCAGGTCGGGGTCAACCGTAACCCCACGGAGCCGGAACAAGTCTGTCTCACAGAAAACCGCAGCGGAACAGCCGTTTCGCCGCAGATTGACGATATTACTGTGACCTGCGTGTCGCTTTACTCGCTGACCTTCTCGGTGGAAGACGTCCTCGGAAGCGGTGGTATCGTGACACTATCCGTAGAAAATGACGACCCGGCACGCAATCGCGTGCTCACTACGGCGCTAGTCAATGGCGACGACCAAGGTTTCGCCGGCGATGACGCGAAGCTTTGGCCGGGCGAGCGTTACAGCGTTACCGTTTCAACATCGCCCAACAACCCCGAACAACGGTGTCGTGTCGACGATGGAACAGGCACCGTCGCCGACTCGGACATCGCCAATGTTCGAATTACCTGCGGCGATTCCATCGTCGGTGGCACGGTCGAAGGGTTGCACGGTAACGGTCTGGTCCTACAGCTTGCCCGCACCGTATCGCCAAACGGCAATACCCAGCTGATCGTGGTTGAGCGTCTGTCTATCGAGGAATCGGGCGAGTTTCGCTTCGAGACGTTGCTCGACGATGGCGAGATGTACGAGATCGATGTCGACACGCAACCATTGAACCCTAACCAAGACTGCACGGTCGACAACGGCAACCCAACTGTGTCGCAGCCCGAGATGCTGGTGACAACCATCACGTGTCCCGGCCCTGCCCGCTACTACCGCTACGACAACAACCTGACCTTTATCGACAGTGACGAGGCGTTGTTGGAAGAGGAGGTCGAGTTTGGTGTTGTTAGCAACCAGTACGAGTTCGATAACCGGCTCGTTCCTGCGATGGGGCGGATACTTGGATTAACCGATACGCCGCTGTTCGAACGCCTCGACGCTGATGGCCAGCAAGGTGAGGTCTACTCCAGTGAATCCGGCCGCACGTATTGGCTAGCGGCTGAGGCACCCGTTGGCAACCCATTCGCGACCGAGACCAGTCTGTACGCGCACCACGTTACGCTAGACACGCTATGGAACCTACGAAAGCGTCGCGACGATGCGAGCGTTACCCTTGAGCTCACGCAGATATACCTGGGTGCCTACGACGCTGGCCATCCGTCGAGTATCGATGGTCAACTGCTGGCGACGGTGCAGATGCGCGTACGCGGCATTATTCCGGGCGCGACCGTCGATGACGACGAGACCTTTCATCATGCGTATAGCCGCGTTTGGCTGGAAGGGGCAATAGACCCAGTCGATCCATTGGCGCAGAGACACCAATGGGGTGGATTCAGTGTAGGCGATGCTGAGGCGCCGCTACGAGTGGTACCCGGTGATCAATTACTCATAAACACAACGGCGGGCGTACCCGGTGAAGTCGGACGAACCGAGCAGGCTGCACTGGTGCGTCTCGCCGAGCCGGTTCTTGTCGAGATTGATTTAGCGAACGTACCAGTGGGCGCCGATTTCGAAGTGTTGGTGGAAACGATCGTTGAAGCGCGCAATGATTACTCCGGCGAGGGTGGGGTCGTGACCTATCTTCGCGACCCAGCCGAGATCGATCTCGGCGCCGAGGACGCGAGCGTAGCTTTCGACCTCAATGGCGTAGAGATTCTGGAGCCCAACCCAGAGCGATTGCAACGGCCCGCGACTGGCGGTCCAGTACCGGAGCCGTGCTCGGCCGGCTCCAACGTCGGCGGTACGCTTTCGTTCAGTCAAAATGCGTACACCGTGTCGGAGTCGGAGGACGAGGGTGTACCCATTGTCTTTATCGAACGCACCGGCGGAACCGACGGATTGGTTAGCGCGGCTATCGAAATCACGCCGATTACCGCGACACCGGGCGAGGACTACGAAGAGCGTACATTGACGGTGCGTTTCGGCGATGGTGAGTCGAGCGTCGCTGCGCTTGATCTACCGCTCATCGACGACCTCGAAACGGAAGGTGCCGAAACGTTTGAGCTGACGCTGGTATCGCCGGCCGGCTGCGTCGACATTGGAGCGCAAAGCACAGCCGTCGTGACGATCGCACCGAACGATCCGTCGGCTGGCACGATTGCGTTTACTTCGGCCGACTTCGCCGTCAATGAGGACGCTGGCTTCGCGACAGTCAGTGTCGAGCGTGTCGGTGGCAGCTTCGGCGTCGTTGCGGTCAATGTCGTGTCGCGCGATGGCAGTGCGGTCGACTCGGTCGACTACCGCGGTGTCAACGCACGCATTGTTTATCAGGATGGTGAGGCTGGTGAGAAATTCGTGCAGATACCCATTCTCGACAACGCCGCGATCGATTCGGATAGAACGGTATTACTGACGATCGTAGAGGACAGCGGCGTGCCCGGCGAGCCGTCGAATGCGACGCTAACGATTATCAACGACGACCAGCCTCAACCGGGCACAGTCCAGTTCTCGGAACCTACCTACAGCGTGTCGGAAGGTGCCGGGAGCATTACTGTTGCCGTTACTCGTGAAGGTGGAACGGCCGGTGAGGTTGCGGTCGATTTCCGGACACTCAATGGGACCGCCATTGCCGGTGAGGACTACGCCGAGACGATCGCGACGTTACAGTTCGCTGATGGCGACGCTACGGCACAAGAGGTGACGATTGCGATTATTGATGATGGTGATGTCGAAGGCGACCACGGCTTCAATGTGCGCATCGACAATGCTACCGGTGGTGCGACGCTAGGAGCCAACTGGGTCGTGCCGGTAACGATCTTCGATGACGATGCCGTTTCAACGTTGCCACCCGCAGCGCCCGCGTTAGGGCTCAACGCCGATCTCAAGGCGCTGAGTTTTGATTGGCAAACGGTGGCCGATACACGCCACTACCGACTGCTAGGTGATTTGTCCGGAAGCGGAACGTTCGCACAAATAGGCGTCGACATACCGATAGGTGAAACGGCGCTGCGCTTGCCTGTGGCCGCGCACCTAATCGACCTCAACACCGCGAGCTTTCTGTTGCAAGCGTGTAACGATAACGGTTGCACCGACTCAAACATCGTCGATACGAATACACTTCGAAACGCCACTATCGGGTTCGTCAAAGCGTCCAATACTGAAGGTCTGCAGCAAACCGGCGAGTTCGAGTACTTCGGTTGGGCAGTCGATGTCGCGAGCGATGGTCGTACCTTCGCTGTATCGGCGTATAACGAAGCCAGTAACGCCACCTTCGTTAACGGCGACCAAACTGATAATTCAGCGCTTCGCTCTGGAGCTGTGTACGTGTTTACAGAGGACACCACCGGTTGGTTCCAACAGGCGTACATCAAAGCGTCGAACACTAATCCTGGTGATCACTTCGGCGACAGTCTCGCGCTTAGCGCGGATGGCAACACGTTGGCGATTGCTGCGTCCGACGAGGATGGTGCGAGTAGCGGCGTGAACGGCGACGACACCATGATTGGTAACTTCGGGTCGGGTGCTGTTTACGTCTACGTCCGGACCGGCAACGTCTGGCAACTCGAGGCGTACATCAAAGCGAGCGATCCGGATTCGGCCGACGCCTTCGGTCGCTCGTTGGCGCTTTCTGATGACGGCAACACGTTGGTTGCCGGTGCACCGAACGAAGACAGCAGCGATTTCGGGGTCGGGGGCGATGCCTCCGACAACAACGCGACCGATTCGGGCGCCGTTTACGTGTTTAACCGCAGCGGCACGGATTGGGTTCAAAGCGCCTACATCAAGGCGTCGAATACAGAGGCAGAGGATCGCTTCGGCAGCAAGGTGGCGTTGAGCCGCGATGGCACAACGCTCGCCGTGACTGCGCGAAGCGAAGACAGTGCGGCGCGCGGTATCAACGGCGATCAGTCGGATAACAGTGCCCCGGGCGTAGGCAGCGTGACCCAAGGTACAGGGGCTGTATACGTCTTTTCTCTCGACAACGGTACCTGGATGCAGGAAGCGTACGTTAAGGCGTCGAACCTCGATCCGGACGATCAGTTCGGTCGATCGCTGGCACTTAGCGCGAACGGTGACCGCCTCGTTGTTGGCGCATTCCAAGAGGACAGCAGCGGTACAGGCGTGAACTCAACGGATGAAGTCGATAACTCTCTGGACGCCGCTGGGGCCGCCTACGTCTTTACCCGTAACGGCGGTAGTTGGTTCCAAGAGGCCTACCTCAAAGCGTCTAACACGGATCGATCAACCTTTTTCGGCGCTGCTGTCGACCTCGATGCCAGTGGCGATGTCCTTGTCGTCGGTGCCTTCAACGAGTCTTCGCTCGCAACGGGCGTCAACGGCTCACAGGCTCTAGGTCCCATCCGCGGCGTCGGGGCGGCATACCTATTTGAACGCGATAGCGGGACCGGGCTGTGGCTACAACGCGCGTACGTTAAGCCGACCAATAGTGATCAGAATCCGGACTTCCCTGGGTTTGGTCGATTGATGCGCTTCGGTGAAGCGTTAGCGCTGAGTGCAACCGGGGAGGTATTGATCATTGGCGCTTCGGGAGAGCCAAGCGCTGCGACGGGCATCAATGGAGACCAGGTCAATCAGGATGCGGATTCTTCCGGCGCTGCCTACCTGTATTGATTAGTCACAGTATGCGTGCCGGGCGGCGTTATCCCGCCCGGCATATTTAGCATCGGACTGCAATTGGACTTCATCGGCGATTTTTCCCGTTGCTGGTATCGGGTATGGCCCTCGGTTACATCCGTAGCCGCGTTAAAGCGGTCGCGCGGACTGGCGAGCCAACGTTTTCTGACTGGCATCCAACGGTTGCAGGATGCGATACCAAGCCGGGATCAGTCCGTCGATCGGCTCCAGGAATTCTGCGCCGACTATTTTCGCAAATTCATCCCAGTCGATCCGACCGACGACAGCCTCGTCTTCCGGAAGCTCCGGATCGAAGATAACGACGAAGTCAGCAAGCGGCAGGTAGCTCGGAACGTCGAGGGTGTAAACGCTGTAGCTGGCCAATCCCTCGTCGTTTTGGATCGCCTGAAACGTAGCAACAAAGACATCCTCTTCGCCAAGCGACTTTTCGAGATAGTCCTTTGATTCCGCGTATTGGTGCATTGTCTCTCGAAGCGCTTGCGTTTGAGCGACTGCATAAGCGTCCGTATTCGGCGTTGGTGTCCACGCTTGCCACGCTGCACCTTCGTCGATTGTCCAGAGAAGCTGGCAGAAAGGTCGGTGATTCGCAGCGTGGTCGCTGCCAAGATCGACCATTCGATGGAGCACATCCACATCGGTACTGCTCGTCGCGAGGCAGATCGAATGCGACGGTGCGAAAACGATTGGTGCACCGTCGAACGGGAACTTGCCTGAATCCTCCGCCGCAATCAGTCGCGCAAAGTCATAGTCGTCTTGGTACCTGGACATCCAGATCGCGTCGTCGACTTGCTCCCATTGGTGGTTATCGGTGCTGCGGCGGATTTTCGCGGCTGCCATACGGAACGCCTGATCCGCATCCACACCAATCTCGGCGAGATCATCCGATCGCGCAATCGATACCGACTCCTCCCTGTCAGCAACAATCTCAACCAGCACATCGCCGCGACGAACGACAATGGACGGCGGCGCTTCGTGGCCCATAAATACTAGGTGCCGGTTTCGATAGTCGATCTCGAAGTCCGTCCGTACCCGCAGAGCCAATGACCCCATGAGCTCATCCGGTGACAGTTTCTTTGGCGTCAGTACTTCCGTAAGGAATGCTCTGATCGTCGGAATCCTCTCCCGCTTCGGTAGCGCGGAGACTTTCAGGAAGATATTCCCAAGGAAAATATTAATAGGTTTGCCGGCGTCGTCCTTGTTGGAGGTCAGCTTCACTTCTCTAGACGCGGGTAAATACTCGTAGCTTAGGGACGGATCGATCGTCGCAGCGACACGGCCGACATCTTTGGCGAACTTCTTCTCGGTGTATTTGAACAATGGTCGCTGCGCGTATCATCGATCGTGGTTCACCGACTGTGTCCAACCGTGGGAGCACGGTCAAGCGCTGGCGTCGTAAGATAAACTGATGTCCGTCGCGGGACGTTATGACTAGAGCAGATTCCGCCAAGGGGGCTGTGCAGGTTTGGTGACATTTTGGCGGTAACGACCGTCGTTTAGGTATGAGTGTATGTATGCCCACGCGATCAGCGGCCGGCCTTTTCCCGGTGCTATAGCCTTGTCGTTCCCGTACATACAGCGGCGACAGGCGCTGTTGTGAAAAGCGGCCGCGAGTGGTTCTTGATCGGCGAGGCAGCCGAGAAGGCGGGGAATCTGACCGTAGCGCTAGATGCCTATCGACAGTCGGCCAAGGCCGAGCCGCGCGTGGCGGCACCGTGGATCGGGCTAGCCCAGGTGCTCGACAAAAATCAGCAACCCCGTGATGCATTGGAGTGTTTGAAACGGGCGATCGTCGTCGATCCGAAAAATCCGCTCGCGTTGCGCCGGTTGGCGCGCGCGTTTCAAGGCATTGGCGACGTTAGCTCCGCCGAGGCGGCCTACAAACGCTCGCTCAGTCTCGATCCTGAAAGCAGTCAGGCCAAGCTCGGCTTAGCGCAGCTTTATGAAGACATGGGTGACGCCGCGCTGGCGGCCGATCATTACCGGGCCTTGTTGCAGCGTGAACCGGGCCATGCCGAAGCATTGAACGGTCTGCTTGGCTTGCACGCGTATATCGACGTCAATAGCGATCTCGCGCGCGCCGAGCAGGCGATGAAGGTGGCGGAAGAACGAGACAAGGCACTGATTGGCTATGGTCTTGGCAAGGCACTCGACAAGATCGGCGATTATGATCGCGCGTTCGACGTATTAGCCGTGGCCAACGCGGCCAGGCGGGCGGTGACCGGGGCGTTCGACCGGAACGAGTTCGACGCCCGCATCGAGAATTACCTTAGGCGTTTCCCGCGCGCGTTTTTCGAGCACCGCCAGCATTGGGGCCATCCATCGGAGCGATCCGTGTTCGTGGTTGGGCTGCCGCGTTCAGGAACAACACTTACTGAGCAGATCGTCGGGTCACACCCGCAGTGCTTCGGTGCCGGCGAGTTACCGATCTTGTCGGATCTTGCGACCGGTACGCCGAATCGGCTGGAGCCGCCGCGGGCGGCATGGCCGGACAACGTTGCGGATCTTCAAGAAGCGCACATTCGCGCCATCGGTGCAGACTACGCGGCGCAAACCGCCGAGATAGCCCCCGGTGAGTGCATTCGCATCGTCGACAAGCAGCCACTAAATTTTTGGCATCTCGGCTTGGTGGCGATCGCTTTACCGAACGCCAAGATTGTTCACTGTACGCGCGATATACGCGATGTTGGTCTGTCGATTTACACGCAGAATTTTCATCTCAGTCAGCGCTGGTCTACGAGTCTCGACGACATCGCCTATTACTGGCGAGGCTATCGTCGACTAACGGCGCATTGGGAAGCGGTCGCTGGGCTCACTATAGCCAGCGTCGCGTATGAGTCGACTGTCTCCGATATTGAGACGCAAGCGCGCGAGCTTTTGAATTTCCTTGAGCTGCCATGGGACGACAGCGTGCTGAACTTTCACAACAACGCGCGTGCCGTGCAAACACCGAGTCGTTGGCAGGTCCGGCAGCCGCTCTACCAGAGCTCTAAGGAAAAATGGCGCCGCTACGAGTCTCACTTGGCACCGCTTATCGATGCCGCCGCGTCGGCCTAGGCCATGAGGCGGCAACGCCAAATCACCGAGGTGCAGAGCAAGCGCTCGGCACGCAGCATTGCCGTGTTGATCCGCCGTTACGTCGGCCTCGTCATGGCCGGGTTCCTCCTGCTGGCGGGGCTTACTGGCGCGATCATCGTTTGGAACGACGAATTAGATGCAGCGATTAACCCGACACTGTTTCATGCATCGGTGCCGACGCCTGGCGCGACAATGCTCGATGTCTTTACGTTGCGTGAGCGCGCACTCGCGCAGCTGCCGAATGTCGAGATCGACTATGTTCGCCTCGAACAAGCACCGGGTGAGAACGCGATCTTCGGCGTTGCCGGCGCGATCGACCCGGCAACCAACGAGCACCGCTCGCTCGATTTCGACGAGATCTTTATTAACCCGTACACCGGCGACGTTGTTGGTCGTCGTACCTGGGGCGATATCAGTGAAGGGGTCACCAACCTCATTCCGTTTATCTATACGTTTCATTACACGCTGGCACTCGACATTGTCGGTACCTACCTTTTTGGGATCATCGGGCTGCTATGGACCATCGACTGTTTCGTCGGCGCTTGGTTAACGTTTCCGCGGCGATCATCCAAGCACCCGACGCGCCCTACGTCGACCCGCTGGTTCAGCCGCTGGGCACCGGCGTGGCGTGTTCGCTGGGGTGCATCAGCGCCGAAGCTGAACTTTGATTTGCACGTTGCCGGCAGTCTCTGGCCGTGGGCAATGTTATTTGTCTTTGCTTGGAGCAGCGTCGCGTTCAATCTGGACGAGGTCTATCGGCCGGCTATGGCCTCGTTTTTCGAGTTCCAGACGTACCCGGAGCGAAGCGTCAACCCAGACGACACGTCTGCCCCGATGAGCTGGCCCGCAGCGATCGCCCGCGGGCACGAACTCGCTGCCGAACTGGCCGCCAAGCGCGGTGTCACCCTCGGGGCCCCGTACGACATCTATTACGATCACGATGGCCATCTCTTTTCGTACGGTGTGCGCAGCGATCTCGATATCAGTGCGGATTACAACAGTATCGAAGTGATCTTCGACGCGACGACCGGTGCGTACTTCGGGGAGTACCTAAGCGTCGGTGGGGCCGCCGGCGATACCGTCACCGAATGGCTACTGTCGCTGCACATGGCTGCCGTTTGGGGGTTGCCGTACCGTATTTTCGTGACGTTGCTCGGTATCTTGGTTGCTGTCGTTAGCACGACGGGCGTGCTGATCTGGTGGCGCAAGCGTCGTGCCCGCACCAGCGCATCGGCCCGGCGTTCTCGCAAGTCGCCTTTGCCAGCACCGGCGTCTGAGTCCGGCTCTCGCAGCTAGTCGAGTGCTTTTAACGCCTCCGCCGCTGGCGTAGACTGCCGGCGTAATGTCGGGAATGATAATTGTTCAATATCGTCATCCGGCCCGACACTTCATCCTGTACCGCGAAGAGACGCGTCTTCTGCCGCTGGCGGTATCCAGGAAGTATTCATGGTCTACGGCGTTCTCTTTTTTATGCTCGAGCACGACAATCAGTCCGCAGTCGCCGCCGACCAGAGCCGCGATGAGCGTGACCCCGACGCCGCCATGGAGCCACAGCGCGAGACAGCAGACAGGCGTGTCGACGCGCTCTCAAAAACGTATCTCAATGAGCTGGCTGACGGCATTCGAAGCCGTTTCGGTAACGGCCCGCCCGATCCAGAAGACGTCGCGCAAGAGGCATTCAGTCGCCTGCTGGAAGCCGACGACACCGCTAAGATAAAAAACCTCAAAGCCTATCTGTGGCGAACGGCCCGCAACCTTGTTTTCGACGCGACCAAAGCGATAAAGATTCGGTCGAAGTACGAGTTTGAGATTGAAGCGCTGTTTTTCCCGCTCCGAGGTGACAATCTGAGCCCGGAAACGGTCGTATCAGCAAGGGAACAACTTAAGCTCATAAATGATGTGCTCCGCAAAATGCCGGAGAAGCGGCGACGTGCGTTCGTTTTGTACCGGATCGAAGGGCTGACCATGGTTAACGTTGCCAAGCGCTTGCGTATCGGTCACTCCGCTGTCCACAAGCACCTCGTTAAGGCGCACGCCGAATTAAATGCCATCTTCGCTGAGGACAGGGATGAACAGTAAGGCGCTCGCATCGTCCGAGAACAGCACGCAAGACGTGTTGGCGCGTGCGCACGACTGGATACTGCGCCTCGAAAGCAACTCGGCAACACGCCAAGATCACATCGCGTTCGAACAGTGGCTAGCGGAGAGTGCGCGGCACCAGGAACTCTATGATCAGGCGCTGACGTTTCGTGATGCGTTACACGAGGTCCGTATTGCTGATCTCGATGCGGACATCATCGCACCGTCGCGCGCTGAAACGGTGAGCGGTGTTTTCGATGCGTTGCAAGAGGGCCTAACGTGGCCGCGTCTCGGTACTGGCGCTGCGCTCCTGGCCGCATCGGTATTGCTAATGTTTCGGCTGCAGTCACCGGATGAAGGTCCAGCCGCATTACCGACCACAGCATCAACCGCCGCGGTTGCTTCGGAGTACAGCACCGGCGTTGCTGAGGTTCGTACCATTACCTTGAGCGATAACAGCATCGTGACGCTGGGTGCGGCGTCGAGCCTCTCAACCGTGTATTCGGACTCTGAGCGTGTCGTCGAGTTAACGGCGGGCGAGGCGCATTTCGATGTAACGCCCGACGCATCGCGACCGTTCACGGTAAACGCCGATGCGCTATCGGCAACGGTACTCGGTACCGCGTTCGAGGTACGCCGAATCGCCCAGAGCTATCGCGTGGCCGTGTCGGAAGGCGTCGTTGGTGTTGCGCTGCCGCTCATCGTCGCTGGCGAACCGTCCCCCGTTGTGCAGCGTCGCGAACTTACGGCCGGCCAGCAAGTGGGCGTTTCGTCCACTGGCCGACTGCTGGCACCGGAGCCGATAGCAACTGACGAGGTTGGCGCTTGGCGGCGTCATCAGCTGATCTACAAAGGCGACCCACTGACCGACCTCTTGAGCGATGCCAACCGGTATTCGGACGTCCCGATCGAAATCGCGCCAGGCTCCGAGGCCATCGGCAGTCTCAAGGTGCGGGGCGTGTTCCTAGGCACCGATATTGAGCGGCTGTTGGCGACTATCGAGCAGGTTTTGCCCATTGAGACGGACGACAGTCAGGACGGCAAGATCCTCGTCAAAGCCAAAGAGTAGCGCGAGCCCCTCAGCAGCGATTGCTTGCACGGTTCTTGCGAAAAAAACTCGTCGGGCGGTGAAAATCTCGCCGGTCAAAGCTTCATGGTTATAGAGGTGCGAATAAGTCGCACTCCGTCTATACAACGCATGAGGACAAGACGTGAAGCAGACCAAAGGTCGGACATCGACTCACGGGGTAACGTCGGTGGCATCCGCCGTCGCGCTAGCACTGGCGGCACCCACCGCCATCGCCCAGGACGCCGTCCTCAGCCGGTCCGAGGAGATCGCCATCACGCGCCAGCCTCTCGGCGATGTGCTGATCGCGCTATCGACGCGCTACGGCGTCACGATCATGGCCGAGGAGTCGTTGGTTGCCGGCAAAGTCGTCGAGACACTGACTGGGTCGTTTACGGTGGAGGAGGCGCTGGAGGCCGCGTTACGCGATTCGGGACTAACCGCGAATCGAACGCAGCCGAAGACCTACGTCATCGTTGCGGAAACGAGTGCCCAGCAGAGCACCGCTAGTAATGCCGTGGACGAAATTTTGGTCGTTGGCAGCCGCTACTTCACACCGATAACCAACTTGACCCGCTCGCCTGCCGATCTGCAAGAGATACCCAACAGCCTAACGATCATCAACTCAAGCGTTATTCAGGATCAGCTGCTGGTGCTTTTTGACGATACGTTGAAAAACGTTGCCGGCTATCAGGACACACCCGGCGGCGGTGGTGAGATTGCACACAATTTTAGTATTAGCCTTCGCGGGGTTCGGGACAGCCTAATTCCTAGCATTATCCGGGAAAACAGTTTGAGCGGCGGCGTTAACTATCAGCCGGATCCGTACACGATCGACCGTGTAGAGGTTATCAAGGGACCGGCCGCGATTGCGGGCGGCGGCGCGCCCGTCGGTGGGCTCGTAAACCGCGTCCTGAAAACGGCCAATACGTCCGACGATAAGGAGTTTTTCTTTGGTGCAGACAGCTTTGGCCAGTTTCGAGCAGGTATCGATGTCAACCACGCGTTGAATGACGAGGGCGGCATTTACGGGCGACTCGTCGTCGGCGGTATCGATGGCGATCTGCCCAACGACCGAAGTGAATACAACAGTATTCAAGTCACACCGTCGGTCCTTTTCGACAACGGCGGCAGTACAACGCTCTTGCTGCAGGCCAACTACATCCAGAGTGGCGGTGTGCCCTTTGGCGGGGTCCCCGTAAATTCGAATCTGAATGACTTTGAGAGTCTGGGCTTAGACCGGCGCTTTAACTGGAACTTCGATACCGAGGATGCCGATCTGGACCAACGCCATTACAGCGTCCAAGCGGATGTAGTCCACAAATTTTTGGATGACCTTTCGCTGACCGTCCGCGCCACCACGTCGAAAGGCGATGGCTCACAAGTCTTTGTGTATTCCTACAACTACGCACCGGGCGTGCAGGAAAATGGCGACACGTACATCTACGCCGGTTTTTTTGAGAACAACACGGACCGTGTGGCGGCCGATGTGTTCCTACGCAAAGACTTCGACTTCGGTAGCGGTTCCGGGAGCTCCGTTGTCGCGGGCGTCGACTTCGTTCGCCAAAGCCAGTACCGATTCGAAAATTACGCCTATCTCGGTGTCGATAATCTTTTTGCCCCGCAGAATTTTTACGATGTGCCGGACAACATTCGCGAGATCGACCCGACGTTCGTTGCTGATCTCACCGGCGAGCAAATTGGCGCCTACGTCCAGGCCGTGCTTCGCCCCACCGAAGACCTGACCGTTATCGGCGGGTTGCGCTACGACGATTTCAGCCAAGAATCGGCGACCGAGCAGACGTTTGTTCTGGATCCGGAGAATACGGCGACGGCCAGCAGTGGTTCTGATGGTGCGAAAACCTGGCGTCTGGGCGCCTCGTACGACATAGGCTTCGATACGATGATCTATGCGAGTTACTCACGCTCGTTCTTGAATAACGCATTTCAATTTACGCTGGATACCAGTGGTCCAGAACCCAGTGTCGAGCTGCTGTCTCCTATGCGCGGCGAGCAGTACGAAATTGGATTCAAGTCGTCGTTGTTCGACGGCGGTCTCTTCGTCACCGGCGCCGTGTACGACCTGGTTCGTTCAAACGTGGCGACGACGGATCCGAATAATCGTATCTTTTCGATCGGGGGTCTCGAGGAGACGATTCAAGGCCTAGAGCTCGAGGCATCTGGCCAGATAATGCCTGGCTTGGATATTGTTGCCGCGTATACGCTGATCGATGGCGAGATAACGGAAGACGCCGATCCGACCCAGCAGCTCGAAGGGACGCCGATCGTGTGGCTGTCTGAGCACCAACTCAGCGTGTTTGCAACCTATGAACTCCAGTCCGGACCGCTGCAAGGCTTAGGCTTTGGCGGGCGGGTGTTCTACCGAAGCGAAATACCGTGGTCCAATGGCGGAGTAGCGCTTGAGACTGATGCGTTCACGACGATCGATTTGACGGTGACGTACGACGATCTGTTCGCCGGCTTCGATGTCCGTTTGTATCTAGAGAATGCGACGGATGAGTTCTACGTTGCCAATCCGATCAGAAACTTTGCCGTCTTTGGCTATGAGCGCAATGTGCGGGTGACGTTCACGAAGGCGTTCTAAGTCGTCCGCTGCGGCAAGGACCTATACGCAGGTCTGGAGGCGAGTCGGCGATTCACCTCAATCGAGCGGAGCAAGAATATCCAAGAATTCCGAACGCTCGATATCCCCATCCGTATACGGTGGCTCGCCGAGAACGTTGCGTTTGTTTTCGAACGCGTATCCCGCTCGCAGTACGGCCGCGTCATCCCAGGCCGTTCCCATAAACGTCATCCCGAGTGGCAGACCTTGGTGGTCGCCCATCGGGACTGTCAATACCGGGTAACCCGCGGCGGAGGCTAGCCAGCCGGCGCCTAACGGACCGCCGACGGGTTCACTGGTCGCCAGTAAGTCGATCGGCGCCGCTGGCTTGGTTGTCGGCATTACCAACAGGCGGACATCGTTGTCTGCTAGCAACTTATCGACGCCGCCATCTCGAGCTGCACGCACAAACTCCGCGACCACTGCCTGAAAAGCCGGATCACTAGCCGAGCCGGCCGCTGCCGTTTTGATCAAGATAGACTGATCAAACAGTGTGAGCTCGCGGTCAGCGTTCGCACGATTGAAGTCTATGACGTCCTCGATGGAACGGATGTCGATGTCCGCGGGCGTACTCGCTAGGTAGCGATTGAGGCCTGTCTTAAATTCGGTCTGCAGTATCCGGTCGCCTTGCTGCCACAACAAAGGCTCGGGCGCGAAGTCGTCGATGTCGACCAATACCGCACCGGCGTCTTCGAGCGCTGTCAGCGCGGGGTTGAACGTTGCGCCGACTAACTCACTGTTACCCAGCGCCCAGCGGAAGACGCCGATTCGCATGCCGCGAATGCCTTCGTCGAGGTCGTCGACATAGTCGTCGATGTGGCTATCGGCGGTTTGCGTTGCCGGGTCGAGCGGATCGGTTCCTGCGAGTACCGTCAGCAGCATGGCGGCGTCTCGTACGGTGCGTGTAATGGGCCCGGCGCTGTCTTGGCGGGGAGATAACGGCACAATGTGACGGCGAGAGACCAAGCCAATGGTCGGTTTAAAGCCGACCAAGCCCATGACGGCCGCCGGACAGGTAATCGACCCATTCGTTTCGGTGCCGAGCGCGACCGGCACGAACCCAGCCGCAACAGCGGCTGCCGAGCCGGACGATGAGCCGCACGGGCTGCGGCGAAGATCGTAAGGATTTTTGGTCAGACCACCAACGCCGCTCCAACCGGAAATCGAGTCGGACGATCGATAGTTCGCCCACTCCGACAGGTTGGTCTTACCAAGAATTACCATCCCGGCCTCTCGCAGTCGTGCGACGACCGCAGAATCGCGATTGGTACGATTCTCGAGCAACGCCAGAGAGCCTGCCGTTGTCGGCAGCTCGCGAGATTCGATGTTGTCCTTAATAAGAACCGGAACGCCATGCAGCGGGCCCCGGAACTGACCGGACTGCGCTTCGCGGTCGAGAGCAATAGCCGCCTCAAGCGCGTGCGGATTCAGTGCGATCACACTTTGGATTTTCGGGCCTGATCGATCTAGCTGCTCAATCCGCTTGAGCAGTGCTCGGGTCGCTTCCTCGGAGGTTATCCGTCCGAGACGAATTTCGTTCGCCAAATCCGTGGCCGTCATGGCGACATCAAAGTCCGCTTTGGCGCTTCGTGCTGGCTCGCTAACGAGTGCAAAGACGGCAGCCAGAAGCAATCCGAAAAATACGAGTCTCTTCACGCGATCTCCTAGTTGCTGGCGCGCCTTCTCGCTGCCCTTACGTGTGTGAGCAATCCCCAACCGGATAGCCCGCGATTGCTTAGGCCCGAGCAATTCAACGTTTGTTTGATGCAGGCGCTGCGTGCTGGGTTTAGATGGAGTTTTTACGTCGGCGTCGTGCCACTCATTGGTTGCTCGATCAGTTCACGAGCGGCAAAAAGACGGCCCGCCGTATGTGCGTCAGTTACGCGAGCGGTGGTTTCTTTACCAAACCCCGCCGTTGACCTTTGGACGCGGTAACTTGGTCGCTGCGCCGGCGCTGGCTAGTCGCCGACGTCCAATACGCCCTGCTAACACACGAGGGAACATACCGACGTCTTTAACGCCCTAACGGAACGACGTGACGGCCTAATCAACGACCAGCGATGGGAGGGAGACAATTAGATAAACCCAAGACTCGGCGCGCTGCCGAAATTCGCCAGATTCGGTAACGCCGCGGCAATCTCTGCTGCGTTCAAGCCGAACCAACGCCCTAACGGCGCGGCCATTTGCTCCACCGATGTTGTCGGTATCAGGCGCCCGCCACCGGAGTCCCATTCGTGGCCAACGGTTGCTGGCGGTAGATCGCCGTAGATCGCGCCGCCATTGACGCTGCCGCCCACCACGAAGTGGTGCCCGCCCCAGCCGTGGTCGGTGCCGTCGCCATTGACGGCCAGCGTGCGGCCGAAGTCGGAAGCTGTAAATAACGTGACGTTATTGGCAAGTCCCTGCGCCACCATTTCGGCGTAGAAGGCCGTTACCGCGGCATCGATCTCACCCAGCAACGCCGGCAGTGACGTCGCCTGCTGCGAGTGGGTGTCGAAGCCGCCCATCGCGACGGTGAACACTTGCCGATTAGCCCCGAGTGCCGAGCGTACGCTGATCGCTTGCGCGACGGCACGCAGCTGTGCACTCAAACCGCTGGCCGGGAATGTCGTCGTCAGTGACGGCGCCGATGCCAGTGCTTGGTTGTAGAGCGCGTTGCTGTCGATCGCGCCGCGTGCGCTGTTTGCAATGTCGCGTTCCAGGAGATGGCTGCCGGCGTATTGCTCACTACGGAGCAGCGACAGCGCCTGTTGGTAGAACGCTTCGCGACCCGGTTCGTTGCGAAGCGCCGCCGCATCGGCGAGCAGGTCGACAACGGCGGCCCCTGCCGGACTGATCTGATACGGTCGCGCCCGATTCCCGGTGAGGAACAACTCGCCGCCGCCGCTGGTGATGGTTGAGAACGGCAGCCGACTGTTCGCGCCTGCCTCGATCATTGCGTCCATAAACCGGCCGCCCCAACCAAACACAGCGCCCTCCGGTGAGCTCGACTGCCACGTGGCTTGTTGGTCGTTGTGCGAGAACAGCCGCGGTGGCAGCAATACCGATTCCTGTTCGAATGCCAATCGTGTCGTTGGTTGAATCAACGGACCGACGTTGCCGATGATCGCGGCATTGCCTTGGTCATAAAGCCCCTTAATGCCAGCCAGTTCAGGCGGCAATGCGAATTGGCGTGACCCGAACTGCGTCGGATCGGTCGTCGTCAGCGGTAGCAGAGACGTGCGTGCGCGGTTGGCCCCTTGCACTTGCAGAAGACTCGAGCGAACGGCCGCGAACGCATCGTACGACGCTGGGTCATAGGGCAAGACCGTGTCGTGGTTATCGAGTCCGCCAAAGAGGAACACACAGACCAAGGCGCGGTAGCCGCTGGTGTCAGCCGCAAGCGCGGATCGAGTGGCGAACGGTAAGCCGAGGCCACTGCCGAGCGCCGTTGCGGCCAGTGCATCGGTCAGGAAGGTTCGTCGTGTCAGGCTCATCGGCGCTCTCCTGGGCTAGCGCTGTACAAGGAAATCGGGCGTCATCATCGCAAGCGATATTGCGAGGGCCACACGGTCTTGCCGTGCGGCGGCGTCGCCAGCTGGTAATGCACCGACCGCTTGTGCGAGGGCCGCTTTGGTGGCATCGCTCATCGACGAATAGGTCAACTTTCGATCGAGCATGTCGATCAACTGCGCTGCGTTGTCAGCCACGGCCAGCTCAGCGGTGTAATCCGGTAGGAAACTTGCTAATGCGCCGTTGGGATCTAACAGCGCGCCTTCGTCGGTGAAAATCTCGCGTAGCCCAGCGACATCTGCGTTGGTCCGCTCACCGAGGGCGAAGTCACGAATGAAGTTGGCGTACCCCGCCGTCGATGAGGCATTCACCAATTGCAGCTCCGGGGCGACCAGCCCGGCCGCCGCCGATTCACTGCCTGGCGCGACATAGCCAGGGCGAAAAAAGTTGAATACCGATGGCGATCGGTAAGGATGCTGCGCCAGCGCGCCCGGACCCTCGGTCGACCAAAGACGCGGCGTCATCTCCGGTGTGACGGCGCCGACATTGAACGCGCGGGCCCAATTCGTGAAACGAATGACGGGCTCGCGGACTTTGCCAAAGCGATCGTTCGTCAGCGCTTGCGGATCGCGCGCCTCGGGATCGAACAGTATCGCGGCCAACGTCGCACCGAGGTCGCCGCGCTGACCCGTGCCGAGCTGGCTGCCGTCTGGCAGCGCTATTACGCCAGCTTCGAACGCAGCCGCGACGCGCCGAATGTACGCCGAACTGGGGTTGCTGGTCGTTAAGCGTTGGATCAGTTGTCGACCGATAAACGGCGCAACGTTGGGATGCGCGAAGATCGCGTCCAGTGCCAGATCGATGCTCGCGGCCGCTTGGGTCGCAGGCGGGATTGTCGTACCAAGAAAGGCCTTGGTGTCGGCCGAGTGGATGTTCTCGTCAATTTCCATCGGTCGCGACCACGACGCCTGTGCGCTATCTTCAAAACCACCCGGCCCTTCATATTGAATATCGAGACCGGTAAAGACTTTCGCGAGCCCGGTTACATCGCGGTTTGAGTACGTTTCGATCGGCCGACCGTTACTGTCGAGCCGCGCGGTGCCATCCGGGTTTAGCTCAATGAGACCGATCGTGAAGAGCTGCAAGATCTCCCGCGCGTAGTTCTCATCGGGCATTCGGCCCGTAGCCGGGTCCGCTCGTTGATTACCGAGGTAAGTCAGGTAGTAGCCCATTGCTGGCGCGTACGTCACCGCTTCTAGCAGCTCGCGGTAATTGCCGAACGCATGTGTGATCAAGACGTCTTCAAAGTAGGCGACACCGTCCGGGATATCGGTGAGAACTTCGCCGCCGGCATTAGACACAACCAGGATCTGCGACAGTGCGAACGCCATGCGCTGGCGCAGTTGATCGTCACCGGCAATCGCGTTCTTCCAGAAGTTAAACGTTGTTGTTTCAGCGAGCAGGAACGGTCGGTCGTTGTCGGGCCGGGTTGCTCTGTACTGTTGCAACGGTGGCAACAAAAGACTGGCTGGCTTCGCCATCTCCGCGCGCACCCATGCAGATGCGCTTGTGCCAATTAGGCGGCTGACGTCAGCTGGCGTCGGTCCGAACGTTGCCTGCGTTAAAAACCGTGCAGTTGCGCTTTCGGTCGCAAACGTCGATTCCGTGGACGGCGGTAAAGGTGACGGTGGCGTCGGTGGTGGCGGGGTAGGCGCCGGTGGATCTGCGGGCGGCGTAGGGGTAGGCGGTGCCGGCGCAGGCGGCGGACTCGCACTCGGTGGTGGCTCGATGGGAGAGGTACCGCCACCACCGCCACCGCCGCACCCACCGACTACCGAGAGAGCGACACAGATGGCGGCCGTGACAGAAGGGCGATAAAGACGGTAAGGACGGTGCGGCATGCGAATCGCTCGACTCGAAGACGAAGCGAAACACTAACGACGCAGGCATTAAGCCAAGATGGACTTTCCATTAACGATTTTTAATGCGGTGTCGCGTGGCCGTAACCCCTTACAGGTATTGGCATTCTCTGGGCGCAGCGTCTATTCGTTGACGTTCTGGTTGCCCTCGATGAGGCCACTGCCGGTGCTTATGTAACCAACAGCTCTATGTGCAAGCCGATATTTTGTGACGACTTCCATTCATTCGATTGACGCGGATATCGCTGCTACGTTGAAGGTGGACAGTCCAACGTTAGTACTCTGTATACGCTAAGTGGCTATGCACAACCGCGATCGCAGTGATGTTGCGCGCGTCGCCTGCGCAAAGACGCCGGTCACGCAAGGTGTCGATGAAGTTACCGTGTCGTTAGCGGGGGTCGGTACTTTACGAGCCGCACTTACGCTACGGCGTTTCCACAATCGCGCACTTAGGGCCGTAGCGTTCTGGAGCGCGAGAGGGCCTGGTGGAGCTTGTCTATGCGGTAAGATGATTCACCGGCGGCCGTAACGATTGAGTGGCATTGTGCGGCGCTAGTTGCAAAGCCACCGTGTCGCCCAGCGAAAAAGATATCGTTTGCTGTGTTTATCGGCATGTACAAACGGACCGTTCACGAGAATGTTCGTACGAGATTGGCCGCCATGCTTGCTACCGGTAAGCCGTAACGCTTTGCTATTGTCTTTAGTAGGCCCCATCGCCATTCGTAGCTGGAGACCGACCGATGGCCTTTGAATTTCGCACGGTCCCGACGATCCACGTCGAGATGCACGGCGCGAGCAAAATCGCGAGTTTGCTAACGGATAGGTTTTTCGAGCGCAGGCGCGTTTTTCTGGTGACCGATCAGGTGTTGCTCGATCTTGGTGTCATCGACGACGCCATCGCCGATCTTGAATCGAACGGGTTCGACGTGTGCGTCTACAGCGACGTTGTACCGGATCCATCCGACGACGTTATACGCTCGGCAGCTCTGCGCGCGAAACAGTTCGCCGCTAATGTTGTTATCGGTATTGGCGGTGGTAGCAGCATGGACACCGCTAAGTTGGTTGCCGTTTTGGCAAACTCTGATCAGGCTCTGGAAACGATGTACGGTGTGAATGCCGTGACCGGCGCACGCTTGCCGCTGGCGTTGGTGCCGACAACGGCAGGTACCGGTTCTGAGGTGACGCCGATATCGGTCGTAACGGTTGGCGAGACGACGAAGATGGGCGTTAGCTCGCCGGTGCTGTATCCCGACATCGCGATTCTCGATGCATCGCTAACGCTCGGATTACCCGCGTCGACAACGGCGGCGACCGGCATCGACGCGATGGTCCACGCCATCGAAGCGTACACATCGCGCTTGAAGAAAAACCCGATTTCCGACCAGCTCGCATGTATGGCGCTAAAGGCACTGCATGCGAATATCGAGCGGGTCTGTACCGACGGCAATGACACTGAGGCGCGCGAGGCGATGTTGCTGGCCTCAATGCAAGCCGGACAGGCGTTTGCTAATGCTCCCGTTGCCGCTGTGCATGCCCTTGCATACCCGTTGGGCGCGACCTTCCACGTTGCTCACGGATTATCGAACTCGCTGGTGCTACCGAGCGTGCTGGCCTACAACTGCGATGTTGCGTCTGACGCCTACGCCGAGTTGGCTGGCGTTATTGGCTTACCAACATCTGCTGCGGCGTTTGTGGATGAGTTAGTGCGTGTTGCCGAATCAACCGGCATCGAGCGCCAGCTCGGCCAAGTGGGTGTTGCGGAGGATGACCTGCCGCAACTGGCTGCGGATGCGATCAAGATCGAGCGTTTACTGGTTAATAACCCGAAAGAGATGACGTATGACGCGGCGCTTGCTTGCTACCAAGCCGTTTTGTAATGCAACCGTTAGCCGCCATGGCTGTTTAGATTTGCCCGCATTGCGGCCCGTAGGACACTAACGTGCGCTTCGATGAGATAAGAGCCCGTGCGGCGTCCGGGCATGACGTTGTCGTACCGGCCTCTTGGCGCCAAGGTAGAACCGTTTATGGGGGTTTGTCTGCCGCGTTACTGACCGATGCCGTATCGCTTGGCATCGGCGCCGACCGACGACTGCGGTACTTGAACGTCAGTTTTCTGAAACCGCTTGAGGCCGATAAACCGTTCACGCTCGTGACCGAGCCCGTGTCTTCCGGACGAACCATAACGGTCCAGGCTGGACAGATCGTACAAGACGGCGTTACCCGAGTGGCCGTGCAAGCCAACTTCGTGGCCGAACTCGATGGGCGGACCGTGGTCGAGAGTTTTCAGCCGCCGGTGTTGCCGTCTTGGGACGACGACGCAGTGCGTCGAATGGGCGGTCCCGGTGCGCCCGAATGCACGCAGTATTTTGATTTTCGAGCGGCGATCGGTGGTCTGCCTTTTCAAGGCCAAGGCTCGCCAGATCTCGGTGGTTGGATGCGATTTGATCCAGCAACGGACCTGCTATCGGCGGCGCACCTTGTTTGCCTTACCGATGTATGGCCGCCGGTACCGGCATCGTATCTCAGCGAGCCAGCGCCGATGTCGACGGTAAACTGGGTGCTGCATTTCGCAGATCCGGTAGACGATGTACCCGGCGATACCTACATCGGCTACCTCGCTCACTTAAATTACTTCAGGCGCGGCTACGGATCGTCCAGTGCCGATCTTTGGGCGCCTGATGGTCGGCTGTTGGCCAAGAGTTTTCAGACCTTCGTCGTCTACGGCTGATGCTCACAGATCTCGCCGTGCGGTGTAGCGGCTCACGATTGTGATCTGATATTTCTTTTTGGAGTACTCGGTTCGGAAGATGGCGCGGTGGCTGAGGCCGGTTGTCGGCCGGAAGCAGTGTGGGCGCTTGATGCAAACGCCTAACTCGAATGTATCGCTACATACTGAGCGATACCGACGCGCTGCCTAGCTCGCTTCCCGATACAGCCGAACTTTGTTGCGGCCCATGCCTTTGGCCTCGTACAGCACTTTATCGGCACGGGCGAGGACATCGGCGAGTGACTCGCTGCCGGCGTGGGTGAATGCGACGCCGAAGCTGGCGGTCACAGAGACACTCGTTTCGCGAAGTTCGATCTCGAGGCTCTCAAGCTTCTTGCGCGCACGTTCAGCGATGAACATACCGGTATCGATTGATGTCGCTGGTATAAGCATAACGAACTCTTCGCCGCCCCAGCGGCCGACCGTATCTTTGTCACGCAGTGCGTCTTGGAAGACTCTGGCGGCCGCTTGCAGCACACGATCGCCAGCATCGTGGCCGTAGGTATCGTTAATGACCTTGAAATGGTCCAAGTCGATGATAATGGCACACAGCGATTCGCTGTTGCTTTGCAATAGCTCGTAGCAACGTTGCACGAATGTGCGATTCGGTAGGTTGGTGAGTTGATCGACCGCAGCTTTGGTCTCAAGGTTCTTTTTGTACAGCACCATCAAGTAGAACGCGGCGGCTGCCAGCAGCAAGACACTAACGACAGCAGTAATTGCGCTAACGACGAACGAACGCGTCGTTTGTGCTTGCCGCGCCTCTAACGGCGTCAGCAGTAGTAAGCGCCAGCCGAGATCTTGAATCGTAAACTCCGAAATCAGCGTGTCTTGGCCCGCCACTTCAATGATTTCGCTGTCGTGCACGTCGTCGACAGCGTCGCCGTGGTCGAACCATTCGAGTGATGACAGGTTCGGAATGTATGCGCCGGTGACGACCAGCTCCGGCAGCGACGACAGCATGACATCACCGCGTTCGTTGACGAACAGAAAGTCATAGCCATAGCGGACTTTGTAGCGCTCGAACGTATCGACAAAGCGTTGAATCGGTTTGCCGACACCGACGTAGCCAAGGAATTCTCGGTCGGCACTGTGGACGGCGACATCGATGTACAAGTGAACGTCACCCACTTGGCCAAGGTCGGCCATTAGATCTTTGTTCTGCGCTTTGGCCTCGAAATACCAGCGTACGTCATCGTCGACAAGATCGAGCGAGCGCCCGTCCGAGAGGTACTGCTTGCCGGTCCGTTCGCTAGCGACGAAGAAGGCGAGGCCCAATTCGTTTTGCATCTCGGCAAGGCGCTGCAACAGCGCCGCCTCATCAAAATCGGCCGATTCCAATGTCGCTGTGAAATCGACCGAGCTCGCGAACGTTTCGGCGATGTAGAGCGGGCGCAGCAATTCATCGCTGACCAACTCGTAGACCGGCGAGATCGATTCCTGGTGGACGCGGCTTTGCTCCGCGACGATGCGATCGATCGCGGAATACGTGGCGAACAGGAACGCGCCGGCTAAGGCGAGTGCAAACGCAATCCCAATACGGCGAGAAATCGGTACCGAAGTCATGTCCCTAAGCGACGGTCGAGTGGTTCTGAAAACGGGAAAGTAGAGCAAGTCAACCGTTTGCCCTAGGACGTAGCTATCAATATGGACAAATAATTGACGTTTTCAACTGTCTACGCCTCAGCCCGTGCGATCGCTGCTTCGTATCAGCGATCGCTTTTGCCGGCATTGCCAATGCTGTCGGCGATCATCCGTTGCCAGGTCGCCAACATGGCGGCGTAGGTTTCCGCGTCGAAGTGTGTCCGCAGTCGCCTATTGCCATCAGTACTTAGAGCGGTGAGTTGGTACGTCACGCGCACCGTCGAACCGCCCGCATCATTAGCGGTAACTTTGACGTTAACCGTTCCGGTATCGACATCATTTGTTGTTCGAACGTACGTTGCCGTGCGGGCATCTGTGTCGTAACCGGCGACGTACCATACGGTTTTACGACCTTCATGCACGGTTACCCAAACGGTCCCTGGCTCATATCCGTCGCCGTGCAACACCGTCGGCTGCCACGTTGGGATCCATCTTGTCTCTCCGAGCGCAGTGAACAACGGCAAAGCGTCGTCGGGGGGGAGTGCCACATAAAGTGAGCCGCTGCGCTGGATGGTCACCGCTTCAAACGCGCCAGCGTCGGTTGTGGTCTCGTCCGCAACAGGCGCTGTTGTCGCCGTCATCAACCCAACCAGCGCCAAACTGGCCCTACGAATCGCCGCGTTCATCAAGCTTGTGGCTGTCAGCCGCGGTTAGGTCCAACTCGAACACGTCTTTCAGTTTGTCGATTTTGTTGCGGGTTGCCGCTGAGAACGGTGTCTTACCTTCAAAACAATGCAACGCCATACCCTCCAGCAAATCGCCGAGCGACATGTCGAGCTGCTCGGCCAGGGCCTTAAGCACCTTTAGCAAGCGTTTTTCGATGCGGACGCCGGTTTGTACGCGTTGGATCAGCTTAGTCATCTAGTTATTTTGGTACCAATGTACCAATTTATCAAATCGACGTGACTGTCGATACGTTGGTCATCACGGGGTCAGTCGCGGTTCGTTGCCGCCAAGGCGCTCGATGGCTTGTAAACGTCGCAAGGGAATTAGGTGCCAACTGGCAGACGACGCGCACCAGGAAAAGTCGCTGGTGTGTCTCAATTAGCAGTACACCGATGACATTTTTGCTTTGCAGGCTTCTCGACTAGCCAACGCGATACCAGATGCGTCCGCGGCACAAAGCGGTGATCGCGATGCGCCAGCGTTCCTATACACCGTCCTTGAACGACCGTTCTGCATCCATGCAGAACGGTCGTTAACCGCCGCTTGCGGCTGTCCTAGCTAGCGGCGGCGTCGCTCCGTGCGCTGGCGTTGACAATCAGCTCGATGGCGTCGCTGGCAAGCGCAGCGGCATCTTGTTCGGCCGGTTGTGCAACGGTTTTGAGTGTTTCTTGCAAGACGGTCAACTTGAGCGACTCGCTGTACTGCAAAGTGCTGTTGGCTGTATCGCCGGCCGGGAACCCGTCGCTGACCGAGCGCAGAAAATCGCCGACTAAATTGAAGAATTGGTTTAGGTAGTCGCTGCCGAGCGGTGGACCTGTTTCCTCGTCGCTGTCCGCGTCGGCGGACGCCGTAAGGTTCGCGGGAGCAGGGGCGGCGACCGCCGGCTCGGCTGCGCTGACGTCCGGCGCGTCACTGGTCGCGATCGGTTCGACATCGCCGGTCGCGGCTGATGGCGCCTCGCGTAATTGCAGCGGCGTGGCCGGGCGTTCCGGTGCGACGTTAACGGCTGGAATGACGAGCTGCGGTGCCGCTTGCGGCGCGTCGACAGCGGGCGCGATAACTGACGGAACGGGCGCAGTGACGCGCTCGCTAGCGACAGCCACCTGCGTTGTCTCGCTAAACCGGAAGCGAAGATTGACTCGAGCGAGTTGCTCGGCATCGACGTCGAGCGTATTTGCGTTCGCAAACGCTGCGCCCAAGTCGCCGCCGAAAAAGTCATCAGCAATCCGGCTCGCCTGATCGACCACATTGCTAATAGCGGCCAATTCGTCTTCGTTAAGGTCGCCTTCCACCGTCAGTCGCACGCCGGTGCGGCTTGCAAAATCGATCTCGGTAAGTTCGGCCGATCCGCCGGCTACCGAGGCAGCAGCAGCCGTTGCCGACAGCTGTTCGCGTTGGCGCAGGTCGAGGCGCACAACGTCGCCCTCCTGGGTGCGAATACGAATGGTCGAGCGCTCGTTCGTTCGCGATTCAACGGCCAATACACTGGCGCTCGATTCGCGAACGTTACTGAAGTCACTCTCAAGCGCTGTTAGCCCTCGATCGACCCGTGCCACCGCATCATCAATATCGCTGATGTCGTCGCGTTGGCCGATTGCTTCGCGAACGGCCGTTGCACTTTCGCGCACCGATGTCCGGAACGCGACGATCGATCGCGCGGCTTGCGTTGGCGCTTCGTTGGCGACGCGACGCGCCGCGCCCAGTGTTTCATTGGCGACGTCGCTCGCGCTTGCCTCGTTGCCAGCGCCTGCGTAGCCAGGCACCGCGGTAGCGAAGCGGCTGAGGAATCGGGCGCTCAGTGTGGCCCGCAAATCCTGCCGGAAGGCGTCGAGCGCACGGCCGGATTTGTCGTCGTTAACGAAGTCAGGCGCATTGTCGGCGCGGCTGGTTGCACGCGTATCGCCCAACGCTAGCAATGAGCGCGTAGCAAGATTCGCGCTCGACAAGTCCGATATCTGCATCGGTATTCGCTCCTTAGCCGGGCGTACGTCGCGCCCGAATCGCACTGGCGGTGACTTATGTCATCCGTCTCCTGAGTTGTGTATCGGCGTTTCTTGATGGAGCTTTAGCGAATTGAGAACCAGCGCACAGTCCGCGACGCGTGGCTGGGGGCTGCGTGGTCTCAGGCGCCGATTGTGGATGGGTTGTCGAGAAGACAGGCGTCGAATCTAGACGGGCTCGCGGGCCTATCTTTCGTTTCGTTTTATCTATCGAGACGATGCAGATTTTGCAATATCCTAAACGAAAAACTATCGATACAATCTCCCTCGAGATTAAGGAATCGCGGCTAGTTAGCCTACTTTTGCGACTAATAGCGGCGATTTAGGGACCCCTAAGGGCAAGCGACCCAGCAAACGCTGAGTGCTTCCTGCAGTCGAAACGTTGCACCCCTCTCCCGCGCCGTTTCGACACATCCCCCCCGCCTTGCCACCGCTTGCGGTGGCATTTTTTTGTCCGCGATTTGCGGTTTCGGTGAGGTAGTGAAATCCCGCACCGAGGTTGCCACCGCCCCCGACCCCTGATGTAGGAGCGGCGTCCCGCCGCGATCAGCTGCGATAAGGCCCCACCTCACCCCGACACAGCCGACCGGCGCTCAAGTGCAACGATCGTAACGACATAAACCACGACAATAATGGCCGGTATTGTCACGAAGCGATGGTCGGGAAACGCAAACCACGCGCCGACGATAAGCACAGTACGAGTTATCGCATGAAATGCGCCGACCCAGTGATTGATGATCCACCCGAACGGCAGCCACATCAGTCCAGTCAAAATACCTACGCTCATTGGTACTGATGTGTAGTCTACCGATGCGAAGGGCATTGCGATCGCGAACACCAACAGCGCCATCGCGACTGTCGACATGAATAAGCGGTCGAACGGATTAGCGGGCCTGTTTTTGCCGAAAAAGTCTTCGCCAGTGAATCGTGATAGCAGCATTCCCAAATAGAAAATACAGCCAGCGCCGATCCAAACGGCCATTACTTTATAGAAGGTAGGCGCAATGGCGCCGGCGATACCGATCAGCGCCCACATGACCGTGCCTGCAAGCGGCATCGCAAGAAATCGTCGTTGGGCGAACGCCTCGCGGTGTTGCTCCAGACTGATCGTTACGCTGTTGGTCATGGCTACCTATCTCGTGATCGCGTAGGCAGCGGGTCGACTAAGTCGTGTTAGCTCGCCTCAGCGATTTTTTTTAGAGCGCGTAATGACACTGCCAATTCGTCTTGCGTGTGACGCCGCGTCAGTATGCCGTGCAGCTTGCCTGCCGGGCCGTGATAGCTCAACTGCAAGTTGACCCAGGTGCTGCCATTTTCGCCTTGCAGCGTGACGCTCTGGCGCACCGTATGCAGCGCGAATTTCTCTTCGATCGCGAGGTGGGTTGGGGCACCGGCCTCCTGGCAGCGGATTGCTACCCGGCGGCCATCGCGCGTGACGAGTGTGCCTTTGGCGCCTGGCGTGAAGCTCGCGTTGCTGAGCTTCATCGAGACAATGCCATTGTGCCAGCGCGGCCACTCGGTCGCCTTACTGATGATCGAATATACCGAGTCCGTATCGGCGTCGATGTGGGTGCGTTCTTCAACGATCAACTGAATAGTCCGGTTATAGTCCGTTAGTTACTTAGACAGCGCTAACGAAAAAGTTCATTGGGGATGGTCCTTTTTCTGCAACGTCTCGTTGCAAAAATGACGCGCTTTATTTATCGGCGAATAACTCGTACGCGATACCAATAAATGCACTCACCTGTTCTGTATCGGAAGCGATTGGCGAATCTGAAATGGTGTCGTCAAGACGGGTGAAGTCGATGCGGCTAATGACAAAAGCACGTTTATTAATGCGGTACATAAACTGAGCGCCAACACCGACATTGGTCGCGGCATTAACGCCGTACGCAGCGCGGCCGCTGAGTGCCTCGGTCGGACTAACGCCGTAGTAGTAATCAGCGAGATCCTCACTCAAATAGTCAACGAAAACGGACCCTTCCAGTGACAGGCGGCGCGATATCTGCCAGCCCTGGCTAGCGCCGATCCGCGCTGAGAAGCCGTCGTGGGTGCCGGATACGTCTTGCCGAAGGTCGAGTGATAACGGTCCGTAGACAAGATCGAGCCCGGCTTCGATCGCGTTGTCGCGCTCGATCAACCCGGCCAGCGCGGGGTCGTTCGTATCGGCGTCAAAGCCCAGAAAATTGAGCCCGCCTGCGGCGGTGACCGACCAGGTTTCATTGCCGGCCAATTGGTAGCTTACGTTAGGTCCTAGCCAGGTTAGTCGCTCGCCGATGAAACCTATTAACGGGAACGGTGTGTCGTTACCGGCATCGCCAACAAAAGGGTCCGGAGCTGCGACGTAACCCGCGCCGACAATCCAGCCCGGCGGTTGGAAAGCTTGCGATCGATTCTGCTCTTGGCCGACCGCGGCCATGCTGGCGTTCATCGCAAGGGTGAAGATAATCAGTCGAACAAGCATCGAGCTGCACCAGTAAGCAAGAAAATGACGTAAGTGTGCTGCGCCATCGATGAACTGGCCGTCAGTTCGACGTGAGGTTTTCGTGAATTGATGCGCCGACGGCTTCATCGATACGCCAACCCTGCTGTAGGAGCGGCGTCCCGCCGCGATCGAACCGCAGCTCGTTACGCCGTTGTGTTCATCGGGCCGAGACGGCCCTCCTACAACTTCGTTTGTCGTAAACGCCAACCCCGCTGTAGGAGCGGCGTCCCGCCGCGATCGAACCGCAGCTCGTTACGCCGCTGTGTTCATCGGGCCGAGACGGCCCTCCTACAACTTCGTTTGTCGCAAACGCCAAGCCCGCCGTAGGAGCGGCGTCCCGCCGCGATTCAGCCGCGGCTGACATCGACGTTGCATTCATCGGACCGGGACCGCCATCCAACAGCGTCTTTCGCACGCTTCGATTTGGCAAGCGCCGCCCGACTAGGCACACTTGATCCTAGGGAGGAGGCGATCATGGATTGCATTGCCAGATTAGTGATTTTGCTGATTGCGTTGCTCGCCGCGGGCTGCGCCGCGACGACTCCGGCGACGGATACTACCGTCGCTTTTGTCGATCCCAGTGACGGTGCGGCGCCCTATTCGCGAACCGTGCGTGTCGGGCAGACCGTTTACATATCGGGCGTCCTCGGCTCGCGCGATGGCCGCTTGGTCGAAGGCGGCATCGGCCCGGAGACTGACCAAGCGCTCAGTAATATCGAATCCGCCTTAGCGGACCACGGTGCGAGTCTTTCTAACATCGTTAAATGCCAGGTTTTCCTCGCCGATATCGGCGAGTTTCAAGCAATGAACGACGTCTACAAGGCCCGCCTACAGCCACCACGGCCGGCGCGGACGACCGTGGCGGTCGACTTAGTCGCCGGTGCGCGCATTGAAATAGACTGTATTGCCGCACTCAGCGAGACGCTGTGACGAAACACCGCCGCCGCACGTCTAAAACAAGCACAGGGAACAACGAGCACGACGTTGCTAGTTACTGAGCGACGTTACACACAACGAATAACGACACGCCATTGACCTGGGGAGGGAAGAGCGATGTCAATCCTGATCGCACAGATGTGGGTATGCCTAGCGCTGGCATTTCTATTGGGCTGGCTGCTGGCTTCGTGGCTATTGGCGCGCCCGGCGAAGGCCAAACTCGCGGCAACGGAAACGGACTGGTCGAACAAGTACCGCGTGCTGGCTGCCGATCGCGATAAATTCATGGCGCGCACCGATGAGCTAGCCGCCGAATTGCAGCCTATGCGCGATTCGGTCGCGAGTCTCGACGGTGAGCTCAGCACAACACGGCGTGAACTCGAGGGCAGGCGTACCGAGATCGGCACGCTCAATCGTGAACTGGAAGAGCTACGTGTTGAGCGCGATCGCCTGTCCGGCGACGTGACGCGTTTCGATGCGACTGTGACGCAGCTTGAAACGGATGCCGAGGTGCTGCGCGCCGCAGTACGCGAAGCGGAGACGGGCACGGCTGAGGTCACCAAAGAACTGGAAACAAAAGTGGCCGGCTTCGCAGACCTCGAAAGCACTCGTCACCAGGACGCCGAGCTGATCCGACAATTGCGGGCCGATCTCGATGGCGCGAGTGGTGAGCACGAAACGCTGCGGAGCGAGGCGGCTGATTTACGCGCGCAACTCGCTCAATTGAACACCGAGATTAGCGATCTAAAAGCGAACAACGGTCAGCTGGAGCGCGATCGCGCCTTCCTGGACGGCGAATTGAAAACGTCCAGCGATCAGCTCAAGCAGCTCCGCGATGATTTCGCAGCATCCAACGATCGCGTGCCGCAGCTGGAGCGTGAATTGAGCGCCAAGGCGCAAGCCCTCACCGACGCGCAGACTGAGGTTGGCAACAATGCGGCCCTGCTCGCGCGTTTGCGCCAAGAAGTGAGCGAGCAGTCGAGCGAGATCGGTTCGCTGAAATCTGCTGTTGACGCATCATCTCGCGATGTTGAGGCGCTGAACGGCCGTGTATCCGAACGCGACCAGCGTATAGACACATTGCAGCGTGAGCTCAATGCGTGTCGCGATGCGCGCGAAAAACTCGCGGCCGAGCTTGAAGCGGCGACGGCCAAACCCGACTTGCCCGCCTACGGCTTGTCCGCGCCGCAGGGCCGGGCGGATGACCTAAAACGCGTGAAAGGTATTGGACCGAAGCTTGAGGGCATATTGCACGGCCTCGGTATTTTCCATTTCCGCCAGATCGCCAATTTCACCGTGGCTGATGTCGCATGGGTATCGCAACACTTGGCCGAATTCAAAGGCCGTATTGAGCGCGACGACTGGATCGTTCAAGCGACTGACCTACACCGCGCCGATTACAACGAGGAGCCGTAGATGAGCGGGCTCGTTAAGTTTCTGGTGGCGTTGATCGCACTCGGCGTGCTTGGGTATTTCTGCATTGGCCACCACGCGCCTTTGATCGAAGCGGCTGTTGCCAACAACGTTGAAATAACGCTCGCCAACGGCGGCGCCGATGCCGCAGCGGCTGTGTCGGGTCGCGACGTCACACTCACCGGTACGGTCGCTAACGAGCGTGTTCGCAACGACCTGGTCGCCGATGTACGCAGTACCTACGGCGTTCGCGTTGTCGACGATCAATTGGTGGTCGCGGCCGGTGCTCCGTCGGTGCCGCCAGTCGCACCGGCGGCGCCTTCCGAACCGGCGCCAGCGTATTCGACAACGCTGACGGTAGAGCCCGATAGCGTAACGCTTGCCGGTGACCTACCGGATGCGGCGGCCGGTGCGGCGCTTGCCGATGCGATCAGTAATGCGTTCCCCGGCCGCGAGTTCACCAGTACCGCGCAACCACGCAATGGCGGCGTTGGCGACTGGCTATCCCGTATGCAAGGCGTGGTGGCTGCGCTGGGTCAACTGACGTTCGGGACAGCGGAGCTCGCCGGCGATCGTCTGACCGTTCGTGGCGCGGCACCGACGGCGACGCTTCGCCGCCGCGCTGAAGCGCGCTTAGGTGAGGTGGCGGGCGTCGACGTCGATGCGCGGATTGATATCGTGCCGCTGGCACTGGAAGAGCAAGAGGCGGCCGTTGAAAGTTGTCAGGCGCGTTTCGACGAGGCACTCAGCGGCGCACAGATTTTGTTCGCCACCGGCAGCGCCGACATCGACGCCACCAGCAATGCGTTGCTCGGTCGTCTTGCTGCCATTGCGCGCGCTTGCCCATTGGCACAAATCGATATCGGTGGCCACACCGACAACACCGGAGACGCGGCTTACAACGACTACCTCAGCGGTGAACGGGCCAAGGCGGTGCGCGATAACTTGATCGGTCGCGGAATAAGCGCCGACCGATTAAGTGCGACCGGCTACGGCTCACGTCGACCGGTCGCCAACAACGCGACCCGGGCGGGTCGCGAGCGGAACCGTCGTATCGAAATGCAAGTATCCGTCGGCGAGTAAGCTCGCCGTCTTACTCAAGTGCGTCGAGCACAGTCAGAAGGTCGTCGCGCGTCGATTCGATGTGCGACGACATTTGATCAGCGGCCTCGGCGCTTGCGCGTACCTCGAAATCGAGTGCATCCCAGTGCTGCTCGAGTTCGAGCAGCGCCGAGCGACCGGGCTCTGGAAACAAAATACTCAAGGTTTTCATCGAGCGGATTTGTGCCCACGCCAAAAGATGGTGGCGCTGCCGATCATCCGGGTTGCCCCAGCGCACCATAAACACGGTCTGTTCGAACTCTACGTGGCCGATGATGGTCTCAATAGCTGCGTCGCGCACAGTCCGGTTTGCCTCGGGGACTTCGTTGCGCCACGTGTTTTAGCCGAGCGAGCTGATCGCAACGGCGAGACTGATCAAGGCCACCGAATGGCGTCGTAGCGGCTGCAGGAACGGGACGCGACTGGGCCGTGGCGCTACTGCGGTCGGTGTTCGGCGACAGTCGTCGGGTTCGTCGTGACTTTGTGCGTTGGTCTCTGTATTCATCCGCGAGGACCGAGGAGAGAAGGAATTGCCATGTTGTCTGTGACTCGTACAACCTTTGCGATCGTGTTTGCGATTGCGTTGCTCATGGTGCTGGCCGGCTGCGGAGGCGGCTCTGGCGGTGGTGCGCTAACCGTGCCGCCCGCCCCACCGCCGCCAAGTGGCGGTACGGTGTCGGTCGAGCCGACATTTACATCATTGAGCTTCAGCCAGCCGGTTGCGATGTTGCAGGCGCCGAACGATAACGACTTCTGGTACGTCGTCGAACGGGTCGGCACGATTCGCCGCTTCGCCAATGATCCCGCGACAACAACGACGACGCTGTTCGCGGACCTTAGCGGTTTGATCAACTCTGGGCCGCAAGAAGCTGGCCTGCTCGGCATGGCGTTCGATCCAGATTTTGCGAGTAATCGCCACGTTTTTCTTTCCTACACCACCACCGGCGCACCGCTCATCTCGCGCATCGTTCGCTACACGGCCAACGCCGGTGGTACGGCGCTCGATATCATGAGCGGCGTTGAGGTACTCAGTGTTCCGCAGAACGGCACCAACCACAACGGCGGCCAGGTGAGTTTCGGGCCCGACGGCTTGTTGTATGCGGCCTTTGGAGACGGCGGCGGTGGCGGTGACCCTGGAAACAATGGCCAGGACCCGAACAACCTGCGGGGCACGATTCTGCGTATCGACGTCCAACCCGATGCCAGCTATCAGATTCCGGCCAGCAATCCGTTCGCCGGCAATCCGCTTTGTCGCGGCGGCGATTCGACGGTCGGCTGCCCAGAGATTTTTGCCTGGGGTTTGCGTAACCCGTGGCGGTTCAGTTTCGACAGAGTCGGTGGTGCGCTGCTGGTTGGCGATGTCGGCCAAGGCGCGCTGGAAGAAATCGATCGGGTCGTCGCCGGCGCGAATTACGGTTGGAACATTCGTGAGGGTGATACCTGCTTTAACGCAAGTTCATGCGCCACGGCGGGGTTAACGGATCCCATTCATGTGTACGGGCGCAGCGATGGTCAATCGGTGACCGGCGGCTTCGTTTACCGCGGCCAAGGGGCGCCGTCTTTAACCGGCCGCTACGTATTTGGTGACTTCGCGAGTGGCCGTGTTTGGACGATCGATTCCGCCGTGCAAACACCGGGTCCGGCCGATCTAGTCGAGGAAACCGGTTTGTCGATCGCCTCGTTCGCCGAAGGCAACGACGGTGAGGTTTTTGTCGTCGATTTCGGTGGTGCGTTGTACGCCATCGAAGAAAACTAATGCAATGTGCACTGTATCTGGTGTCGGAGGTTCTACTCCGACACTACATGTTGTATTATTTCACGTGTGGTCCTTCGTAGCACGGAGAGGGTCGTCCACCGCGACCTGTGCGGAGAATCCAAGACACGTCGGCTGGTCCCACTTGCACCACTGCACCCAGCCAACGCTGTCTGGGGGTTTTATCGCTGATTCGTTATCCGCTCCCCGGCGGTGAATCAGACGGTCAGCCCGACCACTGAACGAGCGCCTTGTCAGGGGGTCTGCTCGTCTTTCTTAAGCCGCCTCTTGTGAGGCGGCTTTTTTAATGTCGACACGCCGTGCCGTAATTCCATTTTGACGCAGTCGCTGCAACACCGGCCGGTGCTATTCTCGCCCTTATGCGTGTGGCTACGTCGACAACCCGTCGTACCGTTTGGTTAACGCTAGTCGCGTTGATTGTGCCGGCATTGGTGCCGGCCGGTTACATGCCGACCAGTCAGGGTTACCTGGCGCTCTGTCCGGCCGGGTTGCCGTCGGCTGCCCTGGAAGTTCTTAGCGGTGCGCTCGAGGCGCCAACGCACGCTGCGCACCACGGACAGAGCCACGCTCATCATCACGGTGATCAGTCTGAGCCACACGCGACCCATGAGTTTCGCTGTGAACTTGGCGATGGCCTATCGCTCTTAGCGCTCGTTAGCGCTCAGTCGGGTAGCGTCGTGCTTCCCGCCAACGGCCACGTCAGCGATAACGAGTCGTCGACGGTTCGGGTCGTGCGACGTGTTGCGGCGTATCGCTCGCGTGCTCCACCAACAAGAAACGCGCGTCTCTAAACCACGCAATTTTTCTTGTTGAGGAGTTTCCTTATGAAATTGTTGCTGCTAGCAACTGCGGCGGCGTGCGTCTGCACGAGCGCCATGGCCGATATTCGGCCGACCGACCATGCCCCGATCGGGGTGATGGGTGATCATACCCACGAGCGAGGCGAGTGGATGTTCTCGTACCGTTACATGCATATGCAGATGGACGGCAATCGCGACGGCACATCGTCGCTATCGCCCGCTGAGATTGCGACCACGGCGGTTAACCGCTTTGGCATGCCGCCAACGCTGCGCGTCGTGCCGACCGAGATGACGATGGACATGCACATGTTCGGTGCCATGTACGCACCGAGTGATCGACTGACATTGATGGCCATGGTCAACGTCATCGACAAAGAGATGGACCACGTCACGTTTCAAGGCGCTGCAGGTACGACCCAACTCGGCGTATTTACCACCCAAACCAGTGGCCTCGGTGATACCCGGCTGGCGGCGTTGTTCGACCTGCCCACATTGGGCGACGGAAAGTGGCACGCAACACTCGGCGTCACATTGCCGACGGGCAGCATCGATGAGACCGACCGGGTGTTAACGCCGATGGGCACCGGACCAACGCTGCGTTTGCCATACCCGATGCAGCTCGGCTCCGGCACGGTCGATGTGATCGCTGGGCTCACCTACGCCAGCCAAGGTGCGCGTTGGAGTTGGGGTGCGCAGTGGCAAAGTCTTATTCGTACCGGCGAGAACGATGAAAACTACACGCTCGGCGATGAGCTGACTTTGCAGGGCTGGGCCAGTTACCAGCTAGGCGAGCGGGTGAGTTTGTCGGGCCGGCTCGCCTGGTTCGACCGCGGCAACATCGATGGGATCGATCCGTTGATCGCGGCGCCGGTGCAGACCGCCGACCCAGACCGACAAGGCGCCGAGCGCCTGGATGCGGCACTCGGGCTTAACGTTTTGCCAGGCGGCGACCACCGGCTTGCGTTCGAGTTTGTCGCGCCGCTCCGCCAGGACCTCGACGGCCCGCAGCTCGAAACCGATTGGACGGTCATGGTGGGTTGGCAGTACGCCTACTAGGTCCGCACACCGTACGTGAAACCACAAAGCCGCCTCGACTGAGGCGGCTTTTTTCACTGGCGTTCCTGCGTCACACGACCAACGCTACCGATCGATAGATAACAGCGCGTGCAGGAGATTATTTTGAAAGTCGAGGTTGCCGGTTAACTGCGAATGTCGCTCGCATAAGAACACCGGATAGTCGATGAGGAAATGGCTGTATTTATGCCGTGCGACGGTTGGGTCGAACGACTGCTTGGCGAGCAATGACGCTTTGGTAACAGTGCCGTCACCGGGCTCGAACATCAGTTTGTCGTAATCGATCGCCGGGTTTGGCTGATCGATCTCGTTTGGCCGAAGCCGCAGTGCCGATGTGCCATCGGTCGCTTTCTCCCAGACGGCGCGAGCCGGGGTCGGCTCGCAGTCGCCGCCGAAAACGATGTACTCGAGCGCTGCGTCGGGTACCGGGACTGTTAGCGACCAACTGAATCGGCGTGCTCGTTCGAGTTGCTTATGAAAGTAGCGCTCAAGCAGCGCAAGGTAGGCGGTGGCCTCGTCCGGTGACCCGAATCGCGCGGCAATATCGGCACGCACGTCACGGTCAAAAATAGCGTAGCCAAATGCGCGCCAGAACCGGCGGCTCGAAAAGTGATCCTTCTTAACGGGCTTGCCGTTTACATCGACGAACCAATTGGTAATGGCGTGTGGCAACACCTGATAGGTGCTTGGGAACGTTGCGACAACGGCCGGTGGAATCGTCCCGAGGCCAACCTTGTAGCCGCGCATTAACGTTTGTAACGCACCGACCGAGCCCAGACTGGGCGTGCCGAGCAGCACCACACGGCGGATATACTGCTCGCCATACCGAGTGACTGGAAAGTCGTTGTCGTTAAGAACATCGACTGTGCCGTAGCGGGCGTAGTAGCGAACGATCATACCGCCCATACTGTGGGCGACAACATCGACTTGTAAGTCATCGTCGTTATAGTCCGCGCGGACCTGGCCGAGAAAGTCATGCAGCGCACGCGCGTTCACAACGTTGTCATGGCGCCAGTCGTAAACAAACACGTAATAGCGTTTTTCGCCGCGTGCCGCCGGTTCGCCAACGACGCCACGCCGGTAGCCTCCGGCGCTTTCCAAGGTCTCCAGTATCCGGCCGTAAAAGTCGACACCGCCGGCGCGTGTTGCAACGCCGCTCGGCGTTAACGATGAAGGTTGCGGTTGCAGCGTTGCCGGGTCGATGTCGAGCCGCAATTCCCGGTAGTCGCCGAAGGCGATGCGTCGCAGTGATCCGGGCCAATGTTCGCGTCCGTCGCTGTCGTCGAGGCGGCTGCCAAGTGCACCGTGCACGATGACCACGGGTGGTTGGTCTGGGTTGCCTGCCTGCATGCCGTACAAGCGCTCCAGATCGGGGCGCGGTGTATTGCCGGCGCACGCCGCCAACACGCCGACCAGGCCGAGGCCGATGAGCTTACTTGGCAAACTCCGCGACGCGTTTACCGAGCCGCATGAGCAGCTTGACGCGTTCCTCCGGAATCTCGCGAACTTCGGCATACCAATCGGCGGCATCACTGAGAAACGTCAGCATATTGGTTACGCGCTGCTTTGTCTCGGTGTCGACGTCATCCTCACCAGCGAGTTCATCGACGCAGTGGTTCAGCATCGTAACGGTCGGTGCAATTTCGCGTTGCCAGCGTTGCTCCATGATCGTATTAAACAGCGCCCAGACGTCGCTAATTGCTTCGAAGTAGTCGCGCCGATCACCAAATACGTGCGTCATTCGCACCAGGCCGAATGCTTGTAATTCACGAATGCTGGTACTGACATTCGACCGCGCGATCGACAACGTCTCAACGATATCGTCGGCCGTTAACGGCTCGGGTGACAGGTACAACAGAGCGTGGATTTGCGCGACGGTTCGAGTCGTGCCCCAGCGCGTGCCCATCTCGCCCCAGTGGAGCACGTATTTCTCGAGTGAAGGCGTTAGTTTCATCGCTTCAGAAATTTCTGTGATTACAGAAACAATTGTAACCTATTGTCTAGGCAATGACGATTGCATCGATTGCTGGCCTACGAGGCTGCGCTTCTGGTCGCAGCAATCGGTGCGCTATTGTCCAAAGCGGGTCGCAATCGAGACGAAAAAGCTGCGTCCAAAGACGTCATAGAGCCCAGAGTCGGTGTTGTTCGAAATGACGGCAGCGGCCATCTGCGGTGGGTCGGTCTCGAACGCGTTATTGATCGTTAAGCGGACGTCGGTGTGCTCCCCGAAGCGATAGCCGACACTAAGGTCGACGTAGTTCTTGCTGCCGATGTCCGGAATGGCCTGAATTGGGTTCGGTAGGTTTTGAAACGCAAGCGACAATGGCGCTGCGTTGTCGGTACCCTCGATCCACTGCCACGTGAGATACAGCGACCACGGTCCTGATGTGTAATCGGCGGTTGTCGTTACGCGGTTTTCTGGGAACGTTTGCGCGCCGCTGAAGACTTCGCCGTCGTAACAAGGTGTGCCGAAGCGACCCGCACAGGCGAAGACTCGCGAAACCACGTTCTCTTGCTGTTGGTACTCCAGCAAATGCGTCCAGACCGTATTGACGCCCAGCGTCGCTGATTGCTCCGTGAACGACCAGGCCGATGGCAACTCGAACCGCATACGAAGCTGGGTGTCGATCCCCGTGGCCGACACGAGGCCGCGATTACTGGTCGGCTGATTGACCTGCACGATATTGCCATTCGCATCGCGCCGAATATTGCTGCAAAACACATTGCCGGTATTGAGCGGATCGAAACAAATGTCGCTGACATTGATTTGCCCGATGGTGTCTTCGATTTCAAAGTCAAAGTAGTCAACAGCTAGCGACCAGTCGAGTGCCGATTCCGGTTGTAAGACGAACCCGATCGTTAACGTATCGGCCGTCTCAGGTTGCAATGCCGTATTGCCGCCACCGGTGAACGTGGCCGGTTGCGATCCCAGCGCCTCGAAAACGCCAATTTGATCGACGGTCAGACCTTGCAGTAGACATTTTTCGACATTGTCATTGCCAACGGGGTCCTGCGACGCCGAGCACGGGTCTGGCCCATTGGGACTCGTAGCAAATCCAAACTCTTCAAACTGTGCTTCGAATAACTCCGCGATGGTCGGTGCGCGCACGGTTCGTTGCTGCATCGCGCGAAAGCGCAAGGATTCGTTCGGGGCCCAGTCGATCCCGATTTTGTGTGTCCATTGCCCGCCCGCCAATTTGTAGTCTGAAAACCGGACGCCGGCTTCAAGTCCGATGTAGTCACTCCAGTCGGCACCGACAACAAGCGGTAAGACGAGCTCAGCGTATGGCTCAAGCACTTCTTCGGCCCCGCTGATGGCGCCCTGACCCCGAAAGCCCAGCGTATCGCCGGTGAACAACACATCGTCAGCAGCGAAGTCGCCTTCGTCGCGCCGCCACGTTACCCCGACTGCGACGTCGAGAGGGCCTGCCCACGCTTCCAGCAGAGTGCCAGTGACAAACATGCCAGCGACTGTCTGGGTACGTTCCGTTATGTTCTCGACACCATCGACGCGAATGAAACCGGCCGCTGCCGCGGAAATATTGCCGGCGCCAAACGGGTTCACCGGCACACAACCGCCACTGGGATCGACGCACTGACCCGTTGCCGGGTCGACGAGTAATCCTTGGGCGAACCGTGTTCGCGACACGTCATTGAGCAGTGCTTGGTTTTCGGTGGCATCGGTTACCCCGAGCCACGTATCGAAGGTCCAACCGCCAGCCAACTCACCGCGCAGACCAACGACGCCACGCGTGTACTCGCGATCATTGTCGATGATCCTTGGCCCGATCTCGCTCAGCCGACGCCCGTACGGGATTGTTGCAAGATTGCCGCCGATCGAAAAACTGTTAGCCAATAGGGCTTGCGTGGCTGGGGTCAGTACAGGGTTATCGATGTTGACGGTTAACGAGCCGCCCGCGGCAATCGGGGCCAAGCTTTGTTTAGACTCGTTATCCGTAAGGTTGAGTTCAGCGTATCCCTCGACGCGTTCGCTAAATCGCCAGCGTGCCATCAACCCGGCTGATAAACGCTCTAACGGGATTTGCAAGTAATTGACCGGTGCGAAATCGTAACGGTCGTCGGGGTCGACGAAGGCCCGCGGGTTTCCATCTGGATCAAAGATTGGAAACACCGGTCCATTGCCAAGGTCGGCGGGTGCGAAGATGACGAGCTCCGGTGTTCTAAATGAACCGCGCACCTGTAACTCACCCTGCAGGTTGTCTTCCAGCGACGTACGTGTGAACTCCCGTTCGCCGGCGAATACGGCGTCGCGCTCAAGGATGCTGCCGTAGATCGTCACATGACCACGGCCGTCCGCGAATTTTGTGCCGTAGGCGGCGTGTACTTCGTGCGTTTGTCCGTCGCCCTCTTCAGTAATTCCGTAACGGCCTTCGATACTGACGCCATCGAAATCATCGCGCGTTATGAAGTTAACGACGCCGGCGACCGCATCGGCGCCGTAAACCGCGGACGCGCCGCCGGTGATGATTTCGACCCGTTCAATTAGTGCTTGCGGGAGGTTGTTAACGTCGACAGCGCTGCCGACGCCGGATGGCGCTAGGCGGCGTCCATTGATGAGAACCAGGGTGCGATTGGCGCCGAGACCGCGCAGATTGACTCGTGCCGTACCATCACCCGGGTTGTTGGATGTGCGACCAAAATCCGGCGCGACTTGCGGCATTCGATTGAGGACTTCCTCAATGGTCAAGCGACCGGAAAACTCAATGTCGCTGCGCTCGATGGTCGTCAACGGGCTTATTGAGACGAGATCGCGCCGTACGATACGCGTACCGGTGACGACAATCTCGTCGATCGGCTCGTCGGATGGCGAATCCGTTGTCTGTGCGAATGTAAGTCCAGGCAGAATCGCCAACGCCAGCGCTATCCCGGTGACAACTTTGTCACGCGTCATCACCTTATGTGTCGTACTTGCCGCCACAGGTTTGTCTCCTTATCCCTGATACGCGAAAACCCTAGAATGGCTGTTGCTGTCTCGGCGTTGTTACTACTGCAAAGCGCCAAACTGGCGTTCGAAGCTATCGATGAAGTCTCTGCGTTCCTCGCTCGCCGCGACCTTCGTACGCTCATCAGCGAGCTCGGTCTCTAAACGCGCGACCATTGCAGTAAAGCGCGCGTCACCTCGAACGGAATCCCACCGCGGGTCATGACGAAGCACGATGAGTCGTCGCCAACCGCGATCGACGGCCCGCGACAAACGTTCAAGCGCCAGTTCGGGGGAGCCTTGCACAATGGCGCTCACCGCGTAGCGGTAGACAATCCTGCTCTGGTGGTCTGTGCCTGCGTCCTCGAGTCGGGCGTATGTAGCATCCAGTGGTGCCAGTGTTGCCCGCATTCGGTCGATGTCACCGGTTTGCCGGTAAGCCCATGCCAACGCAAGGACCGCTTCGACTTCGTACTCACTGCCGAACAGCGGGTTGTCAGCGAGCGTGGCCTCTAACGTCACTATCGCCTCGGCGTAGCGGCCGACCAGTGCTTGGCGGACACCGACGACAAACGCGGTGACCGGTTCCATCGCGGCGGCTTTGTCCGGCGCTGCCGCGATTCCACGCTCAAGCTGAGTTAGGGCTAGCGAGTAATTGCCTTGCCAAAAGGGGAGTAGCTGCCCATACAAGCCAAAGCCGATCCACGGGAAGTCCGGCAGATCTTGTTGGCTGCGTTTGACCCAGTAATCGGCGTCCGGCCACATCTCTAGGAGTGCGTAACCGAAAGACAAACCGAAGTAAGTGTGCTCTTGCTTCTCGGCAAGCACCTTCTCAATCGCAATCATATCTGCGATTTGCCCGGTTTCCTCGTAGAAGTCACGCAACTGCGTGTACGTGATGACCGGCGGGTCGGGCACATCGAGTAGCCGTTGCAGTTGATGTTCCGCATCGGCGACGCGGCCACGTTGGGCGTACATCATCGCCATGTTGATGCCTAGCACACCGTGCAATGGGTCGATCTCGACAGCCCTCTGACGAATTACAAACTCCTCTTCGAACCGACCGTTGGCTGAGACAACATTACCCAACCAGTTCATCGCATCGACCATCACGGGATCAGCGGTTAGAGCGGCACGTAAAAACTCCTCAGCACGCTGCAAATCGGGTTCCGGCCCATCTGACAACAGCAGGCCTCTCGCGGCCAAAGCGCGCGGTAGCGCCGGCTTTAGCGCTAACGCCGTGTCGAGCACTTGCCCCGCGCGTGCGTAGTCGCGGTTGATAGTCCGCGCGAGCATGAGCGCCGTGGCAAGTTCGGCGTGCGCTTCAGCGTAGTTGGGGTCGAGTTGCGTGGCTTTTTCGAGCTGCTCAATCGCTCGATCGTCGCGTTTACGCAGCAGTTCTCGCCCCGCCAAATAACTCTGGTAAACGTACGGGTCTGGTCGGTAAGAGTCATCGGTCTCGAACGCGATCGTAGGCGCGATCGTTGCGGTCACGATTTCCGCAATCTCCGATTGAATCGCGAAGATGCCCTCCATGCGCCGGTCGAACTGTTGGCTCCAATGCTGTCTGCCGTCCTTGTCGACTAGCGATGCGGTAATACGAACATCATCACCATCACGACGAACACTGCCTTGTAACAAATAATGGACGCCGAGCGCCGTGGCTATTCGGGTGGCTCCAAAGTCCGAGTTTTTGAACGAGAACGACGATGTTCGGCCGATCACTTGCAGGCCGGTGACACGCCCTAACATGTGCAGAATCTCTTCTGAGATGCCATCACAAAATGCTTCGTTATCGGGATCGCGTGTCGTGTTGGCAAAGGGCAAAACGGCGATCGTATTCTCGGCAGACCGTGATACGGCGACGTCGGACGTTTCGTCGCTACTGGGCAGCGTAACCAATTCGCCGATACCGCCTAGCGCAATCACAACGACCATTGTGCCGAGCGCTGCGAGTATTGCGTAGTCCTTGCCACGCAGCGCGGAGACCTCGTATTCGTCGCTCGTGTTTAGTGGTGGTGTTCGAACGATTCCTTCGTCGGTGATATCGAACAGCCAGCCGAACACAAGTGCGATTGGAAAGCCGAGTACAGCCGCGATTAGTAGTACGTTGAGGGCAGAGTCGGGGAGACCCCAGGCCGGAAAAAACAAGTCGGCAACCTGCATGACGAGCCACGCGCCAACGATATACAAACCCGCTGTCCGGAACGTTCGCCGTCGCCGCAGTTCTTTAAGAAACGTACTTAGCATTCAAATGTCGGCCGCCGCGTATAAACCCTAGTATAGAAGAGCCCTTTACACGCTGCGACCGTCTTCCGTGTCTTAATTGGTGTCGCGTTGCTGGCGTTAATCTCACGGTCTGAATGTCTTCAGCAACTGTGATGCACTTATACTGCTGGCCGACCAATGCGTGTTTCGTAAGACAGTACGACGGAATAGGGTGACCCGATGAGTCAAAAGGTCATTTTCTTGCACGGGCCGGCGGCGGCCGGGAAACACACGATCGGCAGCATCGTCGCCGAGCGCCTGGGTTGGCCGTTGTGGCACAACCACTTAACGGTCGATCTCGTGAGTGCATTATTCGAGTTCGGGAGCGACGCGTTTGTCGCGTTACGCGAATCGATTTGGTTATCGACGTTCGCTTGCGCGGCGAAAGCGCAGCGTTCATTCGTGTTTACATTTGCGCCTGAAGCAACGGTGCGCCGCAGTTTGATCGATGAGCTGCAGGGTGAGATCGCGCATGGCGGTGGTGATGTCCATTTCATCGAGCTTGTTTGTGCCGAGGCGGTTGTCGAATCGCGGCTGGCCAATGCATCGCGAGCGGCGTTCGGTAAGCTGACCGATACGGCTGTCTATCGACAGATAAAAACGGCAGGCGGTTTTCAGTTTCCGCCCATGCCGGCACCGCTCGTCACGGTTGATACCGAAGCGCTGCAGCCGGACGAGGCCGCTGCCATCATCATTGCTGCCGTTAGCAAGGCTAGCGCCGCGCCGTGAACCAGGTTCGGACCGGCGCGGGTAGACCCTCGATCGTGCGCTGCGGGTCGTGCGGGTTGAGTGCATCAACGAGCGATTGAAACGGCATCCAGTCTGTCGCGCGTTGCTCATCCGACGTCGTTGCGACACTGTCATGCGCGACGACGTCGCGAAAGCCGCAGCGTGCCAACCACGCGCAACACGAATCGATCGACGGTAAGAACCAGACGTTGCGCATGCTCGCGTAGCGCTCGGCCGGTACGAGCGCGGTGTCCCGGCCGCCCGGAACCGTTAAGGTCTCCAAGGCCAGTAGGCCGTTTGGCAATAGCGACTCACGGAGTTGCTTGAGATGCGCAAAGGGCGAGCGGTGGTGGTAGAGGACGCCGGCCGACACGACAATATCAGCGCGCAGTGGCTCGCCCGCGAAGTCCTCTAGCGCGAGCGGCAACACGGTCGCTGGCAGGCCATGGCCGATGTGTTCGAGCAATTGGTATTGCGCGACGTAGGCAGGCGTTGGGTCGATGCCGATAACGGCACCGGCGCCGGCAAGCGCCAGCCGCAATGAAAAATAGCCATTGCCAGAGCCAACATCGAGCACCGACTGGCCATCGAGCGGCGGTAGAAGCGTCTCTAGCCGCTGCCACTTTTTCTCGCAGCGCCATTCGCTATCGATTAGAACTGACCCTAGCAGAAACGGCCCTTTGCGCCACGGAATGAGCGTCTTGGCGACTGCGGAAATTGCAGCATCGGACGCTGTCGATGGTAAGGCGATTGCGTCGTCGACGATCGACGCATGCGCACTACCGCGCGGCAGCGATTCGATGGCCGCTTGCCAATCGGCCAAGTGACCGTGTCGATAGCGATTGGCCGTTGCTACCAAGGCAGGCAGCCCAGATACCCATTCCGCCATGCCGCGAGCCTGCAGTGCGCCCGCCAGTTCATCGCTAAGTAGCGCGGTCATTTGAGCGCGACGATAGACAGAAAGTTAAAGGTCTGTAACCAAATGCCGTGGTCGGGGAGTCCGGCACGATCAAGCCGCGCTTGCAATGCTCGCGTCGTGTCGGGGATAAGCACGTTCTCAAGCGACTCTCGTTTACGCGCAATCTCAAGCTCGGAATAGGCATTGCGGCGCTTAAAGTCTTCATGACGATTAATCAGAACCGAGTCGACGCGTGCGCTGTCGGCGCGAATTTTTTCCGACAACAACAGCGCCCCACCAGGGACGAGGGCGCTCGCGGCACGCGCTAGCAAGGCATCGCGTTCGCTGGGCGGGACGAACTGCAGTGTGAAGTTCAGCATGATTAAGGACGCGGGCTCGAACTCGACCGAGGCAATATCGGCGTTGACGAGCTTTACCGGTTGCTCGGTGCCGCGCAGCCGCTGCTCGCAGCTTGCGAGCATCGCTGCTGAATTGTCGATGCCGATGAGGGTCACCGCGTTCGCCGTCAAGCCGTCGCGGGGCGCGGCCCGCGCGGCCCCGTCGGGGGCCCCGAGGGGGGAAATGGCCGTGCCGGGGGGCGGGGGGTTGGCGGCCCCCCCAGGTGGCCGCCGGTGCGGTTGACGGGACAAAGGCACC
>JBCDBO010000017.1:0-54450 GCA_039183535.1 Pseudomonadota bacterium | reverse complement strand
GTCTGCAGCTGCGTCGTTAGTGCCATCGGTGCGGGTCGTGTTGGCAGTAAGGCAACGTTCGCATCGATCGTTGCTTGCGTGATGCCACGGAGCGGCGTGATGTCATCAATCACGTAGACACCGCGGCCGTGCGTGCCGATGACAAGATCGTGTTCGGTTGGGTGCACGACCAGATCGTGCACAGCGACCTGCGGCAGGTTCTCCGAGAACCGCGCCCAGTTCTCACCACTGTCGAGGCTGATGTACAGCCCCTCTTCAGTGCCGAGGAACAACAGGTTCGGATTCACCGGGTCTTGTTTAATGACCCAGGCATAGCCATTGATAGCCTCATTCGCCAATGGCGTCCATGTCGCACCGTAGTCGGTCGTGCGATAGACGTACGTCGCCATATCACCGCGGCGGTGACCGTCGAACGTAACAAAGGCGGTCGCCTTGTCGTGCGGGCTCGCCTCAACGCGCGATACCCAGGTGCCGGTTGGTACGCCGTCGATGTTACTGACGACATTCGTCCAGCTGCGTCCGCCGTTGCGCGTTAGTTGAACATTTCCGTCGTCCGTTCCAACCCAGATCGTGCGGTGATCGAGTGGCGATTCACTGATTGAGTAGATCGTTGTGTAATTTTCCGCCGTCGAATTGTCGATCGTCAGTCCACCGGACTCCGCTTGACGCTGACCCGCGGGATCGTTGGTGGTCAGATCCGGCGAAATGGCTTGCCAAGACTCACCGCGATCGCGGCTGCGAAAGAGATACTGGGCCCCGTAGTAAAGCGTACCCGGCTTACTGGCGCTGAGGTGTAGCGGTGTATTCCAGTTAAAGCGCAGTTTGTCTTGACCGGGCTCGGGTGCTGGTTGGATGCGTTTGATTTCCAGTGTTTGCCGGTCGACGCGCTTTAACTGACCGCCTTGGTATTCGGCGTACAACACTTGGTCGTTGGTGGGGTCCGGGAACGCCCAAAAGCCGTCGCCGAATCCGATGTTTTGCCAGTCTTTGTTTTGGATACCGCTGGCCGCTTGCGACGGACCCATCCACGACCCATTGTCTTGAAGACCACCATAGACGTTGTACGGCCAACGCGAATCAACGGCGACGTGGTAGAACTGGCTAACCGGAAGATTGGCGATGTGACGCCAGTGGAAGCCACGATCTTCAGAGATATAGACGCCACCGTCGGTACCGAGTACCAACTGTCGCGGGTTTTTCGGGTTGATCCATAAGGCGTGGTGGTCCGGGTGAATCAGTACCGAGAAGCCGCCACCGAACATCGACGAGAACGCATCGCCACCGTCGTCGCTGACGGTCAAGCTAAACGCCGGCCGGTACACACGGTCGGCATCGGTGGGATCAACGACGAGTTCGCCGAAGTAAAACGGTCGCATCTGGACGTTACTTGAGTCGTCTTTCTCGACCCAGGTGTCACCACCGTCGTCCGAGCGGTACAGCGCCGTATTCTCGCTTTCGACGATGGCGAACACGCGCTCCGATTGCGACGCGGCCACGGCGACGGCGATGCGGCCTTTGTCTGTTTCAGGCAGCCCGTCGGTCAGCGCCTGCCACGTGTCGCCGCCGTCGGTGCTGCGATACAGGCCTGAGGTCTCGCCGCCGGATTCAAAGAAGTCAGGGTAGCGACGTACTGTCCACATACCGGCGTACAGCGTACTGCCATCCGGCGTCATTGCGAGGTCTGAGCAACTCGTACCGTCGTCGATGTGTAGAACGTTCTCCCAGTTCTCGCCGCCGTCCTTGGAGCGAAACACGCCGCGCTCACCACCCGGCGCCCACAAGTGTCCGAGGGCACAAACGTAAACGACGTTGCTGTCATCCGGATGGACGAGCAATTCGGCGATGTGGTCGGAGTTTTTAAGACCGAGGTGTTGCCAGTTTTCGCCGCCATCGGTCGAGCGATAAACACCGTCGCCGGGTGAGACAGTGTTACGAACCCAGCTCTCGCCCGTACCGACCCAGACGGTCTCGGGGTTACTGGGGTCGATGCGAACCGCGCCGATCGATTGCTGATGCTCATCGAAGATCGGTCGGTAAACGATGCCGCCATCGTCGGACTTCCAGACCCCGCCACTGGCCGTGCCTATATAGAGCGTAAGCGAGCCATCGTCGACGACGACCGCATCGAGGGCGGCGATTCGTCCGCTCATGACGGCGGGCCCAATGCTGCGCGCGCTCAGGCCACCGAATGTCGTTGAATTGAGCTCGATAGCACCGTTGGCGCCGGCGCTTACTATTACTGCAGCCAGCGATGCCGTTACTAACACCGATTTACGGACGTTCATGGAATACCCCCACAAGACAGCGGTTAGCGATATCGCCGCCTGCATACGGCGATGACGAGGGCGGGGTAGCGCCGGCCCCTTGCCGAGAACGGCGCAGTACCCCGATTCGTGCGTGTTGTTGCGTGGCGAACAGCCGCCTTATTCGACGGCGGTCGGTGCCTCCGGCGGCGCTTCGGGCATCGCAAACCGAGCGGCATCGAGGTCGGTCACGTTGAGCTCGACTTTCTCGATCGTAATCGCTTGCTGTGCTGCTGCTGGCCCTTCGCCGACACTCGAGATCATCGAGTGCGCCATGACGATATCGCCAACTTCTTTGTAGTCGCCGATGGTCTGGGAAATGGCCATCTCATTGCCTTGGATCTCCCGCTTACTTTTCGTAAGAAATGGCAGGCAGTACTCGGTATCCAAGTAGTAGGTCGACTCGTCTTCGCTGCCGGCACGGACCACTTTCAATGCGTAGGCTTCGGTGCCTTCGACGTCTTCCGTGCCGACCAGCTCGACGCTGTGGCCTTTGGCCTGCCAATCAACGAGCGGGCCATCCCATTCGGCCATTTCCTGGACGTCTTTCAGTTGGTCATCAGCCATTTCCTCGGGCGTGGTTTTGCCCATGAACGGCATAACGGCCCAACCGGTTTCCCCGTCGTACGCTTGTACGGCGGTCATGCCCTGAATTTCGAATTCCAAGCGCACGTTGTTCGGCCGCTGAAACTCGATCGTGAACGGCGCCTGCATCGGGCCCATCGTCATCGTGCCGGTCATCCGTGCCGACTCGACCGCCTTGATGTCGTCGAGACCGCCCAGCGTTTCGTAATTACAGGCGAGTACCTCATCAAGGTCAGCCGCGGCTGCGGACCCCGCAAAGGCTAACGTGGCCGTGGCGATAAGCGTTTTTCTCATGGTGAAGATCCGTCGTGGCGTCTTTGGGTCGTCTAGACTAGCTCAAATTCACACCGAATCGGCCAAGGAAATCGACGAGCGGGGCATTCCGAGCGGCGGGCACCGTGTTTTCTTCCAAACGCTGCGTTGCTGGAAATCGAGTGTCGGTTGGCTGACGCGCCGCATTCAGTCAGACTGACGCCTACCCGCCAGACGCCAGGATTTTTCGATGCCGAAGCTCGCCGTTCTCGCGCTCCTAGTATTACTCAGCCACGCGACGCTCGCGCAGGAGCAGGGCCGTGAAGTGAGCGGTCCCCGCGCCGTTTTAAAATACAGAGACCGCCCGCCCGTTGAGAACCGGCATCTAGAAGAGCGTCTCGATGCCGTGCTGCCCGCATTGATGGATGAAACCAACATCGACATGTGGCTCGTACTGAACCGTGAGTACGCCGAGGATCCGATCTATTTCTCGTTGGTGCCACAGCCGGCGTTTGCCGCGCGTCGCACGACAATGCTCGTCTTTCACCGTACCGAGGACGGCGTCGATCGATTAACGGTGAATCGTTACCCGCTCGGCGGCCCGTATGAATCGGCCTGGGAGGGTGGTGATATCGACGCCCAATGGACGGCCCTTGGTGAGTTGATCGCCGCACGCAACCCAAGCCTTATTGGTATTAACGTGTCGCGCGACTGGCCGGTAGCGGACGGACTGACCCATGCGCTGCACGAACGTCTGCTGGAGGTGCTGCCGCCGGCGTACGCCGACCGCTTGGTACCGGCCGAGGATCTTGTCGTCCGTTGGGCAGAGACACGGACACAAACCGAGATGGAAACGTACGCGCACACGGTCAGTCTTGCGCGCAGTGTCATTGCCGAGGCGTTTTCCAGCCGCGTTATTACGCCCGGTGTGACAACAACAGACGACGTTGCTTGGTACCTTCGCCAGCGGTTCGTTGAGCTCGATTTGCCGGCGTGGTTTATGCCGTATGTGAATACGCAGCGGCCGGGGCAGACGTGCGAACGTGAGACGCCGTTCTGCGGCGAGAGCGGCATTATCCAAGCCGGTGATGTTATTCACACAGACGTTGGTATTTGTTACCTGCGCTTGTGCACGGACACGCAAGAGATGGCCTACGTGCCAAAGCTCGGTGAAACTGAACTGCCGCAAGGGTTGGTAGCAGCGCTAAAGGTCGGTAACCGTTGGCAGGATCTATTGACCCAAGAGTTTGTCGCCGGACGGACCGGTAATGAGATTCTCGCTGCTACGCTGGCGGCTTGCGCCAAAAACGAGATCGACTGCAGTGTTTACTCACACCCGATCGGCTTCTTCGGCCATGCGCCCGGTCCGACGATCGGTATGTGGGACGATCAAGACGGTACACCGGTGCGTGGCGATTGGCCGCTGCATGCAAACACCTGTCATGCCATTGAGGGCAACATAAAAACGCCGCTGCCGGAGTGGGACGGCCAGCTCGTACACATTAAACTCGAGCAAAGCGCGTGTTTCGACGGCGAGACTGTGCACTACCTCGCTGGCCGTCAGACCATGTGGCATATCGTGCGCTAGTGTTTATGGGTAACTACTTTTTGAGACCATTGACTTACTCGAACGGCATACTGCATGCCACCGCAGACGTATCCGTACTGAATTACTTTCCTGGAGAATGCACGTGAACCGAGCCACTTTCGTTTTGTCGTTCTGCATCGCAGTCAGTGCGCAGTTGCCCCTGCGAACCGCTACGGCCGAGCCGGCAAGTGTCGAGACAGCCTGCGATGAGCCCGTCATCATGATGGTTATCGGCAGGATGAAAAGTCCGGACGCACTTAAGCAGTACGGTGTGGCACTTCGAACGCTCAACACCTACGCGGAGCAGCAGGGGTATTACTTTGTCCAGGTTAGGCCGACCGAGGTGTTCGAGGGCACGTGGACGCGCTCGCAGTTTGTTGTTGCCGCAAAGTTTCCTTGTGTTGAGGCGGCGCGCGGCTTTTGGTTCTCCGACGACTATCAAGCGATTAGACCGCTACGCGCCGGGGCCGGCGAGATTTCTGTGACGATTCATCCGATTAACGATGTGCCGGACTACATCACCGGCAGCGCGCCGCAGCGCTTGTTCGGGGAGCAGGAGACGCAGGCGAACCCATAGCGCTAAGGCGACTGCGGTATGGCCGGCAGGATGTAGCGGTCGAGCATCTCGAAGGGCCGTTCCATTTCCGGGAATTGCCCGTAGTTTTCGCCGGTGAAGACGGCGACGAGATCTAGCGCTGGAAACACCATAATAAATTGGCCACCGTTTCCCCACGCTTCAAACGAACGCACAGCGCGCTCGTCGACTTCCCGGTCGATCATTCGCCACAAGTAGCCAAAGTCCTCGCCGTAAAGATCGCTGGTGGCGTGCGTTTGCGTCGATGTGCGGATCCATTCGCTCGATACCAGCCGCTCGCCCTGCCAGACGCCACCGTCGAGATAAAGCTGCCCGAACTTCAGCATGTCGCGAGGCCGCAGTTGCAGTCCACCGCCGGTCATCGCAAGGCCTTGGTTGCCGCGCGAGTTTGTGATCGGCCATTGGTAGGCCGTGATTCCCAGCGGCCTGAAAAGGTATTTATCGGCGAACGCCGGGATCCGAAGCTCAGACGCGCGCGTAATGACATTACCGAGCGTTACGACGCCGCTGGTGGCATACGAGAATTGTGTGCCAGGCGCTGCAGCTAGTGGTTGATCAAGGTAGAATTTGATCCAGTCATCGGTTGGGTACATCGCATCCTCATTGCCACGAACCCCCGATGACATGCTGAGGATGTGCGCGAGCGTAATGTCGCGCTTGCGCTCATCCCAATTCGCGATGTCGCCGTCGTATTCGGGAAAGAACGGTAAGAGCGGTGCGTCTACGGACTCGATAAACCCCTGATCGATAGCGATGCCTACCAGCGCCGAAGTGATTGACTTAGCAGCGGACCGCGTACTGTGAAGATCATCGCGGTCCCAGCCATCGAAATAGACTTCGAGAACCAATTTGCCCTTATGTGCGAGTAGCACACTGCTTACGCCCTCGTAGACGCCGGCCCAGCGTTGCTCGAGCATTTGTACGATGTTGGTCGAATCGATACCGTGCTCATCGAGTGATGCGGTTTCCCAGCCGTCGTCTATCGATTCGGGCGTTTGGTAGTCCTGTGGTCCGGCCGGTTTGCAACCGAGCGTGACGCAGATGACCAGGCAAAATACTCGGCGAGTTAGTCTATTGATCGTCGGATTTCCTAAAGCGTTTGCAGTTAAGAAGTTTGGCGCCCAGAGTCTAGCCGATGAATGCGGAGGTAACGGAAATCTTGCGGCTCGGAGACCCAATGTCTGCTGCAGCAATAAAGGGTCGGTCCGCTTGAGCTACGACGTCCATGCGCAGCCAGTCTCCTGCCATTCGGAGTGGCATCCTAATCTATATTCTCGACCAGCAATCTTTGGCCCGCCGCTCCTACCGATCATGTGCACGCCAAAATTCGATGGAACAGTATCCCTTCCGCGACGCTTAGACCAGTCGTTGCAATCAACGCAGAAAGCGTGGTCAAGTGTCGTGGTGTTTCTAATTTAAATTTGCGAGTACGTGGTTGCGGGCGGAGATCCAGCTAGCAGCAGAGTCGAGTTAGCCTCTATGAAAATCATCTCATTAAACGCTTGGGGCGGGGCGATGTATGAGCCGCTCAGCGATTGGCTAGCGCAGTGCGATGCTGATGTCTTGTGTTTACAGGAGATGACGCACACTCACGGCTTGAGCGGCTGGACGGGGTTCGCCGACGGTGAGCGATCGCTGCCGCAACGGGCCAGTTTGGTCGACGACGTTCAAAGACACCTACCTGATCATCGGCTGTTTTTTGTGAGCTGCGACAGTGGACCGGTTGTCGATGCGCAGCAACGACCGTACCGCGAAGAGTTCGGCATCGCGATGTGTGTCCATAAACGCCACCCAGTCGTTCACGTCGAAAGTGTTTTCGTACATGGCGAGTACCAACGCCACACGGTTTGGCCGCACTCAGGGCGGCCGCGGGCGGCCTTTGGTGTCAGGCTCATTGATGCTGAGCGAAACCGCACCATCGCAATTACGCATCTACACGGCCTGCGTGACTCCGCCGGAAAGGGCGACTCGCCAGAGCGTTTAGCGCAGGCCCAACGTCTTGCCGAGCTGAGCCAGCGAGTCGGTCAGGGCGCTGACTTGTCGGTTGTTTGCGGTGATCTAAATCTGCTGCCGGACAGCGAGACGTTCGCGGTGCTCAAGCGAGTTGGGCTAACCGATTTGATCGGCACTGCCGACACGCGAACGTCTCGGTACAAGAAGGACGTTCGCCACGCCAACTACATGTTGGTTTCCGATGTTTCGCAGGTGATCCGCTGCCATGCGCCCGCCGAGCCGGAGGTCTCTGACCATCGGTTGGTTATTCTTGATGTGTGAGGCGTGTTTCCCCGCTGGTGCTTGCGGGACAACTAGGCTAGTATACCTTTAACTGATAGGTATATCGTCGAGGTGCATCAGGATGACTCGTTCCCGCATCGCCGCCGTTTTCGGTGTATTCGCCGTTGTATCAGCGTCGCCCGCATCGGCGCAGGTTATCGACATCTGGTCGGTCTTTCTTAACCAGCAGCCAGAAGTGGAAGAGGAGGTTGAGCAGAGTCTGTCCGAGAAAATTGCCATCGCAATCCCGTTGCAACGTCGAACTCCTCCTTGTGACGGCATCATTGAAGTTACCTACAACCAGTTCGACGATGTTGCGCGCGTTAACGCGGAATTGAAGGCTACTTCTTGCCCTGTTAGTCAGGTTAAGTATTCGCTCGCGGTCAACGCCAGGGATAGCGAGTACGCGATTTCTTCGCAGCGATTTGACTTCGTCTGGGAAGTCGATAGCGGTAAATCGTTCCCCGGCAGCGACAGCTATTGGATTGGTCGCGGTAGGGACCTGATTAGCGTCAGAGCCAGCCGGTTTTCCTGCCAGTGTGCTGCGCCCAATGGCCCTAGCGTGGTTGTGGATGATGGTCAGCTCGAGTCGAGCAATAGCACCGAACCGCTATGGTTCTAAGGCGCTGTTCGGTTCACCGGGTCTAGCCTACTTACGATCCGTCTGCGTCACCAAGATCCGGCGCATCGGCTGTCGTCCCGGCCGGCGCGTTCGCAGCAATCGCCCAGCCAAAAACGAGTAGGGCGCCGCACCAGCTAATAAACGCGCTGTACTGGCGAAGCCACAACAGGAGTGCGCCGGGGACCCAAACGACGATACCGATCGTAAGGCGGACGGCTTTGCTAGACTTCACCGCGTTTCGGCGAAACACCCGTGCACGCTTACTGTCGGTTGCTCGTAGGTACAGAAGCGCGGCGCCAGTTATAACTGTCGCGATGGCGAAGTAACCAAACGAGTTCATTCCACGGCGAGTCGCGTCGGCTTGGCTGCCAGCGTGTCGTTTGCCGCCTGCTTGGCAACCCGATTCGACCAAAAGAGGTATGCCGCGCACGCCCACAGCACGAGATCAACGCCGATAACGGTCGCATTACGCTCGGCAAAGAGCTGCAACCAGTCACTGCCGGTGAAGATCATTCGTGCGACCGGCGTAGTAACCAGCCCACCGATTAACGCGTTCACCAGCCAACGCCGTAAGTGTTCACGGCTCGGTGCGACAAACCCAACCACGATCGCCAAGCCGGCAACGATCACGAAAGCGGCGGCGGTCCAGTAGCTGACACTCGCGCCGACGGCGCCCGCTGCAAAAAACGCCAAGCCACTGCCGACCAGCGCGAGTGGCGTACCGAAGGTGGTTACCGAAATCGCTCGGCTCATCCAACGCCAGGCTTTTTCCTCTTCGCGCCGTTGCATCCACAACTGCAAGCCGGTGATCGTGACGTAGCAGCTTGCGAGGCCGAGCGATAACCAGACGATTTTCGAGATCAGTCCGCCGAAGTTACCGAAGTGCAGTGGCCCGATCAGCGACAGTAAGTCGCCACTGGCTGATTGCTTCGTGCCGACGATCGGCTTAATACCTTGGTAGTCGCCGGTGGTGCCGCCGAACAAGTGTGTGGCGCCGACAAGCGCGCCTTCTTTGGCCGGATGGAACGTCGTAATGGCAGCGTCGGCCCGACCCCAATGACTGACCGCGATAAACGTCGGCGTTGTACCGGCTTCAGCCACGGACAGGTCGATGACGTTGTCCAAATTGGCGAGCAGCGCCGGTGTATCGTCCTCTACGGTTGGTGCACCAACCACGGTTTCAATCAGTTTTTCTTGATCCCCGCCGAAGGCGACCATTGCGACGATCGGCAAGCCAAGCGACGTGGCGAAACTAAAGAACGCACCGGTGAAGGCGAGGATAAAGCCGAACGGTAAACTCCAGCTGCCCGCGAGAATATGCCGATCGCGGCGGTTCAGCAGCCGGCTCGACAGCCGTGGTGCGACAAAGATGTCTTTGATTAGGTGTTTGTGCAGCAGCAAGCCGGACACGGCAGCGTAGAGCATAACGAAGCCGAGTAATCCGGTTGCGTACAGTCCCCAAGGGTGCGGGATATGCAGATTAATGTGCAGCTGGACAATGAAGTTCTCCAGCGCGCCCGTATCGTCACTGGGTAACTCCGAGCGAAAGCCCTCGTCGCGCTGGATCACGTCGTAGGTCTCGGCGTCCAATACGAAACGCGTGCCGACGTCTTCCAGCTGACCCGCGGCGTTCTCGCCGTGCGAGTGGAAAAACGCGACAACCTGACCGGCTGGATTGTGGAAAAACTGCACCTCATCCAAGTGTTCTGGGTTGACGCTTGCGGCCAGCGTTTTCATCTGTGCGTCGAAACCCGGCCCGAATTCGGCGTGCTGGTCGGCAGCACCAGCGGACCACACACCAATCTCGTGGGCGAAAACGGCGATCGCGCCCGTCAAGATAATTAGATAGAGAAAGGCGCCCAATACGGTACCGGTCCAACCGTGGACAGCCAGCAAGCGCTTGGTGGGCTCTTTACTCAGTCGGCTCATAACCCGTTCCTCTAAATACGTTGGTCTACGCCGTGAAGGCGCCGAAAATCAAAAACCCGTGCAAGGCGGAAATACCCAGCATCGCGGCGATGGTTCGCCAGACATTCTTCGCGATGATCGCCACCAGAAAGAACACCGCCCAGTACGCGGGGAACAACACGATCGGCATGACGATGTTATCGACGCCGCTCTGTCCGGCCGGCAACCACACCGGCGTCGCCGCCATCGCCAAGATCGCGGCGATTAACGTGACGGGGCCAGCTAATACCCAGCGGCCAATGGTTTGTGCTCTTGTTGCCATACCGGTCCCCGTACCTGGCTCGCACGAGCACTGGCGTGGGCGGATTCGGCTCCAGCCACGCTAAAGCGCAACGTCTCTCATTCGCGTCGCACAAGCTTAGCAGCTGCAGCGCTCGCGACAAGCGCTGGCCCCGCGTCAGTCGCGGTTATGTCTCGCAGAAGCCACACTCACTGCCAACAAAACGGCTTCGTAAGCTGTAAGTGATTGAAAGTCCGGCAGTCGCTTTATCGCCGACGGCATCTGCCGCGCAACTTCAGCACTGCCACCACGTCGTTTCCGACGGTTTGAACCGGCGTTACGAAAATCTGAACGGCGATCTGGCCGCCGCTCGCCGACCATCAATGGCAGTAGCGGTACCGGCTGTCGTGGTACGTCAGACGATGGCGGCCGCTTGCTGTGGTGGCGCGATGACCGCCGAAGCCTTACGCGACATCCACAGCAATACAACCGCTGCGAGGCTCGGTGCGAACATTGCCACGGCAATTAGCAGCGTTACGCCGTAATCACCAGCCATGCCATGTTCGACGATGTGCATCGCGTGAAAAAGACTCATCAGCACCGCGATGGCGAACGCGACCCAGAATGCCCAGCGACCGTCGAACAGCGTCAATAGCAGTATCGGTAAGGCCGAGACGCTGAAGACGATGGCCAGTGGCATGACCATGCTGGCGGCATCTTCGCCAAATGCACCCTGCAACATTTCAACGGCAATCAGCGCCACCATGCCGGCGAAGGCGAGGGTAAGTAGGATGGCTGGTTTTACGTAGGTCATAACTACCTCCGGATCTCTATCGGTTCCGTTTAGTACGAGTAGCGGATTTCAACGCCAACGACACGTGGATCGTTGACGGCGAAAAATGGGCCGGTATTGGCGGTGACTAGACCGTCGCTGGTCGCAACGCTAAAGAGACCTTGGCGGCCAACAAAACGCTCATCGAAAAGGTTGTCGGCAAAGACCGAAACACTCCAGTTGTCATTACGATAACCCGCCCGTGCATTGACGATCGTATAGGCGTCAACCCGGTTTTGTTCCAGGTTGGTGACGTCCGAGTACTGCTCGCCGGTGTAGCTGGCGGTGCCGCTGGCAAACCAACCGAGTTCGTTCTCATACGCAAGACCAACCGCCACGCTAATGCGCGGCGCGCTGTTGAAGTCATTACCGCGCAGGTTGGCGAATACCGGATTCGCGGGGTTAATCGGATCACCATTGCTATCGATGGCGAATGGGAAATCGGTGAACTGCGTTTCAACGTAACCGACTGTCGCGAACCAATTTACGGAATCGCTGAGCGTTTGCCGCACCTCGGCCTCCAGACCGAACAGTTTCGCGCTACCCACGTTTAAGGTGTCGGCATCGAACAATCCGCCGGACGGACCAGGTATCGTGACTTGCTGATCTTCCCAGTCGGAGTAGAAGAGGTTGGCATTGAAAACCAGGTCGTGCTGCGGCCACGCCGAGCGGAAGGCAAACTCGTAGTTGGTCAGAAACTCGGGATCAAACGTACGCGTCTCTGGCGGTACCGTTGGCGACGAGAAGAGGTACGAACCACCAGCGCGGTAGCCTTGTGCGACGGTAAATGACACCGATTTCTGCTCGTCAATCGAGTAGATCACCGAGCCGCGCGGCAAGAACGCATCGAATTTCGCCGGTTCCGGTGCATCACTGGATGGTGCCGGGAAGATCGCCGAACATGGCAGCCCGCCGAGTCCCGGTACGAACGGCGCAATGGTGCAGCCGTTCGGTCCGAGTTCCGAGGTGCCGGCGGTTCCGGTATCGGTAAACTCCTCGTCATCGAACCGCGCGCCAACGTTGAAGGCCCAGCGCTCGTTCAGCTCGTACGTCACGTCAGCAAAAATCGCTTGGTTAATCGTCTCGTCGAACTGGTTGGTATCGAAGATAACAAAGCCGTCTGCGGGTACGGTTGGAATACCAAACGTCGCAGGACTAAAGTTGAAGATACCCCGGAAGCTGCCGCTGGAGTCAAAGTAATACGCGCCAATCCAACCGGTCCATTTGCCATAGTCGAACGCTGCACGCAGCTCGTATTGATACGTCTCATCCGGTGCATCGCCGGTTCCGAACGACGTACCGAAATCGGTGTCACGCTGTGAGTCCTCAAAGGTTGCTAAGCCGTACAGCGTCCAGTTGTCCGACAGCTCAAACTGCGTATCGAGGGTAAACCGAGTAACCGTATTGAATTCAAAGCGCTCGCGAGCGCCGAATGTCACGTCACCGAACGGGTCAAAGTCGGCGAAGGTTGGGTCGGTTGCCTGAACAGGAGCAACGACCTGGTTGAATTCGCCAAACTCGGTATCGGTGTAACTCCAAATCAGCTCAAGACGAGCGCGCTCACTCGGCTCCCAGAGCAGCTTCGCGCGTGCGGTCAATTCATCGCGAAAGCGCGTGTTATTGCCCGTATCGAGGTTGGTGACGCCGAAATCGATCTCGCGTTGATCGACAGCCAGACGGAACGCCAATTGATCCTCGATGATTGGGCCGGTCACCATGGCCGAGTACTGGCGGTTGTCTTCGGTGCCGGCTAACAAACGTACATCGGCGCCGAAGTCGTACTCCGGATCGGCCGTATTGATAATGACCGCACCGGCGAGCGCGTTGCGCCCTTGCACCGTTGACTGCGGACCGCGCAGGATTTCCACCTGCGCGACATCCCATAAGTTCGATGCGCCCTGGTTTGCGTTGAATGAGTTCGGCGAGCCGTCGACGTAAACGTTCGAGGTGGCGCCGGTACCGGTAAAACCGATACCGACCAGTGTCACACCGCGAATCGATAAGTTGTTGAGTGCACCGGAGCCGTCCGTGGAAACGTTCGCTGTGCGGATGATGATGTCTTCGACATTGAACAGCGCCTGCTCTTCAATCATCTCGCTGGTGACCAACGCGACGGACGTTTGCGTGTCCTGCAACGATAGGTTGCGTTTCGTGCCGGTGACGACGATTTCATCAATGGAGTCATCATCGGTTGAGTCCTGCGTTAAGGCGATCTGCGGTGCGCAGGCGAGTACCCCGGCAACGACGCCGGCCAACAGCTGTTTCATGGTTTCCCCGATATCCGCGGCATCAGTCGCCGCTGTTCTCTAGCTGAGAACAATTCTCGTTTGCAGCGCCCAGGATTGTCAAGAATACGTCTCATTATTGTTACGCCAGTGTCTCGCTGCCGCGGCCAGCGGCCAGCAGGGGCGCGCCGAGGCTGTCGTGATTATGTTTCTTGAGCCTTTTTCCCTTCGCAGTGCGCCACTGGAGCGAACCTATTGCGAAGGAGCAAAACAATGACCGCGTTACAACGAGCAAATCGACCGGCGACTGGATGGGTTATGAAGGTGCCGCTGCTTAGCGCGCTCAGCCTCGGCTTACTGAGTGCGTGCGGTGGCGGCGGTGGCAGCGACCCTGCGCCAACAAACAGCCCGCCGACCGCGGATTTCACGGTCGCCTGCACCGATCTTGCCTGCGCCGTAGACGGCTCCGGCTCGAGCGACACTGACGGATCGATTGCGAGCTACAGCTGGGACTTTGGTGACAACACGACAGCAACCGGAGCAACGGCCAATCACAGTTACGCGAACGCTGGCGATTTCACCGTCGCTTTGACGGTCACCGATGATGACGGTGCGACGGCATCGAGCAGCCAGATCGTAACGGTGAGCGCACCAAACATGGCGCCGACAGCCGCGTTTACGTTTACCTGTACTGATCTTACGTGTGACTTTGATGCGTCAACATCGAGCGACCCAGATGGCAGCATTGCTGCGATCGATTGGGATTTTGGTGACGGCAGTTCGGCATCGGGCGCGATGGTCTCGCACACCTATGCCAACGCTGGCGACTACACCGTTGTCGTTACCGTCACCGACGACGACGCCGCAACAGCATCGGACTCGCAACAGGCGAGCGCAACGGCGCCCAACGCCGCGCCGATGGCCGCCTTTACGATCACGTGCAGCGGACTGACTTGTGACGTTGATGGATCAGGATCAACCGACGGCGACGGAACGATCGCTGCGTACGCCTGGGATTTCGGCGATACGACCACGGCAACCGGTCCGACGGCGAGTCATACCTATGCGTCGGCCGGTGACTACACCGTTACTTTGACGGTGACCGATGACGACGGCGCAGACAACGCGACCAATCAGAGTGTTACGGTCAGCGCAACGGAGTTGGTGCAAGTTGGCGATACGATTTCCGGATTGATGCCCGGGGATCAAGATGGCCGCGTGGTTGACATTTCGGACGATGGCACGCGGGTGGTTCTCGGAACACAGTTCGCCGACCTAGGGCGGATCAACGGCGGACAGGTGCGCGTCCTCGAATGGGACGGGGCAGCCTGGGTGCCGCTCGGCCAGCTGCTCGAAAACGAAGACGGTGTGCAAGCGTCGTGGGGCTCAGTCGGTGCGGTAGCGCTGTCCGGCAATGGGCAGCGTCTTGCAATTGGAAACCAGCTGACCGTTGAGGCGAATGCTAAGCGCGGCAGTATTTGGATATACGAGTTTATCGGCGGTCAGTGGACGCAAATCGGTGCGCGCATCGCATCGCCGCCCGGCGGCACGAACACCGGTATTGACGGTTACGGTGTCGCTCTCGCCTTGTCGACGGATGGGTCTCGACTCGTGGCCGGTGCCCGCACGTCCAAAGCCACACCGAACGGTATCGAAGGTGCGTTCTCGGTCTTTGAGTTCGCCGGCGGCGGTTGGAATCTCGTCGGCGATTCCGTCTTCGGTAGTCAACAAGGCGAGCAACTTGGCTACGCTGTCGATATCTCTGGGGACGGGAACCGCGTTGTCGTTGGTGCCCCGAGTTACAACGAAGACAACACGGCTGGCGTTACGCTAACGCCGGGCCGAGCGTTCGTCTACGACTGGAACGGCACGGCCTGGACTGCGGTCGGTAACGCGATCGTTGGTCGGCTTGACGGACCGGCGGACATTCGCCTTGGCCAGAGTGTCAATATTTCACGCGACGGTTCGCGGATCGCGACGTTCGGGAATTTCTCCGGCGATCGGGTGCGCGTCTTTGAGCTGGATAACGGCGCGTGGACGCAGGTCGGTGATTTCTTCGAGCTGATTGTTGCCTTCGATTTTCACCAGCCCATGTCGTTGTCGGATGACGGAAATCGAATCGCTCTTGGTGGTCCGTTTAGCGCCGGTAACAATAACGGCCGGGTAGCGGTGTTCGACTGGGACGGCTCGGCCTGGGTTGAGTACGCGCCGCAAGTCGTTGGTGACAACCAGTTCGACAATCTCGGCTGGTCTGTGGCAATGACGCCGGATGGCACGCGTGTCATCGGTGGTTTACCCGGATGGGATGATGGCAACGCCGGCACTGACATTCGCGGTGGCGCGCGGGTCTACGACATTCAGTAACGCGTATCAACTGTGGGGCGGCCATGCCGCCCCTTTTTTTGGTGGTGTACAGCAAGAGTCATTGAGACGATCATGCGATCAACCGACAAACGACTGCAGAGAACACTGGCCATCTGCGATGCGTTGGTCGATCTGGAGGCGGGTGATCGCCGACGTCAGTTGGCGGCGTTGACACGCGGCGATATGCAGCTGCGTCGCTGCGTCGAAGCGCTGTTAGTCGCGATCGATCGTAGCGGTAACTTCCTCGAGCCAAATTCGTCCGATCACGTGATCTTCGACGAGGACTCTGCCACGTATCAGTTGCAGGACCGCAGAGTCTCCCGCAACGAGTCGGGCAAGTCTTGATCAAACTCGGATAGGCCGATCGATGCTTCGATGTCACCCCATTTTGCGAGTGCGCGCGAATACCAGGAACAGGCCTCGGCGTCGCGATCAGCGTAACTCAATAGATCGCCGGTCATCTCATACTGCAACGGTATCGAGCGTTGCAGAGCAGGTGTATCAGGGGCATTGCTAACTCGCTTCTCGAACCAGGCGTTTGACTCGAGCATCACTTGCATCGCTTTCTCGACATCGCCCTGGCGGACGATGGCTAAGGCGAGCGATCCTTGGACGATTGCACGAGTTCTTTGACTTTTGATGTCTGCTGGGTCACGCGACAGTCTCAGTTCCAAGATATCGATTACGGGTTCAAAGCTCGCAACTGCGTCATCGGCGCGATCGATTTCAACCAGCGTGTTACCGCGAGACCACCCCGCAACAACCAGGCCGTTGTCAACTTTTTCGCGAATACTGTCGTTACCCTGCAGCGTTTTGTAGGCTGCGATAGCGCTATCGTAATCGGCTACTGCGTAATCGTATGCGTCGATAAAATAGTGCAGTTGCCCGCGTAGCTCGAGTGCATCCGCGTGGTGAAAGACGATTTCTGTCGCACCGGGGTGCTCGGCCAAAAACTGTTCTATATCGTTAATCAGCTCGTTAGCCAGTACGAGGCCTTGATTAAACTCGTTCTGCCATTTGTACGTGTCGGCGTGGTTCTGCCGCGCGTCGAAGGTAAGTGCCGCGATTTCGACAGAGCTCCCCAACAAACGGTCAGCTGCTGCGAAGGCCTCAATCGCTTTGTCGAGTGCGACTCGGGCAGCATCGACGTCATTATTGATGTAAATGATCGCATTGGCATGTTGGGAATGTAGGCGGCCGAGTTCCGTGTAGACCCGGCCTGGCTCTGGGTGCTCATCGAGTAGGCCAGTAAACAGTCGTTCCGCTTGTTCGCGAGCGGCCGCAACGTCGTCTCGTTCAGTTGACGATTCAGGCACTTCGCTGTCGACAATGCCGGCGAGCCGCGCATAGCCCACGGCGGCGTCGTAGCGGACGTCAACGGGAACCGCGTTACCCTGGGACAGCGTCTCAAGATAGCGTTGCGCTATCGATGCCAGCATTTTGCGCGCCGAGGCGCTGCCTGGGATGTTCTCGATTTCATCGTAGACGTCGAACATCAAGGTCTTTGCTATCTCTCGCACTTGGTCGAAGCGTTGCGATGCTTCGGCGCGCGCGGCTTCCGCCTGCAAATAGGCCTGCGAGATGAGTGTTAGCGAGACCGTTATCCCCACAATCGCTGCGGTGCTCGCTGCTACACCGAGACGGTGCCGGCCAACAAAACGTTGCATCCGGTAGGCCAGCGAGTCGGGGCGTGCCTCGACGGGCTGACCGGCGAGGTAGCGGCCAAGGTCGGCGCTAAAGCCGAGCACCGACGAGTAGCGACGCGTTGGTTCGCTATCCAAGGCCTTCATCAACACGTTGGCTAAATCGCCGCCGAGCCGCTGTCGCAAACGGTCTACGGATGTTCCACGTGCCGCTGCGATCGAGCGGCGGCGGTTCTCATCGGCGATCGCATCGAAGCGTGGTCGCGGCCGCGGCACCGTTAACGATTCAACCGCTTGGATCAGTTCGCGGTGCTGGCTTGTTCCTAAATGATACGGCCGTTCACCGACCAGCAATTGATACGCCAGAATGCCCAGCGAGTAGACGTCACTGACGGTCGTCACACGATTGTCGAGTACTTGTTCGGGACTTGCGTAATCCGGTGTCAGTGCACCGCGACCGAATACCGTCGTTGTTCCGTTGGACTCATCGGGGTTGCTGTCGATTAATTTGGCAATGCCAAAGTCGAGCAGTTTCGGAATCCCATCCGCGGTTACCAACACGTTCGACGGCTTAAGGTCGCGGTGGATGACGAGATTCTGATGCGCGTAGTGAACCGCGACCGCGACTTTCTGTACCAGCTTAATTCGCTGCCGGTACGTGAGTTGTAGTCGATCGCAGTACACGTCGATCGGCTCGCCATCGATGTATTCCATGACGAGATACGGTGTGCCGTTGGCCGTCGTCCCGCCATCGATCAGCGCGGCGATGTAAGGATGATTCATCGCGGCCAAAATGCGTTGTTCGTCAACAAAACGCCGCCGAAGATCAGGATCGAGAAATCGACCGCGCACGAGTTTGAGAGCAACCTGCTGCGTGTAACCGTCGTGCTGGCGCTCGGCCAAGAACACGCTGCCCATGCCGCCTTCGCCCAGCAGCTGCTTTAATTCGAAGGGGCCAACGGTGTCGCCCGCGCGTAGCTCTGCTGCCGCTTGCTCAGTCAGAAAGTCGTTGTCTGATGATGCGATCGCTAGCAGGATCGAGTCGACGGAGCGGCGTAAGTTTGCATCGTCACCACAGGCCCGGTCGAGAAACTGCTGTCGCTCGTTTGCCGCCAACGACAGGGCTTCGTCGCAGATATCCAGCATTGATGATGCGCGTGGCTGAGTCGGCATACGTTAGCCTCCTATGGCGGCTCTTGTTTCAGTTCCCTATACAACCAGCCGCGAGCGACCTCCCAACTGCGTTTCACCGTTGCCGGTGACACACCGAGCTGCTCTGCGGTCTCGGCAATCGTCAAGCCACCGAAGTAGCGCAGTTCGACGAGTTGCGCCCGATCCGGGTCGATCTCGGCGAGCCGTTCTAACGCCTCGTGGATAGCGAGCGCCGTCGTCGTTAGTTGCTCCGGGTCGGGGTGCACGGTTCGGAGCGTGACTTGGAGTCCACTGCCGCGTTTTTCGGCGCGCCGGCGCCGCGCGTCGTCGATCAGTATCTGCCGCATAATCCGTGCGGCAATCGATAAGAAATGCGCGCGCCCTTGCCATTCGAGGCGATCGATATCGATTAGGCGCAGATAACACTCGTGAACGAGCGCACTCGGTTGCAGTTCGCGAGGCGACCATTCGCTCGCGAGGTGTCGAGCCGCAATATCGCTCAGTTCGTTATAGACCGCATCAATGAGCGCCGCGCGAGCCTTGTCGTCGCCGCTGTTCCACTGATTCAGCAGGGCCGTTGCATCCGTCATCGGTTGGTCCGTAAACCGGCTCTTATTGTTTACAGTTAGTGTAACCGACGAACTCGGCGGCGTGCACGGTGCGCCAACCTAGTTTGACTCAGCGAGCGAGACGGGCGGCGCCGCAAGGCGATCGACGTGTAATCAGCCCGGCTGGTTTCAATCCAGAATCCCGCCGTCAAACCAAAATAAGACGATCAGCGCTACCACGAGGATACCGCCGGCGACAGAGAGGATCATCGGTAAACTGTAGTACCAACAAACAATCGCGCCGGCGCCGGTGCCAACAATAAAGGCAATAACTAGTCGTCCGGCATCGCGCAACAGTCCGCCAAGTAATGCGCGGAAGAATCCTTCGGTCGGTTTGTCGGTCGGACTGTTGTTGTTCGTTGTCATTACTGTTCTTACCGTATCGCTGTTAGGAGCGGCGCCGACTGCGTTGCCGTTCGTTTCCAGGTGCTTGCCGAGCGTAAGTCGCCAACGCACTCAACTGCAACCAGCGTGGAAGTGCACGCTTGAGTTTCGTTGGTCCCGTGAGTTTTATCGAACCGCGTCGGATCTCGGCGGGCAGATTACGAATGCCGCGCCAGGCCTCAACAAAACCGCGTAAGTCCGATTGCACGAGCAAGTCGGTGTCGTAACCGGGGTGTTTCAAGCACATGTCCGCTTGCCCGTCTGTCGTTACGAGCCAAAAGCGGCGGAACTCGGATGGCGTACCGGTGAACTCGAACTCGACGACGGTACGACCTGACGGCATCGCATCGGGATCCAAGCGCTGCGACATACTCCAGGCCAAAAATGCCGGGTCTAAATCGTCGAGTTCCATGTCACGCGCCCAGCGCTGTCCCCAAGCGGCGAGACCCATGACCGTATCGTCCAGCTCGCGTGTCGCTGCGGTCGGTAGATAGCGATGTCGCTTGCTGCCTGGAATCGCTTCGCGGGTTAGAAGACCGGCTTGCTCTAGCTCGCTCAACCGACTTGAAAGCAAACTCGGTGAGATTCTGGGTACACCGGCATGAATGTCATTGAATGTCTCGCAGCCATCGAGCAAGCGGCTGACAATCAGCAGGGTCCACCGCCGGCATAGCAGCTCGGCCGCCAGCGCGAGCGGGCAGTACTGGCCGTATGTCGAGGTCGGTGTCGGCATAGATTGGTCGTATTTAACTACAAAAAATAGAGTAGTCGAATTGACCCCTTGGCGGTAGCGTCGCTAAGACAATCGCGCTAGGAGTCATAACGATGTGTTTTAGCCCCCGCTTTGTCGCCGCGATAGCCTGCGCCGTATTGGTGTCGCCGGTCGCGGCTGACACACGTCTTGCAACCGACTGGAACACCGAGGTGCTTAGCCTCGCTGAGGCGGAGGATGGTTTCCTAACGCTGAAGGGTCTGCGGACGGTCGCGATGGTGCATCTGGCTATGCACGATGCGCTGCAAAGTGGTGTCGGCAATTACGCCACCTACAGTGACATTGAGCCGCCGGCACCGAACGTGGCGCGACCGCGAGCCGCAAACGCGGCTGCGTACGCGATTGCCGCTAAGCAGTACCCCAATGAACGCGTGCGTCTCGATCAGTTACGACGGCGCTGGGATAGCGAATTAGGCGGCGATAGTCACGGCGCCAGTGACGATTACGGCCAGACGGTTGCCGCGACGATTTTGAACATGCGAGCCGGCGATGGTTGGGACGGCGAGGCGGAATATCGATGGCACCCGATGGCGCCGGGTGTTTACGCCGAGTTCGCTGAGCACAGTGGGACACCCGAGGGGTTTATCTTCGGTGCGGGGTGGGCCAACGCACGAGGCTTCGCACTGACCGCCCCAGATCAATTTCGCTCAGCAGCGCCACCGGCGATTGACAGTGAGGCCTACACGATTGCGTTTAACGAAGTGAAGTCGTTCGGTCGTTTTCAGAGTATGGACCGCACCGCCGATCAGACCCACATCGCTTTGTGGTGGAAAGATTTCGTCGACAACTCGCATAACCGTCTTGCGCGGCAACTAATCGCGGCCGAGCAGCTGCCACTTGCGGAGGCGGCCCGGGTGTTGGCGCTGATGAACATGGCGGTCTTCGATGCGTACGTAGCGAGCTTCGATAACAAGTTTCATTACAACCATTGGCGACCATTCACGGCCATTCGTTGGGCTGACAATGACGGTAATTCCGACACCGTCGCCGATCCAACCTGGAACAACACACACCGGCATACGTATGCCTTCCCGTCATACCCATCGGCGCATGGGACGGCGTGCGCGGCTGCAATGACCGCGCTCGAGTCGGTATTCGGCACGGACTACCGGTTTACGATGGTGACCGCGGCGGTCGATATCGCCGCACCGTTTTCTGGCAAGCTCGCGATGGAACCACCAACGCGCACGTTCGACAGCTTCGCGGCGGCCGCTACCGAGTGCGCGCTATCGCGCGTGTTTCTTGGGATCCACTTTCGTTACGATTCCGAGGCTGGCGAGGTACTGGGTAAACAGGTTGGCCACAACGTTCTCGTCAAGCGATTGCAAGCGCTGGCATCTGGCAATTAGTCAGCCGTCGCGCGCGAGCGTCGGCGCAGCGCCTGGATTACACCGAAAACGCTAATCGAGAACCAGAAAATTTCGATAACGAATGCGCTCAAATTAAAGTCGCTAAGCAGCGCAAAAATAATACCGGCCGCGCCGATCGCGTTGGCCAACGAGAAGCGTACTGACATCGCTGTCCAGCGGCCGCTCTGCAACAACGCGTACGCTACAACGATTAGGCCGGCGCCAATGAGACCGATGCCATCGGCAATCGTAAGCGTCATTCGGCGAGACGTGCGAGTGCGGTGCGTGCGCGTTCGCCGTCGCGTTCCGGTACAAAGATGTGGTCGTGATAATAGCCGGCGAAGACATTGGCGCTAATTTTGGCAGCCGCCAATTTGGTAGCGAAAGCGGCCGTTAAGCCTACCGCCTCTAAGCTCGAGTGCACCATCAGCGTTATTCGCGAAAACGTGCCGTCATAGCTAAGTTCGTGCGTGTCGGCGATGGATTGCTCGACAATGATCGTTAGGCCTTCGTCTTCACGAAATGTGGCCAATGCGCTAGCTATCACTGCGTTGTTGATTGCTGGGTCGATACTCACAATGACGTACTTAGCTGGGTCAAGTACCGGGGACGCGTGCCGTAACAAATATTCCAAGTCGGTAACGCCGCTCACCACCAAGCCCTCAGACCCAACACGTAGACGGTTTCTGACGTTTGTCGGCCGGTGGCATTAAATGTACGGCGAGCATTGCCGATGGCCGATTCGTGCAAGATGCCAACGTAGGGCGCGAATTCGCGGCGCCACTCGTAACGCAGTCTGAGGCCCGCTTCTACCGAATTGATACCGCGGTAGACACCGGTCTCTACGTCGTCATTAACCGCAGCATCGATCTCCAGTTTTGGCTGCAGGATCAGCCGCTGCGTTAGCAACAGCTCGTACTCGATTTCCGCTCGGGCCGAAAGATCGCCGTCGTCGCTAATAAACAACGCCGCATCGATCTCGAACCAATACGGCGCCAAGCCTTGTACCCCGAGTGTCGCGAAGGTCCGTGTCGGCCCAGGCTCAGCGTCCACGCGCAGACCGGCTTGGATATCCCAAAACGGATGGATGGCGCGGCTGTAGAGTGCCTGCCACTCAACGGCCTCAAGCGCTGCGTCATCATCGGCGGCGCCTTCGGTTTTGAGCCAAAGTTTGTGTTCATCACCGCCGACCCAGCCTTGTGCCTCCCAGCCAAGCTCGTCATCGTCGAGCCACTCAAACTGTTCCGCCAGCACGAGATAGTTGATCTGGCCACCGTGACTTTGGTGCAACGCGGCGCGCGCAGCGGCCATCTCGCCCGGGTCGTAAAACTCATCGGCGGCGTTTTGAGCGACCGTAGGTTCACTCAGCAAACAGACGATCAGACTAAACGCTGCACGTCTCATCCGTGTTGGTGGGACTTAACCGAGACCGTGCGCATCATGCCAGCGTGCATGTGGTAGAGCAGATGGCAGTGGAACGCCCAGTCGCCCGGTTCGTCGGCCGTGATATCAATCGACATTTGCTCACCGGGTTTGACGACAACCGTGTGTTTGCGTGGCTTGTTCGGCCCGTCATTGGTGACCACGTCGAAGAACATACCGTGCAGGTGAATCGGGTGCGGCATCATCGTGTTGTTGGTTAATGTCAGGCGCAAGCGTTCGCCTTCATGGAACACGATCGGTCCGTCGACTTCCGAGTACTTAATGCCGTCGAATGACCACATGTAGCGTTCCATGTTGCTGGTCAGGTGTAACTGCAGCGTTCGTTCAGGTGCGCGGGTATCCGGGTTTGGCTCACGGCTAGCAAGGTCGCTGTAAACGAGTACGCGATGCGGCTCGTCTTCGAGGCCAAGCGGACGCTCGTGTAAACGATTAACCGGATCCTCTGCAATGTTGACGACACCGGGGCCGCGTCGGATCTCAGCGCGTTCCGCTGGCGGCGTAACGGGCCGCTGGTGATCGTGATGCCGGGCTTTGTTGTGGCGCGCATGGTGGTCGCTCGCATGATCGCCACCCTCGTGGTGTCCGCTCGCGTGGTGACCACTGTGGCGGGGCGATGAATCTGCCGATGGACTTGCTGCCATCTCGGCATGACCCATATGGCCATCGGCGCTATGGTTCATGGCCATGTCTTTCATCGTTAACGTCGGTCGCGGCCGCAGCGCTGGGACCGGTGCCTTCAAGCCCTCACCCCTCGCGAGTGTTGCCCGAGCCATACCGCTGCGGTCGTTCGATTCAGCAACGAGTGTGTAGGCGTCAGCCGTCGGTTCGACGATCACATCGAATGTCTCAGCCGTACCGATTTGAAACTCGTCGATCGTGACCGGTTTTACATCGAGTCCGTCAGCAGCAACGACGGTCATCGGTAGGCCAGGGATGCGAACATTAAAAATGCTCATTGCTGCGGCATTGATAAAGCGCAGCCGCACACGCTCGCCCGGCGTGAATAAGCCGGTCCAGTTGTCGGCAGGACCATAGCCGTTCACAAGATAGGTATAGGTTGAGCCGGTGACATCGGCAATGTCGGTCGGGTTCATACGCATCGCGCCCCACGCTCGTCGGTCTGCCCACGTCGGGTCGAGGCCGTGGCGGCGAGACTCGCGTACGAAATCGCCGACTGTGCGTTGCTGAAAATTGTAGTTGTCGCTCATCTTCTTGAGCTTTGAGAACACGCGGTGCGGGTTCTCGAACGTCCAATCCGACAATTGCACGATGTATTCACGATCAAACGGTTCCGCATAGCCATCGGCCGGCTCGACGATGATTGGCCCGAAATGGCCGACTTGTTCTTGTAAGCCCGAATGGCTGTGGTACCAGTACGTCCCGCTTTGACGCAGCGTGAATCGGTATGTAAACGTCTCGTTCGGTTTAATGCCGGGAAAACTCAGGCCCGGAACACCGTCCATGTGGAACGGCAGCAAGATTCCGTGCCAGTGAATTGATGTGTCTTGTTGCAGCGCGTTTCGAACGGTCAGCGCTAACGTGTCGCCCTCTCGCCAGCGCAGCAGTGGCGCAGGCAGCTCGCCATTGACAAGTACGGCGTTACTGCGGCGTCCATCAATCGTCACCGGCGCCGCGGCAACATTCAGGTCGAAACGCGAGCCGCTGAGTGCGGGCAGGCCGCTTAGATCGGCTTTCGCGCTTTTCGCCCAGGCTGGCAACAGTGCGCTGGCGAGCCCTAAGCCTGCGAGTTCGCGACGATTAATCGTCATAGGGGCAGTTTTTCTATGCATATCCGGTCACGGTAGCCGTGTACTTTTGCGCTGACAAGCCAGCTCGACACACTTTGCTGCTATCCGTCGCTGTCAGCCTGCCCGAATCATCGGCATTTGCTCGTCACTGCGGCGCAGCTCCGCTGCTTGCCGGCTGGGCGCGAGACGCGTACCGTCCTCGCCATCGTTAGGACACCGGACGGCGCCGGATGCCGATAACAATTCCCGATTTCTCATCAGCGCGCGTGGCGGTCGCCGGCGATGTCATGCTCGATGAGTATTGGTTTGGCGCTACACGGCGTATCTCACCCGAAGCGCCGGTGCCGGTTGTCCATGTTGGCGCCGATGAGGTGCGGGCCGGGGGAGCGGCCAACGTGGCGGTCAATGTTGCTGCGCTGGGCGCTCAAACGGCGCTGGCCGGCGTTACCGGCGACGACGCGGCAGCCGAGCAGCTAGCGTCTTTGGTCCGGGCGGCCGGGATCGACCCACACTTTGTTGCTGACTCGTCGATCCCGACCATCTCGAAGCTGCGCGTGTTATCGCGCGGTCAGCAGCTCATTCGACTCGATCGCGAGCAACCGACCGTTAAAGACGTGACGCTCGCACCGGCTTTGGCGTCTGTGCTGACCGAGACCGATGTTCTGGTGCTCTCGGATTACGCGAAAGGCGCGCTTAACGATGTCGCCGAGTTGATCGAATTAGCCAAACAGCGTGGTGTACCGGTCTTGGTCGATCCGAAGGGCACCGACTTTACGCGCTACCGAGGCGCGAGCCTGCTGACACCGAACGAAGCAGAATTCGAAGCGGTCGCCGGTCAATCGAGTAGCGACGCTGACTTGGTGGCCCGGGCGCGCGCGTTGGCGACTGATCTTGATCTCGATGCGCTGCTCGTTACCCGGTCCGAACGCGGCATGTTGCTGATCGATCGAGCTGAACCGGAACCGTTTTTTCTGTCTACCGTGGCACGCGAAGTCTTCGACGTCACCGGCGCTGGCGATACCGTCATCGCGACGCTCGGCGCTGCCCTGGCGGTGGGCTTAACGCGACGGGAGGCAGCGGCGCTCGCCAACTTAGCCGCCGGCTTGGTCGTTCGTAAGATCGGTGTCGCAACTGTGACGCCGGCAGAATTGCGCGATGCCCTGCATCAGCGCGGTACCGGTGGTCGCGGCGTTAGCGATGCAGCGTCGCTGCTGGTCGCACGCGCCGCCGCGCGCGAGGCCGGGCAACGTGTCGTCATGACGAACGGGTGCTTCGATATCTTGCATGCTGGCCACGTGGCGTATCTCGAGGAAGCGAAATCGCTCGGCGATCGACTAATCGTTGCTGTCAACGACGACGCATCGGTACGCCGTTTGAAAGGCGAGGATCGACCGATCAATCCACTGGAGGACCGACTGGCTGTTTTGGCCGGTCTCGCGAGTGTCGATTGGGTTGTTCCATTCTCGGCCGATACGCCGGCCGAGCTTATCGAGGCCATAACGCCAGATATCTTGGTCAAAGGCGGCGACTATGCGGTCGATGAGATTGTCGGCGGAGCCCATGTACTGGCGAATGGCGGCGAGGTAAGGGTGCTCGCATTCCGGTCTGGCCGCTCGAGTACGCGTATTATCGACGCCATTCGAGGCAGCTAGGCGGCCCCAACCGGTCCGCCCCGGCTTATGCGCTTTCTCTACCTGTTCGCCGTCTATCTGGTCTCGCCGCTGATGCTGCTGTTCTGGCTCGTTCGTGGCGTGCGCAATCCGGCGTACATGGACCGGCTCGGCCAGCGCTTCGGCTTCGGTGTTCCGGACGTCGGTCAGGCGTCGATCTGGATACACGCCGTCTCGGTTGGCGAGGTTCAGGCTGCTGTGCCGTTGATCCGCCAACTTATCCAGTCGTACCCCGACAAACGTCTCGTTGTAACAACCGTTACGCCCACTGGCGCTGCGCGCGTGCGCCGCGTGTTCGGTGACACCGTCACCCACATTTACGTCCCCTTCGAAACCAACGGTGCCGTTAAACGCTTCTTCGATCGGGTACGCCCGACGATCGCCATAATCATGGAGACGGAGATCTGGCCGAACCTCTATAACGAGTGTGGTGTGCGCGGCATTCCGTTAGTGCTCGCGAGCGCTCGGATATCGCCCCGTTCAGTCGGTCGCTATCGGCGCTTGGTGCCGTTGTTTCGTGAAGCGTTGTCGCATGGCATCGTAATCGCCGCGCAAAGTACATCGGATGCCGAGCGCTTTCGCGCGCTTGGTGCCGCGCCCGAACGGACATTTGTTACCGGCAATCTCAAGTTCGATATTGAGTCCGATCCCGTGCATTTCGAGAACGGTCGAAACCTGCGGCAGATGCTTGGCGAAAACCGCTCGATCTGGATTGCCGCTAGCACGCACAACGGTGAGGAGGAAGTCATCCTCGATGCTCACGCGAGCGTGCGGGCTACGCACCCTAACGCCTTGCTGGTGTTGGTGCCGCGCCATCCCGAGCGTTTCGACGAGCTCGCCCGACTGCTGCGCGATCGCGGCGAGCGCTTCGTTCGGCGGACAGCTGGCGCCGATATCGGGTCGGATACAGCTGTCTATCTGTGCGACACGATGGGCGAGGTGATGAGTTTTTACGCCGCGTGTGACGTTGCTTTCGTCGCCGGCTCGTTGGTGCCTATTGGCGGCCACAACCTGCTAGAGCCGGCTATCCTCGGCAAGCCTGTGTTGACCGGGCCGCATAACTTCAACAGCGAAGACATTGCGCAGCGATTGAGCGAGGCGCACGCCTGTGAAATTGTCGACTCTGGTGAGGCCTTGGCTGCCGCCGTCGTGCGCTTGTTCGATCAGCCAACCGAGCGGGCTGAACTCGGCGCGCGAGCGCAAGACGTGCTCAATCAAAATCGCGGGGCGCTGCGCGAGTTGTTGCTGTTGCTTGCGCCGTTGATTACCCGTCCGACCGTTCCTCAGGCGACCTGATACCGCGCGGCACGTTATCAACGCCGCGTTGCTCAAGGTAGGCTTCGATCGACTCCAGATCTTGGACGCGCAACGTACCGGCGGCTTGCTTTAGGCGCAGCACGTTCAGCAGATAGTCGTAGCGGGCACGTTCGAGCGTCGTGAATGCATTGAACACATTGCGCTGTGCATCCAGCACGTCGACGGTCGTACGAGTTCCGACTTCGAGGCCAGCCTCGGTCGCCTCGAGTGCCGTTTGGCTGGAGGCCAACGATTGCGTCAGCGCGTTGACCCGAGCGATGTCGGTCTCGATACCGAGGTAAGCATCGCGCGCTTGCCGTTCCGTTTCCCTGGCAACACGCTGCAGCTGTTCGCGAGCGGCGTGATGCAATTGTATGGCCTCCCGAACGCGCGACGAGACCGTACCACCGGCATAAATAGGAATGCTGAACTGGATGCCTACCGATTCGGTTCGCTGCGAAAAGTCGGCCGGATCCGGGTTGCCGCCGTTTAGTGCTTGGGTTGCCGAGTCATCGATGTCACTGACGCGGGCGAACAACGACAAGGTCGGGTAGTGGCTACTGCGCCGCGAGTTGATTTCGGCCTGTGCGATCTCGGCGTTCAGCCGACTCGCTTGCAGGTTCAGGTTTTGCTCGATCGCAGTCGCGACCCAATCGTTAGCGCTAGCCGGCTCTGGTAGCACCAGCGGTAAACCGCGTTGCGGCGCTTCCAGATCGCCGGTGTAGGTACCGGTTATCTCGCGCAAGAATTCTTTGGCGGTCGCAAGATTGCGCTTTGCGCTAATTTCATCCGCCGTCGCTTGGTCAAACGCGGCCTGCGATTCCTGCACGTCGGTGATCGCGATCAGACCGACGTCAAACCGTTGCTTTGCCTGGTCGAGTTGGCGGGCGATAGCACGTTTGCTGGCTGTTGCGGCCGAGACGGAATCTTGCGCCGCGAGTACATTGAAATAGCGATCCGCGACCCGGACGATCAGGTCTTGTTGCGCCGCTTCGTAGTTGGCGTAGGCTTGCGCGACGCGCTTGCCGGCGCGCTTCAGTTCAACAAATTGATCCCACCGGAATAGGGTCTGAGTCAATTCCACTTGCCACTGCGTCGCTTCGGAGTCGCGTTCACGTTGCGTGTTTTGCGTCAGGAAGATCTCTTGACCGGTATTCGGGTCTTCGAAGCGCTGCACGAACACGTTGTTACCGTCGCTGGTCGAATCCTCGTAGCTGCCTGTTGCCGTGATTTGTGGCAACAGCGCACCACGAGCCTGGGGCGCGGCCTCCTCGGCGGCGTTGCGATTAAATTCCGCTTCGCGCACTTGCGGGTCGCTTTGTAGCGCTTGTTGGTACACCTCGAGCAGGCTCTCAGCAGCGGCCAGTGCGGGCAGGCACAGCAAACAAACGGCTGTTGCGACTAGGGTAGGTTGTTTCATTGGCGTTATTCGCTCGCACCTGGATCGCCCAGGTGTTTTAGTAAACTACAACACCCCAACACCCGTCAAGGACGGGCGTCCGGATCAATAGCGGGGTATATCCGGATCCACGTCAGTAGACCAACGATCGATACCGCCGACAACGCTGTACGTCCCGTCGATACCACGGTTCGTCAGAAAATCGCACACATGTTGACTCCGGACCCCGCCATGACAGAGAAACGCGACGTTGCCCTGGTCTGGAATTTCGGCAAGTCGGTTCGGAATTTCCGCCATGCGGATGTTCTTGGTGTGCCGAATTCGCGCCGCGACACGTTCCTCGGGTTCGCGGATATCGATGATTGTCCAGTCCTCTCCAGCTCGGATGCGTTTAGCTAACTCATCCGGGTATATTTCATGCCAGGCCATGAGGCGTTTCTCGCTCTTGTGGTTGTACTTCGATACCTGCGGCGCGAAAAAGTTTGCGTCGCTCGCTAAAACTCAAACGCACGTTTAGCCGCAAAGCCTTCCAGCGGCGCCAGTTCCGTCTCGAACAAAACTTCTGTCCGCAAGTCCCCGTCCATCGTCGCGCTCACCAACCGTGCTTGTTGTGCAACGCCGGCGCCGACAACGATGAACAAGCGGCCACCTGGGTTTAGCGAAGCGCGTATGTTGTCACTCACCGCGGCCACCGATCCGGTCACTGCAATCGCGTCGTACATACCGGCGGCCGTTTCTGTTGTATACGGTTCGGCACGCCACTCCACATTCGCCGCAAAGCCCAGCCGGTGCAAGTGCTCTTCCGCCGCGGCGGCGAGATCGACGTGGCGTTCGTAGGCAACAACACGCGCGGCAAGCTTGGCCATACAGGCCGCGAGGTATCCGGAGCCAGCCCCAATGCAAAGCACAGCATCATCGTGATCCAGGGCAAGGCTTTGCAATATCCGCCCCTCAGTTTTTGGGGTCAGCATCGCCTCGCCATGGGCCAGCGGCACACCGAAGTCAGCATAGGCGAGATCGGCATAGCGTGCCGGCACAAATTCGTCCCTTGGCACCGCGCGCACGGCAGCCAGCACGCGCTCATCTAGGACATCCCACGTGCGCAATTGCTGGTTGATCATCTGTTCTTGCGCGGCGTTGTTTCGCATGGGCAGTCGATCTAACTCGGACGGAATTCGTTGGCTGGGCGCCACAGATTACGGTCTTTGTTCGGGCCAAACAAGCGAATGCCGGACACGGTTATTGTTAATTCTACGCCGCCTGAATCGGCCTGTGAGCTATGCTAGCTAGCAGGATCCAGCTGGCCGACAGTGATAACAAAACGGCCAAACGGCGCCGGGCTCGATGAGCAGGGTATTTCTGGCTATGGACGCGGCCAGGCCCGGCCAGCCGGCGAATCGTTCCGACACGTGCGGTGCGGCTGGAATTGCGGTGAAATGCGGTCGACTGCACGGGTGCAGTTGGTAACGGTTACGAATGTCCCAGACGATCATTGTCGCTGTGGTCTCAGCGCTCGGCGGCCTTATCGTCGGATTCCTGCTCGGTCATCAACGGGTGCGTCGTTCGCTTCGCGAACGGCTCGGGCAGCTCAACAACGATATCCTCAATGTCGCTGAGCAAGCCACGTTCGGGCAGCGCCTTGACGCGGCTAGCGCGCCCGAAGCGCCGGATCTCGTTAAGACCGTCAATCAATTGCTCGATACGGTCACCGACCACAGCGCTGCCATCGGTGAGCGTGAGCAGCTGTTTCGGCGCTTCGCGATGGCCAATCCCGAGGTCGTGCTGATCCACGATCAACGTATTTACCTCGCCAATGAGTCCGCTGCGAATCTTATCGGCCTCGACCCCGACAAACTGGTCGGTCGCCCGGTGACCGATCTCGTCAAGCCGGCCTACCGGGCGATCTTTCGAAAGACGACCCAATCGGTGCTCGACGAGGAGGTCGACGATGCGCCGCGCGAGCTGCAGCTGATCGACGGGGCCGAGCAAGGCAAGTGGGTCGAAGCCCGTTCGCAGTTGATTCAGTGGGAAGGCAAGGCCGTTGTCTTAAGTGTTGCGCGGGACATCTCCTATCGGCGCAACTTGGAAGCCTCGCTCGGCCGCGGGCGGCAGTTCGCCCAATTTACGCTTGAATCGATCGCCGAAGGCGTTGTGACGACCGACACCAGCGGGCGTATCGACTACATGAACAGGGCCGCCGAGTCGCTTACCGGCTACCCGCGCGGTGATGTTAGCGGTCGCTTGTTCGGCGATGTCCTCCGACTTGTTGACGAGTCTGACCGGCGTTCACTGGAGGACCCGGTCGAGCGCTGTCTCGCCACGCGCCAACGCGTCAGCATGGGCCGGCGCGCGGTTCTGCTGGGCCGTTCGGCGGCCGATGAGCACTCGGTCGAGTTGACGGCATCGCCGATTCGGCACGACACCGGCAATATGGGCGGTGTCGTCATCTTGGTTCACGACGTCAGCGAGCTTCGTGGGCTTACCCGGCAGATGTCCTATCAGGCGAGTCACGACGCACTCACCGGACTTATCAACCGGCGCGAGTTCGAACGCCGTCTCAAAGAGGCACTGTCGACCGCGCGATCGAAACAGCAAGGCCATGTGCTCGCGTATATCGATCTCGACCGCTTTAAAGCGGTTAACGACAGCTGTGGCCACCAGGCGGGCGATCGCCTGCTGCAGGAAATCGCCGCAATTTTGAAAGACAATGTCCGCGACTCGGACTTTTGCGCTCGGATTGGCGGCGATGAGTTCGCTTTACTGCTGGTCGGTTGTCCGCTCGACAAAGCCCGTCAGATCGCGACCACAATCGTCAGTGCCGTCGCGGACTACCGGTTTGTCTGGCAAAACCGGTTATTTACGATCGGCGCCAGTGTTGGTTTGGTCGAGATTGGGGCCGATGGCGGTACGTCCGAGGAGATCATGGCCGCTGCCGATTCAGCCTGTTACATCGCTAAGCAACGCGGTCGCGGTCGTGTCGAGGTCTACACGGCGCGCGAGGAATCGATCGCCCGGGAGCGCGGTGAAATCGTTTGGCTGAAAGCCATCCAAACGGCGCTCGCCAATGACGGCTTCGAACTGTACACCCAGAGTATTCTTTCCCTAAGCGGTGCCGATCATGGACCGGCGATCGAGGTGTTACTTCGCTTGCCGGACAGTGATGGCGCCGCGTCGGGCCCCCGCGACTTTATGGTCTCAGCCGAGCGCTACCAGCTGATGCCTGAAATCGACCGATGGGTCGTTCGCAGCGCGTTAACGGCTGTTGCGACTCATCAAATCAAGATTCCCGAGAATCGCAGCCTCAGCATCAACCTGTCGGGTCAGACGCTCGGCGATGCGTCGTTTCTCGAGTTCGTCGTCGATTGTCTGGATACCAGCGGCGTGGCTCCGAACCGGATTTGTTTTGAAGTCACCGAAACGGCATTGATCGCGAACTTAACGACGGCGCAGCGCTTTATCGAGGTGCTGCATGGGATGGGCGCCGAATTTGCCCTCGATGACTTTGGTTCAGGGCTCGGCGCGTTTTCGAAACTCAAACACTTACCGGTCGATTACCTAAAAATCGATGGCAGTTTTACCCGCGGTCTGGCTGTTGATGCTGTCAATCAAGAGATGGTCACAGCCATGGTCAAGCTTGCCGAGACGCTGCGCTTTCGCACCGTCGCTGAGGAGGTCGAGGACCAATCGGATTTCGATGCGGTACGCGCTATGGGGGTCGATTTCGTGCAGGGTTACGTTATTGAGAAGCCGCTGCCGTTGGCGTAACGCCGGCGGTGGATGCGCCCATAAAAAAAGCCCTGGCGCGATCGCGCCAGGGCTTTTGTTGTTAGATCTGTTGCGGTTGGATTAGCCGACCAAAATGCCACCGTACTGAACGAAGAACGGGACAAACACGAGCGACAAAATCGCGGACAACTTAATCAAGATGTTCAGCGATGGGCCCGATGTGTCTTTCAGCGGGTCACCGACCGTATCGCCGACCACCGCTGCCTTGTGGTTGTCGGTGCCTTTACCGCCCAGGTTGCCGGCTTCGATGTATTTCTTGGCATTGTCCCAGGCGCCGCCCGAGTTGGACGCCGATATAGCGAGGACACCGCCAGCGACTAGCGAGCCGGCCAGCAGACCGGCGGTCGCTTGAATGCCGAATAAGAAACCGGTCAGCAGCGGCGCACCCATAATCAGAATCCCAGGCGCGATCATTTCGCGAACCGCTGCTTGCGTTGAGATGGCAACGCATTGCTCGTAATCCGGATCGCCTTTGCCTTCCATGATGCCTGGGATTTCGCGGAACTGGCGACGAACTTCCTCAATCATCTTGAAGGCGGCGGCACCGACCGATTTCATCGTCATTGCGGTGAACAAGGCGGGCAGAACAGCGCCGATGAACAGACCGCTAAAGACCATCGGGTCGAGCAGGTTTATCGAGCCCAATAAGTCGTATTCCGGGCCGTTTTGCTCTTTTAGCAGCAGGTCGGCGCGCGTCAGGAACGCGGCGAACAAAGCGAGCGATGTCAGGATGGCCGCGCCGATCGCAAAGCCCTTACCGATGGCTGCTGTGGTATTGCCGGCCGAGTCTAAGACGTCGGTGCGCTCGCGCACGTGCTCCGGCATACCGGCCATCTCCGCGATGCCACCTGCGTTGTCGGCGACCGGCCCGTAGGCGTAGATCGTTAACGCAATGACGAGCGTACCGAGCATACCGAGCGAGGCGATGGCCACGCCGTACATCCCGGCGAGCATCCACGGGATATAGATCGCGAGGCCGATCGCTATGTACGGACCGACTGCGCTCTTGTAGCCGAGCGCGAGGCCGAAAATGATGTTTGTGGCGGTACCGGTCTGGCACGACTCCGCCACTTCGCGGACCGGTCCGTAGGCATCTGACGTGTAGTACTCGGTTAGCAAACCAACCACGAGGCCGGCGATCAAACCGGTTAGGAAGCACAAGTAGACGCCGAGTGCCGTGTAATCGGCGCCGGCGATGGCGAAGTTCTCTGGCAATAGCTGCATCGTGACGAAATACATCGCGATAGCCATCAGCACGCTGGAAATGATCAGCATGCGCTTCAGAGCCGGACCCACTTGCTCCTCGGTATTGACCCGAATGACGAGCAGTGTGAGCAGGCTGATCGGGATACCGATCGCTGAGATGACAATGGGATACAGCAGTGCATCGACGTTGCCAGCAAACGCGATGGCGCTAATCACCATCGCGGCACAGGTACTCTCGGCGCACGAGCCGAAGAGGTCAGCACCCATTCCGGCGACGTCGCCGACATTGTCGCCGACGTTATCGGCGATCACGGCTGGATTACGCGGGTCGTCCTCGGGAATACCGGCTTCGACTTTGCCGACTAGGTCGGCGCCGACATCGGCCGCTTTGGTAAAAATACCGCCGCCGACGCGGGCGAACAACGCGATCGACGAGCCGCCAAGGCCGAAACCGGCGATCACTTCCATCAAGATGTGAGCTGGCAGATCGGCGGGTAAGACATATTTCAAACCCAGGTAAATCAGCAGCATCCCAAGTGAGGCGAGGCTCACGAGCGCGAAGCCCATGACGGAGCCCGAGTGCAGCGCCAGGTTGAACGCGCTTGAAAGCGACTGATTGGCGGCGACGGTTGTACGCGCGTTGCCGGCGGTCGCTATCTTCATGCCGATGTAACCGCTCGCGATCGAGATGACCGCACCGAATATGAACGCGATGGCGGTGTACAGTCCCTCGTTGACATCCGGCGTGTGATGATCGTCGATCAGCAGCGCGATAACGATGCCGAACAAGACCATGAAAATCGCCATGAACTTGTATTCTTGTTTCAAGAAGGCCATTGCCCCGGCGGCGATCGCCGCGTGGATCTTGCGCAGGCGGCCACGTGTATCGTCGTCGTCGACACCCATGTCGACCGCGACGCGACTGACTGAATTTGAGTAGTAAAAGGCCACGGCTAGTCCAAACAAGGACAGGGCCAGAATGATCGCAATTGACATACTGCGGGTTACTCCGTTTTCGAAACTCGTTGTGTTGGGAGCGAACGCGGCGGTGCGTCGCGCGCAGCTATGGCGTGCGACCGGCTATCGGAAGTAATGACCGCCAAAGCGGTTCTTGTAGTTTTGGTCCGCTAGGCCAGTGCCCGGCGCTCCCCAATTTAGGCCGCGGATACTAGCACATGTCGCCCGGCTAAAGTGTCCATTGGCGTCCCGTACGCGGTGCCACCACCTGGTTCTTTAGCTGCGGGTAGACCGGCAGGCCATTGCGAAACGGCGCCTCGGCCTCGCCGCGAATCAGGGGCTCGAGATAGCGCCGGCCGGCGGCCGTGATTCCGTAACCGTCGCGGCTGATAAACCGCCGCGGTACGGGTTTTTCACGATTGGCGATACGCCCGAGCGGCGCTTTACCGATCGTCCAACGGTACGGTTTGTCAGACAGGCGGCGAATGATCGGCATAACGGCATTGTCACCGGCCAGTGCCATCCGTACGGCGGCCTGGCCAACCGCGTAGGCTTGCTTTACGTCGACCGCCGAGGCGATATGGCGGGCCGCCCGTTGCAGGTAGTCGGCGATGGCATAGTGGTACTTGAGGCCCAGTTCGTTTTTAACAATTCCCGCGATGACCGGTGCAGCACCACCGAGTTGCACGTGCCCAAATGCATCTCGGCTACCGGCGTCGGCCAAGAATCGCCCGTCGGCATACCGCGCGCCCTCCGAGACGACGACGACGCAGTACCCGTTACGTCTTACGGCGTCATCAACTTTGTGGACGAACGCTGTCCGGTCGAACGGTATCTCGGGAAACAAAATAACGTGCGGCGGTTCGTCTGGACCGTTGCCAGCCAGGCCGCCGGCGGCAGCTATCCAACCGGCGTGGCGCCCCATCACCTCAAGAATAAACACTTTCGTTGACGTCTCAGCCATCGATGCGACGTCACAGGCTGCCTCGCGAGTTGAGACCGCTACGTATTTCGCGACCGACCCAAAACCGGGGCAGCAGTCGGTCAGCGGCAGGTCGTTATCAACCGTTTTCGGCACCCCGATCGCCGTAATCGGAAATCCAAGCCGTTTACCGATCTGCGAAACCTTGTGGGCGGTATCCATCGAATCGTTGCCGCCGTTGTAAAAAAAGTAGCGAATGTCGTGGGCTCGGAAGACCTCAATCAACCGCTCATACTCCGCTTTGTTCTCGTCTAGGCCGCGCAGTTTGTAGCGGGCGGAACCGAACGCCCCGCCGGGCATATGCTGCAACGCAGCAATCGTTCGAGCGCTCTCGCGACTCGTATCGATGAGCTCTTCGCGCAGAGCGCCGATGATGCCGTTGCGACCGGCGAAGACCTTGCCAATGCGAGTCTTGTTTGCGCGGGCCGTCTCGATGACGCCGGCTGCCGATGCGTTGATGACAGCCGTTACGCCGCCCGATTGGGCGTAAAACGCATTGGGTCGAGACATAATGTTTCTCCAGGTCGTTCGTTCCCAACAGAATATCGCAACTGATGCGGTGCAGCCGGTTGACGTGCCAGTAACGGCCGCGTACTTTCCCCGGTCCTTACGCGCAAGCGCGGTAGAGACTAACCCATGCGACTCGTACTTCTCGGAGCGCCCGGCTCGGGCAAAGGCACGCAAGCGGCCCGCCTAATGGCTGAGCGTGGTATCCCACAAGTCTCAACGGGCGACTTGCTGCGGGCAGCCGTCGCCTCCGGATCCGAACTCGGCCGCAAAGCGAAAGCCGTTATGGATGCCGGCGAGCTGGTCTCCGACGACATCGTCCTCGGCATAATTCGCGAGCGCCTGACGACCGACGAGCGTTGCCAGAATGGTTTTATTCTCGATGGTTTCCCGCGGACGACCGTCCAGGCAGAAGGGTTATCAGCACTGCTCGATGAGCTCGGCAAGCCGTTGACGAAAGCGGTTTTAATGCAGGTACCGTTCGACGTCTTATTGAAGCGGCTTAGCGGTCGGCGCACCTGTTCCAAGACCGGTAAGATCTTGAACGTCTATTTTTCGCCCGCTGCAGATATCGAGGCGAGCCGCGCCGCCGGCGGGGAGCTCATGCAGCGCGACGACGACAACGAAGAGACGATTCGTAATCGCCTCGAGGTCTATCGTACCCAGACCGAACCGCTGGTCGATTTTTATCGGGAACGCGGCTTGCTCGTCAGCATCGATGCTGACGGTTCAATGGACGATGTTTACGCTCGGCTGACCGCCGCTATTAACTGAGTTCGGCGAGTAGGGAATCGCCGACGACGCCGCGACGCCACCCCGAGAATACCCGTAGGTCGCGCTCGCCTCGCGCAGCGGCGCGCAATTCGCGCATGGGTGCTAACACTTCAGGTTCGACGTTCATTGCTGTCGCCGTTGACGCGACAGACTTGCCGAGCTGCTTAACGAGATCGCGCTCGGCCGGATCTGGCCGGGCACTTGGCGGGACCGCCTCCGGCAGCGAATTGCGATTCTCATCGAGAAAGCGCTGCAGTTTGCGCGCATAGCGCCGTTCGGTGGCTGCATTCTCAAAGCCCTTCAACGGGCGCCCGTCGAACTGGTAGCGCTCGGCGATGGCAAGCAGTTCCGTATCGCGCACTACCCACTGTCGCGGTAGGTTTTTATCGATGGCCATTTGCTCGCGCCAGCTCGCCATGGCCATCGCAGCTCGTCTGGCTGTCGGTGCCAAACGCGACAATCCTTTTACGCGCTGCCAAGCCAACGTCGTATCGACCTTGTAGAGACGCGGCTCAAGCAGACTCTGTGTATCTTCAAGGGCCCACGTTTGGCGGCCAAGGCCGGCGAGCTGGTCATCGAGACGTTGGCGAATGTCGCCGAGATGTTCGACGTCGGCGGCAGCGTAGGCGAGTTCATCCGCGTCCAGTGGTCGGCGACTCCAGTCCGTTCGTGTTTTCGACTTATCGAGGTCGATGTCGAGCAATGTCTTGACGAGCGCTGCATAGCCTATTTGCGGTGCAAATCCGGCGAGGCCCGCCATCACTTGCGTATCGAGCACTGCCTTCGGCAAGCGCCCTGACGCTTGCCAGCACACCTCAAGGTCTTGCCGACCGGCGTGCAGAACCAGCGTGGTGGTGCCAATTAGCGCCCATAACGGCTCAAGATCGTCAATCGCGAGCGGATCGATCAACCAGATTCCGTCGGGCGTAGCGACCTGCAACAAGCACAGTTTTGCGAAGAAGGTGCGCTCGCGAACAAACTCGGTATCGACGCTCAGTCGGTCACTGCCGGCGAGGTTCGCGCACACGTCTGCCAGCGCCGCGGTCGTATCGACGAAGTGCAATCGCTTAACTTGCGTGAGGATGACGTATCATGAGCGCAGAGTAACACGTCGGACTTCACGGCCGACCGAGGGTCCATGAACGACTTTTTGACGGCCGTATTTAGTCTGGCCACTTTTCGCGGAACGCCAGCGGCGATGCCAGCCGCTCCGTTTTGGCTGGCGATAACCTGCGCCGTGTTCCTCGTCGTGATGCTGATCGTGCTCAGCACACCGTATGGCGTGAACGACAATCCACTCAACTACGTCGCGTATAACGTCGTCGTGTACGGCACCATCACATTGCTGTTACTCGCCAATCGGCGCGGCCATCGCCTCGTGCAAACGCTGATCGCGCTGCTGGCCGTCGACAATCTGCTGACAGTCGCGCAAGTCGTGGTACTGATGATCGCGATCAAATCGGGAATCAATTACGCGATACCGATTTGGTTGTTGGCCGTGTGGCTGCTATTGGCGCAAAGTCGAATTTTGGGTGCTGCGCTCGAATGGCATCCGATCATCGCGTTTGTATTTTTATTCCTGATTACTTTGCTCGGCGCTACGTTCGTCAATACCGCCAATTCCGACCTAAATACGCCAGCCGAAACGGCGGCGATCGGTCTCGCTGCCTTCGGGTAAGTGCCGGTTATGCACCTGCATATCCTCGGTATTTGCGGCACGTTCATGGGCGGCGTCGCGGCGCTCGCGAAAGCGGCCGGCCATACCGTTAGCGGGTCGGATGACAATGCCTGGCCGCCGATGAGCACGCAGCTTGAGCAGCTCGGTGTCACGCTGACTCGCGGCGACGATACCGCTCCTCTTGAGCAAGACCCCGACATGGTCATTGTCGGTAACGTCATGCGTCGCGGTCATCGATTGGTTGAGCGCATGTTAGACCTTGGCCTTCCCTACACATCCGGTCCGGCGTGGATCGCTGAGCATGTTCTGGCCGGGCGGCGGGTCATCGCGTGTGCCGGCACACACGGCAAAACGACAACGTCGAGCCTGGTTACATCATTGCTACGCTCGATTGGGCGCGACCCGGGTTTTCTGATCGGTGGTATCGCCCCAGAGCTTGGGGTTTCGGCGGCGTACGGCAGCGACGATGTTTTTGTCATCGAGGCGGACGAGTACGACACGGCGTTTTTCGACAAGCGAGCGAAGTTTGTCCACTACCGCCCTGAGGTTGCCATTCTCGCGAACCTCGAGTTCGATCATGCCGATATTTACCCATCGATCGACGCTATCGCACGACAAATGCATCACTTAGTCCGCACCGTGCCCGGTCGCGGTTGTCTGCTCGTACCGGCTGTTTCCAGCGCTATTGACGATGTGCTAGCCCTCGGAGCTTGGACGCCGACCCGCTCGTTCGGCACCGATCCGAAACTCGCGACCATCGCTGTTACGCGCGTCGCTCGTGACCGCGTCGCCGTTCACGTCGACGGCGTTACCGTTGTTGAGTCTGAATTTTCATTACTCGGCGAGCACAACCTCGACAACGCGGCAGCGGCTATCGCGGCATTGGCCGCTGTCGGCGTTGCCCCGCACGAAGTCGGCACCGGGTTGGCCACATTCGGTGGGGTAAAACGTCGCCTTGAGCCGTTGTTGGTGATGGACGCCGTGACGGTCTATGACGACTTTGCGCACCATCCGACGGCGATTCACAAAACGATTGCCGGTGTCCGGGCAGCCGAGCCGACACGTCGCTTGCTTGTCGCGCTTGAGCCGCGCTCAAACACGATGCGCAGCGGTGCCCACGGGACGGCGCTTGGCGAGGCCCTAGCAGCGGCCGATCGCGTTTACATCGTCCGTCCAAGCTCTGGTGATATTGACCTTGCAGCGGCGATTGCACCGATTGCCGATAAGTGCGTTATCCTCGACGGGCATACGACGCTTTGCCATCGACTGCGCGATGACGCGGCCGTTGGCGATATTGTCGTTTTAATGAGCAACGGCAGCTTTGGTGACGTTCGTCAGCGGTTGCCGACAGAGTTGGCGGATAAATTCGCTGGGTGAGTTGCGCTTGAACGAGCAAACGTTGCCACTGTTTCCATTGCGTACGGTCTTGTTTCCCGAAGGCCCGCTGCCGTTGCGGGTTTTCGAGGCGCGTTATCTCGATATGATCAGTCGTTGTATGCGCGAGTCGACCGGTTTCGGCGTCGTTATGATCGAACGCGGACAAGAGACAGGGCCGGCCAGTTTCGCTGAGATAGGTACCGTTGCTGAAATTACCGACTGGTACCAAGGCAGTGACGGCATTCTCGGTGTCACTGCCGTCGGCAAACAACGTTTCCGCGTGATCGAGCGGTCGGTTGCGGACGATGGTCTGAACACGGCAACCGTCGAATGGTTAGAGGAGCCGCCGAGTCTTGCGTTGCCGAGCGATTACTCGCACCTGGCTGCCATATTGCAAAGTGTTCTCGACGACTTTGGCCGACTGTACGCCGGTAGCGACAAACGCTACGACGATGCCGCGTGGGTGTCGTACCGGCTTGCCGAAATCTTGCCGATCTCAGCGGAAGACAAGCAACGCTGTCTTGAGGCGCCATCGACCGCTGTCCGTCTGGAAATCGTCGGCGAATTGGTGCAAGCCATCCGTCCCGGCAGTACCGATTAGCGGCGTTTAGCCAGCCGCGAGCGCCGTAAATGCGTCGCTGGCAGCGGCGAGCGTCGCCGCGATATCAGCATTGGTGTGACAGGTCGATACAAAGCCCGCCTCAAACGCTGATGGTGCTAGATAAACACCCCGGTCGATCATCAGATGAAAGAAGCGCTTAAACGCCTGCGTATCGGCATTGGCGACGTCGTCGAAACAGCTGGGTGGCGTATCGCGGCCAAACACAAAGCCGAACATACCGCCTAGCGACGTCGTCGCGAGGTCAATTCCGGCGCTCGCCGCCGCCTCGCGCATACCGTCAGCGAGTGATGCGGTGGTCGCGCTGAGTTGCTCGTACAAACCAGGCTCTGCCAAACCATCGAGTGTCGCGAGTCCAGCGGCCATGGCGAGCGGATTGCCCGACAACGTCCCCGCTTGATACACCGGTCCGACCGGTGCGATGTGGTGCATGATGTCGCGCCGGCCGCCGAAAGCGGCGGCCGGCATACCGCCACCGATGATTTTGCCAAGCGTCGTCATATCGGGTGTTATATCGAAATGGGCTTGCGCACCGCCGGCCGCGACGCGAAAGCCGGTCATCACCTCGTCGAAGATCAAGACGGTGCCGTGCGCGCTGCAACGCTCACGCAGTGTGGTCAAGAACTCGCGATCCGGAATAACCATGTTCATATTGCCGGCAATCGGCTCAACGATAACGCATGCCAGCGAGTCGCCATGCGAATCGAACAAACTATTCACCGCCGCCGTGTCGTTAAACTCGAGGGTTATCGTGTGATCGGCCAATCCGGCCGGTACGCCAGGCGAGCTCGGGACGCCCAGTGTCAGCGCGCCTGAACCGGCTTTGATCAGCAGCGAATCTGAATGGCCGTGATAGCAGCCGTTGAATTTGACGATATTGTCACGGCCTGTGAAGCCGCGTGCCAGGCGAATCGCGCTCATTGTGGCCTCCGTGCCAGAGGACACCATCCGCACCAATTCGATCGACGGGACGACTTCGGTGATGCGTTTCGCGAGCGCTGTTTCCAATGCGCAGGGTGCACCGAACGATAAGCCGTCTTGCGCGGTTGCCGTGACAGCATCGATTACAGCTGGGTTGGCGTGACCGAGGATCATCGGTCCCCACGACCCCACGTAATCGATGAGCTCTCGTCCGTCCTCAGTAACGACACGCGCCCCGGCGGCACGTTTGAAAAACAGCGGTTCACCGCCAACACCATTGAAGGCGCGGACGGGCGAATTCACGCCCCCAGGAATGTAGCGTTGGGCTTCGTCAAACAGGGTCATTGTTGGTCCGATTTACTGGCGTCTTAGTGCGCAGTATCCCACAGCTCGGGCACCATTCGCGCCGTTCGCGGGTGGGCGTTATGATCCGTCTAAGGGAACGAATTCGCATTGGCCGCTTACCGCAATGAAAACCTACATGTGCCTGATCTGTGGCTACATTTACGACGAAGAATCCGGCGATCCTGAGGCCGGAATCGCACCGGGTACGCGTTGGGACGACGTGCCGTTGTCGTGGCGTTGCCCAGACTGCGGCTGCGGTAAAGAAGACTTCGAGATGATCGAAGTCTGAACTAGAGCGGCCGCGCTTCGATTTTACGGATTCGGTAGCCCTCGGACTCGAGCAACTCGATCAAGCTGTCCGGTCCGACCAAATGTAAGGCGCCTACAACGACCAAACGGCGCTGTGCATCACGCGGTAGTGCGATCAGTAGATTGGCCCAAGTCTTGTTGCGACGTACGAGCAGCGCCTCGCGCAATTCTGGGATACCGTCGAGCTGCGCCAATAACTCGGTACTGAGAAAGTCCAGGTCTGCCTCGCGCCAGGCGCGCGACAAACGCTGAAGATCGTCTCCAAGACCATCCGCTTCGGCCAGAGTTTGGTGCAGCAAGCGACGCTGCGCATCGAGGCTTAAGTTGTCAAATAGCGCAATCTGCTGCTCGAGCGTCTCTAGACCGCGTATCGGCTTACCATCACGTACGGCCCAGTTGCCGAGAATCGTCTCGACGCCAAAGTCGCTTTTAAAGCCATGCGCGGTTAGGAGTTGTTGCGTGACCTGCATCGCCGCGTACCACGGCTCACTGCGCCGATATTGATCAAGCGGGATGTTCGCCGCCTGCGCGGCAGCGACAACGTCTGGCCAGAAGTCGTCGCCGACGAGTTCGGCAAGTCCGCGACCATCGGCGGAGACGGCCCGTTCGCGAAACAGCTGGCCAAGTTCGTTGGCGGTTACCGCATTGAGGTCGAGTTCGAAGACCAGCGCGTCGCTGCGTCGGTAAGCATCGCGCAACAGCGCATCGTCCTCGACGGTACCGCTACCGAGAACGTGCACCGAGCCGAGTAACAGGAACGAATGATCGTCATGCTCTACCTGCCACAGCGGTGCTGCGACGGCGGGTCTGGCACATCCGAGAGCGATCCACAGGCAGCCGAGTACGAGACGACTGCCTGTGGTTGTCCGGCCTCGCATCTAGTAGCGGTAGTGCTCGGCTTTGTACGGGCCTTCTTTACCGACGCCGATGTAGTCGGCTTGCTCTTCGGTCAGCTCCGTTAAACGCGCCCCGATCTTATCGAGATGCAGTCGCGCCACTTTTTCATCGAGGTGTTTCGGCAAAACGAAAACTTCTTTGCCGTAGTTTTCAGCGTTCTGCCACAGCTCAATCTGTGCGAGCACCTGGTTGGTAAACGAATTGGACATGACGAAGCTGGGGTGTCCGGTTGCACAGCCCAGATTCACGAGCCTACCCTCAGCAAGCAAAATCAGACGGCGACCGTCTGGCAGGATGACGTGGTCAACTTGCGGCTTGATGTTCTCCCACTCGTAGTTGCGAAGGTGGGCGACATCGATTTCATTATCGAAGTGACCAATGTTGCAGACGATCGCGTTGTGCTTCATCCGGTCGAGGCTAGCGCCGTCGATAACATTGTAGTTGCCGGTAGCCGTGACGAAGATATCCGCTGTCTCCAACATGTCATCGAGACGCACGACCGGATACCCTTCCATGGCGGCTTGCAATGCGCAGATTGGATCGACCTCTGTCACGTGGACGATAGCGCCGAGGCCGCGCAAGCTGGCCGCTGAACCTTTGCCGACATCGCCGAAGCCGCAAACGACCGCAACTTTACCGGCCACCATAACGTCGGTAGCGCGCTTGATCGCATCGACCAACGACTCGCGGCAGCCATAGAGGTTATCGAATTTCGATTTCGTGACCGAGTCATTGACGTTGATTGCGGGGCAGGCGAGGGAGCCGTCACGAGCCATGTCGTACAGCCGCTTCACACCGGTCGTAGTCTCTTCCGAGATACCGCGAACGTCGTTCATCAGTTGCGGGTACTTCTCGTGCATGAGCTGAGTTAAGTCGCCACCGTCGTCGAGAATCATGTTTGGCGTCCAGCCATTCGGTCCTTGGATCGTTTGCTCTACACACCACCAGTATTCCTCTTCCGTCTCGCCCTTCCAGGCGAACACCGGGATGCCGGCGGCCGCAATCGCAGCGGCTGCATGATCCTGCGTCGAGAAAATATTGCACGACGACCAGCGGACGTCGGCGCCCAAGGCGACCAACGTTTCGATCAGGACAGCCGTTTGGATCGTCATATGCAGGCAGCCGGCAATCCGGGCGCCTTGCAGCGGCTGCTGCCCCGCGAACTCTTCGCGCACGGCGATGAGGCCGGGCATTTCCGTTTCGGCGATGGCAATTTCTTTCCGACCGAAACCGGCTAAATCGAGATCAGCAACTTTGTAGTCGTTATCAGGCAATGTCGCAGCTGGCGTGCTCATGTGGGTAGTCTCCAAAGGTAAACGTTAGGGCTCAAACGGCGCTCGCTAGGGCGTCAGCGCGGTCGGTTTGTTCCCAAGAAAAGTCGTCGCGCCCGAAGTGGCCGTAGGCGGCGGTGGAGCGATAAATTGGACGCAGCAGATCGAGCATCGAGAGTATTCCATACGGGCGCAGATCAAAGTGCTCACGTACAACTTCCGTCAATCGATTCTCGTCCGTTTTGCCGGTGCCAAACGTGTTGACGCTTATCGATGTCGGCTCGGCGACGCCGATGGCGTAAGACACTTGGATCTCGCAGCGCTCGGCGAGTCCGGCCGCGACGATATTCTTCGCGACGTAGCGCGCCGCATAGGCCGCTGAGCGATCGACTTTCGATGGGTCTTTGCCGGAGAACGCACCACCGCCATGGCGGGCTGCGCCGCCGTAGGTGTCGACGATGATTTTGCGCCCAGTCAGGCCGCAGTCACCCATTGGTCCGCCAATCTCGAAACGACCGGTCGGGTTGATATGAAATTTCGTCTTCGCGTCGAGCCACTCGGCCGGCAATACCGGCTTAATGATCTCCTCGCGAACGGCCTCTGTTAATTCGGTCGTACTGATCTCTGGCGCGTGCTGCGTTGATAGCACGACCGCGTCGATGCCGATCGGCTTAGCGCCGTCGTAGCGAAGCGTGACTTGGCTTTTCGCATCAGGACGCAACCACGGCAGTGTGCCGTCTTTACGTAACGCCGCTTGCCGCTCGACCAGCCGGTGCGAATAGGTAATGGCGGCCGGCATTAGAACGTCGGTCTCGTTCGTGGCGTAGCCGAACATTAAGCCCTGGTCGCCTGCACCCTGATCCTCTGGGCGGCTGCGGTCGACGCCGGCGGCAATGTCGCCAGACTGCTTGCCGATCGCGTTCAAAACGGCGCAAGACGCCCCGTCAAAGCCCATGTCAGAGCTGTTGTAGCCGATGTCTAACACGACGTCGCGGACAATTTGCTCAATATCGACCCAGGCGGACGTTGTGATTTCGCCGGCGACGACGACCATGCCGGTTTTGACCAGCGTTTCGCAGGCAACGCGCGCGTCCCGGTCTTCGGCGAGAATCGCATCGAGAATCGCATCAGAAATTTGATCGGAGACTTTGTCCGGGTGGCCTTCGGATACCGATTCAGAGGTGAACAAGCTGTAGCTCGACATAGAAAAAGCTCTTCGTGTTGGACGGGCACTGATCTGCCGTTTTTTCTCGGCTCAGCCGGCTAGTATAACGTGATTTCATCGGTAACTGGCCACTCACTGTGCTTGCCGGCGCTTGGGCAAAAAGCGAGAATGCCGGTCCCCCAAACCGCGTTCACCGGAATCTGATGCCCGCCGATAAGAAGTCGCCCGAAGCGGCCGTATTACCCCGTAAAGAACTCGCCAATGCGATTCGTGCCCTGGCCATGGACGCCGTGCAAGCCGCTAACTCTGGGCATCCCGGCATGCCGCTCGGAATGGCCGACATCGCCGAGGTGCTGTGGAACGATTTTCTGCGCCACAACCCAGCCAACCCGACCTGGTTTGATCGTGATCGGTTCGTGCTGTCGAACGGCCATGGTTCCATGTTGTTGTACGCCGTGCTGCACCTGTCGGGTTATTCACTAAGCCTCGATGAAATTCGCGATTTTCGCCAGCTCGGCTCGCGCACTGCGGGACACCCCGAGTACGAGCCCGAGATCAGCATCGAAACGACGACCGGGCCACTCGGCCAAGGCTTGGCCAATGCGGTCGGTATGGCGCTAGCTGAGAAATTGCTCGCGGCGGAGTTCAACACGCCCGATCACACGATCGTCGACCACCGCACGTACGTATTCCTCGGCGATGGTTGTTTGATGGAGGGAATTTCTCACGAGGCTTGCTCGCTAGCCGGAACGCTGCAGCTAGGCAAGCTCATCGCGTTGTACGACGACAACGGTATTTCAATCGATGGCGATGTCGAGGGTTGGTTTACCGATGACACAGCGGCCCGGTTCGAAAGCTATGGCTGGCACGTTGTGCCGGCCGTTGATGGGCATGACCCGGAGGCCATTAGCGACGCGATCGAAACGGCACACGGCGTTGATGACCGGCCGACGCTAATCGCGTTGAAAACCGTTATCGGCTACGGCTCGCCTGGCAAGGCAGGCACTGCCGGCGTACACGGCGCGCCGCTCGGTGACGAGGAAATTTCGAAAACGCGGGAGCAGCTCGGCTGGTCGCACGCACCGTTCGAGGTTCCGGACGACGTTTACGCCGGCTGGAACGCTACGGCCCGCGGTGAGCGCCTCGACAGTGCATGGCAACAGCGCTTCGCTGCCTACGCCGATGCGTTTCCCGAAAAAGCAGCAGAGTTTGAGCGGCGGATGCGCGGGGACTTGCCGGATGGCTTCGCAACGCTCGCCACGCAAGCGATCGCCGAGGCGGTCGACGCGGCGGAGTCACCGGCTACGCGCAAAGCGTCATTGATGGCATTGAACGCGTTGGCGCCGGCTTTACCGGAGTTGCTCGGCGGTTCCGCCGACCTAACCGGCTCGAATTGTACGCGCCACGCTGGCGCGAAGACGATTAGCGCCGACAGCGCGAAAGGGAATTACGTTTATTACGGCGTACGCGAATTCGCGATGGCTGCGATCGGTAACGGTCTCGCCTTGCACGGCGGTTTCATTCCTTACAGCGGCACGTTTTTAACGTTCTCCGACTACTCGCGCAATGCGCTGCGGATGGCAGCGTTGATGGGTATTCGAAACATCTTTGTATTCACGCATGATTCGATCGGTCTCGGTGAGGATGGTCCAACCCACCAGCCGATCGAACACGTCGCGAGTTTACGTTTGATGCCGAACATGCAAGTTTGGCGCCCCTGCGACACGGTCGAAACACTGGTCGCATGGCAATGCGCGATCGAGCGCCGCGACGGTCCGTCGTCGTTGGTACTAACGCGCCAAGGACTCGAGTTTCAGACGCGCGGATCCGAGGCACTCGCGGCCATCGACCAGGGCGGGTATGTCTTAATCGACTCAGCGCAAGAACCCGACATCATTCTTCTCGCGACCGGGTCAGAGATTGCCCCAACGGTTGCGGCCGCTCGGCGCTTAGCGGATGACGGTGTCGCGGTGCGCGTTGTTTCGATGCCGTGTGCGGAGCGGTTCGCCGCGGCCGCCGACAGCTATCGCGACAGCGTGTTACCACCGAGTTGCCAGCATCGCCTCGCTGTTGAGGCCGGCGCAACAGGCCTTTGGTACCAATGGGTTGGCAGTCAGGGCCGGGTCATTGGTCTCGACCAGTTTGGCGAGTCGGCACCGGCCAAGGCCTTGTTTGAGAAATACGGCTTTGGCGCGGACAACATCGCAGCTGTCGCGCGCAACATGCTAGGGCGCTAACCGCGACCCAAACGAATCACTGTTGATCGGCGCGGCCGTTGAAATCGCCGCCAGGTCAGCCAAGAACCAGCTAGGAGAGTGCAATGACTTTGAAAATCGGAATCAACGGCTACGGGCGAATTGGCCGAAACGTACTTCGGGCGATCTACGAAAGCGATCGTCGCGGTGACATCCAGGTGGTCGGTGTTAACGATCTCGGCGACGCTGAGAGCAATGCCTATCTGACGCGTTACGACACAGCGCACGGTAAATTTCCCGGCGACGTTGCTGTCGACGGCGACCACATGGTTGTTAACGGCGATCGCATCCGGGTTACGGCGGAGCGCGATCCAGCGAAGTTGCCGTGGGGCGAGCTGGGCGCGGAAATCGTTGTCGAAAGCACCGGGGTTTTCCGCACGAAAGAAGCGGCATCCGCACACATTGCGGCGGGCGCGCGCAAGGTCGTGATTTCCGCGCCAGCCGGTAATGCGGTTGATGCGACCATCGTTTATGGCGTTAACCACGATACGCTTGGCGCCGACGATGTTGTGATCTCCAACGCCTCATGCACAACCAACTGCCTCGCGCCGCTGGTTAAGCCATTGCACGACGCAATCGGCGTGGAGCACGGCTTGATGACAACGGTCCACGCGTATACGAACGATCAAGTGCTGACCGACGTGTATCACAAGGATTTACGTCGTGCTCGCTCGGCAACGATGTCGATGATCCCGACCAAGACCGGTGCCGCTGCCGCTGTCGGGCTCGTCTTGCCGGAGCTCGCCGGTAAGCTGGATGGCTATGCGGTCCGTGTCCCAACGATCAACGTCTCGATGGTGGATTTGGTCTTTAAAGCATCGCGCGACACGACCGTTGACGAGATCAATACCATTCTAAAAACAGCAGCCGATGGCCCGCTAAACGGTGTTTTGGCCTACAGCGACGGGCCGTTGGTATCGATCGACTTCAATCACGACCCGGCTTCATCAACCTACGACGCGACGTTGACCAAAGTGATGCAAGGCTCGCTCGTCAAAGTGTGTGCGTGGTACGACAACGAGTGGGGTTTTTCGAACCGGATGCTCGATACGTCGCTGGCCCTGGCGAAGGTGTAACCGGACGCGCACGGCAGCATGAATGTTCTAGATATGCGCGACGTCGATCTCGCGGGCAAACGGGTGTTGCTCCGCGAAGACTTGAACGTCCCTATCGAAGACGGCCAGATACGTTCCGACACGCGCATCGTTGCCGCACTTGAGGGTATTCGGATTGCACGCGACGCCGGCGCCTCCGTGTTGGTGTGCTCGCACTTGGGGCGTCCTAAGGAAGGCCAGCGGGAAGGCGAATTTTCGCTAGCGCCGGTGGCCGAGCGTCTCAGCGTGCTGTTGGGGCAACCCGTGCGCTTGGTCGATGACTGGCGCACGGCCGGCGTCGACGTAGCGCCTGGCGACGTCGTCTTGCTTGAAAATGTCCGCTTCGAAGTGGGTGAAAAAGCGTGCGACGATGACTTATCGCGGCATATGGCGTCGCTCTGCGACGTTTTTGTCATGGATGCGTTTGGGACGGCGCACCGAGCGCAGGCCAGCACCGTCGGTGTTGCCCGGCATGCGCCGCAAGCCGTGGCTGGGCCGCTGTTGATCGCTGAGCTCAATGCGCTTGAGCGCGCTCTGTCTGAGCCGAAGCGGCCGGTCGTTGCGATCGTCGGTGGCTCGAAAGTGTCGACCAAGCTGACGGTGTTGGAAGCCTTAGTCGATAAGGTCGACACGTTAATCGTCGGCGGCGGTATCGCAAACACGTTTTTGGCGGCTGCCGGTTATCCCGTTGGACAGTCGCTCGTTGAAAGCGACATGCAAGGCCTAGCCAGCCAATTGGCTGCTAGCAGCGACATTCCCCTGCCGACCGATGTGGTCGTGGCGGCATCGTTCAGCCCAGACGCGGCGGCGAGCGTTCGCGGCGTCGACGACGTGTCCGCCGACGATATGATTCTTGATATCGGGCCGCAGAGCGCCGCGATGCTGGCTAAGAAACTCGCTGCGGCCGGCACGATTATCTGGAACGGGCCAGTCGGCGTGTTCGAGTTTGCGGCGTTTAGCAACGGTACACGGGCGCTCGCGCAGGCGGTTGCCGACTCGAGTGCGTTTTCGATTGCCGGCGGCGGCGATACCTTGGCCGCCATTGAAAAGTTCGGCATCGCTGATGCCGTCTCGTACATATCGACCGGTGGTGGAGCATTTCTCGAATTCGTCGAGGGCAAAACGCTGCCGGCTGTCGCCGCATTGGAAGCGCGCGTTAACGGCTGATCGCGTGCTGCCCTCGATGGTCGCGTTTCTGACTTAAAGCGACTACGCTATCGGCCCATCGGTGGGTCAACGTGCTTGCACCCATCACTTCATGAATGGCGACTGACCACGGGGGTTCGCAATGCCGCGTCGAACAAAAATCTTGGCTACGCTCGGACCCGCTTGCGATGACCCAAACGTGTTGAGCGCGATGATCGCTGAGGGCCTCGATGTCGTTCGACTGAATTTCTCGCACGGTAAACACGAAGAGATGCGGCGTCGCGTCGCAACAGTCCGTGATATAGCGGCTCAGCAAGGGCGCTACGTCGGTGTGTTGGCGGATCTGCAGGGGCCGAAAATTCGTATCGGGTCTTTTCGCGATGGCGAAATTACGCTCCGCGAGAAGCAGGCCTTTGCGATTGACACGGCGCTCGATGAGTCAGCCGGCGACGAAGCGGCGGTCGGTACCGCATACGATGAACTGCACCAAGACGTGTCAGCCGACGACGTCCTGCTGCTTAACGACGGGCAGATCCGCTTGCGGGTCACCGGTGTCGACGGCACGCGAATCGACACGGAAGTCGAGATCGGCGGTCGACTGTCCGATAAAAAGGGCATCAACCTCGCTGGCGGTGGTTTGTCGGCACCGGCATTGACCGATAAGGATCGGGCGGACATTCGTCTCGCAGCCGAACTCGATGCGGACTACGTCGCGGTTTCTTTCGTGCGCAGCGCAGCCGACATCGATGAGGCACGTTCATTGTTGCGCGAGGCGGGTGGCGATGGGCGTATCGTCGCAAAAATCGAGCGTACCGAAGCGGTGCAAAACATCGACGAGATTATCCGGGTTACCGATGTGATCATGGTGGCCCGCGGTGACTTGGGCGTCGAGGTCGGTTACGCCGAGCTCACTGGCTTGCAGAAGCGCTTGATCAGCCGAACGCGACGTGCCAATAAAATTACGATTACTGCGACGCAGATGATGGAGTCGATGATTCACAGCGCGATTCCGACCCGCGCAGAAGTGTCTGATGTTGCCAACGCTGTTATCGACGGCACCGACGCCGTCATGCTCTCCGCCGAGACGGCGATAGGTTCACACCCGGTCGAAGTCATTAAAGCGATGTCATCGGTGTGCGAAGGTGCCGAGAAATTCCATAAGCACCACCACCGCACGAACCACCGGGTGGACGATACGTTTACCTATGTCGACGAGGCGATCGCAATGGCCGTCATGTACACGGCCAATCATATGGACGTGAAAGCGATCATCGCATTGACCGAATCTGGATCGACAGCATTGTGGATGTCGCGGATACGCTCCGATATCCCGATATTCGCGTTTACTCGACATGAAGCCACCCGGCGTCGTGTGACGATGTACCGGGGTGTCTACCCGGTTTCCTTCGACATAACCCACACCGAGTCGTGGCGTGTGTATGCCGATGTTTTCGCTCGGCTTCTCGACCTCGGCTATGTCGAAGAGGGTGAGCTCGTCATCTTTACCAAAGGCGATTTGACCGGCGTGTCGGGCGGTACCAACGCGATGAAGGTTCTTCGTGTCGCGCGATGAATCAACAGCCGGTGTCGCCGCCGGGTCGATCGGCTACCATGGTCGCTTGCTAGATAGCGGTTTACGGCACGGATGACCCAGAAAAAATTTGGCGGTACAGACCGCTACGTTGCGACCGACGACCTGACGATGGCGGTAAATGCCGCAATAACGCTGCAACGACCGATCTTAGTTAAAGGCGAACCCGGCACCGGTAAAACAATGTTGGCGCGAGAAGTCGCGGCGGCTCTCGGTATGCCATTGTACGAGTGGCACATTAAGTCGACGACCAAAGCGGCGCAGGGGCTCTACGAGTACGACGCAGTGGCACGGTTGCGTGACTCGCAGCTCGGTGATGAGCGCGTGCGTGATATCGGCAATTACATCAATCGGGGCAAGTTGTGGGAAGCGTTTGATGCCGAGGAACAACCGGTTCTACTCATCGATGAAATCGACAAAGCCGATATCGAATTTCCGAACGATCTACTGCACGAGCTCGATCGTATGGAGTTTTTCGTCTATGAGACGGGCCAGACCATTCGTGCCCGTCATCGGCCAGTCATCATAATCACGAGCAATAACGAGAAAGAGTTGCCGGACGCATTTTTGCGACGCTGTTTTTTCCATTTCATTCGATTCCCCGATCAGGAAACAATGACGGAGATCGTTCGGGTGCACTATCCGGATCTGAAGAAAACGCTGTTGAGCGAAGCTCTGCAGAGTTTTTACAAAATCCGCGATGTGAAAGGCCTGAAGAAAAAACCGTCGACATCGGAGCTGCTGGATTGGATAAAGCTCCTGCTTGCCGAGGACATTCCCGCGGAGGCGTTGCGTGCCGAGGATCGCAAGGCAATTCCGCCGTTGTACGGCGCACTGCTAAAGAACGAACAAGACGTGCATCTGTTCGAGCAGCTTGTTTTTATGAGCAGAGGCAATCGCCAGTAAGCCATGCTCGTACCCTTCTTCAGTCTGCTTCGCGATGCTGGCCTGAAGACATCGATCACCGAGCTGTTGACCCTGCTGGATGCGTTGTCGCACGGCCTTGCTGAAACCAGCGCCGAGCAGTTTTACTATCTAGCTCGGACAACACTGATTAAAGATGAGTCGCAGTTCGACCGGTTCGATCAGGTCTACACGGCCTATTTCAATGGCTTGGAGTCATTGTTTCCGCCCGATCCCAACGGCGTTCCAGATGAGTGGCTGGAGCAATTGCGTGCTCTGGAGCTAAGCGACGAAGAGAAGGCGCAGATCGCCGAGTTCGGCAGCTTCGATGAACTAATGGAGGCCCTTCGTGAGCGCTTGGAAGAGCAACGCGAGCGTCACGAAGGCGGCAACAAATGGATTGGTACGGGCGGCACATCGCCGTTCGGACACGGCGGGTACAATCCGGCTGGCGTGCGCATCGGCGGCCGGGGTGGTGGACGTCGCGCCGTGAAGGTGTGGGAAAAACGCCAGTTCCGAAATCTGGACGACAGCGTTCAGCTCGGTACGCGCAACATAAAGCTGGCACTCAGAAAACTGCGTAAGTTCGCCCGTGACGGCGCCGTTGATCAATTGGATTTGCCTGGCACGATTGCGGGCACCGCTCGCAATGGCGGGTTGCTCGATATCCGCATGCAGGCCGAGCGTCGGAACACCGTTAAGGTGCTGCTGTGTCTCGATATCGGTGGATCAATGGACGACCACGTTAGGGTCTGCGAGGAGTTGTTCTCCGCAGCACGCAGTGAATTTAAAAACCTCGAGTATTTTTATTTCCACAACTTTCTGTACGAGAGTTTGTGGAAAGACAACCGCCGCCGACACAGCGAACGGATTCCCACCGACGAGATTATTCGAACCTACGGCCAGGACTACAAGCTCGTCCTAGTTGGTGATGCAACGATGAGCCCCTACGAAATCGTTTACGCTGGCGGCAGCGTCGAGCATTGGAACGAAGAGCCGGGCAGTGTTTGGTTATCGCGACTGTTGCGCCATTTCGATAAGTCGGTTTGGATCAATCCGGAACCGCAGGCGCGCTGGGAGTACACGCCGTCGGTCAAGCTCATCCACGAGCTGATGTCTGAGCGAATGTTCCCATTGACGCTCTCCGGTCTCGACGACGCGATAAGGGCGTTGCGTTAGCGCGCGCACGGCAATGTCGATTGACGGCGATAAACTCGCGCTCGTCCTGCCGGGCGGCGGTGCACGAGGTGCCTTCCAAGTCGGGGTACTCAAAGCGATTGCTGAATTGCTGCCACGCACGGCGCATAACCCGTTCAACATCTTGTCCGGTACGTCGGCCGGCGCAATCAATGCAACAGTCGTTGCCAGTAAAGCT
>JBCDBO010000016.1:0-55720 GCA_039183535.1 Pseudomonadota bacterium | reverse complement strand
GTTTTTTTTTTTTTGGTCTAACGCCCGGTTTGTGGGGGGGTTTTTTTGGTTTTGGTTTTTGGTTGTTTTTTATTGGGGGGGGGCCGCCGCTCCTCCGGGGTGGTTCACCCCACCGGGTAACAACTGTTGTTGGTGGGGCGCCCCGCCGCGATTAAACGACAACCAAAACCCAAGCCAAAAAAAGCCCCGCCAGAAGCGGGGCTTTCGACCATAAGACTCAGTCGATTCGGCTTACAGGAACTGATACTGGAAGCTAACCGCAAACGTCGAACCAGGATCCTCTTCGAACGTCCGTACACCTGCCCGCTCAATCGTGATCTTCTCGCCTAAGATGTTCTGCGCTTTCGCCTTCACCTGCATCGTATCGGTCGGGTACCACGTGTAAATGACATCGAGCGAATGGAACGGTTGCTCAAATTCATCCGGATCACCGTTCCGGCCAGCCAGGTACAAGCGCTCATCGAACACGTTGTAGGCGATCGATGCACTGTGCATCCCATCGTTCGAGTCGAATCCGATTTGCGTATTGATAACGACGTCGGACGCGCCCGCCAACTTACGGATCGGATTGGTCGGCGCATCGGCACGCGGGCCGGCAACGATTTCCGAATCCTGAACCGTGACATTGCCCTGCACGAAGAACGGTGAGAAAGCGTCACCGAGGAACGATAAATCCTTCAACACTTCGAACTCGACACCGACAACCTCCGCCGACTCCGCGTTCACGATCTCGCGACCACGGCCGGTATCGGACACGGCTGTCGCAAAGAATTCAATTGGATTAGCGATATCTTTGTAGAACGCCGTTATCGTCAGGTTATCGCCGTTATCAAAGAACCATTCACCGCGAATGTCGTAATTCGAAACAGACGCAGGAATGACTGACGGATCACCGTCGACCAAGTCGGCCGTGATTGGGTCGATGTAGCTGGCATCGGTAATCTCGCGCAGATCTGGACGAACGGCCGTTTCGCTGTAGCCGAAACGGAGCTGGAAGGTTTCCGCCCACCAATCGGTCATGTACGTGACGGCAAGCGACGGATAGATCGCATCGTCTTGGAACGTGCCGAGCGCCAACTGATCCGGATCGGTCGTGATCTGCGGGCTTGCTGCAGAGAAACCAAACGGGTTCCAGTCGAGTGCCGCTTGCCGGTAGTTTTCCCAACGCGCGCCAGCAGCAATGCGCCACTTATCGTTCCAGGTCCAATCGACATTTCCGAACCAGGCGTCGGTCATTGTGGCCGCAATGTAACTTTGATTGTCGGTACCCTGGATCGCGAAGATAAAATCGTTGTTCGGATCCATGACGCTCGAATCGGAGAAAACATCTTCAAGGTTGCCTGCCAAAAAGCTGGAATCCCCCGGCGAATTCGGCCCTAAGCTGAACAGCGATTGCTGAAACACCCGACTCTTACGATCGTGCTGGTAGCCGAACGACAGTTCGATGGCGCTTTTATCCGTTGTGATCGGGACCGATGCGTTCCATGCGTAACTGGTAACCTCATCGTCAAGATCGATAAAGCCGTAATCCGCGGCACGGTTATCCAATGCAATCGCCGAACTTTCAACGAGGCCGGTAACCGGATCGGTAATTGTGTTGGCACTGACGATTACGCGGTTCGGGATGTCCGTCCGAGCCGCTGACTCAGAGACGAACCAGGTAATGTGCGTGTCCGCCGGCAACCAATTGATAAGCCCAGACAAACCCCCGAGTCGCTCGCGCGTATCCTCACCGAGGTAGTGGCTGCCGCGCAATTGATGAACAACCAGGTTGCGCTCTTCAAACTCGTAGCGGATATCGCGGAAACCAAAGCCGTCTGGAATTTCGCGGTTCTCATTGAAGAAGTCGCGGACCGCCGTCTCGTCGTCGGTGTTTCGCAGGAACAATGACGTCGTTTCTATCTCGTGGTCTTCGAGGTACTTAACACCAAAATTCAGATTACCCGACAGATTGACGTTGCGGGTCGACTCGACTTCGGTATCGCGGCGCAAGTCTGGGAACGTGAAGTCACGACGAATCGACGTACGCTCACGCCACGCGTTCGCGTAGGTCGCGCCGACGAGAAAACCAACTTCCCAGTCGTCATTCAAAATGAACGAGTTGCCGATCGCTGTCTTTACGTTTACGTCCGGACTCGCACTATCCGTCTGCAGCTGCAGATCGCGGTTCAGCGCAAGTCCCAAACTGCGGTTGATGTCGGTCGCTTGGGCGATCGATTCATTCAGTGTCAGCGATGTATCTTGGCGGCGTAGTGTGCTGGCGATGTTGGTGATGCCGACATCACCTTGGAATTGATTGATCGTTCCAATGATGTCCGAATTAAGCGCTCGAAAGCCATCGTCGCTGCCAATGTTATCGTCGCCGCTGCCGGTGTACGTGAATACGTCACCGCTGGTTTCCGAATTGAAAGCACTACCGATTTCAAACTGGAACGTGAACCCGTCTGGAACTGATTTTGTACGGATCTCGACGTTACCACCGCCAAAGTTGGCAGGCAGATTCGGCGAGTAGGCTTTCTGAACGCGCAGCGACTGAACCAATGCTGCCGGGAAGATATCGAGCGGGATGACGTTTCGGGTCAAATCTGGCGACGGGATTTGCGCGCCGTTAAGCATACTGGCGGAGTACCGCTCACCAAGACCGCGGATGTAAACGAATTTGTCGTTGACCAACGTCAAACCGGGGACGCGCCGTAGCGCAGCTGCGACCGTCGAGTCGCCAAGCCGGCTGATGGCATCGGCACCGAGCAAATCGACGGCGACCGAGTCGTCCATACGCTCGCTGACTAGAGACTCGGCTGAGCTCAACGCACGACCCAACGTCACGATCTCTTCGATCGGTGGTCGTTGCGGTGCAAGGCGCGGTGGCGCGATCCCATCAATCACAACACGCGAACTCTCGTCCGTTGTATCGTCAGCCTGCTCGTCTTGCGCGAACGCCGCGGGTTGCCAACCGAGCAGTGCCAGCGCGATAGCGGCTGCCAGCGGCGATTTTTGTAACGTCTGTAGTCTCATCTTTTGACCCTAAAGTCCTGCGTTGCGCCGTCGAAGCGCACCCCTTGTCATACGCAATACCGGCTGCCTGCAGAGCGGACAGCCGGTACCACCGTAATCGTCAATACAGCCTCTCCGCTGCATGACACGTTGTCGTTGTTATTCCCGTTCGAGTTACTCGATCCAGAGTGGTTGGCCGCGGTTCGGATCGGTCAGCCCATAGGTCCAACCTGCCGTCCAATCTGGGATCGACAGCGCGACACCGCCTACAAACGTTGTCATCGGATCGTTGCTGGCGGGATCGGCCGTCGCTGCCGGTGCTGCGCCGTCGACCAGACTGGTCGCAAACTCGGTAGAGAAGTACGGCGGCGTCCCTTCGAGCAACTGCAGGTCGGGGTCAGCAGCGGCGGTCGGGTTAGTCAGCCCAACCAGCGTTGCATCGACATTACCGTTCGCATCGAAAGCGGCTTCGGCTTCAGCGCTCCGGAAGGTTTCCTGGCACGCGAATATCGTTGACGTGATCGCCAGATCGCCGCTGACGGCAGCCGCTTCGGTTTCCGGGTTGTCGATGCGCAGGCAATAGTTGTCGTTCGTCGATGTCCCGTCAGCAGCAGCAAACGAATCGATGACCAGCGAGTTCGAGATTTGCGCGTAAATACCCTCACGCAGGCGCCAGCCTGCACCTGGATCAAAATCACCCTGCGCTGGCGACGGCGAAATAATGCAAGTCAGGTTGTTGATAACCGGGCGACTGTTAATGCCCTGGGCAATCACTTGGTCGCGCGAGGCCTGATCACGACTTGAGTAAGAACCGATACCGTCCGCCTCAATGCAGTGGTTACCGATGCCCGCGGACTGGATTACCAGTGCATTGGTAATCGTGCCCGAGTAGCCCTCGTCGATGTCGATCGAATCGTCGCGAACATAAAGCGCTACGAAGTTTGTGAAGTTAACCGCGCCACCGAACATCTCGATGCCATCGTCGAACGTCGAATAGACCTGCAAATGATCAACAATCGTGTTTCGGCCGACGCCGCCGAACGAAATACCGTTCAATTCGTCACCGTTGCCAACGGTCGCACCGGTGTGCTTAACGACAACGAACTCCAATCGTCCAGAGCTATCGTCGTTGTTATCGCCACCGTATTGCGATTCATCGAGACCGGCTGCACCTTCAGCATCGACGTGGCAGTCCGTTGTTACCAGATCGCCACCGGCAACTGAACCGGTGTAGGCGCAGGCATTGGTTACGCCGAAGCCATTAATGACAACACCGCCCCATTGCTGCACATCTTCCGGGCCGACGGTTCCGTTAACGTCAGAAACCGAGGTCAGCGTGATCGGTGCATCCGAGCGGCCGACCGCGAAAATCTGCGACCCGCGGTTGATAATCAAAAAGTCAGCGCTCGACTGCCACGCCAACGTGGCACCCGCTTCGATTGTCAGCGTCGGGCCGTCGCCGCCCTGGGCGATATTCGCGTTAGCGAGCTCCGCATCGGTATCGTAGGTTTCACCGATAAACAATGACCCCTCGAAGATATGGGCGGCACCGTTTGCCAGCGCCGGGAACGTGATGTCGGTGGTGATGCGGTTGCCAGCATCAGCGAACGCTGGCGAGTAAACGCAATTACCGTCACCGTCAACGGAACCCGCAATGGTTTGACCGCTCGAGTTGGTGCGCGACGCGCACGGATTGTTTGCGCCGCTGCCGCCGCCCGTTTGGGTCGTGTTGTTGCTGTTCGTAACATTCGTCTGAGGCTGAATGTTGATATCGCCGCTATCGCAGCCGAAAAGAACGGCCGTTGAGGCAATCGCGACGAGACCGGCCCGCTTAAACATGGTCTTGCTCCGAAATTGATCTGGATCGAGTTCGATAAAAGAGGGGGGTCGAACGCAGGTCAGATCCGACCTTTGTCGCGATCAACCGCCACTCTGATGTCGTGTAAGTTGGCGCAGACCATACGCGCGCTATATGTATGCATTCTTACTCTTGTGTTACGAATTGATGACAAAACCAGGCAGCTCAAAGCGCCACCACCCGCTCCGGTCGACAAAACCTTGACGGCTGCGAAAAATGGGCGTTCCAACGGATGAAAACAAGGGCGTAAAAACCCAGACGGCCGCCCTGCGGCCCTCTCGGCGTCGTTGCCGAGCGCCCGAATCACGCTTGACTGCATGAAATGCGCCGTTCGGCGCCCCGCCCTGGCAAATACTCAAGAGTGCTAGCGAAACGCAGCGGTCCGGCATCGCCCGCCCGCAGCGCACATTGCATGGCTTCTCTGGGGCGGGTTGCCAACGGGCGACCGAGACGTCCGCGTTATGTCGGATTTGCCACGAATCAGGCCGAGCCGAACCTCGACTGCGGCACTATCGCGTTACTAAGGGGTCTGTAAGAATCTAGGCTCAGGACAGCCAGGAAGGATCATTTATGTCGTTGCGTGCAGCCGTTGCGACGCTGGTCGCCAGTTTGCTACTCGCAGCGCCGGCGCCCGCCGAACCCGCCGCAGAGTTCCAATTTGTGCGTCTAGCGTACCCGATCGACCGCAACAGCCAGGCCTACCGACGCGGTGGCCACGAGATGTGGAAGACCGATTGGCCGCATGCCGAGCACCACTTGATTCAAGGCATTAAGCGCCTAACCCGAGTTGATGTTGCCGATGAGGGTGTTGTGCTCACCGTCATGGACGATGCGTTGTTTGACTACCCCTGGCTGTACGCCGTCGAGGTGGGTTATTGGCACCTCAACCAAATCGAAGCGGACCGACTGCGCGAATACTTGTTGCGCGGCGGATTCCTGGTCGTCGACGATTTTCATGGCACGTTCGAGTGGGCGTCGTTTATGGCGTCGATGGAGCGGGTGTTTCCGGACCGCCCGGTACGCGAGATTCCCGAGTCCGATGAGTCGCTGCACGTCCTTTACGATCTTGACCAGCGGGTCCAAATCCCGTCGATCATGCTGCTTCGTACCGGCCGCACCTGGGAGCGCGACGGCAAGACGCCGCATTGGCGCGGGATTTACGACGACGACGGTCGCTTGATGGTTGCGATCAACTTCAACATGGACATCGGCGATGCGTGGGAGCATGCCGACACACCGTCTTATCCAGAGAATATGACAGCCCTCGCCTACCGTTTCGGCATCAGCTACATCATCTATGCGATGACGCATTGAGCACCGCGTGATCGATTGGCTGCTGAAATACCCGCTTGACGCCTACCGCACGGCCGATCTTGAGTTTGGGTTGGGTGCACCATTGACGTGGTTGCTAGGGGCGTTTGTCGGCGGCGTCATCGTGCTCGGAATCGGTCTCACGATGCGCTCGACGCTGTCCGCGAGCAAACGCGCTGTTATCGGACTTGTGCAGGCGGCCGTGTTAGCGCTGGCCTTAGTCGTGGTCGCGCAGCCGGAGCTCGTTGACGAGCAACCCGTCGCCGGCTCGAATCAGGTGGTCCTGGTTCTCGACGATTCCGCCAGTATGGCCTACCGCGATGACGGTACCGCGCGCATCGATGCAGCGAAGGCGTGGCTTGAGGAAACGGCCGACTCGCTAGCCGCAACCTATACTGTCGAGCGCGTCACACTCAGCGACGTCAGCACAGCGGCGCCGAATTTTAGCGCCGCCAGCGCCAGTGCACCGGACAGCGCGCTGGCACAAGCGCTCGCTAGTCTAGTCGACAGTCGGCATGGCGAGGCGGTCGCCGGGGTCGTCGTTGCCACCGATGGACTCGACACCGGAACCGGCAACGCGGCCGCTCTGGCAACCCTTGGCAATGCCGGTGTACCGGTCTTCGGGAAACTAGTCGGACGCACCGCCGTTGCGGAAGATCTCGCCCTGACCGATGTCAGCGTGCCGACAAAAGCGGTGGCCGGTGCCGAGTTTGAGGCGACGGTAACGGTGCGCCATGACGTACCAGGCGCGGCGCGATTGCGCGTTCTGGCCAACGACGACACCTTATTGGCGGTCAGCGATATCACGCTCAGCGCCAACCAAACGCTTACCCAGGCAACGGTGCCGCTGGCACTCGCCGATTCTGGGTTCCATGCGCTCCGATTCGCGCTGACACCGATCGACGGGGAGCAGCAGCGTGCCAACAACGTGTTGGAACGCGTTGTTGAAGTGCCAGCGGACACGTACAGGATCTTATATTTCGAAGGCGAGCCGCGCTGGGAGTACAAATTTTTGCGCCGCGCGCTCGATCTCGATAACGATATCCAAGTGACCTCGCTGCTGCGCGTGAGTCCAAACAAATACTACCGGCAAGGACTGACGGCGCCGGATGAACTGGCGAGTGGCTTTCCAACAGACGCGGCAACACTGTACCCATTCCAAGCGATCATCATCGGCAGCGTTGAAGCCGCCGCACTAACGCCGCTACAACAAGAGTTATTGCACGACTACGTCAGCGTACGCGGTGGCTCGGTACTGCTGCTAGCTGGCAGCAACGGACTCGGCAACGGCGGCTGGGGCGAATCGGCACTGGGACCAGCATTGCCGACGAGACTACCGGCGTTCGGGCGCGACACCTATCGGCGGCAACCGGGGCAGGTGGCATTGACCGCGTATGGTCAGAGTCTGCCGACGCTGACGATCGGCGCCGACGGCACATCGGGCTGGGACGATCTACCGCCGATCGCCGACCAACAGTCGGTCGGCGAACCAAAGCCGGCAGCAACGACCTGGCTGACGGTACGGACGAGTGTTGGGCAGCAACCGCTGTTGGTGAGTCAACGCTACGGCCGCGGCTCGAGCTACGTCCTCGGAACCGGCGGCACGTGGCGCTGGCAAATGCGCTTGCCGGTTGAGGACCAGCGTCACGAACGCTTTTGGCGACAACTGCTGCGGACCTTGGTATCGAGCGCGGCACCGCGACAAAGCGTTCGGACGGTGACAAGCGGTGCCAGCGTTGCTCTTGAGGCCGAGTTTTTAGACGCGGAGTGGCAGCCGCTGTCCAACCTTCGCGTTGAGGCGGCAACCGGCGGTGGTGGGTCGGCGGGCTCCGTGACCTTGGCCGTCGACGATGCACGCCCGGGAATTTACCGAGCCGAACTGCCAGCGGCGGTTGATGGCGTTCATTATGTCGAAGTCACCGCACTCGCAGGCGATGAAACCGTCGGCTCAGCACGCGCCGCATTTGCCGGGCTGGGAAGCGACTTCGAGACCCGCCGCGTGCGCGCGAATGACGCGCTGTTGCAAACCGTCGCGCGCGCAACAGCCGGCGCCGTGTTGGACGCGTCAGACCCGGCCGAACTTGCGCAGCGCCTGTCTCGATCGGTCGCTGGCGTTACCGAGCAGCGCCGTCGTAGTGTTTGGGATGCGCCGGCACTGCTGCTTGCGCTACTGGGTTTGAAAACACTGGAATGGTTGCTCCGGCGCCGCTGGCGGCAAATATGACGATCCGACAACGACCACTGCTCGCTGCCACACTGGCAGCGCTCAGCACCATCACGGCACACGCGGCCGGCACAGACGTGCTAATCGCGACCGGTCTTGGCGGCGAAGCCGCCTACGCCAGCGAGTTTGCTGTAACGGCCGATGCTATCCGCGCGGCCGTCGAATCGTTACCGGGTGAGCCACGCGTTACCGAACTTCGCGATGCAGCCGCCACCAAGGACGCGTTCGCCGATTACTTCGAGGCGCTAACCGAACCCGACTTGTTGTACGTGTTTTTAGTCGGCCATGGCTCGTTCGACGATACCGTCTACAAATTTAATATTCCGGGCCCCGATATCACGGCGCCAGAACTGGCGGACTGGCTCAACGAAGCGGCCGGTGGCCGCCAATTGGTCGTTCTGACCGGCAGTGCAAGCGGCGCCGCCGTCGACGCATTGCAACAAGATAACCGTGCGGTCATCACCGCGACGCGCAGCGGCAGCGAGCGCCATGCCACCCGCTTTGGCGCCGAGTTTGCCAAGGCACTCGCCAACGAGGCGGCCGATCTCGACAAGAATCGTCGCGTCAGTGCCAGTGAGGCCTTTGAGCTGACAAAACGGCGGGTCGCCGACAGCTACACGAACGACCAGCAACTCGCGACCGAACATCCCGTGCTATCGGGTGATGGCGCGGACCGAATACTGTTGGCGCGGCTGGACGCGGTGCAGGCCGACGCGGCAGATCCAGAGCTAGCGCGATTAACCGCCATTCGCGACAGCATCAACGCTGAAATCGAAACCTTGTTAGCGACACGCGACGACACGCCCGAAGCGGTCTATCGCGATACGTTTACGCGCTTGCTGATCGATCTTGCCGAAGCGGAGGAAGCGATTGAGCTGTATCGCGATACAACGCGCTAGCTCGGCACTTGCGCTGGCGCTCCTCATCGGCTGGTCGCCAGCCGACGCGGCGCGTTCTATCCATTACGGCGGCGTCAGTGATCCGGCCGTGATCGCTTGCGACCGTCTCACCTGGCGCGGTGAAATCGCCAGCGCCAACCGCTGTTTCGGCGATTTACTGGCAACTGGCGCAACGGCAGCGCGTGCCGAAGCGGCTTGGGCGCTCGGCGATCAACAAGCGGCCAATCGATGGTTCCGAGAAGCACTCGAGGCCCGGGACGACGACCTCGATGTTAAGAACCGTTGGGCCGAGTTGTTCGCATCGACGCACCAAGATGCCGATGCGATGGCGCTTTTTGGCGAGGTGCTGGCCGACGATCCCAACAATGCGTACGCCATCGTCGGCGCTGCCAGCTTGCAAGCAGGTCGCTTCGACGCCGAGGCTGAAAACAAAATCGATGCCTTGCTCGAGGACGATCAGGTACCGGCCGGCGCGCGACTGCGAGCCGCGTTGCTGAGTGCGAAATTTGCGCTTGAACGCGGTGATCGTGAATCGGCCGACGCGCTTCTGACACAGGCTAGCGAACTGGCGACCGATAACGACTGGCCAGAGCTCGACGTGTTGGCCCTGCGCGTTGCCATCGATGCGTTGGACGAGGTGGAGGACAGTGAGTACCTCCGCAAAGGTCTCGCCATCAATCCGAGTTACGGGCCTTTGTTTGTTGAGGCCGCGTACTTTTTAACGATCACACGTCATTACCGGCAGGCCGTCGAGTGGCTGCAGCGCGCGGTCGACGTCGATCCGTCGCTCGCCGGCGCGCACGAGCAGCTGGGCGTTAACCTACTGCGCGACAATCGGGTTGGCGAGGCGCGCACGCACTTAGAAGCGGCCTACGAGCTTGATCCATTCAGCCCGGTTGCCGTCAACACGCTGCGCTTGCTCGATTCGTTTGATCGGTTTCGCGTCATACGCGACGAAGCGCCGACAACGGGGCCTTATCAATCGCAGCCACCGCTCGAGTTACGCCTTCGTCGCGATGAAGCCGACATCCTTGCCGACCTCATCATCTCGCTAACGCGCGACGCGATCGACGTCTTTACCGAACGCTACGGTTTTCAGCTACGCGAACCGGTCGTCATCGAGTTGTATCCCGATCATGAGGATTTTGCCGTTCGCACCGCGGGTATGCCGGGGCTCGGCATTCTCGGCGCGACGTTTGGCTACGTGGTTGCGATGGACTCGCCGTCGGGGCGCAACGTCGATGAGTTTCAGTGGGGTACTGTGCTGTGGCACGAGTTAGCCCATGTCTTTACGCTGGAGGCGACCGATCACCGCGTCCCACGTTGGTACTCAGAAGGTATCTCGGTCTACGAGGAATGGGTGAGCGGCCCGAACGCCGGCATTAAGATCGGCCCGCAAGTGTTCGCCGCTGTAAACGGTGGTGTGTTCCTGCCGGTCGCTGAACTGGACAGCGGTTTTGTGCGGCCGACCTTCCCTAACCAAGTATTCGTGTCGTACATGCAAGCCGGGTTGGTTTGCACGTTTATTGCGGAACGCTTTGGCGACCATCGACTTGCGCGTCTACTGGCATTGTTCGGAGATGGTCTCGATACACCCACAGCCATTCAGCGTGGCCTCGGCATGACGGCCACGGAATTCGACGAGAATTTCAATGCTTGGGTCGAGGGTCGTTTTGGCGAGCTGTATAGCGATCTCAATGGCTGGAGCGCACTGCTCTCGGAAGCGTCCGAGGCGCTGGCATCCGGTGATACCGATACCGCGGTCGAGTCCGCGACGGCCGCGATCGAGCTCTACCCCGGCTACGTCGCGGCCGACAGTGCTTGGCTGATCCGCGCGCAAGCGGCTGAACAAGCCGGCGACGACGCATTGGTCGAGGCAACGTATGACGGCTGGTTAGCGGCAGGCGGCACCGTACCAGGTGGCATTCGCTACTACGCCGACTGGCTCGCAGCGGCCGGCAACCGCACAAAAGCCGCCGCTGTGCTCGCCCGGCTGGCGTTGATCGACCCGCTCGATGCCGATTCGACGTTAAAGCTCGCTGATTGGCACATCGAACTAAATAACGCCGAGCAGGCCGTTACAACGATAGACCGACTCCTTGCGATGGAGCCGCACGATCGCGCCGGCATCCTGTTCCGTAAAGCGCAAGCGCAACGACTTGCCGGCAACAATGCAGCCGCTCAAGAAACACTGCTGGAAACGCTGGCACTAGCCCCTGAATACCGCGATGCACAGAGACTGTTGCTCGAGATCGTTCGCGATACTTCTTAAAGGCTGTACTTACCCGACCTTGACTGAACCGAAGGAACCTAGATGAACCAAGCCGAACTTGAGAGCGGTGCGTCATTTACCGATGACGAGACACGCGAGCTGGTCGACAACTTCCGCAGCTCCATGGACCGCTTACGAAACGAGATTCGCGAGGTCATCGTCGGTCAAGCGCCGGTGGTCGATGCGTTGCTGGTCGCACTACTGGCCGGTGGCCACTGTTTGATTACCGGCATGCCGGGCACGGCCAAGACACTGCTGGTGCGGACACTGGCCAGTGCACTCGGTCTTAAGTTCAGCCGCATCCAGTTTACGCCCGACCTGATGCCGAGCGATATCACCGGCACCGAAATCATTGACGAGGACAAAGCGAGCGGCGATCGTAGCTGGCGCTTCGTCGAAGGGCCATTGTTTACCAATGTCTTGTTGGCGGATGAGATCAACCGAACGCCACCGAAAACGCAATCCGCGCTGTTGGAGGCGATGCAGGAACGCTCAGTCACGGTGCGCGGCAATATCCGCACGCTGGAACCACCGTTCTTCGTGTTGGCCACGCAAAACCCGATTGAACTTGAAGGCACGTATCCGCTGCCGGAAGCCCAGCTCGACCGCTTCGTCTTTAACTTGCTGCTCGATCACCTCGATGCCGACGGCGAGTACACCGTCGTCGAACGCTTTACGCAGCGGATCGATCTACCGCCGGTGACGGCGGTGTCCGACCCAGCCACCATCGTTAAGTTCCAGTGGCTGACGCGGCAAGTGCCGGTTGCTGAATCGGTCGGCCGACTCGCGGTCAATATTGTTCGTGGAACCAGGCCTGAACTTGCCACTGCCAGCGATGCGGTGCGCCGCTATGTCAGTTACGGCGCCAGTGTTCGCGCGACCCTATTTATTGTTCTCGCCGCGAAAGCAGAAGCATTGCTGGCGGGTCGCTACCATGTCGCCCCAGAAGACGTTCGCAAGGTTGCGCCAGCGGTACTGCGTCACCGCGTGCTCACCAACTACCATGCCGAGGCCGATAACGTCGGCGTCGATGACGTTATCGACGGCGTCTTGAGCCACGTAAACGGTTGAACGCGACGCTTCACAATGGCGGCTTGCTAAAACCCGACGATCTGGCGGGACTCGGCAATCTTGAGTTGATTGCGCGGGCCATCGTCGATGGCTTTATGAACGGCCTGCATAAGTCGCGTGATTTTGGTTTTAGCCAAGAGTTTGCCGAGTACAAGGCCTACAACGAGGGCGACGACACGCGCTTTATCGACTGGGGCGTTTACGGGCGCAGCGATCGCTTGTTCATAAAACGGTTCGATGGCGAGACCAATACACGGGTCACGTTGTTGCTCGACGCGAGTGCGTCGATGGATTTTGGTCGTACTCAAGTCAGCAAACTCGACTACGCCAAAATGTTGATTGCCGCACTCGCCTGGTTGGCAGCGCGCCAGCATGACACGGTCGGCCTTACGGTGTTTGACGCTGCCGTTCGCGAGGAGATTCCGCCTGGCTTCGGCATGAAAAAGCTGCGCCGATTGCTGACCCAGCTTGCCGCTGTCGAGGCGCGCGCTGGTACGGAACTCAGTGAACCGTTGCAGGCGTTTGCCGGCCGCCGACCGCGGCGCGGCTTGGTGTTCGTCGTCTCCGATTTTTATTGCGATCCGCAAGCGCTGCTCGCGAGCCTGCAACCGCTCGCGTGGACCGGTCAAGACATTACGCTGTTGCACGTCTTGGACCCCGATGAACGCGCGCCAGCAGCGCGCGATAACGTGCTTTACGAAGACGTCGAAACCGGCGAAACCGTTGAAGTCAGTAAGGACTTTTTGGCGCGCGACTACCCAGCCCGCATCGCGGCACATATCGATGCCTTTGACCGGGCCGCGCGCGCTATTGGCGCCACCCATCAGGTAATGCCAACCAACGAGTCACCCGCGGCAGCGCTACGCACCTATTGGCAACGCCGGCAAGCGCGAGGCGGCTAATGGGACTCATCGCCCCACTCGCGCTAGGCGCACTCGCTGCGATTTTACTGCCGCTATGGCTGCATCGGCGTGAAGTTCCTAGCAACGACCGCCAGCGGTTCCCATCGGCGCAATTCCTAGACGCAAGCCCGCGCCCGAGTCGAATCGTAAAGAAATGGCAGTACCTAACTTTATTAGCGGTCCGAACGCTGCTGTTAGCCGCAATCGCGTTTGCATTCGCCAAACCGTATTTAGAGCGCGACCCGGCGGCGGAGCCGATAACGGCCGACGCCGTGCATGTCCTCGTCGTCGATACGTCGCTGTCGATGCAACGCGGCGAAGCCATGGCGGCGGCGCGGCGTACGGCGAATCGGATCGTCGCGACCATCCCGGACAGTGATGCCGTGTTCGCCGCCCGACTGACCGAGCGGGGTGTCGAGATCGATACCACACCGTTGCTCGGCAATGAGCGACGGGCGTTTATTGATGCATTGAATGCGGGTGCTTGGCGCTTAGACTACGCCGACGTCGCGCGCGCACTGCAGCAGTTTGCCGAGCGTTTTTCTGGCACGGCGGTCACAGCGTATGTAGTGAGCGACCTGCAACAGTCGGCCGTTCCAGCACGCTTCGCCGACCTGGTGCCAGCGGCGCCGTTAACGCTAGCGATTGAGCGAATCGAGTCGGCTGCCAGCAACGCGCGAATCGCCGCCGTTCGCGACGGCGGTTCCGAGCTGATTGTCGATCTCGCAGCCGACAGCGAAGCCACCCTCGAGCAGCGGTCGCTGACCGTGCGCGTCAACGACCAGGCCCCGATCTCGTTCCCGGTTACCAATCCAACGACAGCGATCCCAATAGCCGCACTGGAACTGGATCAAGCGGAGAATAGCGTTACGGTCACCTTGACGGGCGACGATGCGATTGCCAGCGACAACACCCGCTTCGCAATTATCGACCGCTCGCCACCGCGCGATGTTTTTCTGTTGACCGCGGCGGCCGATAGCGCCAGCGAATTGTATCTGTCAGCCGCGTTTGCAGCGGGCGCCGATTTTCGCTTGGTGACCGCCACAGCGGACGAATTCGATCGTCGCGAACTCGGGCGCCAAACCTGGTTAATCGTTGACGATCCAGCGGCCTTACCCAGCGATCTGGTCGAGTCGATCCGCCGTTTCGTGGCCGCCGGCGGCGCCGCATTGGTCATCGGCGGTGAAGCGACATTGGCCGCCGGCGACTGGCAGCTACCGGCACGACGCGCTGTCGGCGGCGGCAGCAGCGAGCGCTTGTTCGCCAGCGTTACGAACGTCACCCGTGATCACACAGCGTTGGGCGATGCGGCCCCATGGACAGCTGTCCGAGTCGCCCGCTTCGTTCCGGTTGAACTTAATACGACCGACCGGACGCTGGTCGAACTCGATACCGGCGATCCGCTGGTCTTCGAAAGTTCGCTCGGTGACGGCCGCCTTGTGGTCCTAACAACCCCGTTGGATCGCGACTGGAGCGATCTTGCGCAACGCGCCGTCTTTGTCGGCTTCGTCCTCGATGTCGCGCGCACGCTAGCGGGCAGCAGTGATCTCGAACGCCAATTCACGCTTGCCGATACCTTACCGATTAACTTCACGACCTCCGGCAGCGGCGAAGTCGTGGCTCCAGATGGCTCGCAACGTGTCAGTGCCGGCACGTTGACGAGTGCTGGTCGCGTTTTGCTGGATATTCCTGGTTTCTATGAGGTCTATACTGAAGCGCGGCAATGGCGGATTGCGGCCAACCCGGACCCTAGAGAATCAGACCCGACGACGATGACAACGACGCTCGAGGAACGCTGGAAAAACGCGGTCACCGCAGCAGCCGGCAACGACTCGCCGGTGGTGGCGGCGGCGCCCGATCGCGACCCAGACACGAAACCATTGTGGCCGTGGTTGCTCGGGGCGGTGGCCCTATTGCTGCTCGCCGAGCAGTTGCTATCGAACTGGTTCATCGGCCGGCAGCCGAACGGGCAGCGCTATGCGTGATACCGAAGCCCTCAACGCCTACATCGCGCGGTTTCGCCGGCGCTTGATTCACCGCCAATGGGCGGTTGGGATTGCGGCGGCCGTTGTCTGTGGCCTCGTCGCTCTCGCGGTTGGTGCGTTCATCGCGGTGCGGCTTGGTTTCGCCGATACGGTCATCGCCGGTGCGCGTATTGCACTGCTACTGACCATCGCCGCCGCCTTTATCGTCGGAGGATGGTGGCCGATTCGGCGATTGCGCCAGCGGACCTTTCAGCGCATTGAGGCGCGAACGCCGGCACTCAACGGGCGTGTCGAGACCTTTGCCGCAATGGCCAGCGACGAGCCGCTGCGACCGTTACTCGCGAGCGAGACCTTAGACCTTGCCAAGCGGTTCCCGCCCGAACGGCAAGTTAGCGACCGCGAAGTCACGCTGCCATGGCTGGCAACGCTCGCCGCCGTCATCATGCTCGGTCTGACTATCGCGATCGGTCCGGGCAACTTCTCGCATGCGGTGCGTCACCTGTTGGCCGGCTGGGCAATCGATGGGCTGACGCCACCGCAATCTTTAGTCGTGACCCCGGGCGACGAAACGGTTCGCCGTGGTGCGAGTCTGCGGGTTATCGCGGCAGCCAACGGATTCGAACCCGACAGCGCGCGACTGTTTATCGCCACGGGCGACGAGCCATGGCGCGAGGTGACCATGCGCCGCGGCCAACAAGGTTTCGAACGAACGCTGTTTTCAGTACGGGCGCCCACTCGCTACTACGTTCGTGCTGGCGCCGTGCGCAGTGAAACCTTCGCTATTGACGTCGTCGACTTACCGGACATAGACGCGCTACGCCTCACCTACGAATTCCCCGAATGGACCGGTCGCGAACCGCTTGTCGTCGAGCCGGGCGGCGACATACGCGCCGTAGAAGGCACCAAAGTCGCGATTGAGATTCTGACCGACGAACCGCTACCTGGCGCTGAGTTAGTGATCGATGGGATTGCCAGCGAAGCGGATACCGATTCGTTTCCCGCCCGTGTCAAAACCGTAATCGAAGCCGATGCCGAGTATCACATCGCTGCGCGCGTCGGCGACGAGGCAATTCGACTGACCGACAATTACTTTATTACGGTCGAACAGGATGCCGCGCCTGACATTCGTTTTGCGCGCCCCGGTCGAGACTGGAAAGCCAGCGGTATCGAAGAGGTGACAACGCGGCTCGATGTTAATGACGACTTTCGGCTCGATGCGGTTGCATTGCATTTTTCCGTCAACGGCGGTGACTGGACCCAGATTGACTACGCACCGGACGGCGCATCGCTGCAAACCGACCACACGTTCTTCTTGGAGTCGCTGGGCGACGGTGGTCTGCCACTCGGCCCAGGCGACTTGGTCAGCTATTACGCCGAAGCCAAAGACCGAGACCGAACCGCGCGCACCGATATTTACTTCATTGACGTGCAACCGTTCGATCAACGTTACTCGCAATCGCAGCAAGCGGGCGGGTCCGGTGGTGGTAGCGACATCGGTGACGAGATATCGGAGCGGCAGCGCGAAATTATTGTCTCGACGTATAACTTGATTCGCGAACAAGACGCGGCTCGTCGCGATGACACGTTTATCGATGACAATGCGCGACTCCTTGCCGAGCTGCAGGATACGTTGCGTAACCAAGCACTGTCGTTAGCCGAACGCAGTCGAGCGCGGCAACTGTCCGAAGACTCGGACATCGAGCGTTTCATCGAACATTTAGAAAACGCCGCCGAATCGATGCAGCCTGCCAGTGAGCGTCTTGCCGCCGTCGATTTCCGCGACGCTTTGGCACCGGAACAACAAGCTTTACAACACCTGCTGCGCGCCGAGGCCGTTTTCCGCGACATCTCGATATCGATGCAGCGTGATGGCGATCCGGCCGGAGGCCAGGCGGGTCGCGATCTCAGTGAGATGTTCGAACTTGAGATGGATCTCGAGAAAAACCAATACGAGACCGGCAGTCAGGCCGCCGCCGAGCAGGAAGACCAGGAACTCGACGAAATCGCTGAAAAGCTGGCCGAGCTAGCCGAGCGGCAGCAACAACTCGCCGACCGTCTTGCACGCGATGGGCAAGCGACCCCGGCGGAACGCTGGCGCCAAGAGCAATTGCGTCGTGAGGCCGAACAGTTGCAACGCGAGTTGGAGCAACTGTCACGCTCGGCGAATTCGACGAGTGACCCCAACGCCAGCCAAGCTGCAACGGGCGGCGAGCAAACCTCGGGTGAGCCGCAATCCAGCGAGGCACAAGCAGAACATCAGGACGATGCGCAGCGCAGCGACGCTGAACGCTCGGCCAGCGAGCGACGTCGAGATCAGCTCGAACGGCACGTCGACAATGCCGTGCAGGCCATGCAAGCCAGTGACGACGCCATGGCGAACAATGCAGGCGATCCGGACGCCGCCGCTGATGCGGCTGCCGAAGCCGGTCGTGCACTCGATGGTGCAACGCAGGCCGCGAGCGAAGCGGCGCAAGAAGCGTTGAATGAGCGCTTGGCGGAGTACGAAGCTCAGGCACGGGCCTTGCTTGACAGGCAGCGCGATGCCGAACAAACACTGTCCGAAGCACTGACCCGCGCAGATGGCTTTGATGACGGTTTATCGCCCGCCGAGCGCGCTGAGCTGATCGAACAGAAACGCTTGATGCAAGCGGACCTCGCTGAGCTCACCCAGGCGATGAAAGCGACCGCCCGCAATATACGGGCGGACGATCCAGCGCGCGCCGGTGAACTTGAGCAAGGCTTGGAGCGCCTGGCCGATGACTCGATCGATGAACGACTGGCGCTCGCCGCCGCGTATATCGAACAAGGCGATGCGCAGTACGTGGCCGCCAGCGAGAGTCTGGTTACGGCGGCGCTCGAAGAACTCACTCGCCGGGCTGATCGCGCGGCGGCACGTCGTGGCGACGCGACGGCGCCTGGCAATCCTGCGCGAGACGCGTTAGCCACAGCTCGCGAGTTACGGGCCCAGCTCGAGGCCCTCGAGCGGAGCGAGCCGAGCGGCGAGATAACGACCGAAACCGGTTCGCTGGGTGGTCAGAACCGCGCGCTGCGCAGCAACCTTAGTAACGAACAGGTATTGCTGCCCGCCGGACTGGACTTGGCAGACGATCTTGAACAAGCCGCCGACGAGATTCGTCGGACGGCCTCCGTAACTTCGGCCAATGCACTGGAGCTCAGCGCTGAGGAAGCACAAGCACTGCGGGCCTTTGCGCGTGAGCTGAACGCCGCCGCGGGAACGGCGCGCAACGCGCAAATTGTCGAATCGGAATTTCGCCGTGTGGTCGAGTTGCTCGATCAGGTCGAACTGACGTTAGCGCCGGCACTCGCGACCGACGTAAACGATGTTCGCGTACTCACGCCCGAGGTTATCGAGGCGCGGCACCGCGATGCGGTGGCCGAGTATTATCGCCGTTTGGCGGACGCTCGAGACGACAACGAGCGCTAATCGGACGCGTTCGATTCATGCGACACTGCCCGGGTGTTCGTCAATCGGATTTTGCGTGATTCGCCGCAGCTTGATTGTCCTTGCCGCCGCGTTCGTTACGGCCGGAACCGCGCTAGCCGACACCATTCGAGTCGGAGTCGCCAGCAACTTCCTGGGGCCGGCAACGGATATCGCGAGCGCTTTCGAAACGGCCACCGGCCACACGGTGTTGTTGTCCGCCGGTTCGACCGGCAAGTTGTACGGTCAGATCGTCGCCGGCGCTCCCTACGATGTTTTTCTGGCGGCAGACACGGCGAGACCTAAAGCCCTCATTGATAAAGGCTTCGCTGTGTCCGGCAGTCAACGCACCTACGCGATTGGTACGCTGGTGTTGTGGTCGGCACGCGGCGATGTACCGGTAACGCTATCGCGTTTGCGAGCGGGATCCTATCGACACCTAGCGATCGCGCAACCGACACTGGCGCCGTATGGACGCGCCGCCATCGAAACGCTCTCGGCATTGGCGCTGACCGACAGAACCGCCGATCGTTTAGTGTTCGGCGAGAGTATTTCGCAGGCCATGAGCTTTGTTGCGACCGGCAACGCCGAGCTCGGGTTCGTCGCCAAGGCCCAAGTCGTCGCGCTGTCCGGCCAAGCACCAGGCCACTATTGGCAGGTACCCGCAGAGCTGCATCGGCCGATCGAACAAGCCGGCGTCATCGTTCGTAGCGACAAACCGGCCGCGGCCGAGTTTTTCGAATACCTGCGCTCGCCTGTCGCGCACGACATACTGACCCGATATGGGTATCGCTCACCGTGAGTGGACCGGATATCTCAGCGTTGTTGCTGACCGGCTGGCTTGCATTGGTCACGACGCTCGTTCTGCTCATCGTTGGCACGCCGCTCGCCTGGTGGCTCGCGCGAACCAGCAGCCGCTGGCGACCCGCCATCGAAGCGATGGTGGCCTTACCGTTGGTATTGCCGCCCACTGTGCTTGGATTTTACTTGCTGTTGCTATTTAACCCGACGGCACCGATCGGTGCTGCTTGGCTTTGGCTGAGTGGCGATACGCTAACGTTTTCGTTTGCGGGTTTGGTCGTTGCCTCTTGCATGTATTCGTTACCGTTCATGGTGCAGCCGCTGACAAGCGCTTTTACCGCACTGTCGCGTGGACCGGTTGAAGCGGCTGCCAGTCTGCGAGCGACACCGCTCGACACCTTTTTTAGCGTCGTTGTGCCGTTATCGAAACGCGGTTTTCTAACGGCAGCTGTGCTGACGTTTGCGCACACGCTCGGTGAGTTCGGCGTGGTACTGATGGTCGGCGGCAATCTCCCGGAACGGACCCGGGTCGTATCGATTGCCATTTACGAGCACGTTGAAACGCTGGCTTACACCGAAGCGCACACGCTGTCGCTAATTCTACTGCTGACCTCGTTCGTCGTTCTGACTGTCGTTTACGCAAGCAACCGATCGCAGGCTGTTCGTGTCGGATAATCGGCTCGAGATCGATATCGCACTCGGGCGGCGTCAGTTTACGCTGAGTGTTGCGGCGAACTGGCCACTCGACGGCTGTACCGCCGTGTTCGGGCCGAGCGGCAGTGGCAAAACTACGTTACTTCGAACCATCGCGGGATTCGAGCGGCCCGACCGCGGGCGCATTTGCTATCGCGATACGACATGGTGCGATACGACAGCCGGCACTTGGGTAGCACCGCATCGCCGTGGTATCGGCGTTGTGTTTCAAGATGCTGCGCTGTTCGAACACTTGTCGGTTGCCGGTAATCTCGAGTTTGCCAGCAAACGAGCGCCGCCCGGTGACGCGCGCTACAGCACCGATGACGTCATCGCAGCGTGCGATATCACCGAGCTTTTGCAACACCAACCCGCGACCCTGTCGGGCGGCGAGCGTCAACGGGTCGCACTCGCGCGGATGTTGCTGTCACAGCCGCAGTTAATTTTGTTGGATGAGCCGCTAAGCGCCCTTGACCGGGACCGACGTCGAGCCTTGATCCGTGTCTTGCGGCGACTGCCACGCGATTTCGGCATTCCAACGATACTGGTCAGCCACGATATTGACGAAGTGGTCGAGCTGGCGGACTACACACTGCCGCTACGGGAAGGACGGACTGACGGGTTCGGTAAGACCACCGACGTCTTGAACGCGTCCGGGCATGATGTCGGCTTTACGTTGGTTGATGCAGCAGTCCGGTCGATCGATCCGGACTATTCGGTCGCAACCGTGCAAGCGCTAGGGACAACATTCACACTCCCTATTGATCGAGATACGCCGCCAATCGGCCAACACCGTCTGCGAATTCGCGATCGCGATGTTGCTATCGCGCTCTCGGCACCGACAGCATTGAGCATCCGTAATCACGTACCGTGTGAAGTTGTCTCGATTTCGCCAGGTAGCTCGCCGGCGCTAGTCCGAGTGGCCTTACTCGCCGAGAACCAGGGGTTTGGTGCCAGCATCACGCGCGCGGCAGTTAGCGACTTACAACTGCAGATCGGTCAATCGGTCGTCGCGTTGGTGAAAAGCGCCAGTATCGACGGATAAAGCGATCAACAAGGCGACGGCGCAGTGCATCACACTGCGCCGTCAGTCGACGCGCGAAGAGGGAGACTAGCCCTTCGCTGGTCGGGGCTTACTCGGATTGCTGACGTTTGCCGCGCCGGCCACGCCGCTCCGACATCTTCTCAGCGATGTCAGCCTTGACGTCGATCCATTTGGCTTTTTGCTCTGCGGTTAGGATGGCTTGAAACTCGGTACGCCATTGCGCTGTTAGCTCGACAGCGCCGGCAGCCAACGCCGCTGCTGCCTGACCAGCCTCTGCCGCTTTGCTGGCGTAGGCAGGATCGTCAGGCTGTGTATCGAGGTAAAACTCACACAGTGTCGGTTTGTACTGATCGGCGAGCGAGCGCATGCTATCGCGATGCTGAGCTCGCATTGCCGCCAACGTATCGGTTTGCTCAGGCGTTAAGTCCAAACGCTTGACGAGCATGTTCTTAAAGCGCGGACTTGCCAGCGGCGCACCAGCGGCTTGCCGGGCGATACCGGTTTTGCAGTCTGGGGCGGCAGCAGCCGGCAGTGCCAAAACGGCGGAAAGTAGCAGTGCAGCGGTCCATTTCATTGGAGTTTCTCCACGGGGGTTATCAGACAGCCCTTACGCTACACGGGTCGCAGGCGCGCAAGGTTAAGTTCGTTGAGGTTGCCGTCAAGAATTGTTAACGCGATCCGCAGACACTTGCTGTTCGGGTCATCCTTGTGAACGATAAGGGCTACCGACAACCAATTGGATAACTATGCAGCCGGTGCTTTTAGCCGACGACGATGTCGAGTTGACGGAAATGTTGCGCGAGTACTTCGCCGATGCGGGTATCGAGACCGATGCCGTGCATCGCGGCGACGAGGCCTTACAAAAGGCGCAGAGCGATGACTGCGCACTGCTGATTCTGGACGTAATGCTGCCTGGCATGACCGGCTTCGACGTCCTGCGGCAATTGCGTGAGACATCGTTGCTACCGGTCATCATGCTGACGGCGAAAGGCGAGTCGAGCGACCGAATTATCGGCTTAGAAATGGGCGCTGACGATTACTTACCGAAACCGTTCGATCCGCGCGAGTTGCTTGCGCGCGTTCGGGCCATTTTGCGCCGGGCCGACGAAGCAAGCGACGTGTCAAACTCCCAGAACCTGCAAGTCGGCCCGCTGCTACTCGACAAAAAGCGCCAAGCTGCATCGATCGGCGACGAAATATTGCCGGTAACCGGTACCGAGTTTCGCTTACTGGAGTTACTGGCAACCGCATCTGACGGCACGGTCAGTCGAGACGATTTGTGCCAACACGCACTCGGGCGTCAGTATCAACCACTGGACCGTGCCGTCGACACTCACCTGAGTAATATCCGCCGCAAACTGGCTGACTTCTCCAATGCCGGTTTAGAAATCAAGAGCATTCGCGGCCGCGGTTACTTGCTGGCCGTGAATCCGACGGATCCATAGCCCAACGTGAGCCTGTTCCTGCGAATATTCTTGGGGTTCTGGCTGGCGATGTCAGTGATCGCACTGGTTGCCGTTTCGGTGAGCTTTCATGTGGCGGATCATGCTGCGGACGCAGTGTTCCCAGGGCCGCGGGCAATGATCGGCCAAGCGAAGCGCGTGCTGCGCCGAGACGGGCGCGATGGGCTGCAAGCGTGGCTGCAGGACATCTCCGAGCGCGATCCGGACGGTGTGCGACTGTTGATCGTCGATGAGAGCGGCAAGGAATTGCTAGGTCGCCGGGTCAGCCGCGTTAGCCAGCGTTGGTTGGAGCGCGAGCGGCGCGGCAATCGGACCGAATTTGCGTTACGCGGCAGAGAGGGTGAGCAGTTTCGTGCCGTTCTGGCACCGCCCCCGCTGGTCATTGGCCCGTTACGAATCGAGTCATTACAACGAGTCATTATTGGCGTTGCACTGCTGGTTAGCGCTGGCGTTTGCTACTGGTTGTCGCGAATGATTGTGGCGCCGATACGTGCGATCGACGATGCGGCAGAGCGCCTAAGCCAGGGCGATTTGCGCGCGCGAACGGCGGCGCTAACGAGCGGTGGTACCGAACTGGCATCGCTCGGCCGAACGTTCAACGCTATGGCGGAGCAAGTGGAGTCGTTACTGACCGCGCAGCGTGAATTGCTGCGTAATGTGTCACACGAGTTGCGTTCACCGCTTGCGCGATTGCGGGTCGCACTGGAACTCGCCCGCAATCGTGATGATCGCCGCGACGATGCATTAACGCGTATCGAGCGCGAAACGGTGCGCCTCGATCGATTGATCGGTCAGCTACTCAGCTTGTCACGCGTATCCGACCGCTCGACCGACATCCCGCTGGAGATCGTCGACTTGGCGGCGCTGGTTGGCGATATCGTTACCGATGCCGAGTACGAGAGTCGCACGCGCGGCATCGCTTTTCGGACCCAACTTGACCCGATCGATGTCCTTGCTGAGCCGAACCTTTTGCGCAGCGCGATCGAGAACGTCATTCGAAACGCGATTCGATTCAGTCCCGACGACGCCGATATTGCCGTGACGGTAACCATCGATGAGACGGGCGGGCGCATCACGATCGCTGATGCCGGACCAGGCGTCGAGGACGCGCAGCTACGGACGATTTTCGAACCGTTTTTCCGTACCGACGATGCTCGGACCCGAGCCCACGATGGGGCCGGCGACGGAGTCGGTCTGGCCATTACGCGGGCCGTCATCGAGCAACTAAACGGGACCGTCTCGGCCAACAATCGTGACCCCAGTGGTCTTTTGGTAACGCTGCACCTGCCGATGCAGGACAACGACAACACCGAACAACGCTCCAAAAGCCTCGACAATACCGTCGCATGAGCATGCAAATCAGTCACTTGGCGGCTATTCGGACAATCGTAAGTTCGACAAAGTGACGGGGTCGCTGGCCGCTGACGTTAAGATAGCGCTATGATCCGGTTATGCCGATCGGGAAGACAACATCCCGCGACATAGCAGAACGGGCGGGGGTATCACAGGCGACAGTATCGCGCGCATTGCGCGATAGCCCCCTCGTGCGCCCTGAAACTCGGCAACGCATACGCGATATCGCGGCAGAATTGAACTACCGAGTCGATCGCAGCGCCGCAGGATTGCGGAGTCGGCAAAGTCGAACCTTAGCGTTGCTGATCTTTGAAGACCCGACATCGGACGGCTCGCAAATCAACCCGTTTTTCTTGGCGATGATCAGCAGCATCACGCGAGCCGCGGCCGCCAATAACTACGATTTGTTGGTGTCGTTTCAACAACTGAGTGAGCACTGGCATCTGCGCTACGAGGCGAGTAATCGGGCGGACGGCATTATCCTGCTCGGCTACGGCGATTACGTCAGTTACGGCGAGCGCCTAGACGCGTTGGAAAATGCCGGCGCGCACTTCGTCATTTGGGGTCCGACCGTTGCCGGCCAACCCGGTTTGTCCGTCGGCTGTAATAACGAACTCGGCGGACGTCTCGCAGCACAGCATCTGTTGTCCGCTGGCCGGCAGCGCTTGGCGTTCGTCGGTGAGGCATCGGCGCACTGCCCGGAATTTGCGGCACGCTATCGCGGGTATGAGTCGGCCTTACTCGACAGTGATTTAGTGGCCGACAGCGCGTTGCGCGTCGATGCAGACAACCGAGAGTCCGCGGGTGCCGCAGCCATTGACCGGCTGCTTGCTAGCGGTGCCGATTTCGATGGGGTCGTCGCGGCTAGCGATTTAATGGCCATCGGCGCGATCAAAGCGTTGCAAAAAGCCGGGCGACGAGTCCCAGAGGACGTCGCGGTTGTCGGCTTTGACGATATCCCTGCCGCATCATACGTCACGCCATCATTGACAACGGTGCATCAAGATACCGCTCGTGCCGGCGAGTCATTGGTGAGCAGCGTCTTGAACTCGATTCATGGCGAACCAACGCCATCGATGCTGCTACCACCGAGCTTGGTCGTCCGCGAATCGTGTGGCAGCACGCCGACTAGCGAACCAAAATCCGATACTCCCACGGACCCAACGACAACGTCGAACCCGCGCTTAGTACAAGCTGCTCAGGGCTAAACGCATCTCGATAGCGACCCTCAACCAGGCGGGATTGCAACGCGACCGTCTGCGGTTCGGCGCTCATGTTCATGACGGCCAACACGAACGACAGGTCGCGTTGCCGGACAAAACTCAATACGGACTGGACGGCGTCGTTTTCGATCGGAATCATTCGACCGCCCCAGCCGCCGTTCCAAAGCGCCGCCTCAGATTGCTTTAACGAAAACAGCTGTCGATACAGCTCGCCAATCGGATGTTCACGCCACTCGATGGGGTCGCGCTCGAAAAACGCGAGGCGTTTTTCGTTACCGGCTTCCTGACCGTTATAGATGAGCGGCATACCTTCACCGACCACGGACAAGACAATCGCAGCCTCAAGCGCATCGCCGAACTGCTCCGGTGCGGTGCCCTCCCAACTGTTCTTGTCGTGATTACTGACATGGGTCATACGGAGTGCATCGGCTGGGTACGCACTCTCGTTAGCCGAGTAGTAACCAAACAACGCGCCGGTGTCGGCCTCGCCGCTCGCAATTGCATGCATCGCGTCGTACCAGCTCCACGCATAAGTTGCGTCGAACGCACGCGCGTGTAAGTCGCGCGACTCCCACTCGGCAAGCATGAAGACCGGCTTGACCTGTTCGAGAGCGTTGCGAACATCCTCCCAGAAATCGAGCGGCACATAGCCAGCAACATCACAGCGGTAACCGTCGATATCGAATTCGCGTACCCAATAGCGCATCGCATCGATCATGTAATGGCGTAACGCTACCTGCGAGTAGTCAAGATCAATGATGTCCGACCAATCCCACCACGGCGTCGGCATGAAGTCACCGGACCAACTACGCTCGTACCACTCGGGGTGTTCCGTAACCAACGGGTTATCCCACGCGGTGTGATTAGCCACCCAGTCGAGAATCACGAACAGTCCCAGCGCATGAGCAGCATCAACAAATTCGCGAAATTCGGCCGCAGTCCCAAATTCTGGGTTTACACTGTAATAGTCGCGGACCGCGTATGGACTGCCTAAGCTGCCTTTGCGGTTTTTCTCGCCGATCGCATGAATTGGCATGAGCCAAATGATCCGAACGCCAAGTTCCGCCAAACGCGGTAACTCCGCTTGTGCGGCCTTAAACGTACCGCTTGGCGTAAACTGACGAATATTCAACTCGTAAATAGCGGCGTCGCGGGTCCATGCGGGATGGGTCACGTTTACGTACGGCTGCGGCGCTAACTCGTCAACTGGCGGTACCGTTACGCAGCCGATTGCGAAGCAACTTAGTAAGGCGATCGCGAGTGGATACAACGGACGCATTTGAGACTCCCCTGCCGTAAAACCGCTTAGCTCGTTCCGGTCGACGCTTGCGCCGCCAATACCTGTTCGTGCGACTCAAAATTCATGGCGCAACCCCGTTGGTAGCGAGCGACGTCACGCTCGACGTACAAATCACCGCGGCCGGGCTGCTCATCGGCAAGCGCCGGAAAAATCCCGTAGCCCGCTAGCAAGCAATGCCACGAGCGGGTGTCGAAATGCGACACCAAGCGCTGCCGGGCGATCTCGGCCGACAAATCCTCGCACCGATACCAGACATCTAATAGATGACGAAGCGAGTCGGACAAGATGTCATTATCTCGATTCGCTCGCCAATACTCGCTGTCGTCGCGGCTGTTGAGCTTGTAGTGTGCGACGATGTAGTCGCGAACACCGTCAAAATGCGCCGCGATATCACGGTTGAAAGAGTCGGTCGGCTGCGGCGCAAAGCCTGCCGACGCCCACTCATCCATAAATTTCTCAACCGTCACCTGCACCAGCAGTAATGCTGTCGCCTCGAGTGGCTCGATGAAGCCTTGGGCGAGACCGACCGCCAAGCAGTTACCACGCCAATGACGACGTAACCGGCCGACACGCATCTTCAGGTGACGCGCTTCGTGCTTACCATCGAGATCGCCGACATGTCGCCGCAACTCTGTTTCGGCAGCATCCGCCGCAAGATACCGACTGCTGTAAACGTAACCATTACCGACTCGGCTGGTTAACGGTATGTGCCAACACCAACCCGCCGACAACGCCGTCGACACCGTCTCGGATGATTGTGGTGAGACAGCAGCCGACGGTAGTGCAACGGCTGCATCGTTAAACAGGTTGTCGCCAAAATCGATATACGGCTCGCCGAGCGCACCTTCGAGCAGCAAACCGGCAAAGCCGGTGCAGTCGATGAAAAAGTCGCCATCAATTTGGCCGGCGTCGTCCGTTTCTATACGGGTGATTAAACCGTTTTCGGCGACCGCAACGCCGCCGACTTTTGCCTCGATATGCTTCACGCCGCGGCCGATACCGACGCGCGTCAGATAGCGTCCCAACAACAAGGCATCGAAGTGGTAACCGTAGTCGATGTCGAAAGGAAATCGCGTGTCGGGCAGCGGCGCCAATCGCTGACTAGCAAGTGCCCCATTGAGAAAGAAGGCATCCGGTTGCGTGGTTACGTCCAAACCAAGACGACGGGTGCGGCAATTCGTTAGGAACGGCTGAGTGATAAAGGTATCTGGTTGCGAAAAGAAAGGATGTCGATAGCTGGCCGGGCCACGAGCTGGGCTCCACCCATCAAAGCGTATACCCACTTTGTAGGTGGCATTGCACGCTGGCATCCAATCGGCATCGGCGACATCGATTAGTTGAAAAAATCGGCGCAGCGTTGGCGTCGAGCCCTCGCCAACACCAACGGTACCGATTTGCGGCGACTCGACCAGCGTTACCGCCAACTCGTCGCTCGACCAGCGGGCTACCAATAGATTGGCTGCCATCCAGCCAGCCGTGCCGCCACCGACGATGACAACGCGGCGCGGACTACTCATGCCGAGCGCATGAACATCGTTAGAAACTCATCGTGGCTAGGCATTTGCGGTAACGGCTCGCGTTTGAGTGCAACCATGTTGCTCAGTTTTTCGGTGAGCTCGGTGTCGGATATTGCGTTCGCTAGCGGGTGATAGTCGCGCGGGATGAGTCCTTGGCCGACCATGACTTGTAACCAAGACGGTTCTAAAAAAATGTCGTATTGATCTTGGACCAATCGTCCATCGGCTGCGAACACGTCCATCTTGTGCTGCAGCCGTTCGGGTATTGGCATCGCTCTGAGGTCCCGCCAAAACTGTGTATCGGTCCGCTCATTGCGGTGGTAATGCAAAACAATAAAGTCGCGGATTAACTCCCATTCGGTTTGCGATTGCCGGTTGTACTCGGTCATCAGCTCGTCGGTCACACCGGCATGTGGAAACAAATGCAGCAAGCGAACGATGGCAGATTGAATCAAGTAAATACTGGTTGACTCTAACGGCTCCAGAAAACCGCTGGACAACCCGACCGCTACAACGTTGCGGTTCCACTGACGGCGTACTCGACCGGTTCTGAATGGGATAATGCGCGGCTCGTCAACCGCAGGCGAATCGAGATTACTGAGCAACAAATTGGCAGCTTCGTCATCGCTTAGAAAGCGGTCGCAATAGACTAAACCGTTACCGTTGCGATGTTGTAATGGTATCCGCCACTGCCACCCGGCGCCATGAGCGATCGAGCGAGTGAACGGCAGTGTCGACTCGAAACGCTCCGACGGGACCGCCATAGCGCGATTGCAAGGCAGCCAATGACTCCAATCCTCAAAGCCAGTGCCCAGTGTTTTTGAGATTAGTAATCCGCGACCACCCGAACAATCGATGAAGAAATCGCCGCTGACCGTGCCGCCGCCTTGCAAGCGCAGAGATTGTATCGCTCCGCTTTCCGGATTGACGATGACCTCATCGACCAACCCCTCGGTTCGAGTGACGCCGCGTTGCTCGCTATAGCGACGCAAATACTGCCCGTACAACGCCGAATCAAAATGGTACGCGTAGACAAGCTCCCAGGTCGGATCTTTGACGTCCATCTTGGCGAACTTGTTTGCCTCGCACGCGTGGTAGCTAAAGTCGTAGTCCCACAGATTGGTGTCGTGGCCAGAGAGTCGCGCACGATTCCAATAGTGGTGAAAATGACAAAAGGCTTGGCTGCGTCCCGGCGCGCCGAATGTGTGATAGTACGATTCTCCCGGCACGCGCCAGTTCTCGAACCGAATCGCGAGCTTAATTGTCGCCTTAGTTTCGCGCAGAAACTCGGCCTCATTGATGCCGAGAACGTCGTTAACGGTTTGTATAGGCGGGATTGTTGCTTCGCCAACGCCGACGATGCCAATAAGGTCCGACTCAACGAGCTCGATGGCAATTTGCGGGCCGAGAACACGGCGCAATAACGCCGCGCTCATCCACCCGGCGGTACCACCACCAACAATGACAACTTTCCGAACCGGCTCATGCATCGCGTCATTCCGACAGTGACGAATAGTGAATCGTGCAACAAGCTGCGGTTGCAGACAAAGGTGCGTCGAACCGCAAAAGAACCCCGCCCGCTACGAAAGCGGGCGGGGGATCTCGGGGGGACTACCGAGATTTATCGGAATCGATAGATCGCCGTCACTAGGTAGTTCGCGCCGAATGACTGGAACTGCGTCACTTCGCGGGAATTACCCGGATTCGCTTGAATCGTGTCCTCGTCGGTCAGGTTCTGTCCCTGCAACGCGATAAACAAGCCGTCGAGCGCATCGAACCCACCGAGACCGAAGTCGTAACTGATCTGGGCATCGATGAGCTCAGCGCCTTGGTCCACCGTCGGTTGCAGCGATAGGCTAAGTCCGCGTGTCTCGGTTGCAAACTTCGAGCGCTTCGTACCGGAGACGCGGGCAGCAAAACCACCGCGCTCGTAGAACAACGTCGCTTGATAGACCTCATCGGACAAGCCTGGAACATCTGGGCTATTCGGGTCGTCAAGACTGCCGTCGTTAAACGATGCCGATACGACGGCACCGAAGCCTTCCAGGCTTTCGGAAAGTGTGCCGAATGGCAGCGTGGCTTGCAGCTCGTAGCCGCGTACCGAGCCGGTCAAACCGTCCTCTCGGAATGTCACTACGCCGGTAAAGAGCTGCGGCGTGAAAACGGTGCCGCCATCAACCACCTGGTGATAACCCGGGACATAGAACTCGGTGAAGTCGGCGAGGACCGCACCATCGCGATGCCAGTTGACGAGATCCTTGTAGAAGTACGCGACCGAGATGAAGCCGTCGTCGGCAAAGTACCACTCGTAACTCAGATCTAGGTTATCCGACTCACGCGGTTTCAACGTTGGGTTGCCGGCACTACCCTTCCAAGCGCTATTGCCCGGGTTGGTCGGCTCGGTAACGTTCGCCAGGTTGAACTGGAACGAGACCTGGTTGTTGGGCCGCATATCGTCGATCCGCGCCCGACTGATCGTCGTGGACGCTGCAAACCGCAACAGGTGGTCCTCAGCGAGTTCGTAGTTCAGGTTCAGACTCGGCAAAACATCGGTGAATGAATCGCCGCCATCGACTGGTAGCGCCGTCACGAAGCCGGTCGGACCTGTGAATGTGCTAGAGCCAATTGCGCTCTGATCGGTATCGATGACCTGCACACCAACATTGCCGTACAAAGCGCGCCCGCCGACTTCGGTGTCGAATTCGAGCTTGCCGTACAACGTGGTTACCTCCTCGGTAACCGCGTAGGTGTCGCCGAGGCGGCCTGTTTCGATTAAGCCCGCATCGGTCGCCGTGTAGAAACCGGAGTCGTACATCGCCAGGCCGTCATACGCGACAACGCCCGGTATGCCGATGAAATCGAGCGTCGCTGCACCAAGCCGGAACTGCTCGGGGATTGGCGCATCGCCGGGCCAAGTCGGTGCTGTTAGGAACGCACCACCATTGACCTTGGTTTTCTCGCGGTCCGAGTAGTTAACGCCGAACTGAACGCCGGTGAAAATACCGGCATCGAGCGAGCGCTCCGCGTCGAGACGAACCGTTAACAGCTGCTCGTCAAACAATGGTTCGTTTACAAAGCCATCTTGGGCTTGCGACGGTCCAATGCCTGGTGCCGCGGTCGTCTCTTGGAAATCTGGGATCGGTCCGAGAGCACCACCCCAGGACTGAGGCCCTGCCAGTCGCACAGCATTGAAGTCGGTCAGATCAGTCGGTGCCGCCGTTGGGTGGTCCATAAACATGACGCCGCTCCCGGTCATCTGGAACGAGCGGATAGTCGGACCGCCCTGCGTCGCCGTGCCCGCGCGGCCGACACCGGAGTAACTCTCGATGTTGGTGATCCGCTTCTCGACATCTGAGTAGGCGGTATCGAATGTCAGGGTCCAGTCTTCCGTCGCGAGAAACTCAGCGTTGAAGCCGACCGTCGTCAACTCGCCAACTTTGCGTTCCGCATCGTTACGGATCACCGACGTAAAGCCGCCGTCGAGGTCGGCGCCAGTGACGAAACCGTTGTCGACATCGGTAACCGTGTAGCTGCCGGTGCCCCAAACCGCGCCACCCTCTTCGACGCCGCGGAAGACCTTATCTTCTTGGAAATCAATGTACAGCGCATCGAGCGTCAAGCTCACCCGGTCATTCGGCTCGAATTGCAAGACACCGGCGATGGTGTCGCGTTCAAGCAAAGCTGAACGTACAAACGAGTCGTGACCGCCAAGTACCGTTTCGGAGCCATCCAGCGTAACCCCGGCACCGGCGTTTGCCGGGTCGATGGTCGGGTAACCCCAACCGCGGAATTGTTGCTCCTGACTCGGTGATTCGGTCGACGCGACGGCCAGTGCAACACCGATCGTATCGTTGGCGAACTTGTCCGAGAAGTTGACGGCAAGTCTGTGGCCGTTATCGTCGAAGTCCGGGTTTCCAGAGCTTAAATCGTTCTGCTCGATAACGCCGTTGAACGCCAACGTTGGGTTTGCATCGAGCGGCCGCACAGTTCGGAGGTCGACGCCGCCGCCGATTCCTTGAAAGGGCAAAGACGCATCGGCCGATTTGTAAATAACGATGCCGCTAACGATCTCGGACGGGTACAAATCGTACTCGACGCCGCGGTTATCGCCGATGCCGAGAAGCTCACGGCCATTCAGCGTCGAACCAATAAAGTCCTCTTTGAAGCCGCGAACCGAAATTCCGCTGGTGCGTCCATTAACGCGAGCACCGGCCAAGCCCGGTATGCGGGCGATCGACTCAGCGATACTGGAGTCGGGCAGCTTACCGATGTCCTCGGCCGAGAGCGCCTCGACGATTGTCGACGACTCGCGTTTCGTGCCGATGGCGGTAACCAGACTTTGCCGGTACTGCCCATAGGTCACCACTTCCTCGATAGGTTCGCCAGCGGCGTTTTGGGCGAGTGCCAAGCTTGGTAAGACGACGGCACCAGCAAGCGCGGTTACGACGGCGGTTGATACGGCTGTTCGTTTGGCAACGAACGGTGATGTTGCGCCGGCAGAACGCTGGCGAGACGCGCGATTACGCTTAGAACTCATCGATACCCCCCCCGAGTGGTATGCATAACTTGAGTCACACTAGGCTACGACCTGTAGCGGCGCGGCCACAATGCGATGCAAACGTATTCATGGCCTGAATACGTATTCATTGAATAAACGATGGCCGACCGATTGGCATCGCAACCGCGGCTCATTGCCGAGCACGGCGGGCAGCGGCAACGCCATGCTGCAAACGGTCCAGTTGGCGCCGCAACGCCGGATCGTCGAGCGGTCCATCACGGACCAAGACACGTACGCCATGGGCGCCGACCCGGACCACCGGATCGGCAGCCGCGCCTGAGAATTGCACGGCACGGCCATCGGCGGCGTCGCGCCAGCTACCACCGACGAGCGCCGCCGGGACCGCGACCTCGGCGGGCGTCTCAGCTTTGTTCAAGACGACCAAGGCTGTTTGCGCGACAGCGCCCGTATCGATAACGCGAAGGAAACTTGCCTGGTGACCAGCGAAGCGCAAGTTCAGTTGCAAACCGCGCTGCAGCGCCGGCACAGCAGCGCGAATTTGTGCGATCTCGGTTAAAGCACGATGAATGGCATGATTCGGCGCCGCATCAACGTTTGCTTGTCCGAAATAGTCACGGTTACCGCCGTGCTCGCCGCGGCCAGCCCTGAAGCCAACTTCCGAACCGTAGTAGATAACGGGCGTCCCACGCGACGTAAACAACCAATTGTGCGCATCGATAAAACCGCTATCGGTCGCCGCCATACGCGGCATGTCGTGGTTATCGTAAAACGTCATCAAGTCGTACGGATTTTCATAAACGCCATCGACCAAGTGCAGGTAGTCGGTCAAGTCACCGAAGTCGCTGTCCGGGTTCGCGAACGTCTCGGTAATGGCCCGCTGGCCTGGGAAGTCGAGCACACTGATGCCACCGTTCTCGAGGTAGGTGTGCTCGGCGATTGCGCTGGCCTCGTAATTGAACGACTCGCCAAACATGAAAAATCCTGGGTGCTCAGCCCGGATCCGATCGCTAAACGCCTTCCAAAAGCCATGTGGCATATGGCGGATCGTATCGATCCGAAACGCGTCAGCACCCGCATCGATCCACTGCAAATAGGCCGCTACGTAGTACTCGAGAACCGCCGGATTGGACTCGTCGTTGTTCGACAACTCGGCCAGATCGGGTTCACGATGAAAAAATTGATGCAACGGGTTAGTCGGGTCTAGCTCAGCCGGCGCCAGATTTTGATGGTCGGCCACCAACTCCCCAGCCGCGTTATAAATTTCGCCGAACATCGGCTGATCGACCGGCATTGAGTACGACGGGGAGCCGTGGTTACAGACAATATCGAGAACGGTCATGAGCCCATGGTCGTCGCGAAGCGCCGCGGTCAAGTCGTCAAAATCAAGCCCAGTCGACGGCAGATGCTCGTCCAACTCAAAGAAGTTCACACCCCAGTAACCGTGATACCCCGTCTTGCCGTTGTCGGCGAAAAACCCCTCGCCCAAGCGGTGACCACCGGCAAACGCCTCGTCGGGATTATTAACGATCGGCGTTAACCAAAGCGCACCAAACCCCATTTCGCGAATGTACGCCGCGTTGTTTAACAGACCACGAAAATCGCCGCCGAGGTAACCGATATTGGCGCTCTGACCCGCCTCGTTGGTAATCGGTCGATCAAACGTCTTGAGATCGGCTGGGCCTTGATCAACGTGATTGTTGGTTGAGTCCCCATCGACGAACCGATCGGTGACAACGAAGTAGATCGATCGCCCAGCATGCGGCGAATCGGTTCCAACGTAGCGCGTGGCCTCTGGTATGGCGGTACAACCGGCCGCGATCACGATCGCGGCAACGACGACTGCATGCTTCATGCATTTGGCTCCGCATCACGATCGACCATTAAGACCGCCACGCCGGCAACGAGCATCGAAGCGCCACCGGCAACCAGGCATAAAATGCTACGGCCAGCAAAAAGATCACGTAAGAACAAACCCAATACCGTGCCGGCGACCAGCTGTGGTATCACGATAAAGAAATTGAAAATACCCATATAGATTCCCATCTTGTGGGCCGGCAAATTGTTAGACAGCAACACGTACGGCAACGACAAAATAGATGCCCAGGCAATGCCAATACCGATCATTGGCAACAGCAACCACACCGGCTGCGTTATGAAATAGAACGCAATTAATCCGAGACCGCCGAGGGCCAAATTAACGGCATGGCAAGGCCGACAGCCCAGTCGTCCTGCAGCAAACGGGATAAAAACGGCCGCCAGGGCGGCGAAACCGTTGTAGGTCGCGAACAGGATACCGGCCCAGTTCGCGCCTTCATTGTAGGCGGCCGACGTGACATCGGTTGTGCCGTAATGAAAACTCGTGACGGCGCCATTGCCGTAAATCCACATCGCAAACAAGGCGAACCACGAAAAGAACTGCACAACGGCGAGCTGCAACATGACACGTGGCATACGGTGAAAGTCACGGACGATTTCGTAGAGACCGTTGTTCTGCCAGCCTGCACTGCGCTGCCAATGGGCAACAAACTGCAAAACACCGAACACGATCGCCGCCCCGGCCAATATCAGCAACTGCTTATCGGCGCCGGTCAGCACCACCCACGCAAGCAAGCCCCCACCCGCGACCGTCAGAACCGTGCCCAGACGCACAAACCTCGCTGGTGGATAGCTCGGCTCATCGGCCTGGTCGACGGATGCCTGCGCCCGTTCGTAGGCGGCCAGTTGCTCGGGTGAATACTCACGCGTGCGTAAGACGGTCCAACCAACGGCGATAAAAAAGGCCGCCGCCCCCAAATAAAACGACCATTTGACCGAGTCGGGAATAACGCCGCTAGGCGCCTCATTAGCGACGTCGAAGACATTGGTCAGTAGCCACGGCAGTGCCGACGCGACAACGGCACCGACCCCAATGAAAAACGTCTGCATCGAGAAGCCGGTCGCGCGCTGCTCTTCCGGCAACATATCGCCGACAAAGGCGCGAAACGGTTCCATCGATACGTTGATGCTGGCATCGAGTATCCACAGCATGCCGGCAGCTACCCACAGCGACGGCGAATTCGGCATGATCAGTAACGACAGCGACGCGAGGATCGCGCCGACCAGAAAATACGGCCGGCGGCGCCCGAGCGGTCCCCAGGTTCGATCACTCATGTAGCCGATGATCGGTTGGACAAGTAACCCCGTCAGCGGTGCAGCGAGCCAGAGTAGTGGCAAGGTTTCCATGTCGGCGCCGAGCGTTTGGAAAATTCGACTGACGTTGGCGTTTTGCAGCGCGAATCCGAATTGGATGCCAAGGAAGCCGAAACACATGTTCCAAATTTGCCAAAACGACAGTGGCGGTTTTCGTACCGTGGTCATCGCTTATCTCCATCTGCATGCAACGACACCGCTGCACCGCCACCGGGCGCCAACCACAGCTCAAGCACGTCGTTCGCGCTTACCGTTCGAGACTCGACGACAAGTGCCGTTGGTTTGTGCCGCCAATGCGCCGTCTCGTCGTCGCGATAGATACGGGCCGTGTACTGGCGATTCGGTTCGAGAAAACCAAGATCGACACGCACGGTACGCGCGACCTCGTTCGTTAACGCCCCAATGAACCAATCGGTCGAGTCACGTTCCTGACGAGCCGTCACGATGTATGTACCGACCTCACCGGCCAACGTGCGACTCTGCTCCCAATCGACCGGTACATCCCGGATAAATTGGAACGCGTCGGGTCGCGCCACATAGTTATCGATAAGATCCGCTGCCATTTGTACCGGGCTGTAAATGACGACGTACAGAGCTAATTGCTTCGCGAGCGTTGTCGGCACGCGTTGCTCGGACTCTGCGCCGGCGAAGGCCACGTCGAAGACGCCCGGGGTAAAGTCCATCGGGCCAGCCAGTAAGCGGGTGTAAGGCAGGATGGCCGTATGGCCGGGGTTATTCGGTGGATCACCCCAGGCGTTGAACTCTTGCCCGCGGGCACCCTCTCGGGATAACCAATTTGGATAGGTGCGGCGCAGCCCCGTGTCTTTGATCGGTTCGTGGGTATTGATGCTGATCCGTCGCTTGGCCGCCTCGGTCACGGACCGTAAGTACTCGCGCACCATGAACTGGCCATCGTGCCACTCATAGCGTGCGATACCCTGTTCGTCATGGCGCTTGATGTCACCCGCGTCGGCAACATACCCGGTCTTGATTTGCTCAACACCAACGCGTTCGTACAAATCGTATGCCGCTGCCATTTGCGCGTTGTAGTTGCTGATACTGCCGGACGTTTCATGGTGACCGATCAGGTGTACGCCGCGCTCGCGAGCGTATGCGGCAAGCTCAGCTAAGTTGAAGTCCGGATACGGCGTTAGAAAATCCATGACGTCGCCGTTATGGAACCAGTCACCGTCCCAGCCAACATTCCAGCCTTCGACCAACACGCCAGCGAAGCCATTATCGGCAGCGAAGTCGATGTAACGGCGCGTCTCTTGGTTAGTAGCGCCGTGCTTGTCGCCGCTCGCCCACGTGTGGGTGCGGATATGCATGCCCCACCAGATGCCGACGTATTTGCCCGGTCGAACCCAACTAACATCGCCAAGCACATTCGGCTCGTTCAAATTTAGGATCAGTCTCGAGTCGGCCAACGCCGCCGCACTCGGCGCAATCTGCACCGTCCGCCATGGTGTTTCGAATGGCGCGCGTGTGTAAACCCGAACACCGTCGGACCACGGCGTCAGATTGGTCGCAAATGTCCGGGGTCGGCGCTGGTCTAGAACGTAGGCGGCGTAGTCGGTCAGTGCCGCCTCGTGCAACGCAACATGCACACCGCTTGCCAAGCGAACGGTCATCGGTGTGTGCGCGGTCTCAACTGTCTCGAGCGGACCACTCTCATACAGGTACTCGTAGCGATTAAAGCGCCGTCCGGGAATCCACCAAGCGGTGGCATTCTCAGTAAATTGGAACTCGGTGAGCTCATCGACGATTCGCAGCGCCGCAAACGCATCCTGCTCCGGGACTTCATAGCGAAAGCCGACACCATCGTCGAAGACGCGTACCCGCACGATAAGTCGGCGCTCGACCGGCTCGTCAGCAACGAGTTCGATCGCGAGCTCGTTGTAGTGCTCGCGGATCTGCCGCTGCTCGCCCCATGGTTGTTGCCAGTTACGGTCCACCTGGCGGCGCGTCGTCGATTTTATTGCGAGGCCACCGTCGAAACCGTGTTGATCTGCAAAATGCAGCCCGAGCATCGAGTTGTTAACGATGGGTTCGTCGTTGTAGCTGATGGAGTAGACCGCGCGTTGCAGCGAGTCTATATGCAGTGTGAATGCGATATCGCCAGATGGAGACTCAACGGCGACTTGTGCGGTCGATACGCTGACAAGAAACGTCATCGTCGCGGCAAGATAGAGTTGTCGACAGCGTGTGCGCTTGCCCGATTTTAAAGTCGTCATGGCTCCCCCCCGAGCGGTGGCGACGGCGCCGATGGTAGCAAGTTCGTTCATAGTGCAGCGCGTCTGCGGGTCTGAATACGTATTCATCCCGCCCGCGATTCTCGGTAGCCTACTCTGCCGACTGCGGTCTTTATGAAGGCATACCGATGCGTATCGAGTCCTTACTGTTGTGGATTACAATCGGCTTCAGTAGCGCGACGGCTGCGGAGCCGGTCGTCGTCGACCGCATCGAGCCACCGAATTGGTATCGAGGCTACGCACAGACCGAAACACAGATTCTGCTCCACGGCCCGGCGATAGGATCGGCCGATGTCAGCGTGGCAGGCGCTGGTGTAACGCTCGTCCGAACGGTCCGGGTAGCGAACCCCAATTACCTATTTGCATACATCGACGTCGCGTCGGATGGCGATGCAACGGTGCAATTTACTGTCACGCGCGATGGCACCGAAGCGACGCTCGACTACCGCCTGCCGAAACGCCGAGCCAACCCAACGCCGGGGTTCAGCGCAGCCGATGTTATTTACCTGATAACCCCTGACCGCTTCGCAAATGGCGCGCGCAGTAACGACCGAGTTTCAGGTTACCCGGAAGGTGTGGACCGAGATAATCCGGACGGGCGCCACGGCGGCGACATTCAGGGCGTCATCGACCGGCTCGATTACATTGCCGAACTTGGGATAACCCAGCTGTGGCTGAATCCGGTTCTAGAGAACCGCATGCCCCAGGGGTCGTACCACGGTTACGCGACAACCGATTTTTATTCGGTCGATCCGCGCTTCGGGACCAATACGCTGTACCGTGACTTAAGCGTCGCGGCAGCGCAACGCGGAATCGGTTTGATAAAAGATGTCATCGTTAACCACATCGGCACCGGGCATTGGTGGGTCGACGATTTACCGACGCCGGACTGGCTCAACAACGCCGATCAGTACCGACAAACGACGCATGCACGCACGGCACTGCAAGACCCGTACGCCGCGCCGGCGGACGTTGTCGCGATGACCGACGGCTGGTTCGTTCCGACGATGGCGGACCTTAATCAGCGCCAACCGCTGCTCGCTGACTACTTGGTACAGAATGCACTGTGGTGGATTGAATACGCCAACTTGAGCGGTATCCGCGTGGATACGTACCCGTACCCCGATAAAGCGTACATGGCGTCGTGGACTCAGCGGATCATGCAGGAGTATCCGACGTTCAGCATCGTTGGCGAGGAGTGGAGCGTCAACCCGGTGGTTGTGTCTTACTGGCAGCGAGGACAACGCAATTTCGACGGCTACATCTCGGCGCTAACGAGCTTGATGGACTTCCCGTTGCAAGCGGCGTTGGTCGAATCACTAACAACGCCCGAGGCGCCCTATACAAGTGTCTGGACACCGCTGTACGAAATGCTGGCCAACGATCACTTGTATCCTGACCCAATGAATCTTGTGATTTTCGGCGATAACCACGACATGGACCGCTTGCTGACACAGCTCGACGGCGACCCACGACGACTCCGTATGGCGCTCGCGATTCTCGCGACGATGCGTGGAATCCCGCAGATTTACTACGGCACCGAAATTCACGCCGACAACCCCGATTCCGACGCGCACGGTGTCTTGCGCAGCGACTTCCCGGGTGGTTGGCCCGGCGACGAAACCGATTTGTTCGAGGCCGACGGCGACACCGCCGTTAACATCACACGTCAGACGTTACGCCGCTTGTTGCGATGGCGACGTAGCGCGGACGTCATTCATACAGGTGCGCTACAGCATTACACACCCGAACGCGGTAATTATGTCTACGTTCGCTACAATGCCAACCGCACCGTATTGGTCGCCGCCAATCGCCGCGAAACACCAAGTACGCTACCGTTAAGTCGTTTTCGCGACCGGATTGGACAAGCGACTGTTGGTATCGATGTGCTGAGCGACGAGCCAATCGATATCAGCGATACGCTGGATCTGCCCGCAATGACGGTACGGGTTATCGACATCGAGCGAACGCGTTAGCATGCGCTTGGTTAGATGTATACGTATTCATTGCGATGCATACGTATACATCTTTGGCGACACCGCGAGCGTCGTAAACTGATGGCGCAAGACGGGGGAAGACCATGACTGAGGCCGTTGTCACAAACGCGCCAGCGCTAGGTACGCAACGACAATCCAACGTATCACCGCGATTGGAAAACCGCTCGCCGTGGTGGCGCGGAGCGGTCATCTATCAGATCTATCCACGCAGTTTCTTCGATGCGAACGGCGATGGTATTGGCGATCTACGTGGAATTTTAGAAAAACTGGATTACGTCGCGAGTCTCGGTGTTGATGCGATTTGGGTCTCGCCGTTTTTTCGCTCGCCGATGAAAGACTTCGGCTACGACGTTAGCGATTACCGCAGTGTCGATCCGATCTTTGGCGATCTCAGCGATTTTGATGCACTGATAAGCGCCGCCCACCAGCGCGGTTTGAAAGTCATCATTGACCAGGTGTTGAGCCACAGCTCCGACCAACACGCTTGGTTTCAAGAAAGCCGTCGCGGGCAAGACAACCCGTACGCGAATTGGTATGTGTGGGCCGATCCGAAGCCGGACGGTACACCGCCGAATAATTGGCTGTCGATTTTTGGTGGCTCAGCGTGGCAATGGGAATCTCAGCGCCAGCAGTACTACCTGCACAACTTTTTAAGTTCACAGCCCGACCTCAATTACCACGAGCCGGCAGTCGTTGACCGAATGCTGAGCGAACTGCGGTTTTGGCTAGAGCGCGGCGTCGATGGGTTCCGCTTAGACGCGATCAATTTCTGCTATCACGATCATGCGTTACGCGATAACCCCGCGAAACCTGAGACGGCACGCCGGGGTCGCGGCTTTCGCACCGATAATCCGTATGCGTGGCAACGACATGTTTTCGATAATACTCGGCCGGAGAACCTCTTTTTTCTAGAGAGAATTCGGCGCCTTTGCGACGAATACGGCGACATAGCAACGCTTGGGGAGATAACCGCAGAGGATCCAGTGGCAACAATGCTCGAGTACACCCGCGGCAACACACGTTTGCACATGGCGTACAACTTCGAGCTGTTGGTTGATGAGTTTTCGCTCGATCACATCCGCGACGCTGTCGAAGACCAAGAACGACACGGTGCCGAAGGTTGGCCCTGCCGGGCGATCGGCAATCATGATGTTGCCCGCGTCGCAACGCGTTGGGCGAACGGTAGCGGCTACTCCGCGGAGCGCGTCAAACTGCTAAACACGTTATTGCTGACGTTGCGCGGTACCGTTTGCACTTACCAAGGTGAGGAGCTTGGTCTTACCGAGGCAACGATCAGCCGTGAACAGGTTCGCGACCCCTACGGCATCGAGTTCTGGCCGAACTTCAAAGGCCGCGATGGCTGTCGGACACCGATGCCGTGGACAGGCGATTCGATATCGGCTGGGTTCAGTACCGCAAAACCATGGCTGCCGACACCGTCCGAGCATCGACGACACTCGATCCGCGAGCAGCAGTCGGACGACGATTCCGTTCTAAACGCCTATCGAACCTTCGTCGATTGGCGCTCGCTGCATCCAGCGCTGCGTTGGGGTGGCATCGATTTTATCGACACACCTGAAAACACGCTGGCATTTCGCCGCTTTGTCGATGACGAACAAATACTGTGCGTGTTCAACTTTCAGAGCAGCGAAGCGGCCATCGAACTCGATCCAGCCGTACAACTGACATCGTTACATGGCCACGGACTTACCGAAGGTGTACTGCGCCCAGGGTCGTTGACACTGCCCGGCTACGGCGCTGCGTTCCTGCGTATCGCGCCGTAGAAACGAACGATGGCAACGCTGACGGCTACCGATTGGCTGGTTGTTGCCGCGTATTTTGCTGTTCTCGTCGCGATTGTTGCCCGAGCGTCACGCGGACAAACAACATCACAAGACTATTTCTTAGCGAGCCGGAACGCCGGCTTTTTCGCCATCGGTGCGTCGATATTTGCTTCCAATATCGGTTCGGAGCACATCGTTGGTCTCGCCGGTCAAGGCGCCGCTACCGGATTGGCAATGGCGCATTACGAGCTGCACGCCTGGATCGCTGTTTTGCTGGCCTGGGTCTTTGTGCCGTTCTATTACCAGTCGCGCGTTTTTACGATGCCCGAGTTTTTGGAGCGTCGCTTTAGCGCGGGGACGCGCTGGCTACTGTCGCTGGTTTCGCTTGCGACCTATGTGCTGACCAAAGTATCGGTCACTGTCTATGCCGGTGCGTTGGTGTTTATGACCTTGTTGCCCGATATCTTCGGTGGTCCGCAGAATGCGTTCTGGGTAGGCGCCGTATCGACGGTCGTCTTGACCGGCATTTACACCGTCACCGGCGGCATGCGCGCCGTGCTGTATACCGACGCGGCACAGGCCTTAATTTTGATCATCGGCTCGTCTGCTATCGCGTGGCTTGGCTTAGAACGATTGGGGGGCTGGGACGAGCTGGTTACGTTCGCGCGCGAGGACGTTGCGCGCTATGCGCTGTGGCGACCGTTGTCGGACCCAGATTTTCCGTGGCTCGGTATCATGATTGCCTCGCCCATAGTCGGCATCTGGTATTGGTGCACCGACCAGTACATCGTCCAGCGTACGCTGGCGGCGAAAGACCTGACCAGCGCGCGGCGCGGCGCATTGTTCGGTGCGTTGCTGAAGACAACCCCGGTCTTGATTTTCCTGATTCCGGGGCTGATCGGCGCGGCGTTGCATACCAAGGGCTTGCTAACGATCCCGCTCGGCGCAAACGGCGAGCCGTCCGGCGATCATGTGTTTCCTTCGATGGTGGCACAGTTGTTACCGCCCGGCCTGCGTGGACTCGTCGTAGCCGGCATGTTGGCCGCACTGATGAGCTCGCTGTCATCGCTGTTCAATTCGACGGCGACGCTCTTCACCATCGATGTCTACCAAAAACTTCGCCCGGCGGCGGTCCAAGCCGAACTGGTCCGTGTCGGTCGAGCAACAACGGTCGTCGTCGTGGTTTTAGGGCTCGCCTGGATACCGATCATGCCCATGATCTCGGGCGGTGGTCTTTATCAATATCTACAAAGCGTGCAGGGCTATCTCGCACCACCGATAACAGCGGTATTTCTGCTGGGCTTAAGTTGGGGGCGAATCAATGCCCGCGGTGCAATGTGGGGACTCGGTGCGGGCTTTGTTCTCGGTATGACGAAACTTGCGATTCAGGCGTTTTTCGGGGCAGACAAGATCGCCGCGATTCCATCGCTGGCTGCGATTGGTGACTTTAACTTTCTGTATTTTTCAGGCGTTTTATTCGCCGTCAGCGTGATCGTCATCATTATCGCGTCGTTAACGGCACCGCGACCTGACCAACAGCAATTGCAAGGCTTAACATTCGCGACCCAAGACCGCGCCGCCCTGCGCGCGAGTCGCGGCTCCATCGACTTCGCACTGACGGCTACCGTTGTTGGGATCGTGATCGCCATTTACGTCTACTTCTCGTTTTGGTTGAGCCCTTGACGCCATAAGCTGCGCTCGTCACGCTGCGGCCATGAGTAAAGAAGTCTCCGACCTCGCGTTTCGACGCAACGCATTAAAAGGCACGATCGCGGAACCGACGTACGCGGGTGCGCTAAGTTTTATGCGTCGACGCTACAGTCGTGATACAGCGGCCGCCGACGTAGCAGTAGTCGGTGTACCGTTCGATCTCGGCACGACCAATCGCCCCGGCGCACGCCTCGGGCCGCGCGCGATACGTGCCGCATCGTCGACGATGGGCTGGGACAGAACCTGGGGGTGGGATTTTGACCCGTTCGACGAGCTCGCCGTTATCGATTACGGCGACTGCGTGTTCGACCACGGCGCACCCACCGAAGTACCAGCGCAGCTCGAACAGGAGTTAGGGCAGATCCTCGCCGATGATTGTGCAACGTTGGTTCTGGGTGGCGATCACTTTGTTTCGTACCCGGCCTTGCGAGCGCATGCGAAAAAACATGGGCCGCTCTCGCTGATCCATTTCGATGCACACTCTGACACATGGCGGCGCGAGGCCGACCGGCTCGATCACGGCTCGATGTTCTGGTACGCCGCCAACGAGGGCATCGTTGTACCCGAGCATTCGGTGCAAATCGGCATTCGCACATTCAACGACGAAACACATGGCTTTTCTATCTTTACGGCAGACGATGTCGAGGAACGCGGTACCGCAGCGATTATCGCGGCAACGCGCGAAATCGTCGGTGAACGGCCGTGCTACCTCACCTTCGATATCGATTGCCTCGATCCGGCCTTCGCACCTGGGACCGGGACGCCCGTCGTTGGTGGTCTATCGTCCGCGACAGCCCGGCGGCTATTACGCGGCTTAGCCGGTGTAGACGTTCGCGGCATGGATATTGTGGAAGTGGCCCCGGCCTACGACCACGCTGAAATTACGGCGCTGGCCGCAGCCGCGATCGCGATGGATCTGATCGCGTTGTTTGCGGTGCGGCGCCGACAATAGCCCCGTAGAAAGGCGTATTGCAAAAACAGGTGCGTCTTGTTGCAGGAATGTAGAGCCTATGAACGGTGGCTTTGCGTATGCTTAAGTTAGGTGCTTACCGAGCATGTCACTATGTCCGTTCAAATCGCCGATCGCCCCGTCGACCAAACCCCGCAACCACCGCCCGACGACGCTGCCGCGAACGTAACCGTGGAAGAGAACACAACGCTACGCGCGCTTGATAACTACCCACTCGCGGCAACGCTCTACCGCCCAGAAGTAGCCAACGATACCGTCGCGATCATCAACAGCGCGACAGCCGTCCCGCGGCAGTTCTATCACCAGTTTGCGTGGGCATTAGCGGGATCTGGATTTACCGTCTTAACGTACGATTACCGCGGTATCGGCGGCTCGAAACCGAAGAACCTGCGCGGCTTTGATGCGACGATGAGCGACTGGGTCTTCAACGATATGGCCGGAGCGCTGCGCTGGGCAAACGACCAATGGTTACCCCGCGTGGTCGTCGTCGGTCACAGCTTTGGTGGACAGACACCGGGCTTGCTGGAAAATGGTCGCTCGATCGACGCGATGCTGACACTCTCGGCGCAAAGCGGTCACTGGCGAGTTCAAGGTGGTTCACAGCGTTTGCCGGTGTGGTTGCACACACACGCGACCTTACCGGTGCTGTCTCGCTTGGTCGGCTATATGCCGTGGAGCTGGGTCAGTTCCGCCGAGGACTTACCGAAAGGGGTTGCGATGCAGTGGTCAGCCTGGTGCCGCAATCGCAACTACCTTCTCGACGATCCGATGCTGCCGACGGAGCGCTACCAGACATTTCGTGCACCGATCCGCGCCTACAGCATCGACGACGATGACTGGGGCACCGAAGCATCCGTCGATGAGATGATGTCGGCGTATCCGAACGTCGAACGCCGGCACATGACGCTACCGACCGAAGGTGTCTCAAGGCTCGGGCATTTTGGGTATTTTCGAGCCGGCGCTGCGCCGTTGTGGCAGCGAGATATCGACTGGCTGGCTAGCGCCCAGTAGGGCCTGCGACACTGCAGCTGTTGTTAGTCGCTAATTTCTTGGCAGCAGACCGCAGTCGGTTGAATCGCGACTTTCAGTTAGTCATTGTTGCGTTCATATTCGCCAGCTGCGCCACCACGCTATGCAAGCAGTTGAGGGCCTGTAATTCGCTCGGACTCGCCGCGGCGCATGGCGAGTCCGATAAGACTCGAACCTCTGATCTTTGCCCTTGGAGCGGTGATCTCTTGCATCGATCGAATGGGAGCAACTCGCATGAGGCATCACTGATTGTTTCAGGAACAATGGTCTTGGCCGGATCATGACTGCATAAGACACCGCACGTAGCGGAGCGCTCGATACAGTGTTCCCTCTCGCTAAAAAGAGTACTGACCAACCAACCCGACAATACGTCCTTCCCCCACTCTAGCCCCTGGCGTCGCAATACTGCCGCCGGCTGTCTGGTAGAACCGGTCCGTGGCGTTTCGGGCGTAAGCGAAGACGGACAGGCTGTCCCAATCAAACCCAACCCGCGCATTGACAAGCGTGTAGTCACCGGCAGTTTCTGTGTTAGCCGTGCCTGTGAAGAACTCGTCGGTGAAGCTGGCATCCACGCTCGCGTACCAACCGCGAGGAAAGTAGGTTGTGATCCCGGCTGATGCGGTGATTGTTGGCGCACCCGCAAATTCATTGCCGGTAAAGTCGGTAATGGCCCCTGCTGTTTCTACAACGTATTCCGTGAATTCGGTTTTCACGTAAGCGAACGATGTAAACAACTCCAGAGTGTCCGTCGGCTTTGCCCTTACATCGAGTTCCATTCCGTACGATTCGGACTCACCGGCGTTTTGAATAACGAATGCCAGGCCTAGGTTTTGCTGAGTAACTTGCTGATCGGTCCAGTCCAGAAAGAAGGCGTTGGCATTGACAGTGAGGCGATTGTCGTACCACGCGGATCGCAGCGCGAGCTCGTAATTCCACGCATACTCTGGATCGAACTCGTAGGGTCCAATTCCGAGAGCGGTCGCTGCCCCTCCGGCGCGGTAACCCCTCTGCACGGTAAATCCGACACGCAAGTCATCATTAACGTCATAGCCCAGTGCGAGTTTGGGAAGAAAAGCCTCGAAGCTAGCTAACCTGTCGGGGCTCGTAGTAACGCCCGATGGCCCGCCGATAAAACCAAGAAGCGCTTCAAGATTGGGCGGACTGTAAATATTTTCACTTCTTTGATTAGTCGTTCCGTTTTCTTCCCAGTCATAGCGAGCACCGATGGTCAGATCGAATTGGGGGGTCAGCTGGTACTCAATCTCACCGAACAGGGCATAATTTTCCGTCCGTAATGTGTTCGTACCGTTCGTATTAACCGAACCTGGCGGCAGCCCAATCGGGAAACCGGGAAACCCAAGAGAGCCTAGTAACGCATCCAGAAAACTATTCGGTATAGCGTTGACCCCCACACTATTCTCATCAACGTCGGTGTAATAAGCACCTACGACGCCAATGTAACGCTCGCTCTCAAAGTGCAGCCTGGCTTCGTGCTGAATGGCCTCGACGGTCGCCGCGCTCAGCTGTGTCCCACCGGCGATTGGACTGTTGTCGATATCCGTTAGGTAACTCCAGTCTGTTTCGTAATAGGTTGTCTCCCAGTCCAAACGAAAAGTCGGGTCGAACTGGTAGCTTAGCCGAAGGTTGGTAGACTCCTTCTCATTGATACGTTCAGTCTGGAAATTGGCTGTGTTTTTGCGGTCCTGACTCTCGAACTGCGCTACATCGACAAAATCATCTCCGGCGTCAACATCAGAGATGGTGTGTTTAAGGATTGCACTGAATCGGTCAGTAAAATCAGCACGCAGTCCTATACGCAGCGTCTGATCCCGTCTTTCATTCGCATTGCCGCCAACCGTGACATTCTCGACCTCACCGTCCGTTTCCAATGACTGGCCTGCGATGCGAACGGCAAATTTGTCCTCGATTATCGGGGCATTAAATACGAATGCGGCCCCCATCGTGTCATTGCTGCCTGCCTCTAGCCGGATCCTGCCTTCCGTTCTGTAGACAGGGTCATTGGACCGCATAACAATGGCCCCAGCGAGCGCGTTACGGCCGGTTTGGGTCGACTGTGGCCCACGTAATATTTCTACTTGGTTCATATCCCAAACGGAGTAAGAACCAAGGAAAGTCGCCCGATTGGAATTGGAGACAACCTCGCCGTCAACGGTCACCGAGACTGTCCGTCCCCCGCCTCCTCCCGGTCCACGCTGGCTGATTCCCCGAATGCTAAAACCCGACTCGCCGCCTAGAATTCCGACGCCGGGGGTCCTCTCAATTAGATCGTAGAGATCAGCTTCACCACGTCGCTCGAGCACTAGACCGCTCGAGACAACAGCACTGGTAAGGGAGTCCCGGAGCGTTCTATCGAGCAGCTCGCCCTTCACAATGATTTCGTCAACCTTGGGGACCGACACCTCACGAGCTGTCGGCCCGCCAGAATCTGTATTTGTTGAAGACGCTTCATTATTCGCCTGAGTATTCTGTCGCTGCTCGACGAGAATTACTCCGCTGTCAAGGCGTTGCACCCTCAGCTTGCTCGCCGCCAACGCGTTTTCGACGGCACCTAAGACGGTCAATTGGCCAACAATGGGAGGGGATACAACGCCCGCGGTAAGTTCCCCTGGCGCTACGATCGTGGCCCCAAACTGATCGCCGATAGCCGTTAACGTTCTGGCGAGAGGCTGACTTGGGATATCGACCGACTGTCGATCTGCAGATTGTCCGAGCGCTTGCTGGCAAAACGTACAAACGATCAGCAAAATTGCTGCCGCGGTTCTTTTGGTTAGCATGGGAGTCTCGTTGGTCGTAATCGCAAATGAGTCAAATTCGCATTTACGATAAGACGCACGAGCCCGCCGAAAATTAACCGCGGCAGGGAATTTTGTGACTAGCGTCGTCTTAGCTCAGTCTTTTCAGCAGTTTCGATGATGTCTAGCGGGTACAGCTGCGTGAGCGTATCCAGGATCAAATCGATGTCAGCAGCGTCAAAAGTAGCTGTCACCGTCATCTCGGCTAGCACTTCGTCTGAGAGATAGATCGGGCGGCTTCGGTATCGATTAAGGTCATCGATCAGGTCATGAAGGGCAGCTTCTTCGTACGCTAGTCTACGGCGGCGCCAGGATGCCACTTTCTCAGCCGGATACGCTCTCACCTCTCCCATTTGCCCTTGATTGTTTGCCGACACCTTTTGCCCCTGTGCCAGTGTGACGACGGAATTTAAACCGCTGACATCTACCGCCCCATGTTCCACAGCGACTGACGTTCCGTTTGTTGACTTGTGTACCTCAAATTCAGTACCAGTGACCTCGACAATTAGACCCTGGGCAATTACTTGAAAGGGTCGCTTTTCCTTTTGTACATCGAAATGCGCGCTTCCATCGATAAGCTCAATCTGTCGACCATGGTCAGTTACCCGCACCAACAGCTGAGTTTTTGGGCCGAGCGTGACTAAACTGCCATCCGCCAAAGACTCGGCGCGTACCTCGCCGATGTTTGTTGCAAAGTTAATGGGTTCTAAGTCGGCCCTGTTTGGCCAAAGAGCCCACGCCAAAAGGCAAACACCAAAAAGAAACGAAGCGGCGAGGCCCAGTGGAAAGGACGAGAGATACGGTACGGCCGGTTTAACGCGAACCGACGCCGCTTCTGATCGCAGATAATCCATGTCTGTGTCACGGAGCGGCTGCAACTCATCCCAGAAAGTCCGGGCTTCCTCGAGTGCTCGGTGATGCGCAGGATCTGTATCCAGCCAGACCTGGAAGTCCTTTTGATCTGTAAGCGATGCAGCATCAGAGTCTATTATCGCTCGCCATTTCAGGGCTTCCTCCATCAGGTTCGACTCTTGATCAGCCATCGTTGGAATCGATCTCTTTTTCAACGAGCGCGTTATAAAGAGTCTCAGTGGCTTTCGCCAAATGCTTCGACACAGCGGCCGAGGAAATACCCAAGCGGGACGCGGTTTCTCGTAGCGTCAAACCATCTACCCTCACAAGGATTAACACGTCCCTTCTGCGCTCAGGCATTTCCCCAATCACTGTAAGCGCAGTTTGCATTTGCGCCTTTGCTTCTAAGACGCGCTCGGGCACCAAAAGATAACCTTCGTCGACGTTCGTTATGGCAGTCAGGTTGCCTACACCGCGGTCTGCCGCGCCAATTGCACGGTGCTCGGACACCATCAAATTGTGCGCGACGCGCCAGAGGTATGCTCTCGGGTTAGTTACTGACTGAAAGTCCACTTTGCCCAAGATTTGGGTAAATGTTTTCTGCGCGATGTCTTCTGGATCGGGAGGCCCGATACCGAATCGTGCCCGCAGAAAATTGACCAAAGCCGTGAAATGGTCTGAATACCACTTTTCTAGAAGGCCACTCTGCAGGGTGCGCTGGGGTGGAGAGGTCAAAATCTATCCTTGCACGGACATCGAGGTAATCGTCATACAAGCGGTATTTATTCGCAATTGCGGATAAGCCAACTCAGTCACACCAGAATCCGGAGGAGGCATCGCAAGCACCGCGTTGCTGCAGGCTAGTAGAGACTTTCCAAATTGTGCAGCTTGTCAAAAGTCGCTAACGAAGTGGGGGACGTTGTAGTGGCTAATCGATCCGATCAGTCCGTGCCTGTACTGATTATTTACAAAAAAAAGCCCGGGTGCCAAGAAGCGCCCGGGCATTGAGTTTCTGTCTAGTGCGATGTTACGGGTTCAGGTTTACCAACCCGTGTTCAATTCCCCACAAGTACCAGTTATCAACAACCGTTCCAGACAGCAGAACGCCGATACCACCCGTCAATGGGCACAATACAGCGAACCACCACGCCCAGCGGTGAATGGATTCCATACTGGCGTTAAAGCCCATCGTCCAACGCCAGAACAAAGCACCGCGTTCGGCAGCCGTGCCGCGGTCGGTAATTTGCTCTATCTCGCGATGCGCCCCGAAACGGTCCGTGGCCATGATCGTACCGCCGTGCATAGCGAACAGTAAGGCTGATCCGTACAGGAACGCGATCGACAGCATATGGAATGGGTTGTAGAAGAAATTTCCGTAACGCAGTGAAAACGCGTTGGTCCAGTCAAGATGCGTCAAGATGCCGAACGGTACCGCTTCAGACCAATCGCCCATCGCCAGCGGACGGAGAAAGCCGACCACAAGGTACAACCAAATCGCCGCGGCAAACGCCCATGGGATGTGCGTACCCATACCCAGTGCGCGAGCCCGTCGATACATCCGTACCCACCAGAGGATGATCGATGTCGTCAAAAAGAAACCCGCCATCAACCACCAACCGCCGTCATTGAGTGGCGGTATCGATAACCCGTACTTCGCGGGCGGTGGGTCCAACGTCAGCCAAAAGAATCGGCGCATAAATTCAATCGGATCCCAATTGACGGATGCCGCCATATTGAGTCCGATAATCTCAATAGCAACGAAACCACAAGCGATCGACAACATGCCGGTAAGCCCGAGATACGTAGGGCCTACCTGTGCATCGCCGAAACGGCCGAGCAAGCGACTGAGGAACATCGACTTGCGTCGTCCCCAGTCGCCGCGAGGTAACGCGACACTTGCTTCGCCACCGGCGTTGACTTGTACTCGTGTAAATACGTTCTGATATTCAGCCATGTCGTTTCCCCACTAGCTCCAGATCGGCAGCTCGAGCCAGAAATTCCAAAAATCCGGCCATCCGCCTTTGAAGATCGTGCCACTGATGCCAATGCAGATCGCGCTCCAGAAACCCGCAGAAATCGCGAGGAAGTAGCCGAGTCGATGAATACCTAGCGAGCCAACGGAATAGCCGATCGTGTCGCGGAAATAGGTGTTCTCGTGCTCGGACGTTGCGACCGGTTTGCCTTTACCGGGGTTGGCACCAGAGACAATCGCACCGCCGTGCATGGCCAGCGCCAACGTCGTCGTGAAAAAGAAGGTAATGGCGATCATGTGCGCCGGGTTGTAGTGGAACTGCACATAGGCGTACCCCACATTCGAAACCCAATCGAGATGACTCATGATCCCGTACGGAAAACCATTGCCCCAGGCGCCCATCAAGATGGGCCGGAAGACGTTCAATGTGACGAACGCGAGGATGGCAATACCGAATGCGAACGGCACGTGGTAGCCCATACCGAGTTTTCGACTAATTTCGACCTCGCGAAGCGCCCATGAGCCGAACGATCCGACGGCGCAGATAGTAATCAACTGCCAAATGCCGCCCTCTCGGAGTGGCGCGAACCCAAGCCCGACATTTAGGTCAGGCGCGGGGATGCTAATTGTCCAGGGATTCCATGTGTTCCCTAAGGCTGCGCCCCAAAAAATGAGCGCTACGCCGAGCAAAGTGAAGAACAAACCAGTGACGCCAAAAAATCCAACGTAGAACGGGCCGATCCAAAAATCGAAGAGCTCACCACCGATTAGCGTGCCGCCTTTGACTCGATATTTTTTTTCAAAACTGAGCATTGCCATGCTGCTAACTCCGCACCGATACCGGTGCTACTTGATTCAAAAACGCACAGTCAAACAACTTATAAGTAACGCGGTACGCGACCCGGATTCAGTGAGTCGCGTACCGCGTTTCCCGATCAAGCGATAAACCGGCGCAGCACGGTTGCTTCTTGAGCAACCAGGTGCTGTGTCGATTCGGCGCTTACCTGGGCACCACTTGGCCCTTCGATCCAATTGAATCTGTCGGTACTCAACAGAACAAAGTGGATGAAGATCGCAAGCACGAACAGGAAGACGGCCATAGCGACAAGCGCACGGCGTGGGTCAAACAACAACCAAATTCGCCACATGGTTTTCTCCTCCTATGTCAAACGTGCTAGCACGTGGTGGGCGACGGCTTGTACACCGTCAGTCAGTGACGCATAGCCTTCTGGTCCTGGGAACCACGGGCGCCATTGCCACACTAGAAAGTGCGCAATGATTGCGATCACGGTGAAGACAACGAAGCCCGCCATAAACAGCCGGTGGAACTCCTTTGCTTCGTTTGCGGACAGACCACTGTCCGTATCGATATCAGCCATAGTTACTTTCCTTATGACCAAGCCTCTCGGCTGTTACCACGCAAAACCCCGCGCGGCTGGGGAACACGGTGCTAGCACCGCGAAATTCTTGTTAGACAGCGAAGACGGTCGCCGTAATCATTCCGGCCGCCATGCGAGCTTCACGAAAAACACCTTGATAGCCGTTTGCACTTGGCGGCCATGGCTTCCATCGCCAACCGGTCACTCGGGCGACGAAGGCCACCGGTAACGCTGCGGCGAAACTCAAACCGAAGACCAAAAACTCAACGACCCCTGAGCCGCGAAAATCGGTAATGGTGTTTTGACTACTCATATCGCTCTACCCCTACGGATGGTCAGGCGGCGGCTACGCTGTTGCGCGCCGCTTCTTCAACACAGTTTTCGTCGACGGCGTCATAGCCGCGACTTCTTGCCAGATGCTCGGCCGCGTCTCGCAAACGCTTGGCGGCAGAAATCCGCACCAATACTGGCCGTCGATCAACAATGGCATCTAAGCGCTGCCGGGCCGCGTCGTGCCACGGCAAATCGTCGGCAACTTGGGTCGGTGTCTGATCGGCGGCATCCAAGTCGGTACCAAGCGGCAAAATGTGGAACAATGCATCGAACAGCGCGTTACACACCTCTTGGACGAGATACGTCGCGCCGGAGTAGCCCATGAATGGCGTACCGGTATGGCGCCGGATCACCGATCCCGGGAATGATGCCGGGATGTACATAGACCGACTGCCGGCCTCGGCCGAGTACATGCGTTCGTTGTAGCTTCCAAACAAAACCAGTGGTGCTTTGGTTTGCACCAACTCACGAATCTCATCGTTATTGGTTTTCTCGCCGGGCTTCCGGGCAACGGCAAACGTGCATGGCAAACCGAGATCCGACTCAAAGAATTTGCGAATGCCACGCGTGTAGGTCTCGTTCGCAACGATGGCGAAACTGGCCGTCGCAAAGAAGTCTTGCGTCACCGAACGCCACAAGTCCCACAGCGGTTTAATGGTCGTATGCTTTTCTTTCTCGATAAACGGTTCGGGATCGATATCGAGCAAACGGCCCAACTCACGCAAGAACAACGTCGTGCTCTCGAGGCCAATCGGCGCCTGTAGGTAAGGCTTATCGAGCTCTTCGCAAAGAGCACGGCCGAACTCCCGATACATACAAATATTGACGTCCGCTTCAGCGAGCTTTTTGATATCGCTGACGTGACAGCCGAGCGGAAACACTTGGTTGATCTTAACGCCGAGACCTTCGACGAGGCGCTTAATCTCGGCAAGATCCGACGGCATATTAAAATGACCGTACGCGGGCCCGATAATATTGACGCTCGGGGTTGGGTCTTTTTTGTTGACCTTACGCTGACGCTTGGGTCCATACTCAGACCAAAGCCAAGCGAGCGCCCGGTCGGCACTTTGCCACTGGTCCTCGTCGATCGTTCGTGGCAAGAACCGTTTGATACCTGTGCCTTCCGGCGTGACGCCGCCACCGATCATCTCCGCAATCGATCCGGTGACAACGACGCTTGGCTGATCAGGATTTAGCGAGCCATGGGCGCGCTTCATGGCCCCCTCGGTACCGTGTTGACCTAGCTCTTCCTCGCCGAGCCCGGTAACTACGATCGGTAGCTCATGCGGCGGCAGTCCATCGGTGTAATGCAGCACCGATGTCACGGGTAGGTTTTCACAACCGACCGGCCCGTCGATGATAACTTGCAAGCCCTTGACGGCGGTGAACACATACACCGCTCCCCAATAGCCGCCAGCGCGATCGTGATCGAGAACCAACATCAGACGATCGACTCCGGCACGTCTTTTTTCTTCGGGGGCGGCGGTTTGCGGCGGACCGGTGGCGGTTTCGGTTGTGTATCCCAAACACCCGCCGTATCGCCGGCACCAACACCGGTGAAGAACTCACGCATTGAGTCAAAGCGCTCTTTCTGCCCAAGCGCTGCGTTAACAACGGCGCTTAGCGAACCTGCACCGGCGGCACCCATCAACGGACGCGCAGAGATTAAGTTCGTGAAGTAAAGCCCGGGTACGCCATGTTCCTTAGCGTGTTGCACGACGGGGGTAGTGCCAATCGCCAGGTCTGGATCAAATTCCTGCATCGCAGCAATGTCTTGCTCAAGCGATGCCCGGTAGTTGACGTGTACACCGTGTGATTCGAGCCAGTCACAGTCAGACTGCGACCATGACGTACGCGGGCAAGCGGTACCGACATAGCGAACATCTGCGCCACTCTCGATGAGAGAGCGGGCAACGATTAACTCAGAGCCTTCATAACCGGAAAGCGTAATCCGGCCGTTGATTGGCGCTGCAGCCAGGGTCTTACGAATGGCACCGAGGCTCTTTTGTTTCGCTGTGTCGAGAATAGGTTTGGAAATATTGAGCGCATTAGCGATGGACTCTAGCCATGCGGCGGTGCCATCGACTCCGACGGGTGCCGATCCAATGATCGGTTTGTCGGCACGCTCGAACTCACGAATACTGGCCGTGTAAAACGGATGAATCGCCGCCACGGCGGCGCTATCGAGGGCGGCGTACAACTCGCGCCACTCACGGGTTGGAACAACGGGACCGACACCGAGACCTAGCGGCTCGACCAGCGCCGCTATGCCGACCGGATCTGCCGGAAACATCTCACCGAGCAAGGTCAGGCGCGGTCGCGTGTCGCCTGGCGCTGCAGGCAGCGCGGCCACCGGGCCGGCCTCAATCTCGCTACGTGCATACGCGAGCATGGCACCAGCAAGAATATCCTTAGCCTCGGCATGCGTCGGTACGCCGAACCCAGGAACATCGATCCCAACGATACGAACGCCGTTGATCGCTTTCGGCAGCATCTGTAGCGGTACGCCAGATGCGGTCGGGACGCAAAGGTTAGTGACGACAATTGCGTCGTACCGCGCTGGATCCG
>JBCDBO010000015.1:0-59123 GCA_039183535.1 Pseudomonadota bacterium | reverse complement strand
GAGCTGACGGTTCGCTCAGCAAACTGCTTGAAAGCCGAAAGCATCAACTACATTGGCGACTTGGTACAACGCACCGAAGTAGAGCTGCTACGCACTCCGAACCTCGGTAAGAAGTCGCTGACTGAAATTAAAGAAGTGCTGGAGAGCCACAACCTGACTCTGGGCATGCAGATCGATAACTGGCCACCAGCCAGTCTGCGCCCGGATCGCGGTGCGGCCCTAGCGTCCTGATCGAAAGATCGATCTGACGGGTAACTACGACCATGCGTCACAATAAATCGGGCCGTAAGCTCAATCGCAATTCGTCTCACCGCAAAGCGATGTTCCGTAACATGGCCGCATCACTGGTGCGCCACGAGACGATTCGCACGACCTTGCCGAAGGCCAAAGAACTGCGCCGGGTCGTCGAACCGTTAATCACACTCGCCAAGGAAGATGGCGTTGCGAAACGTCGTCTGGCGTTTGACCGTTTGCGCGATAAGGAAGCGGTGGGCAAGTTGTTCAATGAACTGGGGCCACGCTTCAAGGAGCGTCCAGGCGGTTACTTGCGCATTCTCAAGATGGGCTTTCGCCCGGGTGATGCCGCACCGATGGCCATTGTTCAGCTGCTTGACCAGCCTGAGTCTGACCAAGACGCCGGCGGCGAATAAGAACGTACCTCGCGCCAGCGCGTATGCCGAAGCGAATCGATCACTGGCGCGATAAAACCGTCATCGTGACCGGTGCCTCGGCCGGCGTCGGTCTGGCTTGCGCACAATCGTTTGCCCGACTCGGCGCCAACCTCGTCCTCGTTGCGCGCTCGCCGAAACCGCTGAAGGCTGCGGAAGAGAAGCTGGCGACACTGACGAACGTGCAATCCGTTGCGATGGATGTGGCCGACGAAATCGAGTGCACGAACCTGTTGCGCAAATCCGAGTACGACTTCGGTCACGTTCACGGGCTGATCAACAATGCGGGACTCCATGAGCGCGGCCCCGTTGAGTCGATCGACTCCGCGGATCTCGCCCGGATGATCGACGTGAATCTTCGTGCGCCGATCGTGCTAACTCGCTTGGCGCTGCCATACATCCGCAAAGCCGGTGAGGGCGCTATCGTCAACGTCGCCTCGTTGGCTGGCTGCACGCCGGTTCGTGATGCGGCGACGTACTCAGCCAGTAAATTCGGTCTGCGCGCGTTTTCGATGTCGTTGGCCGATGAGATCCGCGATAGCAGTATTAATATTGGCCTCGTCTCGCCGGGACCGATCGATACCGGCTTCATCATGGATCATATCGATGACGTTGCTGATATTACGTTCTCGCAGCCGATGAGTACCGCCGCCGAGGTCGCCGAAGCGGTCGTCAAAGTCGCGAGCGGGCAAGCGTTTGAGATGAAAATGCCACCGATCAGCGGCTTCCTAACGACACTGAGCTACTTGTTTCCCTCGCTGCGGCGCACGTTGAAACCCATGCTGGACGCGCGCGGCCGCCGTCAAAAAGAGTTCTATCGACAACGCGCTCGCGATTCGCAGCCGGATTAGTCGGTACCTGCGTTAGTCTCGACGTGGGTGAGGCAAAACCGCCGCGAGCCCATCCAAGTACGTTGGAAATAGATGAATATCGTTATGCCCAGCGCCTTCGACGCGCAGTAACGAAGCCCTACCATTCGTGATCGTCTGTAGTCGCTCGCTGTGCTCTATCGGAATCAGCGCATCGCGCTCACCATGGACGAGAATGATGGGCGCCGTAATATTAGTGATGTGTTGATCGTTGCGGAACGGGTAGCGCAGCAATCTCGTGGGAACGAATGGGTATTGTTCGCTCGCCATTCGCAGCATGCTCTCGAACGGCGAGACCAAGATGACGAGCGCTGCGTCAACATCAACCGCCAATCGGGTCGCTAACGCTGCGCCGAGCGAGCGACCATAGACAACGATCGGTTTGCCGGCGTACTGCTGGGCAATAAGATCGTAGGCCGTCCGTACGTCGCGGTGCAGTTCGGTTTCGCTGCCAATATTGCCGGTGCTCTTGCCGTAGCCACGATAGTCAAAGATGAACAGGTCGTAATTGACCTTCTGGTAGTACTCGATACCGCTAGTCCACGTCTCGAGGTTGCCCGCGTTGCCGTGCAGAAAGAAGACGAGACCGTCTGGGTCTTGCTGGCGAAAGTGCAGGGCGTTTAGCGACGCACCATCGACCGGTATCGATAACTCCTCAAACGGAACGTCAAAATCGAATCGGAAATCGTCCGGAAGCGTTGCCGCTGCGAACATCAAGCGTTCTTGCGCCAGGTACAAAAAGCCGAGCAGTACGCCATACAGCACAGCCGCGGCGCCGGCCAGCATCAGCAACTTTTTCGCGACAAGCACGCCGAATCAATCCCGTCGAACGCCGCCTAGCAAGTCGCGAGCCATCGGTATTATCCGCGCTTAGTGCAACGCGTCGAAGGCATCGCGAGTCAGGTTCTCACAGCCGTCAGCGAGAATTCGGACGTTATCCTCAATCCGTACGCCGCCGTAGGGAATCAGTGCATCCACAGCGTCCCAGTTAAGCAGCCCTTTGCGTTTCGCGTCAGTCCGAATCGGGTCGAGCAGCATCGGGATAAAGTAACAACCTGGTTCGATAGTTAATACTTGGTCGACCGCGAGCTTGCGGGTGAGACGGAGGCTCTCGTGGCCTTCCGGTTTGTCGATCAGATCGTAGGAGCTTGCGCTCGTTAAGCCGCCGACATCGTGCACCTGGAGCCCTAAGAAATGGCCTAGGCCGTGTGGGAAGAACGCCCACGTAATGCGTTCCTCGACCAGTGCTTCGGCGCTGACGCCCGTCGCTGCGAGGTTTAATTCAAGCAGTAACTCAGCAAGTCGTCGGTGGGCGGCAAGATGCAAGCTTCGGTAATCAATGCCAGCACGAACATCCGCACAAATAGCCAGCTGCGATCGGTCCATCGCATCGAGCAACGCGGTAAATAAGGAATCACCGTTACTGTACGTTCGCGTGATGTCGGCCGCATAGCTCGCGACCTGTGCGCCGGCATCGATTAAGAATGCCCGCGAATCGGTTGGCACCTGTCGATCGAGGTATTGGTAGTGCAACACAGCTGCATGTTCGTTGAGTGCGACGATGCTGTTGTAAGGCAATTCACTCTCACGTTGATCCATCGCCGCGAGATACTGCATGTGAATCGCGTACTCGCTGGCGCCGGCGGCGAAGGCATGCGCCGCTGCTTGATGGCCGCGAACGGCCAGGCGCTGCGCGGCACGCATGCAGTCGAGTTCGTACTCGGTCTTGCGCGTTCTCGTCTCGTGCAGCGCTTTAAAGAACATCTCGTCGGCAACGCGGGTAACCCGTAGCGACTCTGCATCGCGCTTTTCGCCAATAAGGATAGCGCCATCGCTAAACTCAGCGACCAAGGTATGGAGTTCTTCGTCGTTGCGGCATACCCGCACCTCGAACGCATCGGTCCATTCGCCAGCTGGGTCCCCAGCGGGCAAATGCCAGTAGTCGGCTTCTTGGTAGTAGCCAAGTACCGGCGCGTTGCCAGGTCGGTAAATGACGACGCACTTTGGGTGATGCGTCAGCGGTATCCAATGTTTGAAGTTCGGATTGGCAGCAAACACATAGTCGCGGTCGTCCTGGTAGGCATAACGAAGTTGCCCAGCCGGAACGATCGCGGTAGCGGCGTCGGCATCATCCAGCAATTGGTCGTATTGCGCGCACACGGCAGCAACGTGGGCAGCGTAGAGGCTTGCGGTCATCAGGTATCCAGAGGCGTCTTGATCGTGCTTGTTCGAGATTATAGCCGACGTTCGCTGCGGTTCGGCCGGTGGTCGAGGTATTATCGCACTCGTCAGCGTCTTACGACGCACAAGTGAGTCAGCATGAATTCGAAGCAGGAAACCTGGCTAACCGGGATTACCACGACAGGAACGCCGCACATCGGCAACTACGTTGGGGCAATCCGGCCCGGCATTGCCGCCAGTCGCGACACATCGAAGGTCAATTTCTATTTTCTCGCCGATCAGCACGCGCTCGTTAAGAACGAGAGCCCGGACGCCATTGCGCAATCGACGCTGGAGATTGCGGCGGCGTGGTTAGCGCTCGGTTTGGATCCAGCAAGCAGTTATTTCTACCGGCAGTCCGACATTCCCGAAATTCCTGAATTTACGTGGATTTTGTCGAGTATGACGGCGAAGGGTTTGATGAATCGTGCGCATGCCTACAAAGCTGCCGTGCAGGCGAACGAGGAGTCTGGTACTCGCGATCCCGACAAAGGCATCACAATGGCGCTGTTTAGCTATCCGGTACTGATGGCGGCCGACATTATTATGTTTGGTGCCGACAAAGTGCCGGTGGGTCGCGACCAAAAACAGCACGTCGAAATGGCCCGTGATATCGCCAGTCGCTTCAACCACCACTACGGCGAATTGCTGGTCGTGCCGGAGCCGGTGATCAGCGACTCGACGGCGGTTTTGACGGGATTGGATGGCCGTAAGATGTCGAAGAGTTACAACAACACGATCCCGCTGTTCGTGCCGGCGAAGCGCCTGCGTAAGCTAATTATGAAGATTAAAACCAACTCGTTAGAGCCCGGTGAGCCAAAGTCGACAGACGGGTCGACGCTTTTCGATATTTATCGCGCGTTTGCTAGCGCACCCGAAACAGAGCAATACGGGCAACGCTTTGCCGACGGTGCCGGATGGGGCGAGTTGAAACAGGAATTGTTCGAATACTTAGACGCACATCTCAGCACCGCCCGTGACGACTATGATCGGCTTATCGCCGACCCAGGGCACATCGAGTCGACGTTGCGCATGGGTGCGGAAAAAGCGCGTGAGCAAAGCGCTGCGCTGTTGTCCAAAGTACGCCGAGCTGTCGGAATTCGGCCACTCAGTTAGGAGCACCGTTATGCGAGATCTCTTGTTTATTTGTGCTGTTATTAGCGCCACGCTGGCTTGCAGCCCAAAAGCGACGGAGACGCCGACCGATGCGTCAACCACTTCCGAGTCGCCCACCGGTCAAGCAGCACCGTCAGACAGATTAACGTTGCCTAGCGATCGGTGCAGTGCGCTCGAAGGCTTTGAGCGCATGCGCTGCGTCGACCCCGAGCTAAAGCGCATGGATGACGAACTCGCTTCACTGGTAGCACGGCAGATCGCGCACTCGGATCACGATGGCAAAGCCGATGCACGTGCCGAGCAAGCAAAATGGCAACGGGAGGTTCGAAATCCCTGCATGGCGCTGTCGGCATCCAAACGCGGTCAGTGCTTCGCTGCTGCCTACACGTCGCGTATGAACGCTGTACGAGACGCGTTGTGATGCGGCTGCAGCGCTGTTTGTCGGCGATCGTCATTGCAGTCATCGCGATTCCGTCGATCGGCCATGCCGATGAGGCGGGTGCGGAAAAGCTCAAAGCGATGCTCGATGCGTCGCTGCATCCGATGCTCGCGCGCGAACTACCGGACTTAGCGTACAAGACCGTCGTACTTGGCGACGACCTGATTCGTCTCGACCTACCGAGTGAGTTACGTCCGGTCGTTGAAGACGTGCGTACCGGCATCTGGTCGATCTACATGAAGCACCCCGAACACGCGTTCGAGCTATCGTGCCTGGTGTTCTTTCAAACCAACTACGTAGCGAACGGCATCGCTAACCTAATGCAGCGCTCCAGCGCGGCTTTGATCGAGCTTGAGCAAGTCCCCGAGGGGACCAGTGGGCAGTCGGGCTACCTGCACAGCCACTTCTACGGCGACGATCTCGATATCGTCTTTGACGCCGAGAGTATTGCGATTTTTGATCGCGACGCGAAAAACGTCGCGATCTACGCACGCGGCGCGGGCGGACTGCTGGACGACTCAACGCTGGCGTGCGTCTCTAGCCAGTTCGGGTACCGAGAGACGTTCACGCGCATCATGACGCGGATGATCGCATCGGGCGTTCGTCCAGACCTGAACACCGTTCCGTACTTTGCAGCGCTGGACCGAGTCTTTATTAACGATCGACCGTCAGGGTTTCAGTTGTCTTGGCTGGAAGAGACGGCGAGCGGCGATACCTTTCATTGGACAAGCTCATCGACCTTAGCGGTCGGCGGTGCGGTCGCGCTCATTGAGGACAACACGGTGACCGGAACTGCACGCAGCGACGGCTCTCAAATCGAGGCGTCATCGAAGACGATTACCTTGTCCGGTATGTCGACGGATGTTTCCATAAAGGCCGACCCGAGCGAGCCTGGCCAGTGGTCGATCGAAGGTACGGTCCGCGGCGAAGCCGTGAGCACGACGATTCGATCAGCGGCGCCGCTCGTATCGCCATTAGGCATGCAGCAACTGCTTCGAGCCGTAGCGCAACAGGCGGTCGGCGCTGCAGCGAGCTACCCGTCATGGAATCTTGCTAAGCCGACGGAAATCGCTCGTAATACCGTGCGCCGAACCGAGCAGGGTGTGGACCTCGACTATGCCGGATCGATAACGGCATCTTTCGAGCTTGGCCCCGATGGATCATTACCGTCTTCGTCCTACAGCCTCGCGGCGGGCGGCGGGCTTATCCGGTTTCGTAGCGAGCGCCAACATGTTGTTGGGCGCGTACCCGCGCTGTCTGAGGATTCCATTGTAGGCATTGACGACTAGGTCAGTACCCGCGCAGCGCTGAGCGGCGTACCGCGTATTCAGGCGATCGCTTTGGCGGGATTCAGTAGCGGCGCCAGGAAGCGACCGGTATGTGAATTCACGGTTGCGGCCACCGTTTCGGGCGAGCCAATCGCGACGATATCGCCGCCGCCGTCACCGCCCTCTGGACCGAGGTCGATGATCCAATCGGCGCACTTGATGACGTCAAGATTGTGTTCGATCACAACGATGCTATTGCCGCGTTCGCGCAGCTTAGCGAGTACCCCCAGCAACTGCGCAACATCGTGAAAGTGCAGTCCTGTCGTCGGCTCATCGAGTACGTACAGCGTGCGGCCCGTGTCACGTTTCGAGAGCTCACGAGCGAGCTTGATCCGTTGTGCCTCGCCGCCAGAGAGTGTCGTCGCGTTTTGGCCGATACGAATATAGGTAAGACCGACGGCGGCGAGAGTATCGAGTTTGCGCTTCAAGACGGGTACCTTGTCGAAAAACGCCAGCGCGTCCTCGACGGTCATCTCCAGCACATCGTGAATCGTTTTACCTTTGTAGCGAATCTCCAACGTCTCGCGGTTGTAGCGGCGGCCTTTGCAGACGTCGCAGTCCACATACACGTCGGGCAAGAAGTGCATCTCAACCTTTAAGACGCCATCGCCTTGGCACGCCTCGCAGCGTCCGCCTTTGACATTGAAACTAAACCGTCCAGGCGAGTAGCCGCGCGCACGTGCCTCTTGGGTGCCGGCGAACAACTCTCGTATCGGCGTAAACAACCCGGAATAGGTCGCTGGGTTCGATCGTGGTGTCCGTCCTATCGGCGCTTGGCTTATCTCAATGACGCGGTCGATCTGCTCGGCACCGCTCAGCGACTCGAACGGTGCTGGTTGCCGATTCGAGTTGTTGACTCGCGCTGCCACCGCTTCGAATAACGTGTCATTGATCAGTGTGGATTTGCCGGAACCCGAGACGCCGGTGACACAGGTCAGCAAGCCGAGCGGTACCTCAACTGTAACGTTCTTTAAGTTGTTGCCGGACGCGCCGGTCACCTGCAACCATTTGTCGTCGGTCGGACTGCGGCGCTCGCTAGGCACCTCAATACGTTGTGTGCCGGACAGGTACTTGCCGGTTAGCGACTGCGGGTTTGCCGCAACCTCGGCCGGTGTACCTTGGGCGACGATACGTCCGCCATGGACGCCAGCGCCCGGTCCTAGATCGACCACATGGTCGGCGGCGCGGATGGCATCTTCGTCATGCTCAACAACGATAACGGTGTTGCCAAGATTACGAAGGTCGACCAAGGTTTTTAGCAGTCGCTCGTTGTCGCGTTGGTGTAAGCCGATCGATGGTTCATCGAGCACGTACATGACGCCCATCAAACCCGAGCCGATCTGGCTGGCGAGGCGAATCCGTTGCGCTTCGCCGCCCGACAGCGTTTCGGCGCTGCGCGCCAACGACAAGTACGAAAGCCCAACATCATCGAGAAAACGTAAGCGTTCGCCGATCTCTTTAACGACCCGCCCAACAATTTCACCGCGCCAGCCTGGTAACACCAAGTTGTCGAAAAAAGCGCGGGCGTCGGCAACCGACAAGGTGGCGAGGCTCGGTAGGTTCCTGTCGGCGACAAAAACGTTTCGGGCCGCGCGATTAAGCCGGGTTCCGCCACAGTCTGGACAGGCTTGTTGGCTTAAGAACTTAGACAGCTCTTCGCGCACGGTCGCCGATTCGGTTTCTCGGTAGCGTCGTTCCAGGTTAGGTACGACGCCTTCGAACGTGTGGCTTTGGCGGATCTCTGCGCCGCGCGTGTTCACATAGGTAAAGTCAATAACCTCGTCGCCGCTGCCAAACAAGACCGCGTCTTGGTGAGCTTTCTGCAACGCGCTGAATGGCGCTTCGACATCGAAGCCGTAGTGCGCTGCTAGGTTGTTGATCATCTGGAAGTAATAGGTGGTTTTGCGATCCCAACCGCGAATCGCACCGCCGGCGAGCGAGATGTCCGCGTTGACGATGACGCGGTCTGGGTCGAAGTACGGTCGTTGGCCAAGGCCATCGCAGGCCTCGCAGGCGCCGACCGGCGAGTTAAACGAGAACAGTCGCGGCTCAAGCTCGGCGAGCGAGTAGCCGCACGTGGGACAGGCGTAGCGATCCGAAAACGTCAGCTCAATGCCGCCACCTGGGTCCATCGATACGACTCGACTAACGCCGTCGCCGAGCCCGAGCGCTGTTTCGAACGACTCGGCTAAGCGTTGTTGCATACCCTCGCGAACGCGGAACCGATCAACGATGACGTCGATCGTGTGGCGTTGTTTGGGGTCCAGGCCATCGAGTTCGGCGAGTTCGCGGGTTTTGCCATTGACGCGGACCCGCACGTACCCCTGGTTTCTAAGGTCGGCGAGGAGGTCTTTATGGGCGCCTTTGCGGTCGGCTACGACCGGCGCGATCAGCAGCAGTCGCTGCTCGCCGTCGATTTCCATGACCCGATCAACCATCTCGCTAACCGTCTGCGCATCGAGGTCAATGTGGTGGTCGGGACAGCGCGGTGTACCGGTGCGCGCAAACAGCAACCGCAGGTAATCGTAGATTTCGGTGACGGTGCCGACGGTCGAACGTGGATTGTGGGACGTTGACTTTTGTTCGATCGATATGGCGGGCGATAGACCATCGATGTGATCGACATCCGGTTTGTCCATCATCGACAAGAACTGACGTGCGTACGTTGACAAAGACTCGACGTAGCGGCGCTGCCCCTCGGCATAAATTGTGTCGAAGGCCAACGACGATTTGCCGGAGCCCGACAAACCGGTAAGCACGATCAGTTGCTCGCGCGGCAAGGTCACATCGATATTGGCCAGGTTGTGTGTCCGTGCACCGCGGACGTGAATCGAAGGCATGGCGTTACGGTTTCGCGGATCAGGCAACCTGTTACTATACCGAGGCTCTTTCGGCAGAGGCAAAGCCCGCGTTCATGGCGCAACCGTCGAGCGCCCAGGCGCTGACCCGATCAGAAGTACGCACAGCCCTAACGCTATCCGCCGCCGCGGTATTGCGCATGTTCGGGCTGTTTATGCTGCTGCCTGTGCTGTCGCTGTGGGCGAGCGAGCTCGCAGGCGCCAACGCCTGGTGGGTTGGCGTCGCGGTTAGCATTTACGGCTTATCGCAAGCCGCCTTGCAAATTCCGTTCGGTGCGTTATCCGACCGAATCGGCCGCCGCACCGTTGTCATTGGCGCGCTTATTTTGTTCGTTGTGGGCAGTTTCGTGGCGGGTACCGCCGAGCATGTCTCGCAGTTGATTATCGGGCGCGCGTTGCAGGGGGCCGGCGCCGTTTCCGCGGCCTTGACGGCGTGGTTGGCCGACGCCAGTCGCGACGGTGCGCGTGTTCGTGTTAACGCCATTTTCGGCGCCAGTATCGGGCTGTCGTTCGCGTTGTCCTTGGTGTTGGGTCCGGCGCTGGCGAGTGCGCTGTCGGTACGGGCGTTGTTTGGTTGTGCCGTGACGTTCGGCGTGCTTGCAATCTTGCTGGTCGCTACCGCACCCGGTGCGCCGCGTCAGCGTCGCCGTGGGAATGCGTTAGCCGGCGCGCTCCCTGCCTTCCGGGAGCCGCGTCTGCGTGCGCTTTTACTTGCCGTCTGGTTGTTACACGCCATCTTAATTGCGATGTTCGTCGCGTTGCCGATTCAATTGGCCAATGCCGGTATTGCAAGCGATGCGCAGTGGCCGCTCTATCTAGCGGCGCTGCTCGGCTCGTTGTGCGTGACCTTACCGATGCTCCGCCGTGCCGACGCCAGTGGATCGTTTGCGTTGGCGGTGCCAGCGTGGTGGCTAATGGCGATCGGTCTCGCGTTGATTGGCCCAGTGTTGCCATCGGCGCTCGGTTTTACCTTGGCACTCGGCGTATTCTTCGCGGGCTTTAACTTCTTGGAGGCCGGACTACCGGCCTGGGTGTCGTTACTCGCGCCGGCGGATGTCCGCGGTGCGTGTCTGGGCGCGTTTTCGACCGCGCAGTTTTTCGGCGCCTTCTGTGGTGGCCTGATCGGCGCCGCGATGCTAGCCGGTGCGCTGCCGGTGCCGGGCTTGCTGCCGCTCGCCATCACGGCGGCGGTTGCGGCGCTGCTGCTGGGGCGTACGTTAACGGCCAAACGCGTGTTGCCGGTCGCCTAGAAACCCATCCGCATCGATTCGACGTGTTCGGGTGCTGTCAGATCGCGCAATTGTTGGCGTGTCTCGCGCAGCGATGCGTGCTTCGTGCTGACCCAAAAAAGGTGCTTACAAAACAGCGTTGTCGGCGCAAGGTTCAAGCGAATGCGTTCTGCGAACACAGCTTCGCGACGCGCAGCATCAACGTGGCGTACCTTGCGTCGATAACTGCGCCGAGTTAGCCACGACGAGAGCGCCAGTAGCGGGTAGAAAATACCGAGGACAACGCTGGTCGTGCCGACATCGGTCTTGACCCGTTCGTCGACCCGGAACCCGGCTAAGGTCATGAGCGTCATTAATTTCTGGGCGCCGATCAGAAACAGATGGCCAAAGTACAGCGAGTCGGCGTTTTTCTCGGCGAACCAAACGCTGTCGACTTCGGTTGGTGGCATGCGCTTCCAAAAGTCGGTTTCGAAGAAAAACTGCGACAATCGCGAGCGCAGATGCGAGTAATTCGGCGTTGTCAGGAGCAGCTGGCCGCCCGGCTTTAAGACTCGATTGAACTCTTCAAGCACGAACAATTGATTGGGGACGTGTTCGATGCCTTCTTGGCAGACGACGAAGTCGACACTGGCATCGTCAAGTGGCAGCCGCTCGGCGAGATCGGCATAGCGAGCTTTCGTGTTCTCGACGCTAAAAAACTCTGGGAATAGATCAAGCGGTATCACCGTCGCGCCTTTCGCGGCGAATTCACGTGTCGTCCGGCCGTCGCCGCACGGTATGTCGACGACTGTTTTGCCGCTGAGGTCTGGCATCGACCGCACGTAGCGCGCGACAAAACCGTGGATGCCCCGAAATGACGCTAACGACGCTGATTCGCTCATGCTGACCGTGGACCTGATAGGAACAGCGGAAGTTTACAGTTCTTTACACGGTCGCTGTATGCCAAACGCGATCGGCTGCGTTACACCCCCATCACTGGCCAACAACCATGACAACGGGAGAAATACCATGCAGATGCCAATTCGACCGCGACGACCGTTTATCGCGCTATTTGCCGCGCTTTTGCTGACCCAAGCGCACGCCCAAACGATGCCCGGGGATAGCGACGGCGATGGTCTTTTATCGCCAGCCGAGTTTGCGGCGCTTAGCGGCGGTCGGGTGCCGTTCGAGCGACTCGACACGAACGACGACGGCTTCATCGACCGTGACGAGCGTAAGGCTTTCCGGCGCGCCGCCAAAGCGAAACGCAGTGATCGCTTCGCAGCGGCCGACAGCGACGGCGACGGCGTCTTGTCACGCGAGGAATTCGACGCGGTCGCGCCCGCGGAGCTTAACTTCGACGAGCTTGATACCAATGCCGACGGCGTGATCGATGTCGATGAACGCAATGCGTTGCGCCGCCAAGCTCGGGAACGTCTCCGCAACCGCCAAGAGTCGAGTCTGTAGGCGCTTCGCCGCGCGCCGACGGCGTATTTCCCGCCTATCTCGCCGCTATTGGCTGGTCGCGACCAGCGACCTTCAGGTTACAATAGCGGGTTTACGGATAGACGAGGGGCGAACCGATGGCGCGCGGCGTTAACAAAGTCATACTAGTCGGCAACTTGGGCCAGGATCCCGAGTCCCGGACCATGCCCAGTGGTGCAATGGTTACGAATCTTAGGATTGCGACAGCCGAGCAATGGAAGGACAAGCAAACCGGCGAGCGCCAAGAACGCACCGAGTGGCATAGCATTGCGATGTTTGGCCGGTTGGCGGAAATCGCCGCCGAGTACCTACGCAAAGGGTCCCAGGTCTACGTCGAGGGCCGTTTACAAACCCGCAAGTGGCAGGATAAGCAGGGCAATGACCGCTACACGACCGAGATCGTTGCCAACGAAATGCAAATGCTCGGCGGTCGCGGCGGTTCGGCACCGATGGCGGAGCCGCCCCCGCCTGCCAGTGCGCCGGCGACGGCGAGCGGCAGCGATTTCGACGACGAAATCCCATTTTAGGCTAGGGCCATGACCGGGCGCGTGTACATCAAGACCTACGGCTGCCAAATGAACGAGTACGACTCAGGCAAAATGGCGGACGTTTTGCGTGAATCGCACGGTCTCGAACGCGTTAGTGATCCGGCGGCAGCCGATGTGCTGCTAATGAATACTTGCTCGATTCGAGAGAAGGCGCAGGAAAAAGTGTTTTCCGAACTTGGCCGCTGGCGCGAGCTAAAGACCGATCGACCCGACGTTGTCATCGGCGTTGGTGGCTGTGTGGCAAGCCAAGAGGGCGATACGATCCGCGAGCGAGCGCCGTATGTCGATATGGTCTTCGGTCCGCAAACACTGCATCGCTTACCGACTATGTTGAACGGGGTGCGGACCAACGGGCGCGCGGCGGTCGATGTTTCATTTCCAGAAATCGAGAAATTCGATTGTCTGCCAGAGCCGCGCGCGGACGGCCCGACGGCGTTCGTGTCGATCATGGAAGGCTGCAGCAAGTACTGCACGTTCTGCGTTGTTCCGTACACGCGGGGCGGCGAGATCTCGCGTCCCTTTGACGACGTTATTACCGAAATCGTCGATCTTGCGGATCAAGGGGTTCGCGAGGTCAATTTGTTGGGGCAAAACGTCAACGCCTACAACGGACCGATGCACGATGGCACGACTGCCGATCTGGCAACGTTGATTCACTACACCGCCGAAGTCCCTGGCATTGAGCGCATCCGCTTTACGACATCACATCCGGTTGAGTTCACCGATGCGTTGATCGAGGCGTATCGCGACGTGCCGAAGCTTGCGAGCTACTTGCACTTGCCTGTGCAAAGCGGGTCGGATCGGGTATTGGCTCGCATGAAGCGCGGCCACACGGTACTTGAATACAAGTCGAAATTACGCCGACTAAAAGAGGCGCGGCCGGGCATCAGCTTGTCGTCAGATTTTATTGTTGGCTTTCCCGGTGAGACCGACGCGGACCACGCTGCGACGATGGCACTGATCCGTGCAGTCGGTTTCGACCAGTCATTTAGTTTTATCTACAGTCAGCGTCCCGGTACGCCAGCGGCCTCGTTCCCGGACAACGTTAGCGCCGCGACCAAAAAAGCCCGCCTCGCCGAGTTGCAACAAACCATTACGGCCCAGGCCGCTGACATTAGCGCGGCGATGGTCGGTCGGGTTGAGCGGGTGCTGGTTGAACGGGTGTCGAAGAAATCGACGAGTGAGGTTAGTGGTCGTACCGAGAACATGCGCTGGGTCAATTTCGAAGGTCCGGCGAGCCTGATCGGCCAGTTTGTCGATGTCCGTATAACCGCGGCGCTGCCTAATTCGCTGCGCGGTCGCGTCGCAGTCGCCCGTCTCAGTGCGTAACAGCCAACCGCAAAGCGATTGGCGAGCCTTTTTTTCGTCGGAACGGCGCGTTACCCTCAGCGTTCATTAATTCATTGCGATTCGCCTTCAGTTGCAAGCAGCCGTGCACGCCCGCGACCTAGTCCTAGAGCCCGCGGATAACGATCGACTGGCCAATCTGTGTGGCCAGTTCGACGAACACCTTCGCCAGATCGAGCAGCGCCTCGACGTCCAAATCGCGAACCGTGGCAATCAGTTCCGCGTTGTCGGCAGCGCTGATGCCGCGCTGCGCAGTGAGGCGGTGCTGCGTGCCTTGTACCGCGATACGGTCGAGGCCGTGGTCGATCGCGAGCGTGTCCACATGGCGTTGCAGGAAGCGGCTATGACCGAGCCAACGACCCCCGAAGCCGCGACGACGCCGGATACCGACGCCGAAGTGCTGGTACGAACGCCGAAAAAGCTAATCCGTCCACGCGGGCAAAACCAGCGCGGCTACGTGCGCCAGATGCAGGCGTACGATCTCACCTTCGGCATCGGCCCGGCTGGGACCGGTAAAACGTATCTCGCGGTCGCCGCCGCGATCGAAGCGCTTGAGGCTGACGAAGTTCGGCGGATCGTCCTAGTGCGGCCAGCGGTTGAGGCCGGCGAGCGGCTTGGCTTTTTACCCGGTGATATGTCGCAGAAGGTCGATCCGTATTTGCGCCCGATGTACGACGCGTTGTACGAGATGCTCGGCTACGATGCCGTCGCCCGGATGACTGAGCGCAATGTCATAGAGATTGCGCCGCTGGCGTTTATGCGGGGTCGCTCATTGAACGAGTCGTTCATCATTCTAGACGAGGCGCAAAACACCAGCCGGTCACAGATGAAGATGTTTCTCACACGAATCGGCTTCGGATCGCGGGCCGTCGTTACCGGCGACATAACGCAGGTTGACTTGCCCTCCGGGCAGCCATCGGGGCTCCGCCAGGCGCTGGATATTCTTGCGAACGTCGACTCGATCGCGTTCACGCGTTTCCAGGCCCGCGATGTCGTTCGCCATGAACTCGTCAAGCGTATCGTTCGGGCCTACGATGCCAGCGGCGACTGAATCGGGCAGCATCGACGTCAGCGTCCATTATGCGATCGACGTTGCCGATAACCCGGCCGACACGTTGCTGGCGGCATGGTGTAGGGCGGCGCTGCAACGCGCCGACACACCACCTGGCCATAGCTCCGTCGCGGTTGCGGTAGTCGATGCGGCTACCAGTGAGTCGCTGAACAGCCAGTATCGCGGCCGGCAGAAGCCGACCAATGTTCTGTCGTTTCCAGCCGGCGATATGCCGAGTGTGGCCGGCGAGCCGCGCCAACTGGGTGACATTGTTATCTGTGCACCGTTGGTTGTGGCCGAAGCGGCAGCGCAAGGTAAATCGGTGACCGCACACTGGTGCCATCTCGTTGTCCACGGTGCCTTGCACTTGTTAGGTTTCGACCACGACGCTGATGAAGACGCGCAGGTCATGATGACCAAAGAGGTAGAAATCCTTGATTCGCTTGGTTTTTCTGACCCATATTAGTTCACACTACTGACCTACCTTCGCTGCTATACTCGCTAATCGACGATCGTTGATACCTAGAATGGACGCCGACAAACCTCCAAGTAGTAATGGTTCCGCTAGACCCAGTTTCTGGCGGCGCCTAGCCCAAGCTTTTCGTAGCCAGCCGCCCAGTCGCGACGAGCTACTCAACCAAATACGCGAAGCCAAAGAAGACCCGACGTTCGATCGTGAAGAGCAGGCGATGCTCGAGGGCGTTATGGACGTCTCCGAGACCCAAGTGCGCGAGGTCATGGTGCCGCGCTCACAAATGGTCGTGCTCGAGCATGACCAAACCTTCGAGGACATGCTCGAAACGATCATCGAATCCGGCCACTCCCGTTTTCCAGTCGTAGGCGATGATCGTGACGAGGTGCTCGGTGTCTTGCTGGCGAAAGACTTGTTGCGGTTCGTCGGCGCTGGCGAAGATGCTGACCGCGATATCACGCGATATCTGCGCCCGGTTGCCTTGATACCCGAATCGAAACGACTCAACGCGTTGCTCAAAGACTTTCGTGCGAGCCGCAGCCATATGGCTGTTGTCGTCGATGAGTACGGCGGTATTTCGGGCCTTGCGACCATCGAGGACGTCCTCGAGGAGATCGTCGGCGAGATCGACGACGAGCATGATATTGAAGAAGACGCGTTCATTCGTGAAGACGACACGCTGGCCGATGGCACCCAGGTACACAGTGTGCGGGCGCTAACGCGCATCGAAGAGTTCAATGAATTTTTTGAAGCTGACCTCGACGATGAGGATTACGACACGATCGGTGGCCTCGTTATTCATCAATTAGGCTATGTACCGCGGCGCGGTGAGTCGGTTGAGGTTGGCGGTTTTGCGTTTACCGTTGCCCGTGCCGATCGGCGCCGAGTCGATACGTTGAAAGTTCGTCGTGTCGCCGACGACTCCCAGGCGGCGTAGCGATTAGCGGCCAAGCCGCCTACCGCACGTAACGACTGCGCGATGCCAGCGGAGTTTGGATGGCGGCGGTGGCCGTTGCTGCAATCGGCAGCGGCTGGGCTGACCTTACCGTTTGCGTTTTCGCCGTTCGGCCTTTGGTGGCTGGCGCCGATCGTCGTCGCATGGACTACGTGGTTGTGGGCCGGAATGAGCTCGCGTGCCGCGTTTCGAGCGGGTTATCTGTTCGGATTCTGCGCCTTCGTGTTCGGCACCTACTGGATTTACATCTCGGTCGCTGTGTTCGGCCAGGCACCCGTGTGGCTCGCTATCGTATTGATGCTCGGACTGGTCGCGATCATGGCCACCTATTACGGCCTTATCGCGCTCGCGGCGGCGTTCTTAATCGGTCCGCGCGAATGGGCGCCGGGCTATCTTGCGATGCCAGCAATTTGGGCGTTCGCCGAATGGTGCCGGGGTTGGGTGTTATCCGGCTTTCCGTGGTTGTCGCTCGGTTATAGCCAGCTCGATTCGCCCTTTGCCGGGTACGCACCGCTCGCCGGCGTCTACGGCGTTAGCGCGATGGTCGTTGCGTTCAGTGTCGCCGGGCTCGTGGCTGTTCGCTCGACCCAGCGGCCTCGATGGGCATTGCTCACACTGGCAGCAACGATCATTGCCACCGGCTGGCTAGTGCGGGACGTTCGTTGGAGTGAGGCAACGAACGAAACGGTAGCGGTCGCGCTCGTGCAGGGCGGTATTACTCAAGACAAAAAATGGTTGCCGGAATCGGTCGAGCCAACGCTGGCGCTGTACCGTGACCTAACACTCGCCAACGCCGATGCCGACGTTATCGTCTGGCCTGAGGTAGCGCTCCCTGTGCGCCGGCAAAACCTCGGCCGCTACATGAGCGATCTTGATGCCGTGCTGCGCCGCCGCGGTGCGGCGCTGGCCTACGGCGTGATCGATGTCGATTTTGCGGCTGAGCGCTACTACAACGCTGTTGTCGCGGCCGGTCTAGGGCGTGGCAGTTACAACAAACACCATCTCGTTCCGTTTGGGGAGTATTTCCCGGTGCCAGCGTTCATCCGCGAATGGATGAAGATGAACTCGTTGCCATACGCCGATATGTCGAGTGGGGCTGCTGGCCAGCCGCCCGTGGAGCTGGCCGGCCGTCCTGTTGCTGTCAGCATATGCTACGAGGATGCCTTCGCGACCGAGCAACACCATATGTTCCCGGCGGCCGAGTACCTCGTGAACGTGACCAACGATGCATGGTTTGGGACATCGATTGCGCCGTACCACCATCTCGACATTGCCCGATTTCGTTCGCTCGAAACGGGCCGGTCGCAACTGCGTGTCGCCAACACCGGTATAACGGCGATCATCGGTGCGGACGGCAGCGTCATGGCGATGCTCGACCTGTTTGAACAAGGCGTCCTGCGCGGTGAGATCGAGCCGCGACGCGGCGTGACTCCGTACGTGATCACAGGGAACTGGTTGCCGATCGGCATCGCCGCCGTCGTCATTGTGACGGTAGTGGTCAGACGACGCGTGGTGTTGTGATCGCAGCTGAACGTGTATTCTCAGCTCACGATTACTGAGCTAATTCCTGCACGTTAATGGACTCCACCTACGACCCGGACCGCATCGAGTCCGAGGCCCAACGCTACTGGCGTGACAGCCGTGCCTTCGAAGTCGACGAACAAGAAGGCGCTGAGAAATTCTATTGCCTGACGATGTTCCCGTATCCGTCGGGCAAGTTGCATATGGGCCACGTTAGGGTCCTGACAATCTCAGACGTCCTGGCGCGCTTCCAGCGCATGCAAGGCCGGCACGTCTTACAACCGATGGGTTGGGATGCGTTCGGCATGCCGGCAGAGAACGCAGCCATCAAAAACGATCTCGCGCCATCGGATTGGACGTACTCGAACATCGCGCACATGCGTGGGCAAATGGATCGGCTTGGTTTTGCCTACGATTGGTCGCGCGAGGTGACAACGTGCAAACCCGAGTACTACCGGTGGGAGCAATGGCTGTTCACCAAGCTGTTCGAGAAAGGCCTCGTCTATCGACAAAACTCGGTCGTTAACTGGGATCCCGTCGATCAAACGGTGCTGGCGAATGAGCAGGTCATCGACGGACGTGGTTGGCGATCCGGCGCGCTGGTTGAGCGACGCGAAATTCCGCAGTGGTTCATGCGAATTACCGCATACGCCGACGAATTGCTCGATGAGCTGGATTCGATGGACGGTTGGCCCAGTTCGGTGCGCACGATGCAACGCAATTGGATCGGTCGCTCCGAAGGGATCGAGATTGATTTCGATGTCGATGGTCATGCCGAGCCGCTAACGGTGTACACAACCCGGCCGGATACGTTGTACGGCGTTACGTACCTCGCGGTGGCGGCCGAGCACCCATTGGCGGTAGCCGCTGCCAACGACAATCCGGAATTGGCCGACTTTTTGCGTGAGTGTCAGCAAAGCGCGTCGTCCGAAGCACATCTTGAAACGATGCCAAAGAAAGGCATGGCGCTCGGTATCGATGTCATTCACCCGCTGACTGGCGAACGCATTCCGCTGTGGGTCGCAAACTTTGTGTTGATGGCGTACGGGACCGGCGCGGTCATGGCCGTGCCAGCACACGACCAGCGCGATTGGGAATTCGCCCGTCAATACGGCCTGCCGATTACGCAAGTTATTGCGCCGGCCGATGGCGCCGAGATCGATTTAGATAGCGCGGCCTGGACCAGCAAGGATGGCGTCTGTGTGAATTCCGATTCCTACGACGGACTGGATTTCGCCGCGGCATTCGCCGCGATCTCGACGGCGTTGGAGCAAGACGGACGGGGCCGCAAGCGCGTGAATTATCGCCTCCGCGATTGGGGTGTGTCGCGACAACGCTACTGGGGTACGCCGATCCCGATCATCTATTGCGATAAATGCGGCGCCGTACCCGTGCCGGAAGACGATTTACCGGTCGTGTTGCCGGAAGGCCTGAAGGTCACCGGTGCCGGTTCGCCGTTGAAGGATCTCGATGAGTTCGTTAACACAACCTGCCCGGTGTGTGGCGGACCTGCGCATCGAGAGACCGATACCTTCGATACGTTTGTTGAATCATCGTGGTACTTCGCCCGCTACACGTCGCCCGATGCGATGGCGATGGTCGACGAGCGTGAGAAGTACTGGATGCCGGTCGATCAGTACATCGGCGGTGTTGAGCACGCGATTCTGCACTTATTGTACGCGCGGTTTTTTCAAAAGCTGATGCGCGATGTCGGATTGTCGAGTGTCGATGAGCCATTCACTCGTCTTTTGACGCAGGGCATGGTGCTTAAAGACGGCGCCAAGATGTCCAAAAACAAAGGCAATACCGTCGACCCGCAGACCTTGGTCGACCGCTACGGTGCCGACACGGTCAGACTGTTTATGATTTTCGCAGCGCCGCCCGAGCAAGCATTGGAATGGTCGGACGATGGCGTTGCCGGTGCATCACGATTTCTGAAACGCTTATGGACGGCGGTCGCTACACATATCAACGACGCTAGCGATGTTCGCAAGGCGAACTCGCTCAGCGATGCGGGCACGGCGCTCCGCCGTAAGACCCATGAAACCATCGCCAAGGTCAGCGACGATATCGAACGACGCATGACCTTTAATACAGCCGTCGCCGCTGTCATGGAGCTGACCAATACGATTGGTAAGTTCGAGCCGCAGACCTTGGCAGACCGCGACGCTCGCCAAGAAGCACTAGAGAGCACCGTATTGCTGCTTGCGCCAGTCGTACCGCATTTGGCACACGCACTGTGGAGTACGTTAGGGCATCCTAATGCCGTGATCGATGCTCCGTGGCCTTCAGTCGATGACAGCGCGCTGACGCGGGACGACATGGAGATCGTCCTGCAAGTCAATGGCAAGCTTCGTGGGCGAATGCACGTACCTGCTGATGCGGCCAAAGAGGCGGTTATCGCAGCGGCGGAGGCCGACGAAAACGTGCAGCGTTTCGTCGCGGATAAACCAATCCGCAAAACGATTTATGTCCCCGGGAAACTCGTCAACCTTGTTGTCTAGACGCGAATATTGGCTGTTCATCGTGCTCGCCAGCCTCGGCACGGGCTGCGGCTTTCAACTCGCCGGATCGTTGGGCGACGTCGATGTGCCGTCGCCACTGTACATCGCAGCCGAAGATCGCTACTCGCCGTTTTATCGCGGCATCGTCCGGCGACTGCGCGGCCATGGCATCGAGTTAACGGACGTACGGTCGGCCGCGGCGTCGGTGCTGACGGTACGCCGCGACGATACCGGTCAGCGTGTACTCAGTTTGTCGGCGCAAAACGCACCGCGCGAGTTCGAGGTGTTCTATGTTGTTTCATACGATCTCACGGTCAACGGTGAGCTGACTGCGGTCGCCAACGATGTAACCCTGGCGCGTGACTACACATGGAACGAGACTCAAGTGCTCGGCAAAGACCGCGAAGAGACGATTATTCGCGACGCATTGGTGGAATTGTTGATCGACGACCTGGTAAGTCGTGCGGCGGGTCTGAATTGACGGGGTGAAGAGCGTCGGGGATGTCGATGCCGGAGGGCTCGAACATTGGCTGCAGCGGCTAGGCTTGTCGATCGCGATTGTGCCGGATCGCGTTGCCATTCCAGGTACCTATTGGGGTGAGCCGGAAGCCGGCATTGTTGGCACCACCGTATACGCGAGCGCCACGACTCCGCTGCACTCGTTATTGCATGAGGCCAGTCATATCTTGATGCACGCGCCGACGGTGCGGCACCGGTTGCTGACGGATGCCGGCGGCACCGACCCTGTCGAAGAATCGGTTTGTGCGTTGCAATTGGCACTCGCCGACACGTTGCCGGGTTATAGCGCGCAGCGGTGCCTTGGCGATATGGACTCATGGGGGTATAGCTTTCGCCAGGGCAGTGCAGTGGCCTGGTACAGCGAGGATGCGCCAATCGCACGTCGTCGCTGGCCCGACCATGTTCGTGCACTCATCGAGCGTGTTAGCGCTTTAGAAAACGTTGCAGCCAGTCATTGACGTTACTGGCAAACACCTCGTCGGCGGCGGCGCTCGGCGGCAATTCGACCAACACGGTATCGACTTCGCGCTGGCGTAATGCGCCATACAAGGCAGCGGCTTGTTGGAATGTGGCGTACTTGCCGCGGTGAATGATTAACGTCGGTGTCGCTAGTGCGCCCGTCAACGCCGCTGGATCGAGTCCATCACCGACCGTGGTGAGGTGTGCAAACGGCTCCAGCGAATCGTTGGCGACGGTCAGTGACAAGGCGGCGGAGCGTGCGTCGTAAATCGGATCGATACCGATGAGACACCGAAAACGCGACGGGTAGCGCACGGCGAGCACCTGTGCCAGAGCGCCACCGAGACCGGCGCCGGCTGCACATAGCCGGGCGTTATCGAGCCACGGGTAGCGTTCAAAAGCGGTGTCTAGTGCCAGGCTGATGTCATCGAGCGCTGTCGTCGCGTCGGCCGCGAAGCTTGCAGCGAACGTCGGGCCGTAGCCGTCAGCGCCTCGGTAGTCGATCATCAAAACTGCCGTGCCCGCTGCGGCAAGCTGTTGTGGGACCCAGTCGTGGCGAAAGTGATCACCCAGTGTGCCGTGCTGGGTGCTTCGCAAAAGCACCAAGACCGGTACCGCGCGTTCTCCATCGTGTCCGGGCGGGCGCAACAAAAATGTCGACAGGCTAGTGCTATCGCTTCCGGCGCGAAAGACCTCGTAGACACCGGCCGCCACGTCGGCCATCGCCGGCGAATTGAAGGCAGACAGCCGGTAAAGCGCGCTATCGAGCGCGGCAATCTGATGCAGCTCGACCGGCTGATGCAACGAGTCCATGACGATTATCGGTCCCGACTTGGCATCGATTGCTGTATGCACCCAACCAAAGGCGCTGCGCGGGAAAACGATACCGTTGTCGAGTTCGACCTCAAAGAGGCGGCGACGACCCTCGTCGACAGCGATTGCGTAGAGTTTGTTGGGGTCGTCCGTAACGACAATTTCGCCGGGTGAGCGATCCCATGCTGGCGTAGCGATGCGAATCGCGCCGTTGCTGCGGCGATGGTGAATCACCCAATGCCGATACGTGCCGAGCGTATTGTCTGCTCGTAGCCAGACGAGCTCACCATTCGGCAGGTGACGCGGTCCAACATCGGAGCCGTCGTGGTCGGCGCTCAGATTGCGTAAGCGACCACCACTCAGTCGGACTTCATAAAGACTCGAATCGGCAAGCCGCGCCACGTCTTGACTGATCGGTGTCGCACTGAACACGACGCGACGGCTATCGGGTGAGATTGACAACACGTTGGCTGTCAGCAACGACGCATTGTGACCTACGTTGCCATCAATGCCTGCACTCAACTCGACCGCGTTGTCGGTCGTTGCAACCCCGTTTTCGAGCGGTAATGCGAACAGCCCGCGCCGCGTGATCGCCGGTGTGCTCTCGCGCGTCCAGATTTTCGCGTCGCTGTCGGGAACCGCCGCCATCGCGTCATGGCTACAACTGAAATCACTGCCACAAGCTTTGACGGTATCAACAAGCACGACGACGGTGGCGCCGTTCGCAGCGACATCGAACGCGGCGACGGCGATCGGTAACTCGGTGACCGCTTCAGCATCGCCGCCATCGCGATGCGCTCGCCAGACCTGCGCGTTGCCACTGCGGTCTGATAAGAAATACAGCCATTGCCCATCGGCGGAGAAGCGCCCGGACCAGGCATTACTCGCGGCGGTTGTCAGTGCGAACGCTTCCGCTGGGTCTGTGCTCAATGGCAGTTGCCAGAGGCGCTTAGTGGATTCACCCGCGCCGTCATTGGCCACTGTAACGACCAACCGCGTTTGATCAGGCGATAGCGCCGGCGCGCTCAGCGTTCGTAGCCGAGCGAGCTCCTGCGACGTCAGGTTGCCCGCTGCGGCACTGGCCGCGAGCAGCAGCGCTGCAACGCTACAAAACGGTCGGATTCGGCGCATCGCCGTAGACATCTTCGGGGTCGAAGACCTTTTCCGATTCGGTGAACTCTAGCGGCCGCTCATCGGTATCGCCGGCGTCCGGGCCGACCGGTATGCGCCGGTAAAAGCACGACCGATAGCCGACGTGGCAACTGGCTCCGCCGGCGACATCGACCCGCAGCCACACGCAGTCTTGATCGTCGTCGATCAGGCACTCGACGACGCGTTGAACCAAACCGCTGGTCGCGCCTTTGTGCCACAAGACACCACGTGAGCGACTGAAGTAATGCGCCTCGCCGGTCGCAACCGTGCGCCGCAGCGCCTCTTCGTTCATGTAGCCCTGCATCAAGACCTCACCAGTCGTCGCGTCCGTCGTGACCACGGGAATCAGTCCGCTCGTATCGAATTTCGGTGCAAGTTCGGTGCTTTCCTCAACTTGCTCGATACTGCGGCGAGCGTGAAATTTAAGGCGGTCTGCGGCCATGGCGATTTGGTATTCTGCTGGTGGACGCGCCAGAGTATAGTGCGCGTCCGTCACGGCGTCTGCCCGCCGCTGATGATTTTCGGCCGCTATTCAGCTCACATCTTGACCATGAAACTGACGTTGCACGACACGCTGGCCCGCGAGAAGCGGGTATTCGAGCCGCTAAAGCCGGGTAAGGTCACGATGTACCTATGCGGACCGACTGTCTATAACTATGCCCATATCGGCAATGCCCGGCCGGCGGTCGTCTTCGATGTGCTGGCCCGCTTGCTGCGGCGGCACTTCGATTTAACGTTTGCGCGCAACCTCACCGATGTGGATGACAAGATCAATCAGGCCTCGATCGAAACCGGCTTACCGATCGATGCGATTACGGCTAAGTTCATCACCGCCTACAACGACGATATGGCTGGGCTCGGTGTGGCGCCGCCAGACATCGAGCCCCGCGCGACTGACCACATCGACCAGATGATCGAGATGATCGAGCGGCTGATTGCGGCGGGCAATGCTTACGCTGCCGAGGGGCACGTACTGTTCGATGTCACGTCGTACGACGACTACGGACGTTTATCGCGCCGCAATACCGACGAGATGTTAGCCGGTGCGCGCGTTGAGGTGGCGCCGTACAAACGCTCACCAGGCGATTTTGTGTTGTGGAAGCCATCCTCACCCGAGCTGCCGGGTTGGGACAGCCCGTGGGGTCGCGGCCGGCCCGGTTGGCACCTTGAGTGTTCGGCGATGTGCCTCAATCACCTCGGTCCGGTCATCGATATCCACTGCGGCGGTGCCGATCTCGTCTTCCCGCACCATGAGAACGAAGTGGCGCAGAGTTGCTGCGCGAACGGTACCGAGGCGCTGGCCCGGTACTGGTTGCATAACGGCTATCTCAATATCGACAACACGAAGATGTCGAAGTCGCTGGGCAACGTTTTTCTCGTCCGTGAGTTACTCGCGGAGCACCCCGGCGAGGTTTTGCGTTTGGCGTTGTTATCGGCGCATTACCGCCAACCGCTGGATTGGTCGGGTTCGCTATTGGCCGATTCGAAACGCAAGCTGGATCGGCTTTACGGAGCGCTACGCCATGCCGGCGAGCTTGCGGGTGAGGACGCGCCCAGCGAGGCGGTCGTTGCGGCTCTGGCCGATGACATCAACACCCCAGGTGCGTTGGCAGCGCTGTTCGACCTAGCCCGCGATATCAACCGAACCGAAGATCCTGCCGAGCGCGCCAAGCAAGGCCAGCGATTGCAGGCGAGCGGCGCGCTACTTGGCTTACTGAGCCAGTCCCCCGATGCATGGTTTGGCCATACCGATTCGGCGGCTGGCGAGCTCGCCGGCGAGACGATTGAGGCGCGACTGGCGGAACGTCAGCAGGCAAAAGCGGACAAAGACTATGCACGGGCGGACGCGATTCGCACCGAATTAGAGCGCGCCGGTATCATCATCGAAGATACGCCGGCCGGCGCCCGTTGGCGCCGACACTGAGTTTTGAGGATAGATCGCTTGGAAACAATTGCAGCAACCGAAGATGAGCTCATCGAGGAGTTCGGTCTGTTGGATGGCTGGATGGATCGGTATCAGTACTTGATCGACATGGGGCGGCGCCTGCCAGATCTTGATTTGGCCGACAAAACAGACGAGCACAAGTTGGCGGGTTGCCAATCGCAGGTGTGGCTGCATTCAGACTATGAAGGGGGCCGAATGCAGTTTCGTGCAACGAGCGATGCGGCGATTGTGTCCGGCTTAATCGCGTTGCTGCTGCGCATCTATAACAATCGCTCACCGGCAGAGATCGTGGCAGCGGAACCTCGGTTTGTTGCGGCCCTCGGGCTCGATGCGCACTTGAGCCCCACGCGAAGTAATGGTCTTGCTGCGATGCTTGGCGCGATTCGCGCGCATGCAAAGAGTTATCTCAATGCCACAGCGTGCTAACGTCAGTCGTATGGGTCGCGTAATTATTGCGCTGGTTCGTGGCTACCAGCGGTTTGTATCGCCGTGGTTTGCGAGCCATTGCCGCTACCAGCCGACGTGTTCGGCGTACATGATCGAAGCGATCGAGCGGCACGGTGCATGGCGCGGCGTACGACTCGGATTGACCCGAATCGGCCGGTGTCATCCGTGGGGTGGACACGGCTACGACCCGGTGCCCTAGCGAGTCCATGCCGAGCGAGACGCCCTCGGGGTGGTTGGCGGACTTATGGTTGCCGCTAAGTCCACGTGGTGGCTTGGCCGCCTTGGCAATTTTCGCCGTTTTGCACTGGTTAGCCTCGGCCGCTGGCCTGCTCGGCCTATTTTTAATGTGGGTCTTATTGTTCGGCTTCAGCCGGTTTTTGATCGATGTTCTGGTCGCCCGATCGGTGGATCATCCATGGCCCGTGCCGAGCGCCGAATCATTCAATCCGTTCCACGAATGGTGGCGTTTCGGGATTGCCGTTCTCGCCGTGTTTACGCTGGCGGTTGCGTACGCGTTCGCATCGAGTGGCCCGCTTTGGGCGCTGCTGGCCCTTGTCATATTGGCCCACGTACCGGCGGCGCTGGCGTTAAGCGCCATTGATGCCGACCCGGCGCGATGGTTCGACATACCGTCGCAGTGGCGCTTCGTTCGCCGTGTCGGCAGCAGCGCTTACGCGCGACTTGTTGTTGTCTGGCTCGTTGTCGTTGGGCTGGCTGGGCTGCTCGCGCGAGGACAAGGATTACTATTGAGCATTGCGATTGAGACGTATGCCATGCTGGCGCTCGTTACCTCCGTCGGCGGCTTGGTGTACCGCTCGCGCGAGGCGCTGGGGCTAGATCATCGCGATTTGCCCGAGGCGCGCGAACAACGCGAGACCCAGGCACGCCTTCAGCCGCGCAGTGCAATGCTTGAGCGGGCCTACAGTTTTTTTAGCCGCGGCAACGAGCAAAGCGGCCGGGCCGTACTGCAAGAGTTGTTAAACGACATTGGTGCGGAGCCACTTGACTGGTTGGTCGACGAACTGCGGGGCTGGGAAGACCCGCGGGCGCTACTACTGGTTGCACCGCTCGCTATCGATCGGCGGTTAGCAGCGGGCGATGATGTTGCGGCGTTAGCGCTCGCCGACGAGTGCGCGCGCCGCGATCCCGTCTTCGTTCGCCAATTTCGCAACCGTCCGGTAATCGCGACGCTCGCCCGGCGTCTCGGCCGTGACGACGTCGCGGCGAAATTCGACGGCTAGGGCTGCTCCGGCGCCGCTGCGGCGATTAGTTGGCTGGCAGCGTTGGACGACGCGCAGCGCGCACGTTGTCGCGGTGCGCCAGTAACAAAACAACCGAGCCGACAATGTTGAGGCTCGATTCGGCCAAGAGCGGTAGGTAGCTGTGGTCGACACTGGCGGCCACAATCACGAGCTCCATGCCGAGCACGCCTCGTACGACGATACCGAGACTCCGGTGGTGCCGGTAACCAAGCCCGAAAGCAACGACGCAAATCGACAATAACAGCGCGAGCATAATTTCATGGAAGTGGGCGTCGGTTGCGACCACACTGCCCAATAGATGTCCGGACACGGCTTACCATTTCTAATGCTACCTGTCGCGCCGAGCGTTGTACTATAACCGTCGTCAATTTGAGCCCGTCGCACTATTTACACCCATGAACCAGCAGCTTCTGGATATCATCAGTTGCCCGCAAACGCACAAGCCGCTTAATCCGGTTTCGGAGCGGTGGCTAGCGGCCCTGAATAGGGCGGTCGAATCCGGTCAGCTGACCACGCGCGCCGGTGCGGTCGTTACCAAGCCGCTTGCTGGCGGCTTTATAACGGCCGACGAGCGCATCTTTTATCCACTCCACGACGGCATTCCTGTCCTGCTTGAGGGCGAATCGATACTGCTTGCGCAACTCGACGGAATATAGTGGTTTTTCGCGACCTGGGCTGGTCCCACCAGAAGACCTTGGGTAGTATCGGCCTATGCGTCGCCCGATAGCGATCTGTTGAAGCTGAGACTTGACCAATTGGCCGCAGCCGTGGCCGAGCAGCTGAGATCGGCGTATCTCATCAGCGGTGACGAAACCCTGCTCGCCAACGAAGCGGCTGATACGATCCGCGCCGCTTGCCGTGCCGCTGGCTACGTCGAGCGGACGCTGCTCAGCGCCGATCGCGGCTTCAACTGGGCCGATCTCGACGGTGAGTTGAGCGGCTTATCGTTGTTCAGCGAAAAACGCGTTGTCGAGCTGCGTTTACCGAGTGCCAAGCCTGGAAAAAAAGGCGCGGAGGCCATCAGCGCCGCGGCGGCAAACATGCCCCCCGATACGGTGTTGCTCGTTCAATGCCCGAAACTCGATAAAGGCGCGGCCCGCTCGGCGTGGGTCGCGGCGATTGAGGCGGCTGGCGCCCATGTCCAAATCTGGCCGATTGACAACAGTGAGTTTCCCGCGTGGGTGTCGGAGCGGATGCGCGCGCGCGGTTTGCACCCCTCACGCGATGCCGTGTTGGCGCTTTGCGCTCGCGTGGAAGGTAATTTGCTGGCTGCAGACCAAGAGATCGAGAAACTGTGGCTGCAGCACGGTGCTGGCTCGATCGACACCGATGCGATCACCGATGGGGTCGGAGACAGTGCTCGATTCAACGTATTTCGCTTGGCCGACGTGGCGCTAGCCGGCCATTCGCGCAAAGCGTTACGCGTCTTGCGATCGCTGCGCCACGAGGGCACCGAGCCCGTGTTGTTGTTGTGGTCGTTGACCCGCGAGATTCGCACCTTGTACGCGATTCGACACGCGGTGGAATCCGGCGCAGCTCAGGCGAGCGCGATCAACAAGGCGCGGGTCTGGGGCGCACGGCAAGGTATCGTCCGCGCGGCGCTTGGGCGCCATAGCGTCACATCGCTACGCCGATTGCTGTTAGCAGCCGAGCAGGCGGATCGTGCCGCTCGCGGGCGCGCCGTTGTCGGACCATGGGATCACATTACCGGCTTGGTCGTTGCGTTGGCTGGCAGCTGCACGTCGACCGCACGGAGCGCGGCATGAGGGGGTGCGTTGGCTGAGTCGATGATGGGGGTATTCGGCGGCACATTCGACCCGATCCATTTTGGTCATCTACGCACCGCACACGAATTGCTGAAAGCCTTAAGCCTTACCGAAGTTCGCTTTTTACCTTGCGGCGTACCACCGCATCGCGCCCAACCGATCGCCGATGCTGAGCAGCGTTCCGGCCTGGTAGCACTCGCGCTCGACGGTCACTCAGGCTTCGTGCACGATGACCGGGAGCTGCATCGCGACGGTCCGTCGTATTCGGTCGATACGCTGGAGTCGCTACGCGGCGATTTTCCGGACGCCTCGTTTTGTCTGATTCTCGGCATGGACGCGTTTCTCGGCTTGCCGCGCTGGGATCGGTGGCAGCGAATTTTCGAACTTGCGCACGTCGTCGTCGCGCACCGACCTGGCTGGCGGGTACCGTATCGCGGTCCGCTCGGCGAAATACTGCGGGCGCGACGGTCTCGACAAGCGACGGAACTGCACGCGGTCGAGGCCGGTCGAATTTTCGTACATCCAGTAACGCAACTTGAGATTTCATCGACTGAGATTCGCGACTTAATCCGCAGCGGCAACGATCCCCGATTTTTGCTGCCGGAAACCGTTAGAAATCGAATACGCGATAGCGGCTGTTATTCCCATCCAAACCATTGAGGTATTTATTGTTGAGTCACTCCACGCAGTCACCGATAGACGTTAAAGCCGTTGTGCTTGAGGCACTATCGGACCGTAAGGCACGCGACGTCGTCGCTCTCGACGTCACCGATATCACCACGATTGCCGATCATATGATCGTGTCGAGCGGTACGTCCGATCGACACGTGAAATCGATTGCCGAGCACATTGTGCAGTCCTTGCGCGAACATGATCTCAAGGCTGTCGGGATAGAGGGTGCCGATAGTGGCGAGTGGGTTCTTGTCGACATCGGCGACGTCATCGTCCATGTCATGCAGCCGCGGGTCCGAGAGTTTTACAACCTCGAGAAACTCTGGGGCCTAGGCGATGGCCTGCCCGCGGCAAACGAGCACTAAGTACGAACCGCGTTGCAGTGCTGAGCGCGTACCTCTATGCATATACGTGTCCTTGCCGTCGGTGCGCGCCAACCGGACTGGGTTAATGAGGCGGTAGGCATCTACGCCGAGCGTTTGCCGCGAGCGTGGCAATTTCGCATCGACGAACTCGACGCTGGTAAAGGCGCTGCGGCATCGCGCGAGCGCCAGGGGGAGCGCCTACTCGCTGCCATTAAGCGTGCCGAGCGGCTAATCGCACTTCGTGAGGATGGCAAGACGCTGCGTAGCGTTGAGTTTGCTAAGCGCCTATCTACCTGGCAGGGCGGCGGCGACGACATCGTGTTCGTTATTGGCGGTGCGGACGGGCTCAGCGACAGCGTGCGCCGCGTCGAGGATCTTGGATTGTCGCTGTCCGCAATGACCTTACCGCACGGTCTGGCACGCGTTTGCCTAGTCGAGCAGCTGTATCGGGCGCACACACTACTGGCCGGCCACCCGTACCACCGGGCCTAGCAAAACGGTAACCCATGAAGCGACTTATTCTTGCATCGGCATCGCCACGCCGTACTCAGATTCTCGCACAATTGGGCGTCGATCATGAGGCTATGCCGGCCGACATCGTTGAGCGGCGGGATGCCGGCGAGACACCCGATGCCTATGTCTTGCGAATGGCGACATGTAAAGCGAGCGTCATTGCCAAGCAACTAGACGACACTGGCGTCGTCGTATTGGGTGCCGATACGACGGTCGCGCTCGGCGATACGGTATTCGGCAAGCCTGCCAATCAGCAAGAAGGCGCGGCAATGTTGCAACAACTCGGTGGGCGTACCCATCGAGTCTTGTCGGCTGTGGCCGTCCTGTCCAGATCGCAAACGCGAACCAAGTTGGTTGAGAGTAGCGTCACGCTACGGCCGATTTCGGCGTCGGAGGCAGCGTGCTACTGGGCGACCGGTGAGCCGTGCGACAAAGCTGGCGGCTATGCGATCCAGGGAAAAGCCAGCGCTTTTGTTGCCGCGATGACGGGCAGTTATTCAGGCGTTGTTGGGCTACCTATTTTTGAAACATTGGCACTGCTCGCGGCAGCGAACATCGCGCCGCAGTGGTTGTCGGGAGCTACCTGTGGGTGAAGAGTTACTGGTCAATGTAACCCCGCGCGAGACACGCGCGGCGTTGCTCGAGTCGGGCATCCTCCAAGAGATATTCATTGAACGTGAGGCACGCCGCGGTTTTCTATCGAACATTTATAAAGGCAAGGTATCGCGGGTGTTGCCTGGCATGCAGGCCGCGTTTATCGATATAGGTTTGGAGCGCACCGGGTTTTTGCATGCCTCAGATATCGTCGCCAATATTGACGGTGAGACGACACCACCAATAAACAACAATGGACCGATCGATATTCGCTCGTTGGTCAGCGAGGGCAGTCCTTTACTCGTACAGGTGGTCAAAGACCCTCTCGGTACCAAAGGTGCACGCTTGACGACGTCGGTGACTCTACCGTCGCGCTACTTGGTCATGATGCCGGATAAGCCGACCCTTGGCGTGTCCTCGCGGATCGAAGATGCCGAGGAGCGCGAGCGATTGCGCAGCACGATGGAACTGTTGTTGCCGACTGATTGCGCGTATGGCTTTATCGTTCGTACCGCAGCAGAAGGTGCGCCGCTCGAAGCCTTGAATGCGGATATGATGTTTTTGACTCGGCTTTGGGAAGTCATTTGTAAAGAGGCAGAGGGTGGGGCTGTGCCGCGCTTGGTGCACGATGACCTGCCATTGACAGTGCGGGTGTTGAGAGATTTGGTCAGTGCTGACATCGAACGAATTCGTGTCGATTCTGAGTCCGCATTCACACGTATGAAGAGGTTTGCATCAATGTTCCTTCCGGACATGGAGCCGATCATCGAGATGTACCAAAGTCGTCGACCGATTTTTGACTTGTACGGTGTTGAAGACGAGATCTCGAAGGCTTTGCAGCGCCGGGTAGAGCTGAAGTCCGGTGGTCATATCGTCGTCGATCAAACCGAGGCAATGACGACGATCGACGTTAACACCGGTGGTTTCGTTGGGACGCGTAATCTGGAAGACACCATTTACCGGACCAATCTGGAGGCGGCTGTTGCGATCGCGCGGCAGCTACGCCTGCGCAACCTTGGTGGCATTATCATCATTGATTTCATCGATATGATCGATGCCGACCACCGCGAGCAAGTGATGGCGTTGCTCGACCGGTCGATGGCGCAAGATCACGCCCGCTACCAGATCATGCCGGTCTCGAATCTAGGCTTGGTCGAAATGACTCGAAAACGTACCCGCGAGAGTTTGGAACATGTGCTGTGTATGCCTTGTCCAAGCTGTAAGGGTAGTGGTTCGGTGCGCACGGCAGAGACGGTCTGCTACGAGATCTATCGCGAGGTACTCCGACAGCACCGCCAATTTACATTCGACGAGTTAATGATTTTGGCGCACGAGGACGTCATCGAGTTGTTCTTGGACGATGAGTCCGCGGCGCTTGCTGAGCTGGAGGACATCACCAGTAAGCCGATACGACTGCAAGCAGAGTCGTTGTACAAGCAGCATCAGTTCGATGTGGTACTAATTTGAGCGCATGCCGAAGTTTTTAAAAGTCATCGCCCGTTGGCTCGCCTACATTGGCGCAGCGTTGATCGTCTTGTTGGCGATCGCGGTCGGATTGTTTCGCTTGCTGGTACCGGAGTTACCTGAGTACCGCGAGGAGATCGAACGGCGCGTTAGCGCCGTTGTTGGGCTCGACGTCACGTTTGCCAGTGTCGATGCACGCTGGCGACTCCATGGTCCGGAGTTGATTGGGCGATCGGTCGTTGTTACCGACCCAACCGACGCTAGCGTGTTGATCACCGCCGATGAAATTGTTGTCGGAGCTAGCGTTACCCAATTGGTGTGGCGCCAACAAGTCGTCATTAACCGCTTCGCCTTGGACCGGGTACGCTTGGATATTCGGCGCGATGAAACCGGCAGGATTCTATTGAAGGATCGCTCTGTCGCTGATTTGATGCAGCCGCTGTCTGGTGAGTCTAATGCCGCGCCTACGGCCGCAACGTCACTGCGGTTCGATATTACGGATCTGGAACTGGGCTATCGCGATCCTGGTGCGCGCCGTGAAGCGTCACGTTTCGTCGTTCCGAGCGTGCAATTCGTAATGCGTCGCGGGGCCAGTGAGGTGAGTGCCGAATTGCAGCTCATCGGTCAGACCGGCGTGCCCTTAACGCTGGCAGCGAACCGCGACAGCGTAGACGGACCATGGTCCTTGTTTATTCAAGCGGTCGATACCGATTTCGGGGCCTACTTGCGCACACTGCCGGCCGAATTGCCGGTGCCTGAAACCGGCACCGGGTCGGTTGAATGGTGGGTAACCTTCGGCGGCGACGGCGCAGCGATGAGCGCCAGTGCCAATGTTGCCTTGGCCGATGTCGCCGTACCGCTGCCGGATGATCGGCCACCGATTGTCGTTGATGTGATCGGACACGCGGAGTGGGAGTTCGGCGAAGAGGTGATGGTCGTTGGTTTCGATATCGACGAGTTAGCGGTTGGCGATTCGACCTGGCCAGCGACCGTGGGTGAGTTACGTCTCGCGAGAGCGCCGACCGAGGAGCTAACACTACGAATCAACTACGTCCGTTTTGACGACCTGCGCGCTTTCAGTGACTGGTTGCCCGACGATTGGCGGGCGCGCATCGATAGCGCCGCACCAAGCGGAGACCTGTTCGATACGACGGTCGAGCTTGCTGGTTGGTCCGGTGACGATTTGCTGTATGCGATCGAAACACGATTTGCCGGACTGAGTTGGCAGCCGATCTTCGGGCTGCCCGGTATCGACGGACTGTCGGGGCAACTATCGATGGACAAGGTCAGCGGCCGTTTGGGCCTCGATATGCAGGCGGTAGCCATTACCGATCCACGTTTGTTCGCCGCGCCGATTGCGTTTGATGAGATAGCCGGCCACATCAGCTGGCACGCAGCCAGTCAAGGTCTGACCTTAATCAGCAACGCGCTTCGGGTTCGGTCGGATGTCGTCGACTTCGTCAGCGATATCGAGCTTAACGTACCGAGCGGTGGGGCGGGAGCGCCGCGGCTTGACCTAACATCTCGTTTCAGCGTTGCAGATCTGAATGCGGCACGGGCATATCTACCTCGCGGTGTTATGGACGAACCATTACAACGATGGTTTGATCTCGCGTTGGTCAGTGGTCGACTCGACGATGGTGTGCTGCGTTTCGACGGGGCGTTCGATCAATTCCCGTTCCGCGATGGATCGGGTGAGTTTACGGTTGGGGCGAACGTAGTCGATACGACCCTGCAGTTTGCAGCCACATGGCCGGCGGCTAACATCGCCAGCGCGCACGTTGAGATGGACGGCTTACGGCTGCGCTCGACCAAGAACCGTGGTGACGTACTTGGAAACAAAGCGCAAAACGTTGCGGTCGAGATAGCCGATGTCAGCAAGGGCGTTTTGACGCTTAAGGCGCGCTCGAGCAGTAGCGTTGCCGACGGACTTGCGTTGGTTCGGGCGAGCCCGATTCGCAAAGTCTTCGGTGAATCGATCGAGCGCGTCAGCGGTGACGGGCGAATCGATTACGCGATCGACACCACCTATCCGATCAAGGCGAAGACCGATTGGTCGATCGATGCAGAGTTAACGGCTGCCGATGTTTCGTTGGCGATAGCGCCGCTCGAGCAAAAGCTAAGCGCGCTCAACGGCGTTGTCCGGCTGAGTCGTACCGATCTTGGTTCAGAAGCGCTAAGCGGTGTCATCTTGGGTTCGCCGGTCGATATCGAGCTGTTAGGTGGTGACCGCGAGGCGGATTTGGCCGCGTTGGCGATCGTCGACGGTGAGCTCACGGTCGACGGGATGAAGGCCGAGATTCCGTTGCCAGCACTTGAACTGCTCGAGGGTGCGACGGCCTACCACGCGACGATCCGCTTTCCGGCAAAAGACGCAGAACAACCCGGTTTGTCGATATTGGTCGATAGCGACCTCAATGGGCTTTCCATCGACGCGCCATACCCGCTGCGTAAGAGCGCCGACGAGGGCCGGGCGTCGCATTTCGAAATAGGCTTCCCAGAGGTTGGCAAGCTGCGACTGGAGGGCAATGTTGACGGCACCGGAACGTATGCGATCGATGCGACGACCAATGACGGATTTCGCGTCGAACGCGGGCTGATTACGGCCGGACAGCCACTGCCAAACTTCGGCGCAGATAGTGGTTTGTGGATAGGTGGCCGCTTGGCGCTTGTTCGACTAACCGAAAGCTTAGACTTCGTGCGCCGGTTGCAACTCCCACCGACCGACGAGCCGATATTGCGCGGTGTGCGCTTCGAGACTGATGAGTTATTCGCTTACGGGCAACGGATTGCTAGCGCCAAAGTCGACGTGGCCCGCAACGCCAGTGAGTGGTTGGTGCAGTTGGACGCGCCAACGGCCGACGGTGCCGTTTTCGTACCTGTCGATCTCGACAGCGGCGACCCGGTTGCGCTGCGGATGCGGCGGTTGCATCTGGTTGAGGCGGATCCGGACAGCAGCGATGCCGGTGACCCGCGCGATGTGCCACCTATCTCTATCACGGCCGATGATTTCATGCTTGGCGAGCAGTCCTACGGCTCGCTGCGCGCTGAGGTTGTGCCGACAGAGACAGGACTCGCGGTGACTACGCTAGAAACCGAAGCGTCAAGTTTCACGACGACCGGGAACGGCGAGTGGTTTGTGACCGAAGACGGTCAGCAGAGGACCGCGCTCACGATCGATATCACCAGCAATGACACGGCACAGACGAACGCGGCGTTAGGACTCGATATCGGCATCATCGCCGAAAGCGCGGTCGCCAATATCGATGTTGCCTGGGACGGCGCGCCAAGGGCGGAGTTTTTCGATGTGCTGGATGGGCAATTCGCGGTCAGAGTGGCCGATGGCCGGCTCGATGAGATCGACCCCGGGGCCGGCCGTGTTCTGGGGCTGATGAGTGTCGTTGAGATTCCGCGGCGGTTGTCGCTGGATTTTCGCGATGTCTTCGCGAAAGGACTGACGTTTAATGAGATCACGGCCGACTACCGCATCGTCAATGGTGAGGCCTTTACCTGTAATTTGTCGTTACGGGCTCCATCGGCCGACATTGCGTTGATCGGCCGGGCGAGCCTCAGTCGCCGGGACTATAATCAGACCGTTGTCGTGAACGCCAATGTCGGCAATACCTTACCGGCCGTCGGTGCGGTTGTTGGCGGACCTCAAGTGGCCGCCGCGATGTTGGTAATTTCGAGAATTTTTAAGAAGCCGCTGCAAGGGCTCGGACAGGCGTATTACCAAATTAACGGCAGTTGGGATGATCCCAGTATCGAGCGGACAACCGTGGAGCGTTTCTATGCGACAAGTCAACTTGCCGACTGTATTCAACCTGCGCAATGAGTAAAGACGTGGCCGACAGTAACGACGTGCTGGCACTTGCCAGCCAGCAATTACTCGCACCGGGTGAGCTCGATCCGGCCGATATCGAGCGGCTCCTCGGGACGTTGATGACCTCGCACATCGATAATGCCGATGCGTACTTTCAGCATTCGACCCTAGAGTCGTGGGTGCTCGAAGACGGAGCCGTCAAAGATGCCACCTTTACCGAGGAGCATGGCGTCGGCGTTCGCGCCATGAGCGGCGAAAAGACCGGCTTTGCTTACTCCGATGACATCGCCCGACCGGCGTTGGCGCGAGCAGCAGAGGCTGCTCGAGCGATCGTCCGCGGCGGTAACGATGGCCAAGTCCCGGTGTTGACCGGCCGACACGTACCGCAGTTGTACCCGGCTGTTAATCCATTGATGAGTTGGCCTGACCAGCAAAAAATTGATTTATTGCGCGAGCTCGATAGCTATTTGCGCGAGCGTGACCCGCGGGTACGCGAGGTCGTATTGAGCTTGGTGGCAAATCGCGATGTTTGTTTGATCGCGGCTAGCGACGGCACGTTGGCAGCTGACATACGCCCTCTGGTACGTCTCAACGCGAGCGTTATCGTTGAGGAGCATGGCCGCCGTGAACAAGGCTACGCCGGTGGTGGTAGCCGCAGCTCACTGGACTTTTTTACCGATGCCGCGAACGCGAAAGACTATGCCGATGAGGCACTTCGGCAAGCGCTCGTGCAATTGGAGGCTAAGCCGGCACCGGCCGGCACAATGCCGGTCGTACTGGGACCAGGATGGCCCGGTGTGTTGTTGCATGAAGCGGTCGGCCACGGTCTTGAAGGCGACTTCAATCGCAAAGGCACGTCGGCGTTCAGCGGTCGTGTTGGCGAGCGCGTCGCATCACCGCTTTGCACGGTTATCGATGACGGCACTATCCCAGGGCGGCGCGGTTCGTTAACCGTCGATGATGAGGGAACACCGAGCGAACAAACCGTATTGATTGAAAATGGCGTCTTACGCGGTTACATGCAAGACAAGCGTAATGCCCGCTTGAGCGGTACCCGGTCGACGGGTAATGGTCGGCGCGAATCGTACGCGCACTTACCAATGCCGCGGATGACAAACACCTATATGCTGGCTGGACCACACGATCCGAACGAGATTATCGAGTCTGTCAAAAACGGTATTTACGCGCCGAACTTCGGTGGTGGGCAGGTCGATATCACGTCTGGAAAGTTCGTATTCTCGGCGAGCGAAGCGTATTTGATAGAAGGTGGCCGAGTGACGACACCCGTTAAAGGCGCGACCCTAATCGGCAATGGTCCAGAGGTCATGACCCGCATCAGTATGGTCGGAAACGACATGCGGCTGGACAGTGGCGTCGGTGTTTGCGGCAAGGACGGCCAGTCGGTCCCGGTCGGCGTCGGCCAACCTAGTCTAAAAATTGATGAACTTACTGTGGGCGGAACCGCGTCGTAGGTTTACTTAATACGGCGTCAATTCGATGGCCTGTGATTGCCGTCACTGCCTTAAGTCAGATCGATTGCTATCGTTAGCTTCGCTCAAGTGGAGGAGCCAACATGAGTTTCGATCCCGGCGCTACCGATTACGATCTCGATCCCGCCGCACTGCAATTTGCAGAAGAGATGCGTCGTACCAAACAAAATTCACGTGAAACCGACTTTGATGTTGACGGTTTCGACGAGTCGTTCGGACGTCGTTTGCTTAACTTATTCCGCCGCGGACGCGACTGAGTCGACGCTGATGGCAGGGCAAAAACAGCCCGATCGCGCGCCGCTCTGCAAAGTCGTGGCTGAGCGCAAGAACGCCCAGAAACTCGAGCGGGGTCTAACACACGTGTTTGAAGTCCGCGAAAACTGGGCGCCCGAGCTAGGCAGCAAGATGGCGAAAATTCACGACCCGGCCAAACGCAAACCCTGAACGACGATGTCATGGCCGCAGAGCTGCGGTATCATCGAAAAAAAGATAAGGGACGAGGGCGTTGGCCATGTGGTTGTCGAAACCCGTCTACGAGAGCATTCCGTATTTCTATTTCGCCGCCGGGATCCTGGCTCTCGGCGCGTCGGCGTTGCTCGACTACTCGTACTGGCCGCTGCTGTGTGTTGGGATCGGTGCGGCGTGTCTGATCGCAGGATTGGTTGTTTGGTTGCGACGGCGTGACTTTCGCCGCAGTTATCAAACCGCCGACCCTACTGAGTTAGAGTAGCCGGCGACAGGGGCGGCTGACGTCGCTCGGCACCACGCGCCGCTTACGCGGCGTAATCGTCACTTGACGCATCATCGGTCGACGCATCTCGAAGGTCCGAAAACCGCAGTTCGTGCTTGCCAATCGTGATGACATCGCCATCTTGCAGCGCTCTTTTCTTGATGCGCTTGCCGCCCAGAAACAACCCGTTTGTGCTGTTGAGATCCTCGAGTACACAGGATTGCAAGGTCGAGACGATCTGCGCGTGATGGCGGCTGACGAATTTGCTATCGAGCCGAACGTCGTTGTCGGGTGTCCGCCCGATAACGATCCGTCCTGCGCCGAAGTGCTGCGTCGCAACGAGCTTGCCGTCGTGTAGGACATCGAGTTTACCGAACAGCACGTTGCCGGTCGAAATCAGGTCGATTTCCTTATTGACCGACTCGGCGGCGTCGACGACCGGGTCTTCCCAGTCGAGTTCATCGATTGCGGCGTCTATCACCGCCCCGTCAATTTGGGTTTTTTCATCGGCGAACGCAACGAGCAAAGCGGTATCGCAAAGCGTGTTGGTGAGACGCGGAACGCCGCCAGAGTGGCGATAAATCTGATCCATAGCATCCGCGGTGAATAGCGTATCGGGATCGCCGCCCGCGACTTTGATGCGATGCTGGATGTACTCGGCGTGTTCGCGCTTTGATAGAGGGCCCAGGTGGAAGCGCAATCGTACCCGTTGCGTCAGCTGCTTTAACTTCGGCGACGCGATCTTGTCGCGCAATTCGGGCTGACCAGCCAAGATGATTCGAAGCACTTTTTCTTTGTGCGTTTCGATTCCGCTGATGAGCCGAATTTCCTCAAGCACTTTTAGCGACAAGTTCTGTGCCTCGTCGACGATCATCATGACCTTGCGGCCAGCCGCGTACTGTTCAATAAGGAATGTATTCAGCATATCGAGCAGTTCCGGCTTCTGTTTGTCGAACGGCTTAAAGCCAAATTCGACCAACAACGCCTGCAAGAACTGCGTCGCTGAAAGTTGCGTCTGCGAAATCAACGCATAGACGACGTCGTCTTCGAGTTCCGCTAAAAACGACTGCAGCATCGTCGTTTTGCCGGAGCCGATTTCGCCGGTGACAACAACAAAGCCATCAGCCAACCAGATTGTCGACTCCATGTACGATTTAGCCCTGGCGTGCTGTTTGCTCCAGTAGACAAACTCCGGATCGGGCGTTAGCCGAAACGGTGCTTCCGTCAGGTTGAAGTGCTCAAGGTATGACATGCGTTGTTCTTCGCTCGGCCTCTGCAATTATCGCATCGCCGTCCTAGCTGTTCACCTTATCACTATCATCAGTGCACCCTACAGGGGCTGAGTCTCACAATCTTGCGCCATCGAGTCTAATAGATCCAAAGACTTATCACGATCTTTAGGATTTTTGCTGACAATATTCGCGTGCCCTACCTTACGCCCTGCGCGAGATGACTTGCCGTAGTCATGCAAGGTAGCGCCAGGAACAGCGAGTACCTCTGCCGCTGCTGGCATGGCGCCAATGAAATTTTGCATACCGGCCGCCCCTCTCGTTGTTGGGTCACCGAGCGGTAATCCAGCAACAGCGCGCATGTGATTGGCGAATTGACTGGTGACGGCGCCATCGATCGTCCAATGACCGCTGTTGTGTACTCGTGGGGCAAACTCATTGACTAGCAGCTCGTCGCCGAGCACGAAAAATTCGATCGCTAGCGTACCAACGTAAGCCAATTTACGAACGGTGAGTTGCATTGCATCGCGAGCTGCGGCCGCGATATCACTATGACCGTCAACGGTACGAGATTGCGCTAGGATCCCGTTACGATGCCTATTTTCAGTCAGTGCGTACACCAATTCACTGCCGTCGCTCGCGCGTGAACCAATGACGCTGACTTCGAAATCGAACGGCACCCAGCCCTCGATGCAGACAGGGACCTCGCCCATCGCGACAAAGGCGTCTGTCGCTTCGGCTGCTGATTGCACGCGCTGCTGGCCCTTACCGTCGTAGCCCAGCCGATCCGTCTTAACGATCGCGGGTAACCCGCTGCGTGCTAGCGCGGATGGTATATCGGCGGCTGTCGCGGCAAATCCCCACGGTGCAACGCCGAGGCCTAGCGATTCAAAAAATGCTTTCTCTACATGCCGCTGCTGGCTGATACCGACCGCCTCAATACTCGGGATGATCGGGACCTTTCTGGCAATACGCTGCAATTCGGCTACGTCGACGTTTTCAAACTCGTACGTGATTACGTCGCATCGGGCTACCAATGCATCTAACGCGTCAGGATCACTAAATGCGCCGACGACGACATCGCCCACGACGGACGCAGAAGCGCTTGCCGATGGATCAAGGAAAACGGTCGATAAATTGAGCGGTACCGCCGCGAGGCCGAGCATACGGCCTAACTGGCCGCCGCCAACAATGCCGATCTTGGTTGCCATGGCTGACTCAGTCCGGTGACGGTGTTGGCGCAGCGAGCACGCGCGCGGTTTGCTGCTCGCGCCAGCTCGAAAGCCGATCGTTCAGTTCGACGTCATGGATCGCTAGGATCGCGCCTGCAAGTAGCGCGGCATTGACCGCGCCAGATCGACCAATTGCCAACGTTCCGACCGGAATGCCAGCAGGCATCTGCACGATCGATAGCAACGAGTCGAGACCGTTTAAGGTTTTCGATTGAATCGGTACACCAAGAACCGGCAGCGCGGTCTTGGCCGCTGCCATACCCGGCAGGTGCGCTGCACCGCCCGCACCGGCGATGATGACTTTCAATCCGCGGCCGCTGGCCTGTTCGCAATACTCAAACAGCAGATCCGGCGTCCGATGGGCGGAGACGATGCGGGTCTCGTGTTTGATGGCGAGGCTGTTTAAGGTCTCGCTGCACGCGGCCATGGTCGGCCAATCGCTTTGCGAACCCATGATGACACCAACTTCAATACTCATAGACCCGATGGTACCGCCAGTTAGGCACTTGCTCCACGTTGATCGGCTAGTGCATCGCGGACCTGACGGAAAACGTCACGAGCAAAACGCTTGCGGTCGCGCTCACTGCCAGCGCTGCGGTATGAAGCGACGCTGCCGAGCACCTCGCGTGCCGACGTTTCGCTGAGGCCGGCCGTCGCCACAATGGCTGTTGGGTCGTTGCGTTCATCGAGTAATTGATCGCGCAGGTATTCTACTTGTCGAAACTGGGCCCGCTCGGCCGCTGTCTGTTGTTGCGTAGAATCGCGCTGCGCTTGCAGTGCTGCGACTGCAGCAGCATCACCACGCAAACGTTTGGCGACGCTGAGTCGCTCACGTCGTGCAGCCCCTTTTGAACGAGACGCGGCAAAGCTTGCCGCGTCAATAATTGCCGGATCGATTGGCAGTGCACGGCGCAGCTCATACGGCAATTCGATGAGCCATTCAGCCAGTGCTTCGATCGCTTTCGCCTCGCGCTTCGCGGCCGATTTACTCGGTCGCTTGTCCTGTTCGTCGTTCACCGGGCGATAACCTCGCCGAGCGCGTGCACAAAGTCATGGCACTCGGCTACCGTGTTGTAGTGGGTGAGCGAAAGCCGGACAACCCCGTCGGCTGGTTCTATATCGAGGTAGCGCAGCAAGCGCGGCGCATAGAAATGACCATGGCGAACGGCAAAACCTTTGTCGATCAGCGCCCGCGATACGCTCTCAGACGACTGTCCACGGACGACAAAGCTGACGATCGGTAGGCGCTCTGCGGTGCACTGCGCTGCGCCAATAACGCGCACGTCACGCAGTGCTGCCAGGGCATCGAGCACGCCGCTACACAGGTGGTCTTCATGCGCGCGGATTGCATCCCACGTATCTCGCCGTGCTGTCGCGCCGAGTCGTGTCGTAAGTTCCGACAGATAGCGTGCGACACCACTGATACCGGCCGCAAGTTCGTATGGGAATGCGCCCGGCGCGAGCCGTATGGAGGGCGGTGCGTCGCGATGAAAGCTGTGATTGATATTGCCAGCTTGTTGCCAGGCGGTTTCCGTACCAAACAGCACGGCGCAGTGTGGGCCGAAGACTTTATAGACACTGAAGACATAGAAATCAGCGCCCCAATCGGCTACATCGAGCGAGCGGTGCGGCGCGAAACCAACCCCATCGATCACCGACAGCGCACCGGCGTCGCGTACCATCGCGCAGAGCGCTGGGAGCGGTGTTACGTTACCGAGAATATTGCTGGCGTGGGTGAATGCTACCAGGCGTGTGCGGGAGCTAAGCTGTGTCGCCAGCGTGGCGGCCGTCAGCGGCTCGCTAGGGTCGTCGAGTTGCCACTCGCGAATAACGAACCCGAGCGCTTCTAGACGCCGCCACGCGCCGATATTGGCCTCGTGATCGACGTTCGTTACAACAATCTCGTCGCCGGCTGACCAACCCTGGGCCAACGAGCGTGCCAGCGCGTCAATCAAACCCGTTGATGATGAACCGAAAACCAACTGATGATCGAAAGGCAGCGCCGTTTCGCTGAGTCCAAGCAACTCGCCAGCATCGGCGAACGCGGTACCCAGACGATCTGCTGCCATGACCGAGAGCGGATAGTCCGCGCCGAGTTGGACAGGACAGTCGCGCTGGTAGGCGGCGACAGCATCGATAGCGTGCCTGCAGGGAGCCGTACCACCCGCGTTATCGAACAGCGCCATCGAGGTCTTACTAAGTGCCGGAAACGCAGCGTGTATCCACGTCGATTCGGCGTTGATTTCGGGCGCTGTCACCGGTGTCCTCAATGCGCGACTGTTCGGCGAAATGGTAGCATGCGCGGACGACGACGGGCCGGAGCGCGCGATGCACACAATGGATACGAGCGACGACGCAGCGACGCGCGCGAAGCTTTGCGAGCTTGCTGAGCGTGCGCTCGCGTTGGCGGCGGCCGGTGGCGCCAGCGAAGCGGAGGTTGCGGTTAGCCAAGACGCAGGTCTCGGCGTAACGGCCAGACTTCGCGACATCGAGACTCTTGAGTACCACAATGATCGCGGTCTGGGCGTGACTGTTTATGTGGATGGCTGCAAGGGCAGTGCAAGTTCTGCCGACTTCTCCGCTGACGCGCTGCAGCAAGCGGTTGCCAAAGCACTGAGCTTTGCCAAACAGACGACGGCTGATCCATGCGCGGGCCTTGCCGATGCTGCACGCTTGTGCCATGACCCGAAAACTATTGCACTCGATTTCCCGTGGGCCGTCTCACCAGACGAGGCTCGCGATCTCGCCTTAGCCTGCGAAGCCGCGGCGCTCGATGCCGATCCGCGTGTACAAAACTCGGACGGTGCCCAAGTCTCGACCCATCGGTCGATGCGGGTCTACGCCAACAGCCACGGTTTTCTCGGTACGGATCAGCGCAGCCGGCATAGCGTGAGCTGTTCGGTCATTGCGGGCGAGACCGACGGGATGGAGCGCGACTACGACTACACAGTCGCGCGTGATCCGGCCGAGCTTCGCGATGTTGTCAATATCGGTCGCCAGGCTGCGCGACGAACGGTTGACCGGCTTGGGAGTAAACGTTTAGCGACCCAGTCGTGTCCGGTCGTCTATGCGGCGGATATGGCGCGCGGTTTACTCGGTCACGCGGCCAGTGCGATGAGCGGCACATCGCAATACCGCAAGGCGTCGTTCCTACTCGATGGCGTCGGCGAACCGTTGTTTCCGTCCTGGTTGCACTGGCATGAGCGACCGCATCTCGACCGTGGTCTCGGCAGCGCCGCGTTCGACAATGAGGGCGTGACGACCGTTGAGCGAGAACTTGTTGCCGATGGCGCATTCACTTCGTTTATTTTGTCGTCGTACTCAGCTCGACGATTGGGTCTCGAGACGACCGGGCACGCCGGCGGTCTGCACAATATCGATATTGTTGCTGATGGCCACGTCGTTGACGATGTTTTGGCTGCCGCGGAGCGCGGCTTTCTGGTGACGGAGTTGATGGGTCAGGGCACCAATATGCTAACGGGCGACTACAGCCGTGGCGCAGCGGGTTATTGGTTCGAAGATGGTCAAATCGCTTACCCCGTAAGCGAGGTCACGGTCGCTGGCAATCTGCGCGACATTTACCGCGGGATTCGTGGTGTTGGTGCCGAGCGTGACGAGCGCGGCCTTATTCGTACGGGTGCGTTATGGATCGACTCGATGACCGTGGCGGGCAGCTAACGGCGCAGTGGGTCACTGCCGTCAGGTGCTACGTTATCAAGCCACTCGGCTAACGTCATATTCGCGAGGATATCGCTACGCGCGGACCCAATGGCATCGCTCAGTTGGGCGACTGGCGCTGACCAAACCGGCGAGCTTGAAACGCCGGTATCGCCACGCTCACGAATACCGTCGTCGATATCGCGCAGCCGCAGACGGCTCATTTCGCGACCGGGGACCAGCGTCGCGTCCTCGGTAAAGCGAATCAGTCCGGCATTCGCTAGATCCTGCAACACCTCATCCAGCGTTAATGCGGGGACGTTGATGCTGGTCGCTAACGATTCGACGCTCGGTCCCGGCGCATTGCCGCGAAACGCCTGACCAACGGCGAACATGACGTTGAGCGCCAAGCGCTCCCGAAATGAATGCGACAGCGTCGGCGTTGTTCGTCCGAGCCGCAAGTAGACCGGATTCTGCGCGTAGAACGCGATCTGCGCGCCGATCAACAGGATCAGCCAGCTTAGGTACAGCCAGAACAGCGCCGAGATAGCGACGGCGAACGTACTGTAGATGGCATTTCGTGTCGCAGAAACGGCAACAAACGACGCGAACAACGCACCGGCGGTCGCCCACAAAAAGCCACTGGCCACGCCGCCGGTCAGCGCGGCGACGAACGAGACTTGCGCGTTCGGCAGGAACTTGTAGAGGAACGTGAAAACGCTGATGACAAGTACGTAGGGTAGGGTTTTGCCGACCGCAACCATTGCGCTGCCAAGCGGCTCAATGTTGGAGAGCTCGACAACGATCGTGTGGCTGCTAATCGATGCGATCAACGTCAACGCGATCCCCATCGCCAACGGTCCGATCAACAGGACACTCACGTATTCGGTGATGCGCCGCGCTAGACTCCGGACGTGTCCGACTTGCCAAACAAAATTAAAACTCTCTTCGACCTTCTGTACCATCGCGATGGCGGTGTAAATAAAGAAAGCGAGGCTGACCGTACCGAGCACACCGCCCTCGACGTTATCGACCGTTCGGATAACCCAGTCGGTAATCTCAACTCCTTTCTCACCCAATGGCGCCATCAAATTATAGAGCTCGTTTTTTAGATTGTTGTGGATGCCAAACCCTTTAAACAACGAAAACGAGAAGGCCAATAGCGGCACGATCGAAAGCAGCGTTGTGTATACCAAACCCATCGCGCGCAACGTTAATTGGCCGCTCATCAAGTCGCGAAGCAGCGCATAGAGGTATTGGCCTACCGTTCGTAGCACACGCTGCCACAGTGGGCGAGGCGCGTACGGCTCGCTGAATAACCAGCGCTGCAGCCACGAATTGAGCGCGTTCATTCGGTTAGGATCTCGAGCGCATCGATGTAGCGTTGGCGTGTTTGCGCGATGATTTCGGTTGGAAGTCGCGGCGCGGGCGCTTGGCGGTTCCAGCCACTCGCCGTTGTGTAATCACGAACAAATTGCTTGTCAAAGCTCGGTGGCACTGAGCCAGGCGCATACTGTTCCGCGGGCCAGAAGCGCGATGAATCTGGGGTCAGTACCTCGTCGATCAGCACCAATTCATCGTTCTCGTCGAGCCCAAACTCAAATTTCGTGTCGGCGATAATAATGCCGCGTTGCCGCGCCCGGTCGGCCGCAAATTCGTACAAGGCCAGTGCAACATCGCGGACCTCGGTTGCCCGAGCTTTACCAATCAATTCCGCCAGCGTGGCAAAGCTGATGTTTTCATCGTGGTCGCCGACCGCCGCTTTCGTTGCTGGTGTGAACACCGGCCGCGGCAGAGCATCGGATTCACGCAGACCCGCTGGCAGCGGTTCGCCACAAATCGCGCCTGTCGCCGCATACTCCGCCCACCCGCTGCCGGCGAGATAGCCACGCACGACGGCTTCAACTGGAAGCGGTCGCGTCCGTCGCACAACGCGCGCGCGAGACTCGAGCAACGCCAGCGACTCCGGCGACTCAATGTATGTTCGCAACGATTGCTCGGTTGAGTGGTTGGTACACAGATGCGCCGTTGCTGCTAGCCAATAGTCCGATAAGGCGGTAAGTACGGCGCCCTTGCCAGGAATAGCATCGTCGAAGACGACGTCGTACGCCGACAACCGATCGGTCGCGACGAGCAGAAGGTAGGTATCGCCTAGCGCGTAAATATCGCGCACCTTACCGCGAGCGACTAACTCGAGCCCGGTAAGGTTGGTTCGGCTGACAGTGGTATTCGGTATAGTCGGCATGACGGGCTCGCTGACGCGCCCGGTGGATAATGCGCTTAGCCCGCGAGCCAGGCAAGCGAGCCGTTCCGTTCTCGACACGACCAGGTTAGCACTTGACGTACATCGGAAAAATGCTGGGGGGACTGCTGGGAGCGGCGAGCGGGCGCTGGTGGTTAGCGTTGCTCGGCGTCGTCTTGGGGCACCAGTTTGATCGCGGCTTTGCGCGCCAACGTGGCACAACGCTGCGCATTGATGCAGCAACTCGCGACTTGCTCTTCACGCTACTCGGTGCCATCGCCAAAGCGGACGGTCGGGTACAGCAACGGGAGATCGATGTGGCCAGTCGTCTCATGCAACGATTGGCGTTCAATGCGGCCGACACGGAAGCCGCTATTGTTGCGTTCCGGCACGGCAAGCAGCCGGGGCTAGATCTTGCGATGGCGGTTGGCACCTATTGCGAGCGGGAGCGGCCCGATGACGATACGCGACGTGGTCTGCTGCGCGTCATCGTCGCGGCGGTACTTGAGGGCAGCACGATGTCGAAACCTGTGCGCGCCCAGCTGTGGATTATCGCGCAAGCGTTTGGTGTTGGCCGGGTTGAACTTGTGCAGCTAGAGGCATTGCTTCGCGCTGAGCAGGGAATCGGAGAAGCACGAGAGCAGCGCGACGTCGATGCGGAGCTCCAGGCGGCGTATGGTCGCCTCGAACTTGACGACAGCGCTACGGACCGGGAAATCAAAAAAGCGTACCGCCGATTAATGAACCGACATCACCCGGACAAACTGGCCGGTGCTGGGGCGAGCGAAACAGAAATAGAAGCCGCCGAGCAGCGCAGTCGGGAAATTATTCGGGCATACGAGAAAATCCGCCAGCGGCGCGGCATCCGCTGACACCAAGTCAACGTATACTGCGCTCTTGCCAACAGACGACCATCGCTCATGCCCCGAAACGATCCGTTTATCGCGCCGTCGATTCTCTCTGCTGACTTCGCCCGGCTCGGTAACGATGTTGCGCGTGTCATCGAGGCCGGTGCCGACCTCGTACATTTCGATGTTATGGACAACCACTACGTGCCGAACCTGACGGTAGGACCGCTGGTGTGCCAGGCACTGCGCGATTACGGCATCTCGAAACCGATTGATGTCCACTTGATGGTCGACCCGGTAGATCGCTTGATCGGCGACTTCGCCGCGGCCGGTGCCAGCTATATTTCGTTTCACCCAGAAGCGAGTCGGCATGTCGATCGCACCATCGGATTGATTCGCGATGCGGGCTGTCGGCCAGGACTGGTGTTCAATCCTGCAACGTCACTCAGCTGGCTCGACCATACGCTGGATCAGCTGGATCTTATCTTGATTATGTCGGTGAACCCTGGCTTCGGTGGGCAATCGTTTATCGCATCGAGCCTCGACAAACTGGCCGACTGCCGTCGCCGTATCGATGCTTCCGGACGTGACGTGCGGCTGCAAATTGATGGTGGCGTCAAGGTCAATAACATCGGCAGTATCGCGGCCGCCGGCGCCGATACATTTGTTGCTGGGTCAGCGATATTCGGTAGCGACGACTACGCGGCGACGATCGCGTCGATGCGTGCTGAGATCGCCGCAGCGACGTAAGCAGCGCGTCAGGCTTTGCGGACTGGACGGGCGCCGTAAACGACGATCGTTTTTCCGTTTGCTGTAACGAGGCCTTGTTCCTCAAGCACTTTTAGCACACGGCCGGCCATTTCGCGCGAGCAACCAACGAGACGCGATAGTTCCTGGCGGCTCACTTTGATTTGCATGCCGTCGGGATGTGTCATTGCATCGGGTTCGTTGCAAAGATCCATGATGGCGTGCGCAACGCGGCCGGTAACGTCGACGAACGCCAGATCGCCGAGTTTTCGATTGGTGCGATCGAGGCGTGTGGCGAGCTGGGTGGCTAGTTCAAAGACGAGCCCGGGACTCTCGCTCGCGATTTGCCGAAACCGCGGATAGGTCATCTCGGCGATTTCGCATTCGGTCCGCGTCCTAACCCACGCACTGCGCGTTGGTTGTTCGTAGAACAGGCCCATTTCGCCGAAGAATTGGCCTTTATTGAGATAGGCCAACACCATCTCATTACCGTCTTCATCCTCGATCATGACTTCGACCGAACCGTCGACGATGTAGTAGAGAATGTCGGGCAGGTCGCCAGCGTGAATCATCACCGTTTTTGACGGAACGGTGCGAACCCGGCAGTAGCTCAAAAACCGATTGATAGCCGGTACGTCGCTTAGCGTTTTTGCCGTCGTAGCCATGCGTTATGTCCTGTCCGAAAACGCAGCCATTAAAATACAAGCTGTACCTCAGTACAAGCTAAGTCTGTGATTTTAGACCCAATAAGCACCGCGGGTCATGAGTTTGGAGACCTGTCGCATCGTTTCGCGCAGCGGTTTCGGTAAGGCCTCGCCGCCCGAAGCCGCGGCGTGATCGCCATGATCGGCTTCTTCCTCTTGCATTGTTTGCAGTATCGCGCGGCTCCGCTTATCGCTAGCGGGCAGTTTCTTCAGGTGGTCGTCGAGGTGCTCGACGACTTGCTTTTCGGTCTCGGCGATGAAGCCGAGGCTGTATCGGTCGCCGGCAAGGCCGGTTAGCGCCCCCATGATGAACGCACCGCCGTACCAGAGCGGGTTCAAAAAGCTCGGTCGGCCGTCCAACTCATTGAGCCGTTCCGTACACCAATTTAGATGGTCGCGTTCCTCTGCGGCGGCTTCCAACAACTGTTCATCGAGCGCCGCATCGCGAGCGACCAATGCGTGCCCTTGATACAGACCTTGCGCGGCGACCTCGCCCGCTTGGTTGACGCGCATCAGTCCCGTCACGTGGCGGGTCGTCGCGGCGTCTAGTTCGGTCGTTGGCTGATCTGCAGCCGGATTGGGCCGAGTACCGCCGGTGTGCGGGGCAAATAGCGTGCGCAGTGCATTATCGAAGGCGCCAATCAAGCGATCGGGCGGTGTGCGTTTTCTGTCCATGTGACCATTATAGCGTCCCGCAAGTCTGTCTCATTAGTTGTCTCAGCGCCGTTTACGACGGCCAGCGACGCAATGGCAGGTGCGCTCGGCTCGCCGATTGCTTAGGATCGCCGACCGCACGCCCCGCACGTATCGCTATCGTGGGCGGGCCAAAAAAGGAGAATTTGGATGAATGTTCGGGCAATAAGCACGGTTTGCGGCACGACGCTGGCGCTTCTCTGGAGTGCTGGCAGCGTATCGGCGCAAGAAGAGGCGGGGGCTGCAGCGGCGGCAAAAGACCCATGGAGCGGCAAAGTCAGCTTCGGTTATCTGGCCACGACCGGTAACAGCGAGGCGACCAGCGTGAACGGAGCGACGGAAATCAGCTACGAGCGCGGTAAGTGGAAACACACGCTAGATGCGTCGGCGCTGGGTTCCCAAGATGATGTAGATACGACCGCTGAGGCCTATCAGCTCGGCTGGAAAACCGACTACAGTCTCGGTGAGTTCGACTACGTGTTCGCCGATCTGCGTTGGCTGAAAGACAAGTTTAGCGGCTACGAGCAGCAGACGTCCGAATCGATCGGTTACGGTCGTCGCGTCATTAACACGGATAAGCACATTCTGAACCTCGAGATCGGTGCCGGTGCGAAGCAAGCTGAGCTCCGTAACGGCGTAAGCCAGGACGAGACAATCTTGCTCGGGACTGCTGACTACAGCTGGCAGCTCAGTGAAACCGCCAGTTTTAGCCAGGAATTGCGGGTCGAGGCCGGCGATGAGAATACCTTTCTTGAGTCAGTTACGGCGCTGAATGCGAAGATTTTTAAGGATCTCGGACTCGTGATTTCGTACACGGTACGCAATAACAGCGACGTCCCGCTCGACACAGAAAAAACCGATACCTTCACGGCGATCTCGCTCGAGTATCTTTTCTAGATAAATCAATGTATTGCGGTGCACCGCCTGGCGCCGAACCAGGCGGTTTTTGCATTGCATTGGGCTGGGCGGTCCAGTAAACTACGCGCCCTTTGCGTGGCCCGGTGGGTCCCGCTATGCCCGCCGGGAGCGCCGTCGGGCCTCGCTTCACGAGCTATACGACTATGAAAACGTTCATGGCCAAGCCGGCGGATGTCCGGCGGGATTGGTACCTTATCGACGCCGACGGCAAAACGCTTGGCCGACTAGCGACCGAGGTTGCGCGTCGCTTACGCGGCAAGCACAAGCCGATTTTTACCCCCCATGCCGATACCGGTGATTACATCGTGATTGTCAACGCGCGGAAAATCCGGGCGACGGGCAATAAAATGCGCGACAAGATGTACCACCACCATACGGGCTACATCGGCAACCTGAAGTCGATTTCGTTGCAGAAGCTGCTGGAAAAGGCGCCTGAGCGAGCCATTCGATTTGCCGTCAAAGGCATGCTGCCGAAAAACGCGCTGGGCCGACAAATGATCGGCAAACTCAAAATTTACCCGGATGCCGAGCACAAACATGCGGCTCAACAGCCCATTCCGCTCGACGTCAACGCTTAAGGATTCATCATGGCAGGAACGATGTATTACGGCACTGGTCGACGCAAAACGTCCACGGCCCGTGTTTATCTGAAGCCCGGCACCGGTGCCATCACCGTCAACGATCGTCCGCTTGATGTGTTCTTCGGCCGGAAGACCGCACGGATGATCGTTCGCCAGCCATTGGAAGTGGCCAATCTCGTCGATAACTTCGATGTGAATGTAACGGTCACGGGCGGCGGCACGACGGGGCAGGCCGGTGCGATCCGTCATGGTCTAACTCGCGCGCTAATGGAGTACGACGAGAACCTGCGTCCAATGCTTCGTCAGGCCGGCTACGTAACGCGCGACGCGCGCGAAGTCGAGCGGAAGAAAGTCGGGTTGCGCAAAGCCCGTCGCGCAACGCAATTCTCGAAACGGTAAGTTTCGACGTTCGGTCACCCTGCTGTTGGGGGATCGTCTAGCGGTAGGACTACGGACTCTGACTCCGTCAACGGGGGTTCGAATCCCTCTCCCCCAGCCATCGATAAAAAAAGGCCCCCGACGTGGGGCCTTTTTTTATCGATCGTAGAGAAGTATTCGAACCTCCGGTTCGCACCGAGCCCGGCGTAAGCCGGGCGACAGACGGCATCGCGAAGCGATGGCCAGTTAGGGACGAGCTAGCGCTCGATTTTGCGGACCGAGTCAGAGTCGTCGCCGACGAGCAGTACATCGGCGGGGCGCTGCGCAAACAGCCCCACCGTGACAACACCGGCTAATTGACCGATTCGCGACTCCATCTCGACCGGATTGGCGATCTGCAAGTTGTGCACGTCGATGATGTGGTTGCTGTTATCGGTGACGTAGTCTTCGCGCCAGATCGGCTGGCCGCGCGAGCGAATGATCTGCCGCGCAACGTACGACTGCGCCATGGGAATGACTTCGATCGGTAACGGAAATGAGCCGAGCATGCCGACAAGTTTGCTGTCGTCAATAATGCAAATAAACCGCCGAGCCGCGGCCGCCAGGATTTTTTCGCGGGTTAGCGCTCCGCCGCCGCCTTTGATCAGCTGCAGGTGCTTGGTGGCCTCATCAGCACCATCGATGTACACATCGATGTCGCCAACACTGTTCAGATCGGTAACGTCGAGCCCCAGCGCTTGTAGCTTTTCGGTTGTCGCGACTGAGCTCGATACGATTGGCCCCAGCTGGTCAGCGATACTGGGTAATGCGTCGATTAGGTGTTCAACCGTCGACCCGGTACCGACGCCAAGACTGGCGCCAGGTGGAATGTAATCAAGCGCGGCGAGTGCGGCGCGCTTTTTTTTCGCTTCTGCTGAATCCATGGTCGGCGGTAACTGTTCTGGGTTCTAAGCGGGCTTCGATTGGAATCGAGCCCTCAAAAAAGTGTGCCCGCGCGAGGCGGGCACACCGTTGGACTCTTGACGTCTGTCGGCTTGGGCATCTTGAGATTCAAGCGCCAGGCCGGACAAAGAGCCTTAGCGCTTCTTAGTAGCGCGCTTACGCGTCGCAGAAGTTTTGCGGGTTGTGCGTTTCTTCGCAGCCCGTTTCTTCGCTACCTTCTTCTTAGCCTTTTTCTTGGCTACCTTCTTTTTCGCCTTTTTCTTGGCGACTTTCTTTTTGGCCTTTTTCTTAGCGGTTTTCTTCTTCGCTACTTTCTTTTTGGCCTTTTTCTTAGTGGTTTTTTTCTTCGCTTTTTTCTTAGCGACTTTTTTCTTGGCCTTCTTCTTGGTGGCCTTCTTCTTCGCTACTTTCTTTTTAGTCTTCTTCTTAGCGACTTTTTTCTTGGCCTTCTTCTTCGTGGCCTTCTTCTTCGCTACTTTCTTACGAGCAGTCGTTTTGCGACGCGTTGCTGTTTTCTTAGTAGCCTTCTTCTTCGCGGTTGACTTGCGAGCCGTAGTCTTGCGTTTTTTGGTCGCCTTCTTCCGCGTCGTTTTCTTTCCAGATCTTGCAGTGGTAGCCATAAAGCATATCTCCGTGTCGGGTACCCGTCGCCGAGTATATACATAACAAGTCCAAAATCCAGCAACTTAAGTGATCTGGTTAACAGTTGTGGTACGCCAAAAACACTGCATGGCTAGTGGTAAACGCTATTCAAACGTTGTTCGGCCGCGCCAAGATGTTGTCATGACGCGGTGTGGTGAACCTTACGACGGTGACAACGCGCGTTCGTAAACGTTTTGATCGGTCACGATACGATGCATCGCTACGTCCCACGGTTGTGGTTCTATGCTGTCGCAGCGTTGTGTTTCGTACGCGACACCGATGATTTTTGCGTTGTCGAATTCGGGCAGTGTTCTGTCGTAGTAACCCCCGCCCATACCGATACGGTGGCAAGCCGCATCGAACGCAACCACCGGGACAACGATGGCGGCAACGTTTGTTGGACTGAGTACGTTTTCGGGCGCGGGTCGCGGTGCCGGAATGCGAAATCGGTCTGGCTGCAGGTCGTTAGTCGACCGGACGCGATAAAACTGTAGGTGTTTGTCGCTACCGATAACGGGGAATCCGTAATGCCGATTAGGGGACAGGGTTAGCAGTGCGGTGACGTCGACTTCGTTGTGCACCGCGCAATAAAGCGCGACAACCGCATGTTTCTCACGTTCGAGGATGCTATTCAGCGTCTCGGTGACAAGCGCTGAGCGACGCTGACAATCGTTTGCGGGTAAGGCATTACGCGCTTCGAGTGCGCGCTGGCGAAGTCTGTCGATTGCCCCGGCCATTGGTGTTCACATCCGGGCTTGAAAAAAGTGTCTCCCGCCTGTGCCGTATCGGGCCATCGCTCTCGATCCGGAGAGACAGGTGGGGTCAGACGTAGCGATCCAGGCTCACCGTCAAGCGGTCCAGCACACTAATCGCGAAACAGTACGCGACCCCAAGGTTTGTTAATTAGGGTCGAGAGGTATCCAGGACTTCCTCGAACACCGCAGGAGACACCGTAATAATAGAGGAGCGGCGGATGAATCGCTACGACCGGAAGCGCGGTATGAGACCGCTGTCGCAACTTCGTGAACGTCAGAGTTCGAGCTGGCGGCCATCCGACCCGATGGCACTGTCTATTCGCGCTGCCATCGATTTGATTCGTTTGCCAAGCGACGACTCGAGCGACTCATCTCGATTACGCGTTTGCAGCAGCTCGTTGGCCATGTTTAGCGCGGCCATGACGGCGATGCGATCGAGACCGACGACCTTGCCACTATCGCGTATTTCTCGCATTTGTCGGTTAAGAAGTTCGGCAGAGTCGAGCAGATCTGCGCGTTCCTCTGCCGGGCACGACACTTGATATTCTTTTTCAAGGATCCGAACGGTTACGTGCGCGTAAATATCGGTCATTCGCGAGGCCCTTCTGGTCGATGCACGCAGTCGCTACGTGCCGGTTTCCATGGCTTTTAGGCGGCCTATCATCGCCTCGACACGCGCACGAACCTGTTCGTTCTTTTGCAACAGCGTGGCGCGCTCGCCGATCAGTGAATCTTGGCGCTGTTTCAACGACTTGTTTTCTTCTTTTAATTGTTCGCAGACGTCCACGAGCTCGTCGAGCCGCTTTTCGAGGCGCTTGAGATCGTGTTCGAAATCCACTTGTCGTTGGTCAGCCATCGTTACCAATATAGAGACGGCTCCGGGGCGGGTCAATCGTCGAGGGCAGTGATACGATGCGCGCTGTTACTTGAGTGACGCGGCTATCTCCTTGGAATACAACGCTTCGCGATACGATGTGCTCGAGATGGCGCTGGCCGACGCGAGTGCGACGGCGACACCGTCCGAAGCGCACGGTTTCGCCGCCGCCTTGCTTGCGGTCATGCCCGATCGAGCGCTGCCCACGTTGGTTAGCGAACTGGTGCCGGCGGAGCCAGCCCCAGACGGCGCCGTGACCGCCTTGCATGAGCTCGTTACGACGACCCACGCTGCGCTGTCTGGCACTGATTTCGAATTTGAGCCGTTGCTGCTCGACGATGCGGCACCCGCGGCTGACCGGTTGCAGGGCCTCGTTGATTGGGCCAGCGGTTTTCTGCATGGTCTGGGCCACGCGGGTAACGATGCGTCACTTCGCGAACGCTTGGCCACGGGCAATCTCCAGGAGATGACGCAGGATCTATTAGAGATCACCCGCGTAGAATTGGATGACAGCGACGACGATGAGCTTGATCAGTCGTTGACCGAGATTGCGGAGTATTTGCGCGTCGCGACGCAGACGTTTTTCGATGACCTGACCCCGCCGCCGGGACCGCGCTTGAATGACGCCTGACGAGTTCGCCGCGCGCCGCCGGCAGCTAATGCGGATGATAGGCGACGACGGCATTGCGGTTTTTCCGGCCGCGCCGACGCGAACGCGCAACAGAGACATCGATTATCCGTTCCGCCAGGATAGCGACTTTTACTATTTGACCGGTTTCGTGGAACCGGACGCCGTCGGTGTGCTCGTACCGGGACGCCCCAGCGGCGAGTACCTATTGTTCTGCCGCGAACGCGATGCGCGGCACGAGGCGTGGCATGGCGCGCTCACCGGTCCCGAGGACGCGCCAAGCGTGTTGCAGGCCGACGATGCGTTTCCGATCGCTGATATCGATGACATCTTGCCGGGCTTGCTCGAGTCGCGAACGCGGCTCTACGTAACGATGGGTCAGTACCCGGAATTTGACCACCGCCTGACCGAGTGGCTAGGGACGCTTCGCGATCAATACAAGAGTGCTGCTAACACGCCGCAAGAGTTTGTCGCGCTCGACCACTTACTGCACGATATGCGGTTGTACAAAAGTCGTCGCGAGCTTGCCGCCCTGAGGCGTGCGGCGAAAGTCACTGTAGCGGCGCATTTGGCGGCGATGCGCCGTGTCGAACCGGGTTGGTTTGAGTATCGGCTTGAAGCGGAGTTCGATTACGCGTTTCGTGGTGCCAACGCACGGCATGCGTATCCACCGATTGTTGGCGGTGGCGCGAATGCCTGTGTTCTGCATTACACGCGCAACGACGCATTGCTCAAGGATGGTGACCTCGTCTTGGTCGATGCTGGTTGCGAGCTTGATTACTATGCGGCCGATGTGACCCGCACCTATCCGGTCAACGGGCGGTTCAGTGTCGAGCAAGCTGCGCTTTACAACGTCGTCTTGGCGGCGCAAGAAGCCGCCATCGGCCAGCTTCGCGTTGGCCGGCATTGGAACGAAGCCCACGACGCAGCTCGCCAAGCGGTCGCAGCAGGGCTGCGATCGTTGGGTATTGTGGCCAGTGCCGACGACGACGGAGTCGACCGTTACTTTATGCATCGCACCGGCCACTGGTTAGGTATCGACGTGCATGATGTTGGTGATTATCGGGTTGGCGAGCGTTGGCGCGAGTTGGAAGCCGGTATGGTCTGTACCGTTGAGCCGGGTGTGTATATTGATGAGGATGCTACTGTCGATCCACGGTGGCGGGGTTTGGCCGTGCGTATCGAGGACGTCGTCGCCGTAACACGCGACGGACCAGACGTATTGACTCGCGGACTGGCAAAGACCGTGAACGAGATCGAGGCTGCAATGAATGGTTGAGAAGGCAGATATCGTTGTCGTCGGCGCCGGCATGGTTGGGCTAGCGGCGGCCGGTGCGCTCGTCCAGGCACTGGCTGGGCGTTGGCGGGTAATCCTGGTCGACGCTGCCGATCCGATCGCGCCGGTCGATACGCCGATCAAAACACTGCGGGTGTCGGCGCTATCGCCGGCAAGTTTGGCCCAGATCGACGCTCTCGGTGCGCTCGATACGATCGTCGCTGCGGCGCAAGTGTATCGCGACATGCGTGTTTGGGACGCGAGCGGTGGGCCATTCGAGCCGGGTGCCGTGCATTTCAGCGCAGCGGACGGACCGCATACAACGCTCGGCTCGATCGTCGAGAATGCGCGTGTCCGGGCGGCGCTACTGAGTGCGGTCAGCGAACACGGGGTCGATGTCCGCTTCAACAAGCGCTTGGTCAAATTGGATCAGCAGCGCGGCGGTCAACGATTGCAGTTCGCGGACGATAGCGCCATCGATGCGCGTCTCGTTGTTGGTGCGGATGGCGCAAACTCAGTTACGCGCCGTTTGTTGGGCGTTGAGTCGGCGGTCAAACACTACACTCAATCAGCGCTGGTTTGTCATGCCAACGCCGAGTTGTCGCATGAAGCGACGGCGTGGCAGCAGTTCAACCCGGATGGTCCATTAGCGCTGTTGCCGCTCGCCGATGGCCGGGTGTCGATCGTCTGCTCCAGTCAACATCAGCACGTTGCCGAACTGGTCGGTGCTACCGATGCGGCACTCGGCGATGCGCTAACCGACCTTAGCAATAACGCACTGGGTCGTTTACAACCGGACTCAGCACGGGCCAGCTTTCCGTTGAGTGCTGCGCAGGCCGCTCGCTACAGTGTCGGCCGAGCGGTCCTCATCGGCGACGCCGCACATCGCGTCCACCCCTTAGCAGGGCAGGGCGCAAACCTCGGGTTCGCCGATGTTACCGAGTTGGTTGCGCAATTAATCGCCGTACGCGCGAGTCATGACCCCGGCGAGGATAGCGCGCTGCGCCGCTTTGCCCGGCGGCGCCGTCGCGAGGCCCGCCAAACAATTATTGCTCTGGACGGCTTACAGCGGCTGTTCGACGGCGATTCTCCGGCACGGCGACGCGTGCGTATTAACGGCATGCGCTGGTTCGATGCGGTGCCTGCAGCAAAACGCGTCGCGATGATGGCCGCGATGGGTGTCGATCTCGCTTCGCGGACGAGCGCTACGTGAGTCGATGTGACTATTCGCGGTATCCTCGCTCGTGCAGTCCAGGGGAGACTCGGTGAAGCGGCAATTCGTTTACATCCTTGCGGCCACCATCGCGGCGTTGGGGTTAAGTCTGTTTGTTTTCAAAGCGTGGGCGCTCGGTTTGCCGTTGGTACCCGGCGAAACCGCCGGTGCCTGGCGTGTCGAGGCGACGGTACGGTTTCGCAGTGGCCCCGGTTCGATCCGGGCCGCACTGCGCGTGCCGAATCTAACCCCGGGCTTTATTCTCGCCGACGAAATTTCTGTTGCGCCCGGTTACGGTTTTTCGATTGATTACACGACCGGCGGTCGGGAAGCGATGTGGGCGATACGGCGCGCAGACGGCGAGCAGTCGCTGTATTACCGAGCTTTGTTGTACGAGGATCGGGATCGAGACCGCAGCGATACAACGCCCCCGTTTCCACCGCCACCGCAGTTAGATGAGCCTTACAAAACCGCCACCGAAACGCTGATACGTGATGTTCATGCGCGCTCGGCAGAACCGGTTTCGTTTACGACCGAGCTACTCCGCCAATTGAACGATCCGGCGCCGGAGCCGCACGTCTCATTGTTGTTGAGTCGGGCGAACAACCGTACCGACTTCGTTAACGTTGCCGTGCAAGTGCTAACGGCAGCGCGTTATCCCGCGCGTTTAGTTCGTGGTATCGAGCTAAGCGAGCGACAACGTAACGCCGATATCGTCCCGTACCTCGAGATGCATGACAGCGAACGCTGGATCTACTTCAACCCGATTAGCGGTGAACCGGGCTTGCCCAGTAACTTCTTGGTTTGGTGGCGCGGTCAAGACCCGCTCGTGCAAGTCGACGGTGGCAGTGGCGTTGAAGTCAATCTTGCTGTCCAGCGCGATGAACTCGGGGCGATCACCGTCGCGGAGGAACGGGCTCGGCTGATGCGCTCGCGTGCGGGTTTCATCCTCAAGCAGGTG
>JBCDBO010000014.1:0-59727 GCA_039183535.1 Pseudomonadota bacterium | reverse complement strand
CGACTTAACGGCTGAGGAGGAGGAGCGTTATTTAGTCGCGAACCGCTACGCCAGTTACTACTGTGCTGCGCTGGATTTGTTTTCGGGTTCGCAACACGACAACGCCGTCGCGGACTTACGCCAGTTCTACCGCTACGATCAATCGGCGAAGTTCAGCGAGATTCATCGACAGCGACTGGCTGGCTAACCTTCGTTGTCGTTTCTTCACGGATCGTTGACCGCTAATTGGCGTACACTTTGCGGCCTGGGTCTCTCTGAGGAGCCGCTCCCGTGCGCGCTTTCATTATCGTATTACTGTTAGCTGCCGGCGCTGGTGCGGGCCTTTGGTGGCTGCAGGCAGGTGACGGGGGCGCTGAGCAGTCGCGTCGTGGGCGCGGTGGGCCTGTTGCGGTGCAAGTTACCCCCGTCGTCGCCGGGCCACTCAGCGAGACAATTGAAGCGCTTGGCACGACGATTGCGCGTGAATCGGTAACGATCACGGCGAATGTCACCGAGACAGTCAGTCGTGTGGCTTTCGAGGATGGCGGCTTTGTCGCTGCAGGCGATGTCTTGGTGGAGCTCACGAGCGCGGAGGAGAGTTCGCAGCTGCGTGAGGCCCAAGTCGCGATCGAAGACGCCAGGCGCAAACTCGACCGCTTAAAAGATCTCGGCCGGCGTTCGCTCGTGTCTGCATCCGAGGTTGATGATGCTCAGGCGGTGCTGGAGTCGGCCGAGGCACGGCTGGCGACGGTACGGGCTCGCATCGGTGACCGGCTTATCACAGCGCCATTCGGCGGTGTCCTTGGCTTTCGGGCGGTCAGCGTCGGTACGCTCGTCTCGCCTGGAACAGCAATTACAACGCTCGACGACATTTCCAGGTTGAACGTTGATTTCACGGTGCCGGAAACCGCCCTCGGTGCTATTCGTGTCGGCGCACCACTGGCGGCCAAGTCCGTGGCATTCGCCGCAGAGCCCTTTAACGGTGTCGTCAAGTCTATTGGGTCGCGGGTCGATCCGGTTACCCGCTCGGTCTTGGTCAGAGCAGAGCTACCGAACGAGGATCAGCGCTTGCGTCCGGGCATGCTGTTAAGTTTGGACATTGTCGTCAACGAACGCAGTGGTATCAGCGTTCCTGCCCGCGCTGTCATCCAAGAAACCGTGCGCGCGTTCGTGTTCGTGGCACAACCCGACGGCACGGCTGAGCGACGTGAGGTTACGCTTGGCGCGCGCCGTGAAAACTCGGTTGAAGTGCTCGAAGGCCTAGCCGTTGGTGAGCAGCTTATCGTGACCGGCATTGTTAAATTGCGGCCCGGAAGTGCGATCCGTGTTCGCGACAATGGTGCCGACGAACCGCTGAAAAGCGGTAGCTAGATACGATGGGTCTCGTCGACATCAGTGTACGGCGACCTGTGCTCGCGAGCGTATTCGCGGTGTTGCTGGTGGTCGCCGGGATAATCTCGTTGCGCGATCTCGCCGTGCGCGAGTATCCAGACGTGACCTCGCCAATCGTTTCCGTTCGGGCCAATTATCAAGGCGCGTCGTCGGCCATTATCGACACGCAGATCACGGAGGTGATCGAGGGTGCGGTCAGCGGTATCGAGGGCATCCGCTCAATCACATCGCGTAGCAATAACGGCAGCTCACGCGTCAATATCGAATTTACCTTAGCGCGCGATATTGATCAGGCCGCTAACGATGTTCGAGACCGTGTCTCGCGCGTCGTCAACGAGCTCCCTGACGGTGTTGAACTGCCCCGGGTAGAAAAACAGGACTCCGATGCCCGGCCGGTCGTGTTTCTTAATGTCTACGACCCGACGCTCAACAGCATGGAGCTCGTCGACTACAGCGAGCGTTACATCGCTGAGCGCTTCAGTGCGATTCCCGGTGTGTCGTCGGTGGAGGTATTCGGTTCTGGTCGTCCGTCGATGCGTATCTGGATTGATCGGATTGCTTTAGCCGCGCGAAATTTAACGGTGGCCGACGTCGATGCGGCGCTCCGCCGGGAAAATGTTGAATTTCCGGCCGGTACGTTGGAAGCGGCTGATCGAGAGTTCCCGGTTCGTGTCGCGCGTGGTTATTCGACCGTCGACGATTTCCGAGCCTTGGTGCTGGCAGAAGGACCGGACAATCATCTCATTCGCCTTGGCGAAGTCGCGCGGGTTGAACTTGGCCCGCGTAATCCCCGGCGGATTTTTAGGGCGAACGGTGCCGCATCGTCGGCCATCGGTGTCTTTAAGCAATCAACGGCGAATACTGTCGAAGTCCTCGACGGGGTCAACAAAGTCATCGCTGATATCAATGCTTCGTCCGAGTCGTTGAGTGTCGTTAAGTCCGACGATGACTCGGTGTTTATTCGCGCTGCGGTAAACACCGTCTATCAGACCATCGCGCTGACGACGATTTTGGTTGCCGCCGTCATATTTTTGTTTCTGACCCAGTGGCGTGCGACGTTGGTGCCCGTCGTGACCATTCCGATTTGTTTGGTGGCGACGTTCGCCGCCATGGCCTTCGCTGGGTTTAGCATCAACCTCATCACGCTGCTAGCGTTGGTGTTGTGCATTGGGCTGGTCGTCGATGACGCCATTGTTGTGCTGGAAAACGTTTACCGCCGTATCCAAAAGGGCGAGCCGGCGCTGCTGGCTGCCAAGCGCGGTGCGTCTCAGGTTGTGTTCGCCGTTGTGGCAACGACAGCCGTGTTGGTAGCGGTGTTTTTACCGATAACGTTCCTAACCGACAAAGTAGGCCGTTTGTTCGGTGAGCTGGCGCTAACCTTGTGTGCTGCGTTGATCCTGTCGAGTGTCTTGGCACTGACTTTGGTACCGATGCTGGCGTCTAAGTTGCTGCGCGGTCACGGCGACGAGTTGCGGCGCAGCAACGCCGTCGTACGTTTTATCGAGAGTCTGTCGACGGTGTATTCGTCGTTATTGACTCGCGCATTGGCGGCTCGCTACGCGTGGTTCCTCGTCGCTGTACTAACCGGTGCCGGTGCGTGGTTCAGTTTCGCGGCGCTCGATCGCGAGTATGTGCCTGATGAAGATCGCGGTTCGTTGGCCGGCTCGTTTCGCGGGCCCGAGGGGTCGAGTCGGGACTTCATGCTCGAGAGTCTGCGACGCCTTGAAACTCCCGCGCTGCAACTGGTCGACGAGGGCGAGATGAGTCGTGCGCTGCTCGTCATTCCTGGATTCGGCGGTGGTACGGCATCGAGTAGCGGTATTTTAACGATGACGATGGCGCCGTGGGGTGAGCGTAATCTGACGACGGCCGAGGCCGTTCGGCTCCTCAATCGCGAATGGAGCCAAATTGAAGATTTACGCGTTTTCACGTTTACCCGCTCGCCGATTCGCGGCGGTGATCGACCGATTGAGTTTGTCATTGGTGGGTCGTCGTACGACGAGTTGGCGGACTGGCGTGATCGAATTTTGGCGCGAGCACGTGAAAACGCCGGACTGACCCGCCTCGATTCGGACCTCATCGAAACCCAACCGCAGATGATCATCGATGTCGACACCGATCGGGCAGCCACACTGGGCGTGCCCGTCCAAGCCATCGGTACCGAGTTGCAGTTACTCATGAGCGACCAAACCTCGACTCGATTCGAAAGCGATGGCGAGGAGTACGACGTCGTTATTCAAGCTGACGATCGGTTTCGTCGCTCGGTGTCGGACTTGCAACACGTCTATGTACGCTCGACGGCTTCCGGCCAGCTGATTCCGTTGTCCAATGTCGTCACCGTCCGCGAGCAAGCAGAGCCGGCTGCGCTTAATCGGTTCAATCGACTGCGTGCCGTGACGATTACGGCGGACTTAACGGATGGGTATTCGCTCGGCGAGGCGCTTGAGTACTTGCGCGACATTGCTTTCGAGGAACTGCCGGCCACCGCGCAAATCGGTTACAAAGGGGGCTCGCGGGAGTACATTGATGCAGGTAGTTCGTTATTGTTCACATTCGTTCTTGCGTTAGCGATCGTCTACCTGGTTCTCGCTGCGCAGTTTGAGAGCTTTATCCAGCCACTCATAATCATGTGTACCGTGCCATTGGCATTGGCGGGTGGGTTCCTCGGCCTATTGATTACCGACACAAGTTTGAATATCTACAGCCAGATCGGCTTGTTGATGTTGATTGGCATCGCTACGAAGAATGGCGTGTTGATCGTCGAATTCATTAATCAAATTCGAGATGCCGGTACGTCACTGAACGATGGCATCGTCCGCGCATCCACCATGCGGTTTCGCCCTGTCGTAATGACCGCTGCATCGACGATAATGGGATCGATCCCGCTTGTTCTTGCCAATGGACCGGGCTCTGAAGGCTTGAGTTCGGTTGGTGTTGTCATACTGTGGGGCGTGCTGGTGGCTACCGTACTGACCCTATTTATCGTACCGGTGCTGTACAGCTTTATCGGTGGCCTCAGCGGCTCACCCGGTGAGATCGGGCAAGAGCTTGATCGACTCGAGGAGGCGGCTAAGTCTCGCTAGACGGCACGTCTTCGCGCAGCGCAATCATTGCTGCGCCAAGCGCTAACGCGCTGCAGGTTACCCATGCGGCGGCTAGGGCCGACGGGTCGTCGTTGTGGACGGCGGCGAGTAGCAAGCTCGCTACTGCGCCAATGGCGAATATCAAACTCCCGATCAGAGCGTTCGCCATGCCAGCGTTGTCGTCGAACCGTGACATGTACGCGGCCTGTGCGTTGCTGCCAATCAGTATTTGCGCGGCCAGCACAGCTGCTGTGCTGAATGCCATCGCCGCTAGCGATGCATCGAACACGAGCGTGTAATAGAGTGCCCATAAACTGGCGGCTAACAACAACAGCAGACCGACGCGCATGATCCGACGCGGTTCGTAGCGACGTAATAGCAACAAGTTCAGGCCGTGCGCTGCCGCCATCGCGATGACATTTACGCCGAAGTAAAGCGGGAACCTATCGCTCGAAACGCCGAAGTGATCGAGGTACAAAAACGCGGCGTCGTTGATAAACAAAAACAACGTCGCTGCCGAGAAGGCGGCCGCTAGCGCGAAAAATGTAGCGCGGCGGTGCGCTAAGACGGAGCGCACGTGTGTCCACAGGAACGCAAGCGGCGCCAGGTCGGTCGCGACGGACCCGCGGCGTCCTAGGGTCTCGGGGAGCCGGCGCAGCGTCGCTACCAACATGACGATGCCATACGCCATTAGCGCAACAAAAATCCACCGCCATGTGCCGAGGTGGAGCAACCATGCGCCAGCAATCGGTGCGATCAGCGGTAGCACCAACAGCAGAATATAGATTCGCGACAATTGCCGCGCGCTGTCGTGTTCGTCGTACAGATCGCGAACAATCGCGCCGACATTAACGAGACTGAAGCCCGCGCCGATTCCTTGCACGATTCGCAGCGTCGCCAGCGCCGTGAACGCGTCAAGCGCGATAATCATTCCGCTAGCAACAGCATAGATAACGAGCCCAAGCAGGCAGATGGGGCGTCGGCCGATACGGTCGGAGAGCGGGGCGGCACACAGTAAGCCCACCGTATAACCGAGCATATATATGGCAATGGTTGATTCCAGCGTTTGGATGCCGACCGCGAAGTCGTTTGCCATCGCGTCGATCGCCGGGATGTATGCGTCCATGGCGACGGGATTTAGGCCAACGATGCCGGCGAGTAGCAAAGGTAAGCGTCGCGGTACGTTCGCCGCTGTCGAGGGACGTGTATCGATTGTCATGACCGTGGGTCGCTAGCGGGCAGAACGGTGCATCGTAGCCTCATGCGAGCCGATCGTGCGGCGTCCGCGTCTGTGCTGCAAGCGCACTTGCGCTGGCTCAAGCGGCGTGTGACATTACCGCCGCCTAATTACCGCAGCGCGACGCCGGCAGCGTCATCGGAGCGAATCGAATGAAACTTGCGAGCCGAAAACAAGGTCGTGACGGGAGCTTGCTGGTCGTCACCAAGAATTTATCGCGCGCGGCCAGCGCCGCCGATATCGCGCCGACTATGCAGGCTGCACTTGATGACTGGGATTCGGTACACGGGGCGCTGCAGGAGCGCTCCGCGGCACTTGAAGCTGGATTGGTCGACAGCATTGAATTCAATGCGACGTCGGTAGCGGCGCCATTGCCGCGGGCCTTTCATTGGGTCGACGGCAGTGCTTACGTCAACCATGTCGAATTGGTTCGTAAAGCCCGCGGTGCAGAGATGCCGGAATCGTTTTGGCATGACCCGTTGGTCTACCAAGGGGGATCCGATGATTTTATTGGGCCGCGCGATCCCATCGTTGTACCGAGCGAAGAGTATGGGATCGACATGGAAGCAGAGGTTGCTGTCATCACTGGCGATGTACCGATGCAAACGGCCGCTGAATCGGCCGGGCAGTACATTCGACTGCTCATGCTCGTCAACGATGTCTCGCTGCGAAATCTGATTCCTGGCGAGTTGGCGAAAGGTTTCGGTTTTTACCAGTCGAAGCCAGCGACGGCGTTCTCACCGGTCGCCGTAACACCGGATGAGCTCGGTGATGCCTTTGTCGACGGAACGGTTCGTTTGCCATTGCGAACGGAGCTAAACGGTGAGCGCCTTGGCGAGCCCGATTGTGGCGTCGACATGACGTTTAATTTCGAGCAGTTGATCGCCCATGTGACCCGGACGCGTCGACTAAGCGCTGGCTCGATAGTCGGATCAGGCACGATTTCCAACTACGATCGCTCGCGCGGGTCCAGTTGCTTGGCGGAGGTGCGCATGCTCGAGACGATCGAAAAGGGTGCGCCAGAAACGGCGTTTATGCGTTTTGGGGATCGTGTCCGGATCGAGATGTTCGATCCAGCCGGCCAATCCATTTTCGGCGCCATCGATCAAGTCGTCACGCCGTTCGAGGGCTAGCATCACCGCTTTTGTGACCTGGCGCCGTGATTGAGCTCGATCACGCGCCTATTCTTATGTGATATCAGGCGTTGCGGAGATCACCCATGACCGATCCGTTAGGACTGTTTGGCGCGTTTGCTGCTGGCCTTATCGTCGCTCGCGTTGCGGGGTCGGTTCTAGCACGGGCCTCGCGCGAGGCAGGTCATGTCGGCGCTGTGCTGGCGCCCGATCAGACGATTGCCGCGCTGCGGCGGGCGCTGACGGCAACCCGCCGGGTTATCGCCGAGCGAGATGTGTCGCTGCAGGAGTTTCGCCAGGCCTACGAACACCGGGCCAAAGAGCTCGATGAGCTGCGCGACGAGGTTCGCGATGCAGTGCGCTTGACACGTGAGCTGCGCACCGAGCTGATCGAGCGTATTCATGCTCGTGTTCGCGAAGAGGTCGGCGCCGCGGCTAACCCAGTGTCGCCATCTGGTTGATCGTCGACGCCGCTTTCACCGTGTCCAGCACAATCAGGGACGACGCATCCTTGATCCCAGGCAGCGTTAGTAGGTCGCGTTGTATGAACCGCCCGAATCGAGCGAGATCCGCGGCGACGACACGTAACAAGAAGTCGGTATCTCCCGACAGCAAATGGCAGCTTAAAACCTCGTCGAGCCGTTCGACGGCGTCGCGAAACTGCTTGGCGACATCGGGTGACTGGCGTTCCACGCGAACGGTAATAAAGGCCTCAACCCCATAGCCGAGCGCGTCGTAGGCGACATTGGCGCGGTAGCCGCGGATGATGCCAGCGTCTTCCAAGAGTCGGACTCGTCGTTGGCAGGCCGTTGCCGATAGCTGCACGCGCTCGGCGAGCGCCGTCCAAGAGGCTCGCCCGTCCCGTTGTAATGCAGCAAGCAGCGCCAGGTCTTTCTTATCGATTTTGCTCATAATCACTAATTTTAGAAAAAATACGCAGTAATCCTGCAAAAATACGACGTTTATAGACGTTTTATACGCTAAAAACCGATGATCCGCTCGGTATACTGTCGCACTTCGAAGAGGAGGGCTGACGTGAGCAAAACAACTTCCGGGGATCTTTTCGACAACCCAATGGGGACCGACGGGTTTGAGTTCGTCGAGTACACGGCGCCGGATACCGGCGCGCTGCGTGCGCTGTTCGAGCGGATGGGATTCCCAGAAGTCGCACGGCACCGCTCGAAAGATGTCACGCTGCATAAGCAAGGCGATATTCATTTCATCATCAATGCTGAGCCGAGCAGTTTCGCGCAGCAGTTCGCGCGCGATCATGGTCCGTCCGCCTGTGCCATGGCGTTCCGCGTTAGCGACGCGGCAGCGGCGATCGAGCGAGCTGTCGAATTGGGCGCCACGCCCGTGCCCAGCAACGCCGGGCCGATGGAGCTCAATATTCCGGCGATCGAAGGGATCGGCGGCTCGCGAATCTATCTGGTAGACCGCTACGGCGATCGCGGCACAATTTACGATATCGACTTTGTGTTCGCCGACGATTGGCGGCAACGAATGGAGGCTGCTTCGACGGGCCTTCTATACCTCGATCATTTAACCCACAACGTGCAGCGCGGCAACATGGCCGTTTGGGCAGAGTTTTACGAACGCTTGTTTAATTTTCGCGAGATTCGCTACTTCGATATCGAAGGCAAACACACGGGTTTGTTTTCCAAGGCGATGACCAGTCCATGCGGAAAAATCCGTATTCCGCTCAACGAGAGCCAGGACGACAAGAGCCAGATCGAGGAGTTTCTTCGTGAGTACCGCGGCGAGGGGATCCAACACATTGCGCTTGGCGCTCGCGATATCTTCGGCTCCGTCGACCAACTGACTGCGAACGGCATCAAGCTGCAAGATACCAATGATGCTTATTTCGATTTAATTGACGAGCGGCTGCCCGGCCACGGCGAGGACGTTGAGGCGATGCGCAAACGCCGTATTCTGATCGATGGCGCCCCCAGCGAAGGTCAGGGATTGTTGCTGCAGATTTTTACCGAGAACGTCATCGGTCCAATCTTCTTCGAGATCATCCAGCGCAAGGGTAATGAGGGTTTCGGTGAGGGCAATTTCCAAGCCCTGTTTGAGTCGCTAGAGCTTGACCAAATTCGCCGTGGTGTTATCGGTGACGACAGCGGCGATGAGGCGCACGAATAAGGCTGTTGTGTGAGGGGTGGCGAGTGCTAACCTCTGGTGCCAGGTAGCAGCAGTTTTGAGGCGAGTCCGTGTTTGAAAGGCTAGAACCGTTACCGGGCGATCCGATTTTGTCGTTAATGGCAGCGTTCCGGCAGGATTCGGCGGCAACGAAAGTTGACTTGAGTGCCGGAATCTACCGCGACGCAACGGGGCAAACGCCGATTATGGCGGCTGTGGCGGAAGCGGAGCAAAAAGTCCTCGCCGAGCAACAAACCAAAGCCTATGTCGGTCTCGCCGGTAATGCCTTGTTTAACGAGACCATGCAGCCGCTGATTTTCGGGGCCGAGCACCCAGCAACGCCGCGCTTACGGACGCTGCAGACGCCGGGTGGTTCGGGTGCCCTACGCGTTGCGGCTGAGTTTTTGCAGCAGATACGGCCCGATGCAACGCTGTGGTTGAGCGACCCGTCTTGGCCAAACCACCAACCGCTTATTGCCGATGTCGGGATTCGCGTTGCGTCGTACCCGTATCTCGACCGAGCGACCGGTACCGTCTTGTTTGAGGCAATGTGCGAGACGCTCACCAGTCAAGCACGTGCTGGCGATATATTGCTGCTGCACGGCAGTTGCCACAATCCGAGTGGTGCCGATCTCAGTATCGAGCAATGGCAAACAATCGCAACGCTCTGTGTTGAGCGTAATCTGCTGCCGTTTATCGATACGGCGTATCTCGGTTTCGGCCAAGGGTTAGACGCTGATGCGGCCGGGCTTCGGCATGTGGTTGGCACCGTTCCCGAAGCCATCGTTGCCGGCTCGTGTTCAAAGAACTTCGGTCTTTACAAAGAACGCGTTGGCTCATTAACCGTGTTGACCGATACCGAGACCGCTGCGGATGCGACCTTGTCGCATTTGCTAATCACAGTACGGAAGATTTATTCGATGCCGCCGGATCATGGTGCGGCGATCGTCGGCACAATTCTGGCGGACCCAGCTCTGCGCCGTTTGTGGGAGGACGAACTAGCTGAGTGTCGGGAGCGCATGTTGACGTTGCGGCGAGGGTTTGCCACCGAACTCGCTCGTGCACTACCGGATGAAGACTTCTCGTTTCTCGCGCATCAGTCAGGGATGTTCTCGATGTTGCCGTTGAGTCGTTCGGAGATCGATGCGCTGCGCGAGCGCTATCACATCTACGCCGTCGGCTCGGGCCGGATTAACATACCGGGGCTGCCTGATGAGCGTTTGGACGACGTGGCCGACGCGATTGCTAGCGTGCGCGGCACCTAGCTCGGCGACACCGCCAATCTCCGGCCGCCTGAGCAGTGGTTATCGATTTAGCGACCCTTGCACAACAACCGTAACGACAACGGCGTCGCCGACCCATTCTGTATCGGCCCAATCGCCGGTACCAATTCCCAGGGCAAGGCGGCTGAGCGTCGCGGTACCGCGCAGAGTCACCACCGTCGTGCCAGGCTCAAGGGATGCTGCAAAGCTAAAGGTCACGGGGTGAGTTTGACCTTTGATCGTCAGCGTTGCATCGCGGCTGACCCAGTCGCCAGCGTCACCGAGCGCAAACTCGGTGGCGCTAAACGTGGCGACCGGATGGATCGCCGTTGCAAACCATGCGTCCTCCTGAAGCGTTGCGTCGCGGTCGCTATCGCCTGACGCCGCTGACGCCAGGTCGATGTCGACGGCGAATCGAGCCTCTTGGGGTGCGCTTAGATCAAGTTCGATGGCCGCCTGCCAGTCATGAAAGCGGCCTGTAAACGGGGCGCCAGCTTGGTCGCCTGCGAATTCAATTTGACTCTTCGCGTAATCGATGACCCATAACGAGGACGATTCCGCGGCACTGCCGACAGACACTGTCGCTAGCAGCAGTGCCACGGCGACAATCCGACGCAGTGGTCCGCTTCGCCGCGTCATGTTTTCTGGTACCAGCGCCGACCGCCAACGTCCAGCCAGCTGTGGATCGCGCCTTCGGCCTGCAAATAGTTGAGGTGCGCGATCGACTCACCGGTTGCCAGTGTTAAATTGGCGGTTCCTGGGTCCGAGCGAAATAGCGCTGGAAACACGTCGACGGCACGCCGCGGCTCACGGCAGTGGTCTAACAGACGCGCGAGCCCTTGCTCGTGTTCATGGATCAACGCTTGCAATCGCCGGTGGGCACCAACGAACGGCTTGCCGTGCGATGGCAAAACCAACACATCTTCCGGCAGCCGTCCGATCAGTGCTCGACACGACTGCAGCCATTCGCGGAGCGGGTTCGCACTGGGTTCGGTCGGCCAGACGCTAACGTTCGACGATATCGTCGGTAGGATCTGATCGCCGGCGATAACCACGTTAGCCGCGGCATTGTACAAACAGGCGTGCTCAGGTGAGTGGCCACGGCCGACGACAACCTCCCAGTCTGCGCCGCCAATTTGCAGTTGTTGTCCATCGACTAATCGGTCGTAGGTCGCCGGAAGTGTGTCGCAGGCTTTGCCGAAGCCGCCAAACAATTTCTTGTAGCGCTCAATATCATCGCTGCCAAAGCCAGCCGCATGAAAAAACTCGACGGCGAGTGGCGGTGGCGGCGCGAAGTCGGCTGCCAATACGCGGCACATTAAATATTCCGTGCGAGTCATTGCGAGTCGTATGCCGAAGTGCTCGCAGATCCAACCGGCGCTGCCGGCGTGGTCGGGGTGCATATGCGTCACGAGCAGTCGTGATGGCGCCGGTAAGGCCAGCGTCTCAAGCACAGCGAGCCAATTTCGCTGCGTCGGTTCGCCGCGCACGCCGGTATCGACGAGCACCGGACCTGGCGAATTTTCCAGGCACCAAACGTTGATATGCTCTAACGCGAACGGTAGGTGTTGGCGTAACCAGTGGACGCCGGGCGCCACTTCAATCGCTTGCCCTGGATTTGGCGTATCCGCAAACGGATAGTCGAAGTCGCTGACCGTTTTTTTTGCAGCCGCAGATGGCATTACGCAGATGCGGTGACGCGCGTTTGGATGGCCGCCGAGCGTTGGTTTGCCGTCATTTTCGTCATGATGTCTTGCAGCGTTAGTGCAATAGACGACGCATTGCGCACACGGGCGATTTGCGGCCAGGTTGCTTTGAGACCTTCGTCGATCAAAAACGAACGGTCTTTTTCTGATAAATGCGACAACAACTTGCGCGGGTCAAAAAACCGAAACCGCGGCACTATATTGATGTCGCCCGCGTAGTCTTGCGACAACAGCGAAAACACGTTGTCGACCCAATAGCTTGTATTGTACGCACCGCTCAGCAAGCGCGCCGACGAGCGCCGTAAATAGCGCAACCACTCGGTTTGCACTCGCAGGCCAAAGTCAACAAGATTCGGGCCAATGCCATCTTGGTGGCGGTATTCAAGCAGCGACCAAAGCACCACGGGATTAACCTGTGACGCGATGTAGTGGTTAACTCCGTAAAGACGCGACAAGCGTCGCGCTGGTAGATCGGCGGCCAGCGATCCATCGACCCAGGTTTCTTTCGGTAAGTACTTCTTGATCGAGCCATCGGCATCGCGCGCGAGCAGGGTAACCGGTGGGTAGATGCCCGGCACGGCGCACGAGGCTTGCACGGCCGAGCGGACCAAGACGTTTGGCGATGTGATGGCGTTCAGCAAACGCGATTTTTGGTGCTTGCGTGTTGCCGATACAGTGATGTTGATTTGTCGTCCGGATAGCTCGAACGCTTCCTCGAAAGTCAGGTCCGGGACCAGCCGTTCGATTTGGCCAATAACCTCTTCTGTGTTCATGCGCCGCAAACGCCCTGGCTGAACATGATCGTCCTGAACACGGATCAGCTCGTTCAACGTTGGCGGATCGAGGGTCTTAGCCAATTCCTTCGGCGTTCGTGTACCGACAATCGCGGCGATCAGCGAGCCAGCACTCGACCCCGAGATTACCTTTGGCAGAATCGACTGGTCATGCAGCGCCAAAACGACGCCAAGGTGGAAATACCCGAGTGCACCAGCGCCGCTGCACATCAGTGCCGTCGATCCGTAACAGTGTTTGGCGCGATCGAAGAACTCAAGCTTGGTCGCTCGCGATAACGTCCGTGACTTCGAGCCAGCGAGAAACCGTAATGAGCGATTGATCTCTGTGACGTAGTCATCGATTAGCACCTTCGTGCCGCTTTTGGCATAGCGGTACAGCCCGGCGTTACCCATGCCATCCATGTTGCCATGGATGCCTTCGTTCAACGTGAACAACAGTTTGCGCAGGTCGCCTTCACGGCGAAGGCGGCGCAGTTTGCTCAGGCGGTGACGAATCGAGTCGTAGTTGTACAATGGACTCTTCGGCGAATGCCGCCAATCGAAACGGCCTGTGCGCTGGTCTTGCGCCTCGGCTATCGCTAACCAGTCGTCGTAGGTTTCAACGTTTTCGAACTGATCTGCGATCAGCATATTGGCGAAATTAAACATGCAGTGCCGGCACTCGCGATGCGAATCGCGTTATCGATACGCGACTATTTTAAGCCCTCAGCGATGGGTTGTCTGGCACAATAGTCCTTGACTTTCTGCCGACGACTCAAATCGTGTGATTGTCGACGACGCATTAGCGAGGCTGCCGAGCGGAGCGAGACTATGAAAATAAAGATCGAGTTTGACCTAACGCCTGGCGAATTCCGCGAGAGTATCGGTCTGCCCAACGTGGCTGGTCTGCAGGACAAAGTTGTCAAAGCGATGTCTGACCGGATTACTAACGGTGTCAAAGATATCAACGTGCCGAACCTTGTCGAGGGATGGCTCACGCAAGGTCTCGCAACGTCGCGGCAATTGCAGAGTATCTTTAGCAATGCGGTCAGCGAGATCATCGATCCGCCGAAGCAACGCAGCGACGAAGACGACGAGCGCTAAACGTCGAATTCGAACGCTAATCCAGCGTTGTCGCTGAGCCGGGCCAGCAGCGTATCGCCCATGGCACTGGCCGGTGTCCAAAAACCGCCGCCGACCGTTACGGCAGAATCCTTGGCGAGACAAACCGCCGACTCGGCCAGCATCTTCGACGTCGAGCCATAACCAGGGTCGCGATCGCCGGTAACCCGCGAGCGGATGACACTACCGTCGGGACGCTTACCGAAAAACAGTAGATTGAAAAACCCAGCTTCGCGCGCTGCCGCGTCAGGGCCATCACCCGGTTGCGGTAGAAACGTCTTGTTCATGAGAGAACGCAGCGGACCGACGGTCGCCGCCAGCATAAAGCCACCAAGACCGACCGAGGTTGTCCCGGCTTTAAGAAATCCACTCGGACCTTTCCCGGTCATCGTTGATTCGCTGTAGCGAAACTCGCGACCGTATGGATAGTCACTCAGCGCGTTCGTGCGCCGGACAACCTTCGTGTTGATCTGCGCCATCACAAACGGTGCCGTCCAGACGCCAGCTAACTCGTTGAAAACGGCACCGGTTTGATCGCGCGAATCGGGACCTTTTTGCTCGCCCTCCGGGTTCAGGCCGTAGGGATGGACGACCGTTCGGGCGACGCTACGATCAGCACGGGCCGCTTCAACGACACCGAGCAAGCTCGCGACCGTACCGCCGCTGGCCGTGCCGCGAATCGCCCGCACAACCATTGCAATTTCGCCGAACGGCTCGCCGAAGCGCGCATGCGCTTCGCGTTGGACGAAATGCACGCCCATGTCGGATGGAATCGAATCGAATCCGCAGCAATGCACGATTCGCGCGCCGCTAGCGACCGCAGCACTGCTGTGCTCATCGATCATCGACCGCATCCACGGTACCTCACCGGCGAGATCGCAATAATGCGTACCGCTCGCCGCACACGCAGCGACCAGGGTTGAGCCGTATTTTGCGTACGGACCGACGGTCGTACAAACGACTCGCGTGTTCTCAACCAGCGCATCGAGGCTGGCGCGGTCGTGACTATCGGCTGTCAGGATGTCGACGCCGCTAGCGCGTTCGCCGAGCGCTGTCTTGATCGCGTTGAGTTTATCGGCATTGCGCCCAGCCAGCGCCCACGTGACATCGCCGTCGGTTCCGTACCGCTCCGTTAGGTACTCAGCGACTAGACGCCCCGTAAACCCGGTCGCCCCCCAAACAACGACGTCATAGTGTCGAGTACTGGCATTCATTGTGATGGTTCTCCTGCCGATGGCGCAGCTGCTGCCGCTGGGTGCGGTAGCCCGAGGTACCGCGTTAGGTAATGTACGGCGATGTAAAACGGTCCGGTATCCGCCAACGCCACGAGCATTTTGAATACGTAATTGCTGCCGACCAAACCGAGCATCGCGCCGAGCGTTATATCGCCTGCCAAGAACGCGGCGCCAAACGTGACCGCGATGACGACGGTCGCGTCGACCAACTGGCTTACCAGCGTTGAAAAGTTGTTACGCAGCCACAGGTGTCGGCCCCGCGTCAGTCGCTTCCAGAAATGAAACAACTGCACGTCACAGTACTGCGCCGCCAAATAGGCCAGCATCGATGCGAATACGGCCCCGACGGTCGTCGCATAGATAATTGAGAACGTCTCAACGGTACCGCTAAGGCTCGAGCCATCCGGGACGATGACATCGGCGGCCAACTCCAAGGTCTGCCACGGCGGTTGCAAAGCGGCAGGTGCTGCCGGCAAGGATTTCGCAATGACGAGCACGGCAACGATGAAGAGGTTGAGTCCAAGGCCGACGGTTACAAGGAAATTAGCGCGGCGGCGTCCGTACAACTCGCTGATTAGGTCGGTGCACAGAAACGTAATCGGGTAGGGCAGAACGCCGATAGCGACGACCATCGGCCAATCACCGATCGACACTAGATGCACAAAGCGCGTTATGCCGAGCACATTCAGGAGCGTCATCGCACACAGGAAAATACCGGCGAGTACCAGAAACACGCGCTCACGGCGCACGGCATACAGGTCCGAGTTGTCGTCGAGTGATTTGAGCATCGTTACGTGCGCGCTAGTCGAGCCAGCGCGATCAGCGCGGTTCGAACTTGCGGTTGTTTGGCATCCGTATCGGTCCAGGTAAACAGCAGACGATTACCAAGTCGCTGCATCCGAGCAAAGCCACTGCTGCGCTCGGCGCTGACTTCGGCAACGTCGAGTAGCGGCCCGGGTCGGCCGTGAAGGTCGAAGCGTTGCATTCGCCAATGCGCGCGGCTGCTATCGGCTGCGTCGCGTTGCAGCCAGCTGACAATGATATCGGCATCGTCGAGTACGATGATATCGGCGCGCCCAAGTGTGTTCCCGTCAAGCGCTAGTTGGGTTTCACGAAAGCTGTGGCCCCGGTCGGTCGATCTCGCGACACGAACGACACCTTGCCCATCGATTTGGGTGTACCAGGCCAGTGCGATGGTTTTGCCATTGGCGGCCATCGCCGGTCCATTTACCGGGCACCCGGTTACGCGCCAGTTGTCGGCGACCGGCACGCCAAGGGTTGACCAGCCCGCACCGTCGCGGCGGACTGTCATCGCGATATCGCGAACATCGGTCGCAGAGCGGTCTCGATAGGCGACCAGCGTCCGGTCCGATAAGCGGACGGCTGCTGTTTGACAGCATTCGCAAACCCGCTCGTCCAGTATCGATTCGCTATTGAGAGTGCCGTCGTGCGCGAACTCGGCGTAACGCAATTGCATTGTTCCAAGCGTTGCTGTGTCGCGGCCGTCTAGCCACACGAGTCCGACGCCATTGGCGGTTGCGACATGACTGACGAAACCGTGTTCGCTGGCAGTCGCATCATCGTGCGGCGTCCGCGGTTCGGTGAATGTGTTACCGCCATCAGTGGACATCACAAGCCGCACGTCGTAGGCGTACGGTTTGTCGCCATTGCGTTCCAGCCAGTGCACCGCGATCGACGCCGGCGAAATTTGCGACACCGCCGCGACGTCGGCCCAGTTGAGAAACAAATCACTGCGGGTGACGACGGTCTGGGCTGGACCCCATTGGTTGTCAGCAAACCGAGCGATCTTGAGCGTCGTTGTCGCATCTTTGCTCGTCTCATACCAACTCATCCAGACCGAGCCGTCGACCGGCTCGCTCAAATTGGCGAAGCGGCTCGACACCGCCGCTGGATTGATAAGCGCTTGCACGCTCGGCGGCTGATCGTTTTGACAAGCGGCGAGGCAAAGCAACACTGGCAGACTAACAAGAACGGTTCGGTACACCGAGACACGCGCGGGGTGACAACTCGATCGCCGATAGTAGCAGCTAATCTCGCTATTCGGCGTCGCGGCTGACGTTGGTGCTACACTTTCGCGATGTTCACCTATATCGACCCGACCGTGCGCGAGCGACTCATCGCCGCCGGCCAGCTCAAACGGATCGATGCCAACGGCGCCTTGCTCGACGCTTCGTCGACGCCGGACGATAGCCGAATTGCCATCAACGTCATGGGCCCGATTCCGCTGCCGGTTGTCGTGCGCAAAAAACGCGTCATGTTCGATTGGTACGCTGCCGTGCGCCATACCGAATTGCGTCGGGTTGAGTCGTTGGCGCATGAGCTGACTGAGCAAGGTGCACCGCGCCTGTTCGCCACGTTGACGACGTCGATGGCCGTCAACTCGGTGTTGGTGAGCCGCGATCCGGCACCGGACGATAATTGCCTTGTGCGGGTCCATTCATCGTGCCTGACGGGCGATGTGTTCGGCTCAGCGCGGTGTGAATGCGGGCCGCAATTGGACGCAGCGCTAGAGAAGATTCACACCGATGCGGCGGGCGGTGCCTTGGTCTACATGGCTGGTCACGAGGGGCGGGGTATTGGTCTATGGGCCAAAGCGGCCACGTACTTGCTGCAGGATGCCGGTGAAAACACGTACGAGGCGAACGAGAGCCTCGGCCTACCCGCTGATTCGCGCGACTACACCGATGCTGCCGCTCTGCTGGCGTATTTGATCGGTCAGCGCCCGTTTCGGCTGATGACCAACAATCCGAAGAAAATCGACGACCTGGCGGGTGCGGGGCTCGGCCCAATCACACCGGTCGCGCATGTCGTCGGGATTGGCGACGACAATCGCCGTTATGTTGCGGCCAAGCGCGAGCGTGGCCATCGAATCGATACCGACGACCTTGAGCTTTAATTTCCGAGTCGCGCCCCGATATCGATCCTAAGACGACGGGCGTCCACCCTGGAGCACACATGACGGACACAAAACACGCGCGGACACTGATACTGGGATCGGGGCCCGCGGGCTACGCTGCAGCGGTATACGCTGCCCGCGCAAACCTCTCGCCGGTGTTGGTCACTGGCGCCGAGCCAGGCGGTCAATTGACCACCACGACCGATGTCGATAATTGGCCCGGCGATGTCGAGGGTCTGCAGGGACCGGCCTTGATGGAGCGGATGCGCGCCCATGCCGAGCGCTTCGATACCGAAATCGTCTACGACCATATCGAGTCGGTGCAACTCGGCGAGCGCCCGTTTCAATTACACGGCGGGTCGACAACGTACACGTGCGATTCGTTAATCATCGCGACTGGTGCGTCCGCGCAGTATTTGGGTTTGCCATCCGAGCAAGCGTTTATGGGTAAAGGCGTCAGTGCCTGTGCAACCTGTGATGGGTTTTTCTACCGCGGTCGGCGCGTCGCTGTCATTGGCGGCGGCAACACCGCGGTCGAAGAAGCGCTGTATCTGTCGAACATCGCGTCTGAGGTCGTCCTGGTGCACCGCCGCGATAAGCTGCGTGCCGAAAAAATTCTCCAGGACAAGTTGTTTGAGAAAGCGCAGAACGGCAACGTCACGATCCATTGGGATCATGTCCTCGACGAGGTTCTAGGCGATGACAGCGGCGTTACCGGAATGCGAATCCGTGGCGTTAAATCGGGGCAAACGACTGATATCGATCTGCATGGGGTTTTCATTGCGATTGGCCACAAACCCAACACCGATATTTTCAAAGACCAGCTTGCGATGAAAAATGGTTACATCGTGATCACCAGCGGTCTGGCGGGTCAGGCAACGGCTACGAGCGTGCCCGGCGTGTTCGCGGCTGGCGATGTGGCGGATCAGGTGTATCGGCAAGCGATTACGTCAGCCGGGTTCGGTTGCATGGCAGCGCTCGATGCCGAGAAGTATCTCGACGATATCGCGGAGTTCGCCGCCTAACGATTACCGCGCGATGCGCCTGCCTCGCTACGACACGTCGCCTTGCCACTCGCTGACGATGTCGCTAACAGTCGGGCGAGGCCGCTCGCGCGGCGCGTCAATGACGCTACCGAAATGCATAAACCCAACAATATCGGCGTTCTCGTCAAGGCCAAGCGCGGCCTTGACACTCGGCGTGTAGGCAGGTGCTCCGGTTAACCATTGCGCGGCGTAGCCAAGCGCGCCAGCCGCGATTAGTAAATGATCGCAAACGGCGCCAGCGGACAGTTGTTGTTCGATATGCGGAACTTTCTCGAACCGATCCGGGCGCGGTTGACAACTGACAACCAACAACAACGGCGAGCGTTGTAATCGCTGCCGAGCCGCATCAATTTGTGCGTCCGTCGCGTCCGGTGTCGCTGCCATAAACGCCGCCGTAAAGACCTCGGCAAGCTCGCGTTGAGCGGGCTTGCGAAGCACCTGAATCCGCCACGGTTCGAGCTTGCCATGATCCGGCACGCGCGTTGCGACAGCGAGCATCGTTTCGAGGTCGGCGTCGGTCGGCCCAGGCTCTGCCATCGTGCCGGCCAAAACCGAGCGGCGCCGGAGCATAAAGTCAATGATCGGGTTGTCGTGCATCGTCATCGTTGTCCGTCCGTCGCAGTCGACCTACAGGCTATCAAACCCCCTGCGGCTCGTCAGATGTTACATGCTAGACGCGACCGGTCGTGCTGGGTCGGCACACCACTCGCTGAAACCACCGGCATACAACGTAGCTGGCGGCAAGTCGGCGACGGCCCGCGACAAGGCCAACACACAGGCGGTAACACCCGAGCCGCAATACAACACTGGCTTGGTCTCGGCGCCTTGTGCGGCTTGCCAATGCTCCCGCAGTGCCGTTCGGTCTAGAAACCGTCCGTCGGCGTCCAATAGATCGCCCCACGGTAGGTTGACGGCCCCAGGGATGCGCCCTGCGACCGGATCGATCGGTTCCGCCTCGCCGCGATAGCGCTCCGCTTCGCGGGCATCGATGAGCCGGCCTGCGAATAGATTGAGCTGGCTGGCGAGTTCGTCGATGAAAACGACGCTACTGGCGTTCGGTTCACGCAAGCATACTTGTCCGCTGACCGGTACGGCGTTGGCTGCGCCCGTCTCGATCGGTAGCTCGGCTTGTTGCCACGCGGCGAAGCCACCATGCAATACGGCGACATCGTTGAACCCAAACCACTGCAACAGCCACCAGGCGCGGGCGGCGCCGGCCGGGCCTGCACCGTCATACAGAACGATCTTAGTGGTGTTGTTCACGCCCGCGGCCCGCAAGCGTTGCTCGAAGGTCGTTCGGGTCGGGAGCGGGTGACGACCGTTGCGACCGCTGCGCGCGCCCGATAACTCGGTTTCCATGTCGAAGCGCTGCGCACCGGGGATATGACCTGCCTCGAAGACACGTCGGCCGTGTGCCATGTCGGCTAATGAAAAGCGGCAGTCGAACACGACCGTGCCAATGTCCAAATTGAGATCGACTGGCTCAATCAGTGGCGCGCTCATCCTACGTCCTCATCGGTGACACGATAACCATAAAGCCAGTCAACGCCGGAGTCGATGCCACCGATTCGTCGCGTCGCTCCTGGGCGACGCAATCGGCCAACAAGGCCATCGTGATAGAGATCGGCGCGGGTGCGCGATTCGGTGACGACGCGGCCGATTCGCGCTTGCCGCGCGGCGCCAACGGCGGCGAAGGCCGAGCTTGGATCAGCATGCTTGCCGATTGCCGCAGCGACCGCCCAGGCGTCCTCGATCGCTTGAGCCGCTCCTTGCGCGGCAAATGGCAGCATCGGATGGCACGCATCACCGATCGCGATTACCGGGCCTCGAGCCCATGTCGCCAGTGGGTCGCGTTCGTGCAGGCCCCACTTGTAGACGGTGTCGCAACGATGCAAGAGCGCCCTAATGTCGCGATGCCAGCGACGAAAGCGTCGCTGTAGCCGGGCGGGGTCAGCGGGCTCACTCCAACGGCGCTGGCGCCAATCGCTCTGCCGCGTACACGCGAGCAGGTTGACCCAGCGGCCGTTGGCAACGGGATAGGTCACGATATGCGCGTCGCGCCCGAGCCACAGCGTTGTCCGCGGTCGTCTGCGCTCGGCCGCGCTGTCGAGCAATGCACGCCAAGCCACGAAGCCTGAAAACGCCGGTTGCGCAGCGCCCAATTGTGCGGCGAGCCTTGAATGCACACCATCAGCAATGACGAGCGCGGCGGTGCGCAGCTCGGTGTTATCGGCCAAGACGACATCGACGCCGTTCGAGACCGGTGCAAAACCGCGGACCGAGGTGTCAAAGTCGACGCTAACGCCGGCCGCTCGGCAGCTCTCGAGCAAGGTCTGTCGCAACGCCGGCCGCGCGATCGTTAGGTACGGCGCGCCGTAGCGCTGGCGTGCTGCAGCACCGAGTGGGACTTGAGCGAGTTGGGCACCGAAATAGGCATCGCGAACGGCAATCTCGAGCGGCTCCGATGAATTGGCCTCGATCTCAGTCGCGATTCCGAGCGCTGTCATGACGGCCATCGCGTTCGGCGACAGTTGTAAGCCAGCCCCGGTATCGATCGCACTCGCCTCGCGACGTTCCAAAACGCGCACGGCGACGCTCTGCCGGGCCAAAGCGAGTGCAGTCGTTAACCCGGCGATGCCGGCACCGGCGATCGCAACGTCGGTCGATGCACTCATCCGACAGCCCTGCACGCCATCGTCGAAGCAATAGCCAACTCGCGAGCAGCGACCCGTGCGTGCGCTGCGTTACACTGGGGTTCCGTTATCCAACGATTTGCCGCCATGTCGCCCGACGTTTCGACCTATACACAAATTGAGGTTTTCAAGGAGAACATGAAGTTCTCGGCGGCTCACTTTACGGTATTTTCGGCGACAGAGCGCGAGCGGCTGCACGGCCATAATTTTTCGGTCTACGCGATGATTGAAGCGCCGGTCGGCGACAATGGCATGTGCTTTAGCTACGTCGAGCTCAAAGCGCGACTGCGGCGTTTGTGTGACGAATTGGACGAATACCTCGTGTTACCGGCGCATTCGCCGTACCTATCTGTCATCGATGAGGGTGACGAATACCGAGTCGAATTTAACGGCGAAACGATGCGTTTTTTGAGTGCCGATACACGGCTACTGCCAATTCGTAATTCCACCGTTGAGGAGTACTCGCGCTATATTTTGCAACGCGTCCTCGATGATGATGCGTTCATCGAGGCCAGCGGTATTCGGCGGATCGAGATTCGTGTTTCATCCGGACCCGGACAGCGCGGTTCCGCGTCCTGGGTCCAGCCGTGAGCGCGCCGACCGGCACGATGCAGGTACTGATAACCGGTGCGAGTACCGGCATTGGCCGCGCGACGGCGCAGCGCTTTGTGGACCGCCAAGCGCGCGTTTTTGGTCTCTCGCGCCGCCGCTGCCCAATCGCAGCGGTTCGTAGCGTACCGATCGACTTATTAAGTGACGATTGGTTGCAGCAACTCGACGCAACGCTCGGCGATGAACTCACCCGGAATCGGCCGACGATCGTTGTTCATAATGCCGCGTTGCTCGATAGTGATTCGGTCGAAACGGCGACCGCAGAGCAGCTCCGACGAACACTCGAACTCAATGTCGTCGTGCCGTTGCAGCTCAGCCAGTGGGCATTGTCGTATTGCGGCCCCGGTTCGGCATTCGTCTTCGTTGGCTCGACGCTCAGCGAAAAGGCGGTCGCCAATACGCTTAGCTACGTGACGAGCAAACACGCGGTACTCGGCCTAATGCGCGCCGTTACCCAAGATCTGGTCGGCCGCGATGTTCACAGTGTTGCCGTCTGTCCAGGATTCACCGATACGGAGATGCTGCGCGATCGGATACCCGATGCTGACATCTTGCAGCAACTTGGTGCAGCCAACGGTTTCGGTCGTTTGATCGATGCTGATGAAATCGCGGCCACCATCGAGTTTTGTGCGACCCACCCGGTACTGAATGGCGCCGTCATTCACGCGAATCTCGGCCAGATCGAGCGCTAGCAGCCAGTCGCCACTGACTGGCTGTCAGCTTAGCCAATAGAGAGCGGGGTCATCGAGTGCCGCGCGCTGCTCCCGAAGCGCTAACACATGCTCTTCCCAGTAGCGTGGTTCTGCAAACCATGGAAATGCCCGCTGGAACGCCGGATCATCGAAACGGCGCGTCAACCAGGCGGCGTAGTGGACGATTCGCAGCGCCCGGTAGGCTTCGATCAACTCAAGCTCGGTGAGCGCGAACGGGCGAAACACTGTGTAGCCCGACAACAGCGCATCGAGCGCCGCCAAGCGGTTGTCGCGATCGCCCGAGAGAAACATCCACAAGTCTTGCACCGCTGGCCCATTACGGGCGTCGTCAAAATCGACCAGGTGCAGATCGCCGTCGCGATCCAAGACATTGCTGGGATGAAGATCGCCGTGGAGGCGAAACCACGACGGCCGATGCGCGTCTAGGCGCATCGCCGCTGTATCGATCAAATCTTCCGCCACCGATTCGTAGGCGTCGACGACATGCCCCGGAACAATGTCCGCCGCTAGTACCGTATCGATGGATTCGTAGCCAAAGTTATCAACGGTGAGGTCGGGCCGATGTTGGAATGTTGCCGTCGAGCCGATCGCATGCAAGCGGCCAATTAAGCGACCGATTTCGCTGAGCCGGTCGGTCGAGTCGAGTTCCGGCCAGTGACCGCCGCGGCGTGGGTAAACGGCGAAACGAAATCCGCCGTTTTCGTGCAGTGATTGCCCATCGACGCGCAGCGGGGCTACGGCGGGGATATCGGCGTCCGCTAGCTCCGCGGCAAAATCGTGTTCTTCTTGAATCGCTGCGTCGCTCCAGCGCCGCGGCCGGTAGAACTTAGCAACGACCGGTTGCGCGTCTTCGATGCCGACTTGGTAGACGCGATTCTCGTAACTGTTGAGAGCGAGTAGTCGACCGTCTACGACGAACCCGAGTGACTCGACAGCGGCGCAAACGCTATCGGGTGTCAACGCATCGTAGGGGTGGGGGAGTTCGTTGCTGGGCACACGGTTGTCCTGACGGGTCGCAGCAAACAGCTTACCGTGCCTGTGCTACATTGCGACGCCTCTTTGCAACGAGCTGCACTACCGGATATGAGTTTTCGTGCCTGGAACGAGCGTTGGGAGAGTGGCCGAATCGGTTTTCATGAGACCAACGTCAACGGGTCTCTAGCCGCTTACTGGACCCATGTAAATCCAGGACAGCGTGTCCTCGTCCCGTTGTGCGGCAAGTCGGTCGATCTGATTTGGTTAGCGGAGCGCGGTCATCAGGTCGTTGGAGTCGAATTTGTCGAATCCGCCGTCGCTGCGTTTTTTGCCGAAGCGAACTGGCGACCGGTGATTGAGACGGTCGCCGGTGGTCGGCGCTACAGCCATCGCTCGATCACGATTTACGCGGCCGATATTTTCGCGCTCGATCCGCGCGACGTCGGACCGTGCGATACCGTGTATGATCGGGCCGCCGTCGTGGCGTTGCCGACGGACCAGCGTTCTGACTACGCGACGGCCGTTTTGGGGTTGTTGCGGCCGACCGCCAACGGTTTGGTCATTACGTTGGAGTACGACCAAGCGCAAATGAGCGGCCCGCCGTACGCGGTACCAGCGAACGAATTGTTCGAGATATTCGGCAGCAGCGTTCGCTGGACGTGCTTGCAGCGCGATACGGCGGCACTTGAACAGAACCCCAAGTTTGCAGAGCGCGGTGTGGCTCGACTCGATGAGATCGTCTGGTCGATGCAGCGAACGCCGCTCAACGCGTAGCGGAGAACCGTCATGGTAAGAGCAGTTGTCCTTATTATCGCGACCTTCATTGGTGGCCAGGCCGTCGCGCAAAGCGCGCGTGACGCCGTGCAACGCTACCCAGCCCTCAGTCACCCGGTTAGCGATCAGGCCGGTATGGTTGCGGCACAGAACGGTATCGCGACGCGCATTGGTGCCGATATTTTGGCACGCGGCGGTAATGCTGTTGACGCCGCGGTAGCGACTGGATTCGCGCTGGCCGTCACCTTACCGCGTGCTGGTAACTTGGGCGGCGGCGGGTTTATGTTGGTCTATCTTGCCGAAAGCGATAAGACCATTGCGATCGACTATCGCGAATCGGCGCCAGCGGCGGCGACCCGGGACATGTTCCTCGACGCCAATGGCAATGCCGATTCGAATGCATCGCGCTTCTCACTGCGGGCGGCCGGTGTTCCGGGTACGGTGGCAGGTTTGTATCACGCCCATCGCGAGTACGGCGCTCTGCCGTGGGGCGATGTCGTTATGCCGGCCGTCGAATTGGCGCGACGCGGCATCGTTGTCTCACCGGACATGGCTGCCAGTCTCAAACGCGCGCAACGGCGACTGGAAAAAGATCCGGATGCGCTTGCGCTCTACTACAAGAAGGACGGCACACCGTATGCCGCGGGTGAGGTGCTCCGCCAGCCACTGCTTGCACGCACGCTGCGCGATATTGCCCGCGGTGGCGCCGATGCCTTCTATAAAGGCCGTGTTGCTGAATTGATCGCGGCTGACATGGCGGCCAATGACGGACTGATTACCGCGGAGGATCTCGCGAGTTACACCGTGGTTGAACGCGAGGCGATACGCGGTAGCTACCGCGGCTACGAAATCGTCTCGATGCCGCCGCCGAGCTCCGGTGGTGTACATATTGTGCAGATGCTGAATATTCTCGAACGCTACCCTCTGGCGGAGTTTGGCTCGGAGTCCGCGCACACCGTGCATGTGCTCGTCGAGGCGATGCGCACGGCGTATGCGGATCGATCCAAGCATCTTGGCGATCCGGATTTCTACGACGTTCCGATCGATTGGCTGACGTCGAAGCAGTACGCTGACGAAAACGCGGCCGAGATCACGCTCGATGCCGCTCGCCGTTCAGCGGATGTCGCCCCGGGGACGGCGCCAGCACCGGAAAGCCCGGACACAACGCACTACTCGATCATCGACAAAGACGGTAACGCCGTTGCCAACACCTACACGTTAAATTTTTCGTTCGGGTCGGGCAATGCGGTCGCCGGTGCAGGCTTTTTGATCAACAACGAAATGGATGACTTTTCCGCTAAGCCGGGCACGCCGAATGCGTTTGGCTTGCTCGGCGCAGAGGCTAATGCCATCGAAGCGGGGAAACGGCCGTTGTCATCGATGACGCCGACGATGGTCTTCAAAGATGGCAAACCGTACGTCGTGCTCGGCAGCCCAGGCGGGAGTCGCATTATCACCGCAACGCTGCAGCCGATCATCAACCTGATCGACTTCAATATGAATTTGGCCGATGCCGTACGTGCCCCGCGAGTGCATCACCAATGGTACCCAGACGAGGTGTTTTTGGAGCGCGGCTATGCGCGCGATACCCGTGAGCTTCTCGAAGCGATGGGCCATATCATCGGCGCCTCGCGGTTCGGGATGGGTTCGGTGCAAGCTGTCATGTGGCGTGACGGGCAGTTCTTTGGTGCGGCTGACCCACGCCGTCCTGACGCACTGGCAATGGGGCCGCGACTGGCACGCTGCCGCGATCAGCGGGCCGCTTGCGAAAATTAATCGCCGTCACGGCGCGCGAGGCGCGCGACATGTGTCTATAATCGCGCCGCTCACGCCAACGGCCACGCATTCATGACCGATCTACAAAAGCTGCGCAATATCGCGATTATCGCGCACGTCGACCACGGCAAGACGACCTTGGTTGATCAACTATTGCGCCAGTCCGGAACACTCGATGCGCGTACCGACGATGGTGAACGGGTCATGGACTCGAACGACCTTGAGCGTGAGCGTGGCATCACAATTCTGTCGAAAAATACGGCCATTCGCTGGAATGACTATGCGATCAACATCGTCGATACGCCCGGCCACGCCGATTTCGGTGGCGAAGTCGAACGGGTTCTGTCGATGGTCGATTCCGTGCTGCTGCTGGTGGATGCGGTCGATGGTCCGATGCCGCAGACGCGTTTCGTCACCGAGAAGGCCTTTCAACGCGGCTTTACGCCGCTAGTCGTCATCAACAAGATCGATCGTGACGGTGCGCGTCCGGATTGGGTCTTGGATCAAACCTTCGATTTATTCGATAAGCTCGGTGCGACCGACACCCAGCTCGACTTTCCCGTCATCTATGCATCCGCGTTGGCGGGATACGCAGGCGGCGATGCCACGGTCGACGGCGGCGACATGCAAGCCTTGTTTGAGGCGGTCGTCGAGCATGTGCCGGCACCCGCTGTCGATCCAGCCGGTTCGCTGCAATTGCAGGTGTCGAGCCTTGACTATGATCCGTACGTTGGCGTCATAGGGATCGGCCGCGTGAGCCGTGGCCAAGTAACGGCGAATATGCCGGTGGCCGTTGCCGCTGCGGACGGGCGGGTTCGCCAAGGCCGGGTTTTAGAGCTCTACCAATTACTCGGGTTGGAGCGTCGTAAGATCGAGCAAGCGGGCGCTGGCGATATCGTAGCGTTTGCGGGAATCGATGAGTTGGACATCTCCGACACACTGTGTGCCCGCGATTTTGTCGAGCCACTACCGCCGCTCAGTGTGGACGAACCGACCATTAGTATGACCTTCCAGGTCAATAAGTCGCCGTTCGCCGGTCGCGAGGGCAAATACCTCACCAGTCGGCAAATCGAAGAGCGATTGTCACGCGAGCTTAAGCACAACGTCGCGTTGCGGGTAGAGCCAACCGGCGATCCAGATAAATTCAAAGTGTCGGGTCGCGGCGAGTTGCATCTGTCGGTGTTGATCGAGAACATGCGCCGTGAGGGCTTTGAACTCGCCGTGTCTCGGCCAGAAGTGATTGAACTCGTGGCCAAGGACGGCACGCGGTCCGAGCCATGGGAACGATTGACGGTCGACGTCGAAGAAGACTACCAGGGTGCTGTCATGAGCCGCTTGGCGGAGCGTCGTGGGGAGCTTCGTAACATGGTAGCCGATGGTCGTGGCCGGGTGCGACTCGATTATCGAATTCCGGCTCGCGGACTGATCGGGTTTCGTACTGAGTTCTTATCGGCAACCGCTGGCAGCGGACTTCTCTACCACGTCTTCGATGCGTACGACCAGAGCGTGAGCGGATTGATTGGGCAGCGCCAAAACGGCGTGCTCGTCTCCAACGTCAATGGTAAAGCGCTCGCCTATGCGTTGTTCAACTTGCAAGACCGAGGCCGACTGTTTCTCGGCCATGGTGAAGACGTTTACGAGGGCATGATCATTGGCATTCATACCCGTGACAATGATCTGGTCGTTAATCCGACCAAGGCCAAGCAACTCACGAACATACGTGCAGCTGGTTCCGACGAAAACCTGCTGCTGACGCCACCGATTCGGTTTTCGCTAGAGCAAGCACTCGAATTTATCGACGACGACGAGTTGGTTGAGGTCACGCCGACATCAATCCGCTTGCGCAAGAAGATTCTCGCCGAAGGCTTGCGCAAGCGCGAAGCGCGGCAGCGAGCCAGTTGACGGCGACGACAGCACGAGCATCGGCCAGCGCACTGAGCTACACGCTCGGTGTGCTCGTTGTCGTCTACACACTCAATTTTATCGACCGGCAAATATTTGCGATTTTACTGCCGTCCATTCAGCGCGATCTTGGCCTTAACGACACCTGGGGCGGTTTTCTCGGCGGTACGGCCTTCGCATTGTTTTACGCGACCCTTGGACTGCCGGTCGCCTGGTTAGCGGATCGGACCAACCGGCGCAATCTCATTGCGATCTCGGTTGGCTTGTGGAGCTTGATGACGGCCTTGTGCGGTGTCGCGCAAAACGTCTGGCAGTTGTCGATTGCCAGAATCGGCGTTGGCGTCGGCGAGGCGGGTTGCAGTCCGCCGGCGCATTCGCTGCTTGCCGATCTGTTTCCCGCGGAGCGACGCGGGACGGCACTCAGCATCTACTCGCTCGGTATTCCGTTCGGCATCATGTTTGGCTTGTTCGCCGGCGGTTGGCTCGATGCGTCGTTTGGCTGGCGGGCGGCATTCGTCATTGTCGGTCTGCCGGGTGTCGCCGTTGCGCTCCTAGTTCGATTCACGATCGCCGAGCCCCAGCGCGGCCAAGCGGATCGGCAAGCAAGCACAATGTCGCCAACGTCGATCGCCGGCACGGTCGCCTTTTTGATGCGCCGGCCGGCGTTCGTACATTTGGCGATGGGCGGCGCGTTGGCTGCGTTTGCAGGCTATTCGGTCGCCACGTGGTTGCCGACGTTCCTCGTTCGCAGCCACGCGATGAGCTCGGCAGAAATCGGTACGGCACTCGGTCTTATTTTTGGTTTGGCGGGTGGCGCCGGTATATTTTTGGGCGGGTACTTGGCTGATCGCGCTGGCGCGACCGACACGCGTTGGCGGCTTTGGGTTGTCTCGGTCGCGTTCCTCATCGCCGCTCCATTGTTCGTGACGACGTTTCTTGCATCATCGAAGTGGCTAGCCCTGCTCGGTTTCGCGATTCCGGCATTGTTGCTCAACATGTATCAAGCGACCACCTTCGCGCAAACCCAAAATATTGCGGCAGCGCCGATGCGGAGCACAGCCGCCGCGGTTTTGCTGTTCATCATCAATATTGTTGGTTTGGGCATGGGTCCGGTCGTCAGCGGTTTCGCATCGGATCAACTGACGCCGTGGTTGGGTAGCGATGCGTTACGCTGGGTATTGGTCGCTATGGTCGTCGTCTATCTATGGAGTGCGCTGCATTACTATTGGGCCGGCAAACACCTCCCCAGTGATCTACAGCCGGCGTGATAAACTGCCCAACTCGACTCTTTTACACGGGACCACCATGCTGGACTCATTGACCGATAAAGTTCGCGCTATCGTTGCTGACAAGCAAGCACTTGGCTTCGATGTCATGTTTGATTTCGGTGACGTAGGCGTTATTCACGTTGCTGGCGATTCGGCGCCAATGCGGATCAGCAACGACAAGAAAGACGCTGCAACCGTTTTCATCGTTTCACCGGATGACTTTGGCGATATGATGACCGGCGAGTTACAGCCGATGATGGCGTACATGTCCGGAAAGTTGAAGGTCGAAGGCGACCTTTCCCGCGCCATGCAAGTGGCGTCTATGTTCTGAGCGCCGACTCGGCTGGCAGCAGCAAGGTCGAGCGGCCGCGGGCGGTTACGACGCCATCCGGCGTACACAGTGAGCTTTCCGCAAACACCACTCGACGACTCGCGCGTACGATCTCTCCAATGCAACGGAGTTCGCCAAGCGGTGTCGCCCGCAAGTAGCTCACACTGATATCCAACGTCGGTACATTGGTCATCTGAGCGTGACCAACGGCGGCAGCGACGCCCATCGCTGCGTCCAGCATCGCCGCAACAATTCCGCCTTGGACCGCATTGGCTCGGTTGGCGAATTGGTCAGCCACATCAAACGCAAGTTCTAGCCGACCGCTAGCGCTGTCATAGGCGATCGCCCGTCCACCGAGCGAAATAACTGTGGGGGAGCGATGTGCGTTTATCGTCGCGACGGGGTCGGTTATGGTCATCGATTCTGCAGTGGCGGCCCAAATAGGCCGCCACTGTAGCAGCTGCTTAGGCGTTATCGGACAGCGCTTCGATGATGGCAACGTACGTGTCTTTGGACTGAACGCCGACGACGGTCTCGGCGAGTTCGCCCTGTCTGAACGCAGCAACCGTCGGGATCGAGCGCACACCGAAGCGCGCAGCCAGTTCCGGGTTCGCATCGACGTCGACCTTTGCGATCGTCGCCGAGCCGGCGAACTCGCTCGCCAAGGCATCGATCACCGGTCCTAGGGTGCGACACGGTCCGCACCATTCTGCCCAGAAGTCGACCAGCACTGGACCGTCGGTACTGGCCAATAATGCATCGAACGTGTCGTTATTGACGGTAACGGTCTGACCGTTTGTCGCCAGGGCTGTTGGAACTGCGCTCATGAGTCTGCTCTCCTTACCAGTGAAGCGGCGCTCGCCGTCTGCGTCGGAGAGATGACGCTGATAACGGCTAATTTAAAGCCCAGCCGTTGTAACGATTCGCTATGTCGTTATGCGCCTAGTCTTCTAACGAGAAATTGATACGAACGTCGCCTTCTCGGGAGATGGCCTCACCTTCGACGATCGTCGGTTCGAATTCCCAGCCGGCCAGCGCGCGCCGGGCGGCGTTCACAAAGACGGAGCCGGGCTCTGAATCGAGAATCGCAATGTCGGTGACGGTCCCTGCCGGCGTGACGGTAAAGGCAAGATGGACGAAGCCGTCTTGCGCGCGCCGGGCAGCATTGCGTGGAAACACCGGTGCGATGTATTTTGTACGAACCAGTGATGGCAGGTTCTGCCGGGGTCGTGTCGGCTGCGCTGCTTGCGTGTCCGTGTCGGTGGGCGCGTTAGTTGTTACTGCGCTCGGCGGCGGAGCACTAGAGGCAGGGCTCGCTGCATCGACGGCGACAGCCTCAGGGGTTGTCGTTGCCGGCGAGCGACTCGCGGGCTGATCGCCAGGTTCTATCGCATCCGTACGAGCGGCTGCGATGGTCGCTTCGAGTCGGGCCGCGGCAGCGGCCGGCGCGCCGTTTTCGCGGGCAGCGCTAAGCAGTCGCTCGGCGCCGCTAAGATCGCCAAGTTGGGCCGCGCGGCTAGCATCGGACAATAAGGTTCGACCGATCAGTGCCAACGACTGTCGTGCTGTTGGGTTGTCGGGTTCTTGCGCCAGTACAGCGCGAAAATAATACGCTGCACTGTCGTTGGCCGGTGCCGTTAGGGTGCCCGCGTCGAGTCTCTGCTGACCCAGCGTCAGTAACTCGGTGATTGCGCGTGAGTCCTCAGCGGCCTGAATGCGTTGGCGCGCTGTCGCTATAGCAGGATCACCGGGCGCCAATGCTGCTGCGCGGTCGAGCAGAGCTAGCGCAGCGGCACTATCACCATCAGCGGCTGTCGCGGTAGCGTTGCTCAACAAGCGACTGACCCGCTCTTTGCGCAGTTGCGACTCTAGAAATGGGAGGCGCGGTTCCAATGGCCGGACCTCGCGGAGCCGGGCCAGTGTCGTTGTCGCCTCGCCCAAAGCACCGCGCGTAATCGCAGCTTCAGTAACGCTCAATGCATCGGCGACGGCCGCATTGAAGTCATCTTCTAAGCCTTCGGCCAGTGGGTCGATCGCCAGCGCTTGGGCGTATAGCTCCAATGCGTTATCACCGGCTGGCGCAGCGATCCGACCTTGCGCGAGCGCACGGAACGCAGCACGACGAAGCTCGAACACCGACTCGGCCGGTGCAGGTGTGGGTTCGGCGACCGCCGCTGGCGTCGTGTTGACCGGCGCGGGCGGCGCCGCTTGTTCACGAGCTGGCGAGGCGGCTTCCAGCCTCTGGGGCGTCGACGATGTGGTCGCGACGGTCACGCCTGGTTCTGCCAAACCGCCGCCACTGTCGCGGCTGCCCCACCAATAAAGACCGACGCCAATGGCGATGAGCAACGCCGCGGCGCCTGCGATGAGCCGGCCGCGACCGGGTCCATCGTCATCCTCGAGCGCCAAATCGATAATGCTCGAGCGCACCGCATTCATCGTTGTGGCGGCCGTGCGCCGAGTCGGGGCGGGCGGCGGCGGCGGATTTTCGCGATACTCGAGCGCTTTTTTTGCGGATGCTTCGAGTGCGAGTCGAGTGCGTCCAGGCGAGACGGGCTTCAATAGAAATCGATAAACAATGCCGTCGGAGATAAGCCCCATCAATTCGTCGCCGTCATCGCGTCGACCCGCGACGATCGTTACCAGTGCGGGCTGCACGCGCCGCAGCTGCTCGGTGATGTTTTTCACATCGCTCGGCGCGACGGCGGCATCGGTGACCAAGACGCCAACGCGTCCTGTCGCAATGATGTCGGCGGCGGCATGCAGCGTCGGACAGCGGTGTACCGAGAACTTCCCGCGGGCCGCCTGACTGATGCCGTGGTAAAACGCTTCGTCGCCCGTAAGCACTAAGATCTCGACGACCTTGCTCTGCTGGGCACCTATTGCGGCGGATGGCTTACTCAACGCCTCATGCGCACCGGTCAGTTCCGCCTCGTCGTCAACGACAAACAGCGGCGTCTCAGTGTCGCTCGGTGCGATCGACGAAAAGCGACCGGTACTGCTGGTATCCGGTGCGTGGGTTGCGTCGTTGGCAGACTCGCTCAGTTCGCGCAGCCCACGTTGCCCCGCCGATGACACAACAAGATTGAACAACTCGCGCGGCGATGCGCTGCTTTTCAGTACCGCCGCAAAGTCGCGTGAACTGGCAAGTGCCGCGATGTCTTCTTCACTCGAATCTCGGCCAGCGATCAGGATGCCCTGGATTTCGGGCGACCGCCGCCGTGCCTCGCGCAGCGTTTCTGAGCCGGTCATACCCGGCAGGTCTTCAGCCGTTACGAAATAGTCGATCGGCGTTTCACCCAGCGTCGCCAATGCCTCGCGACCGGATTGCGCGAAATGCAGTGTGTAGTCGGCTTCCGCAAAGACTTTCCGGCAGGCATCCAAAACGGCTTGGTGCGGATGCAGGATCAGTACTTGCGTCTTGAAGCGCTCGACGGCCATTCGATGCGTCCTCAGAGCAATAGAGGCCCGTAAGCCTCAGTATTCTTCTTATAGTCAGTGTAAGTAGCTGCGGGCGGTGCGTCAGGAACCCGCGACTAAAACGTAGCAGAGTGTGACACAGCGCACAGTGGCCGTGTGAGATCTGTCACGTTTTGGCGACAGATCCGCGTCAGGCTGCGTCCGCTTCCGGCGCGACGCCGCGGGCGTCAACTTCAGCTTTTAATGTCGACAATGCCTCGTCAAGGCCGCTGACCGATTGCCGCTTACTACCCAGGCGCCGAATGGCCACCTGGCGGGCGGCAATTTCGCGCTCACCCACGGCTAAGATCACGGGCACTTTCTGCAAGCTGTGCTCACGGACCTTGTAAGCAATTTTCTCGTTTCTAAGGTCGGTCGCAACACGAAAGCCGCGGGCACGGAAGGCATTCGCGACCTCGACAGCGTAGTCGTCGGCAGCACCGGTTATCGTGGCAACGACGACTTGCAGTGGGGCTAGCCACAGCGGGAAGTTACCCGCAAAGTGTTCAATCAAGATTCCGGTAAAGCGCTCAAGGGAACCAAACATTGCTCGGTGCAACATGACCGGCGTATGGCGTTCGCCGTCCTCGCCGACGTAACTAGCACCCAGTTTGCTCGGCATATTGAGATCGACCTGCAATGTGCCGCACTGCCAGTCTCGCCCGATGGCATCGCGCAACACAAACTCAAGCTTCGGCCCGTAAAAGGCGCCCTCACCCGGGTTGTGGGTATACGGAATACCGGTTGCCTCGATCGCCTCGCGAAGCGCTGCTTCGGACTTATCCCACACGGCATCGGAGCCAACACGAACATCGGGTCGGTCCGCAAACTTGATTCGAACATCGTCGAAACCAAAGTCGCGATAGATCGAGAGGATCAACTCGCTGATCGCAATCGACTCATCGCGAATCTGTTCTTCGGTACAAAACACATGGGCGTCGTCTTGCGTAAACGCGCGGACGCGTAGCATGCCGTGCAGTGCGCCAGACGGTTCATAGCGATGCACGGTCCCAAACTCCGCCATACGCAGCGGCAACTCTCGGTAGCTGGTAATGCCTTGCTTGAAGACTTGTACGTGCCCGGGGCAGTTCATTGGCTTTAATGCATAGACTCGGCCGTCCTCTGTCTCAGTCGTATACATGTGATCGGAAAACGTATCCCAGTGCCCGGATCGCTCCCACAGGGACCGATCCATAACGATGGGTGTATGAATCTCTTGATAGCCAGCGTCCGTTTGCCGCTGGCGCATGTAATCGATCAGCGTTTGAAACAGAGTCCAGCCTTTTGGATGCCAGAAAATAGCGCCCGGCGCTTCCTCCTGGAAATGGAACAAGCCCATTTGCTTGCCGAGTTTGCGATGGTCGCGCTTCTCGGCTTCTTCGATTTGCCGAAGATACGCTTTCAGCTGTTTTTCGTTAGCCCACGCTGTGCCGTAAATACGTTGCAACATCTCGTTGCGAGAATCGCCGCGCCAATACGCGCCGGAAATTCGACTCAGGCGGAAGGCTTTACCCAGGCGACCGGTCGATGGTAGGTGCGGACCGCGGCACAAGTCGATGAAATCGCCTTGCCGATACAGCGTGATCGTCTCGTCTGGCGGCAGGTCCGCTATGATCTCGGCCTTGTAGACTTCGCCTTGGTCTTTGAAGAATTCGATCGCGTCGTCGCGTTGCCAGACTTCGCGATCGATCGTTTCGTCGCGATCGACAATCGCCCGCATGCGTTCCTCGAGAACAGTAAGGTCATCCGGCGTGAACGGCGTCTCGCGTGCGAAATCGTAGTAGAACCCATTGTCGATAGCCGGACCGATAGTGACTTGCGTTTCTGGGAACAGTTCTTTGACCGCTTCGGCAAGAATATGCGCGGCGTCGTGACGCAACAGCTCCAGGCCGTCGTCGGAATCGCGCGTAACGATCTCGACCGTCGCGCCGTCGGGTAACTCGCGGGCGAGATCGCGCAGTTCGCCATCGACACGCACGGCGACGGCGGCCTTGGCGAGTCCGCTGCCGATCGAGGCTGCGAGTGTCAGGCCGTCGACTGGCTGGTCAAAATGGCGAGTTGAGCCGTCTGGCAGATGAATTTCTGGCATGGCAGTGTGCGGTTTGTCGGGGCCCGCCGGGCAGGTCTCCGGCGCGCTTCGCGGCAAGTGTACTCCAAAGGTTATCCTAGAAGGCATATAATCCGCGGAATGAGTGTCCCAGAGCCAGGGTTCCCGCCGTCCAAGCATGATCACGCCGCGTGCGTGGCGAGCGCTATCGAACACGCCGAATCCGTCTGTCAACAGGCGGGCAAACGGCTAACCGCGCAGCGCCGCTGGGTCCTCGAACTCGTCTGGGCATCGCACAAGCCCGTTGGCGCCTACGATATTCTTGAGGCCATGTCGGCGGGCGGCAAACGCTACGCCCCACCGACGGTGTATCGTGCACTCGATTTTCTAATCGACGCGGGTCTCGTCCATCGACTCGACTCGTTAAACGCCTACGTTGGGTGCCGCGATCCAAGCCATGCGCACTCCGCCCAGTTTCTTATTTGTACCGGCTGCCACGCCGTCCTTGAACTCGATGACCCGGGCATTGAGGCTTCGATTCGCGATCGCACCGAACATATCGGTTTCAAGGCGCGGTCAGTCGGACTCGAGGTGCAAGGTTTGTGTCGCGCCTGCAGCGAGACCTAAGCGTCCTACCATCCTCGCTTTCATCGACCTCTCTCCATGACCGAATCCACCCCTGCTCGCGACTTTATTCGCCAGCGTATCGATACTGATAACGCCAACGATCGGTACGGCCAACGTGTCGTTACTCGCTTTCCACCCGAGCCGAACGGCTATTTGCACATCGGCCACGCCAAATCGATATGCATCAATTTCGGTATTGCTAACGAGTTTGGCGGGCAAACGTTCCTGCGCTATGACGACACCAACCCGGGCAAAGAATCGACCGAATTCGTCGCCGCAATCGAACGTGATGTGCGTTGGCTTGGCTTCGATTGGGCGGCAGGACTGACCCACGCCTCGGATTATTTTGAGCGTTTGTATGAGGCCGCCGAACGACTCGTCGAGCACGGTCAGGCCTATGTAGATAGCCTCGGCGCCGATGAAATGCGCGCCTATCGGGGGACCTTAACCGAGCCAGGTAAAGACAGCCCGTTCCGCGACCGTTCAGTCGATGAGAATCTCGATTTGTTTCGACGGATGCGGGCAGGCGAGTTCGCGGACGGTGACCATGTTTTGCGCGCGCGTATCGATATGTCGTCACCTAACCTGAACTTGCGAGATCCGACGCTGTACCGTATCCGCCACGTCAATCATCAGCGCACGGGTGAGCAGTGGTGCATCTATCCGATGTACGATTTCGCGCACACTCTGTCGGACGCGTTCGAGGGTATTACGCATTCGTTGTGTACATTGGAGTTTGCAGATCATCGGCCGTTGTACGAGTGGTTGCTGGATGCGCTCGCCTTTGCACATCGTCCGCAGCAGATCGAATTTTCTCGCTTGAATGTCGCCTATTTCGTGACCAGCAAGCGCAAGCTCGCCGCGCTTGTGGATGAAGCGTATGTCGATGGCTGGGACGACCCACGGATGCCGACGCTCGCTGGCTTGCGTCGGCGCGGCGTGCCGCCGCCGGCGATTCGTGACTTCGTCGCTCGCGTTGGCGTGACCAAGAAAGAAAATCTCATTGAGCAGGGCTTACTAGAAACCTGTATCCGCAACGAGTTGGGAGAGTCAGCGCCGCGCGTTATGGGCGTCGTCGATCCACTAAAGATTACGTTGATGAATTATCCGGCTGAGCGAACGGAGACGGTGCGAGCGCAGAATCACCCGGCGCGTCCGGAGCTTGGGGAGCGTGATCTTGCGTTTGGCCGTGAGCTCTACATTGAACGCGATGATTTTATGGAAGAGGCGCCGCGCAAGTTCTTCCGGCTGAAACCGGGCGGCGAAGTGCGTTTGCGCTACGCCTACATTATCCGCTGCGACGAAGTCATCAAAGACGATGCCGGCAATGTGATCGAACTTCGCTGTCACGTCGATGAGTCGACCAAAAGTGGCAGTCCCAACGCCGATCGGAAAGTGAAAGGAACCATTCACTGGGTTGCCGCACACGATCATGCTGTTGTTGAGGCTCGCTTATACGATCGATTGTTTTCGGTGCCCGAACCGGGCCGTGCCGAGGACTTTCGCGATGTCATCAATCCCGATTCGTTAACGGTAGCGACAGCGCGGGTCGAAGCATCTCTTGCGAGCGCAGACCCTGACGTTGTCTATCAATTCGAACGCGTTGGCTACTTCAAGTTAGACGCCACGGTATCGACACGGTCGCCGGTATTTAATCGTGTCGTTAGCCTGCGTGATTCGTGGGCGAAAGTAGAGCAACAGGCGCTCGCCACGATAAACAACTAACCCGGCGGAACCGATTCGCCGAGCGGCGGTCTGACGTTTACACCGTTAAGCGATTAAGGACTGGCGTTATGCTTTCGCGTTCTTTTGCAGTGATCGTCGGTGTGACACTGGTTACCGGGTGCGCCACCTACACCACGCCTGGTGGCGGTTTCGTGGTTGGCGGTAATGCAAAAAACGGCGCGGCGAAGGGTGATGCGTCGATCGCGACGATCATGGCGCGCGAGCCGGCCGCTGCTTTTCCTGCGCGAATCGCGATCGTTCGCGCCCAAGCTCCCGACTACAGTGCGTACAACAGCGGCTGTTATGGCCGTGGCTATTACTGTGTCATCACTGCGCGCGATGTCGAGTCGGAGTCTGACTTCGAGCAGCTTGGCCGGCTGCCGATGATCGCTGCGGTCGCACCGATGAACCGCATGGTCATCGGTCACGAATTGAACGATGTCGGTGACTTACGGCGAGCTGCCGCGGAACTGCGTGCGGACATGTTGCTGCTGTACAGTTTCGATACCCGGGTGCACGTCGATGCGAAGGATCTCGGTCCGCTGCAAACCGTGTCCCTCGGTTTCTTGCGGAATCGGCAAGCCCATGTCGATACCACCGCGTCATTGGCGTTGTACGACGTACGTACCGGGTTTCTGTACGGATTGGCCGAGGCCACCGCGCGGGAGGATCAGCGCGCGTCGGTTTGGTCAACACAGTCGGTCATCGATAAAGCACGCCGCTCGGCCGAGCAGCGCTCATTTTCGGACCTCATTAGCGAATTCGGTTTGCTTTGGAAAGGCGTTGTCGAGACGCACGTCGCGCAACCGGTCGCTGCCACGGTCAACTGACGCGTTGGCGTTCGCGGCTCTGTCGAATGGCCGTATACTCGGAGCGTACGAGTAAGCTGTAGCCACCATGCCGATAACGACACCGCCGACGATCGTCTCAGTTTGCGTTGGTCAGCCGAGGCAGCTTGGCGATGCGCAGCGTTCGGTCCAAAGCGGTATCGTGAAACGACCGGTTACGGGCTCTGTGGCTGTTGGGTACAAAAACTTAGCGGGTGACGGCCAAGCCGATCTCAGTGTTCACGGTGGTCGCGACAAGGCGATCTACGTCTACTCACATGAGCACTATGCGTACTGGCGCGACGTACTTGATCGTGACCTAGCACCAGCCCAATTCGGCGAGAACCTGACGGTGGCCGGACTGACCGAGGTTGACGCGGTCATTGGCGCCCGCTATCGCATTGGTTCAGCGGAGGTTGTGGTCGCGCAACCGCGCCTGCCATGTTTCAAGCTAGGGCTGCATATCGGTGACGAGCGGTTCCCAGCGACATTTCTACAAAGCGGCCGTTTGGGCTTTTACTTGCGCGTTGTTAGGACGGGCGAACTCGTTGTGGGTGATCGTTTCGAACTCCTCGATACACCGGCCGATGGCCTGTCGGTGACGCGACTGTGGGAGCTCGTATTCGCCGAGCCGCAAAACGTTGCTCATAGCGTTGAGCTACAACATGCGTTGGACGAGCTTCCGTATCTCGATGACGGTTGGCGGCGCCGCTTGCGCGGCCGCCTTCGCGCTACCGGCGAGGCCGCGCCATGACCCGTGTTTTGAGCCGAGTCGAGCGCCGCGCGAGCGCCGGTAACGGGTGGGGGCACCAGCAGTGAACACGGACAATGCAAATCTTCTCGCTGTTCCATTCGCAGGCGGCGTACTGCGACCGCTTGTCGTCACCGATTCGGCCGCGCTCGCCGAGCTGGCGAACGATCGGGATATTTGGCTGAACCTTCGCGATGCATTTCCGCATCCTTATCGACGCGATGACGCCGATGCGTTCATAGCGTTCGTCCAAGATCTGCCTAGTGAAGCGGCGCTTGCCATCGAAGTCGCTGGCGCTTTTGCCGGCGTGATCGGCGCAACCCGTGGCAGTGACGTGCAAGCCTGTGGAGCCGAGGTCGGGTATTGGCTCGGTCGGTCGTTTTGGGGACGGGGTATCGCGACCGATGCGTTGAGCGCATTTCGCGACTGGCTGTTTTCCGATACCGATTTACTACGACTGTTCGCGCTGCCGTTTACCGACAATACCGCCTCGTGCCGCGTCCTAGAGAAAAGCGGTTTTCAGAAAGAGGGCCGGCTGCAGTGCAGTGCGCACAAAGCGGGCGCCGTAAAAGATCAGTTCGTTTATGCGGCGATTCGAGCGGCGTTGTAAATGCGCTGGCTTGAGAAACGCATTCCACCGCCTGTCGCCGCGATGATTGGCGTAGCGTTGCTGATCGGTGCCAAGACGCTTTGGCCGTCGTTGAGCGTCCGCTCACTGACGCAAACGATTGCTGGCGGTTTATTGATCATCACCGGAGTGGCGATCGACGTGGCGGCGATCGTTGCCTTTCGGCGGGCGCGAACCACGATCAATCCGTTGCGGCCCGAGGCCAGTAGCGCGCTTGTGACCGACGGACCGTTCCAGCGATCCCGCAACCCGATGTACGTCGGACTGATGGTGATTGTCGCTGGCAGCGCTGTCGCGGTGGGGTCGTTTTTGGGTCCGGTCATCGTCGTCGTGGTCGCGCTGTACTTAACACGCTTCCAGATTCAACCCGAGGAGCGTGTCATGCGCGAGTTGTTTGGAGAACCGTTCGCTCAGTACTGCGAACAGGTACCGCGCTGGTTATAAGCGGGTGCAACCGGAGATCAACATGATGAGTAACGAAAAATTCGCGGTGGTGTTCCAACGCTTGCGCGACATTCTGCTGCCGTATGCTAAGCAACTGGTGACCGTGACTGACGACGATCATGTTCTGTACGTCGACACGGCGCATACAATGGCAAATGGGCAGCCGCTATTCTTCGGTAAAGTATCCGTCAGTCGACGCTACGTCGGTTTTCATTTGATGCCGGTTTACGTCGATCCAAGTCTGCTCGACGATGTGTCGAGCGATCTAAAGAAGCGCATGCAAGGCAAGTCGTGTTTCAACTTCACCAAGGTCGATGAGACCTTGTTTATTGAGCTGGCCCAGCTTACCGAGCGCGGTTACGCCATGTACGCCGAGCGCAATTTCGTCCCGTCGAGATAGGAGTGGGTGATGCAAAACGCTGTCAAGTTCGCCGCGGACGCGATCGAGTATGAAACCGACGAGCGCTGCGCCATCGTTGAGGTTGCGAACGACGCTGACGACCCCGATGTATCCATCGCGCGAGCCCGTGTCCGGCCTGGTGTCACGACGGCCTGGCACAAGCTCGATGGGATCGCAGAGCGCTATCTAATCATTGCCGGCCGCGGACGCGTCGAGGTCGGTAACACGATTCATAGCGACGTCGGTCCGGGCGACGTCGTGCGGATCGCGGTCGATGAACGTCAACGTATCACCAATACCGGCCCCGATGATCTCGTGTTCTACGCGATTTGTTCGCCGCGCTTTCTAGCCGAGCGTTACATCTCGCTCGAGTAGCGGTGCCGCGACTACTGCTCGGTAATCCGCACCGGTGCACCACGGCCAATACCTAGCCCGGCCGCTGCGCTGCCTTCGGCGCGAGCGATTTCTACAACGTCGAACGAATTGATTAACGCGAGGTAGTCGCCAGGACTGACTCGCCCGTAAGTCGTTGTCAGTGCTAATCGGATACCGGCAACGCCAACGATCGGCGTGGCCATTGCGCCTAGTGCCGCCGCGTCGATGTTGGTGATGAGATTTCCGAACGTATCGATGCTGATGACGGTACCGCTAATACCGTGCGCGCCGCTGTCGGGCGCATCGACTTGACTCGGTACCCAATCCGCCCAGACCGGGCCTAGATCGGCAACGTCCAGTCTGCCGGCCGCGAGTTCGGCGGCCGCTGGAGCAAACAAGTCGCGCCCGTGAAAGGTCGTACTCGGCGGTGGCAATGCGAGCCTCGCCCGCAGCTGCTCGACATCGACGCGGATACATGTTGCATCGGTACGAGTATCGAGCAACTCGCCGAGTAAGCCATTGTCGGGTGCCAAAAACCGATGCCCATCGACGGTGACCGCGATGATGTCGCGTTCAGTGCCAACGCCCGGATCGACGACGGCGACATGGACGGTTGCAGCCGGAAAATACGGGTACGCACGTCGTACCCAAAAGCCGGCCTCTGGCGGCCAGTGAACAGGAATGTCATGCGTTAGATCAATGACGGTCGCGCTCGGGCACCGACCGGCGATAACGGCTCGCATCACAGCGGCGAATGGGCCCTGATGGCCGAAATCCGTCGTCAGGCTAATCGTCGCTCGCAGGGCCGGATTGCTCACGTCGGTGGCGTTCAGCTGGTGAGGTCGGCGTAGCGTTCTAGATGAAACTCGGCGTTACCGAACAGCACACCAATCGTTGTCAGGCGTTTAAAGAAATGGGCGACATCGAGTTCCCACGTGACGCCCATGCCGCCGTGCAATTGGACGGCTTCTTGCCCAAGCTTTTTGCCGGCGGTGCCAATTTGATACTTAACGGCGCTTACCGCAGCACGCGCAATTTGCGGATCGGGTTGGTCTTGCGCCATAACAGCCCAGAACAGAAGCGAGCGCGTTTCCTCAGCCAGCATAAACATTTCGACCATGCGGTGTTGTAACGCTTGGAACGAGGCGATCGGCGCGCCGAACTGCACGCGGTTCTTCGTATAGTCGAGTGTTTTCGCACTAAGGGTTTGCATGATACCCAACGCCTCTGCACAAACGGCGAGCGTGGCGTCATCGATAACGGCCCGAAGATCACTGTACGCATCGCCGGCATCGCCGAGAACATGATCGGCCGGAACGATTACGTTGTTGAACGAGAGCTCGGCGGCCCGCATACCATCGACGGTCGGATACGCTGAGCGCGTAACACCGCTCGTCGTTGCGGGGACCACAAACAAGCCGATGCCGTCGGTCGAGGTTTGCTCGCCGCTCGTTCGTGCGCTGACCACGAATAAATCGGCTTCGCCACCGTTGAGTACTACGCTTTTGCTACCGTTGAGGCTCCATTGATCACCGGATGGCGTTGCGCTCACCGCGACGTCAGCAATGTTAAAGCGGCTTTGCGGTTCCGCGTAGGCTAGGGCCGCAACAGAGCTACCGTCGATTAGAGTGCTAAGCCAGCGTTGCCGTTGTTCAGCGTTTGCACGGCGCCGCAAAGCCCCACCGGCGAGGACGATACTGGCGAGGTACGGTTCCACCACCAGCCCGCGGCCTAGCTGCTCCATGATTAGCATCGTCTCGACCGCGCCGCCGTCCAGTCCACCGTCAACGTCGGCGAACGGCACGGCTGTCCAGCCAAGCTCGGCAAACGTCTGCCAATTCTCTTTGCTGTAACCGGTATCGGATGCGGCTAGCGCTTGGCGTTTGTCAAAATCGTAGTCGTTGTCGATGAAGCGAGCGACGCTGTCAGCCAGCATCGTTTGTTCGTCAGTGAGAGAAAAGTCCATGGCGTGGTCCGCTTAAAGGCCAAGCACGTGCTTAGCAATGATGTTCTTTTGGATTTCGTTGGAGCCACCATAAATAGAGGCTTTGCGAAAGTTGAAATAGCGCAGCGCTGTCGACGTATCGTTGCCGTTGCCAACGCGAGCGGCGATGTCAAAATCGGCGTTGTACTGCGATGGCAAATACGGCAACGCGTAGTAGCCAGCAGCCTCAACATACAACTCATCAATCGCTTGCTGCATCTCGGTTCCACGGATTTTCAGAATGGAGCTTTCGGGTCCAGGCGCTTTGCCGGCCGCGACTGTCGCGAGCGTTCGTAAGTCGGTGTACTCAAGTGCTTTCAATGCGATTCGAGCTGCGGCTAGTTTGCGTTTGAAGGTCGGATCTTCCAGCAGCGGCGCTGCGCCCTGGCGTGTTTCGCCAGCGATGTCCGTGAGCCGATCCAGTCGATATTGGGAAACAGCAACACCGGCGATGTTGGTGCGCTCGTGTTGCAGCAGTACCTTACCGTAGGTCCAGCCGCGACCCTCTTCGCCGACCAAGTTGGCTTTCGGAACGCGAACGTTGTCGAAATGCACTTCGTTGACTTCATGGCCGCCCTCGATCGTGACGATTGGGCGAACGGTGATGCCCGGTGTTTGCATATCGCACAACAGAAAGCTGATGCCTTCTTGGCGGCGCGCCACGTCGGTATTCGTACGCGCTAGCAAGAAGATCCAGTCAGCAAATTGACCGAGCGTGGTCCAGAATTTGGTTCCGTTAACGATGTAGTCGTCGCCGTCGTCGATCGCCTCGGTCTTTAGCGATGCTAGATCCGAACCTGCACCGGGCTCTGAATAGCCTTGGCACCACCACACATTACTGGCCAAGATATCGGGCAAGAAGCGTTGTTTCTGTTCGTCGCTTCCGTAGGTGTAGATAACCGGGCCGACCATCGATACGCCGAACGGGATGACAGCCGGCGCATTGATCCGCGCACGTTCGACTTCGAACAGGTATTTTTGAACCGGCGTCCAGCCAGGTCCGCCATACTCGACCGGGTAGTTCGGGGCAATCCAGCCCAGCTCGTAGAGAACTTTTTGCCAGCGAACGTAGTCTTCTTTGCTGAGTTCGATGGCGTTATCCATCTTATGGCGAATGTCGGCCGGGTAGTGATCGGCCAAGGTTTGGCGAACGTGATCGCGAAACGCGATCTCGTCGTTGGAAAACTCGATATGCATAAATCGTCTGCGTTTTTGAAATGATCGGTAGTCAAGCTCTACCGCAGCGTCGGAAGCCCCCCTCCGAAGCCGTCACTCTAGAGGACGTTGCTGCGCTGCACAAGCGAGCCGCAAGTGCTGCCGTTTCGGGCCGGCAGTATGTAAGAATGTGGCGATGACACGTCTTGTGAGCCCAGCCCAAGATCGCCGCGGCCGCGGTCTCAGAGACCTGCGTATTTCGGTACTGGATCAGTGCAATTTTCGCTGCCCGTATTGCATGCCGGCCGATACGTTCCACGATGGGTACCCGTTCTTAAAGCGCGATGAGCGTTTGTCGTTCGACGAAATCGAAACCGTCGCACGGGCCGCCGCTAGCGTCGGGGTCAGCAAGTTACGCCTGACCGGCGGGGAACCGCTACTACGACGCCATTTGTCAACGCTCGTTTCGCGACTTGCTACGATCGACGGTATCGATGATTTGGCCTTAACGACCAACGGGATGTTGCTCGCGGCGCACGCAGGCCAGCTCCGCGATGCCGGTCTTAATCGCGTTACCGTCAGTCTCGACAGCCTGGACGAGCAGGTCTTTCGTGAGATGAGCGGTAAGCGCGGTGATGTAGCCCGTGTCTTGGCAGGAATCGATGCCGCGCAGGCGGCGGGTTTTGACAACGTCAAAATCAACACGGTTGTGCGGCGCGGGTTAAACGACGACGGTATTCTCGATCTTGTACATTACTTCCGGCATCGCGGACCGGTCGTGCGATTTATCGAGTTTATGGATGTCGGTAATCGCAATGGCTGGGAGTCCGGCGATGTCGTACCGTCAAGCATGTTGTTAAAGCGCATCAACAAACGGTGGCCGCTTGTCGCGGTGGCGCCTGCCTATCGCGGCGAGGTCGCACGCCGTTACCGTTTTGTCGACGGGGGCGGCGAGATCGGCTTTATCTCGTCGGTATCGCAACCGTTTTGCGGTGACTGCCACCGCGCGCGTTTGTCGGCCGATGGCCAGCTGTATACCTGCTTGTTTGCCACTGCCGGCACTGACCTTCGTCGCGGCCTTAGGGCTGGCGACGATATCGCCGCCGTTGCCGAGCGGCTCCGCAGCATTTGGTCATCGCGCCACGATAACTATTCCGAGCAGCGTGGCCCGGTGCGCGAGCACGTATTGAAAAAAGTGGAGATGTTCCGAATTGGCGGCTAAACAGAACAGTCCATTGACGCATGTCGCGGCCGACGGTCGACCGCAGATGGTCGACGTCAGCGGTAAAGCGGTGACCCAGCGCAGTGCGCGTGCACGGAGCCGAGTGATTCTGCCGCCGGCACTTCTCGATGCCGTCCGTGACGGCGAAATTGCGAGCAAGAAAGGCCCTGTGTTTGCCACGGCTATCGTTGCCGGTGTCATGGCGGCCAAACAAACCCACACGCTGATACCGTTTTGCCACCCGCTCGGCTTGGAGCGTTGCGATATCGATATCGAACTGGTCGATGATGCAGCGGTTGTCGTTTGCGAGTGCTCTGTTGCGCACCGAACCGGTGTTGAGATGGAGGCGCTCACCGGAGCCAGCGTCGCCGCATTGACGATTTACGACATGTGCAAAGCGATGTCACATGACATTGTCATCGCCGATACACGCCTATTGGCGAAAACCGGCGGCAAACAAGACTTCTCCCATGGCGACTAATACAGCGGTTAAGCACGCCTTGGTCTTAGCGGGTGGACACAGCGAGCGGATGGGATCCGACAAAGCGGCCTTACCCAATGGCGATAGCGATCAGTTAAGCCACACGGTCGCGTTAGCATCGCGGCATGTTGCCAATGTCTACGTATCGGTACGAGCCGATCAACGCGATGAGCCGTTGCGGGCGCGGTTTCCGCAAATCGTGGATCGCTACCCCGGGCACGGACCGTTGTCCGGCATCATGAGCGCGCTTGAATTTCACAAAGCGAGGCCGTGGTTGGTTCTCGCCTGCGACTTACCGGCGCTCAACGATACGACGCTTGAGTACTTGCTAAACCGGGTCGACAGCGATGCGATAGCCACGGCCTATGCCGCGGAAAACAATGGTCTGCCAGAGCCGTTGTGTGCGGTTTGGATGCCGAGTGCGCTCGGGCCTTGCCACGAATCTGTCGCGTTGCAACGCAGCTGCCCTCGCAAAATTCTGATCCAAAACCGCGCGATTTTGTTGGCCTTACCGACGGCCGGTGCGCTGGATAACGCCAATACGCCCGCCGATCTTGCGCGCATACACGAGCGATTAGCCCAATGAGCAACATTAGCGTGACCGTTCGGTATTTCGCGTTGTTTCGCGATATGGCTGGCACTGCCGAGGCGACACTAACCGTGCCGGCCCAAACAACGGGAGAGTTGTTTGACACACTGGCGTCTCAGTGGGCCTTTAGCGAGCCGCGAACGCATTGCAAAGTGGCCGTGAACGATGAGTTGGTCGATTGGCAACACTCGTTGGTTAGCGGCGACACTGTGCTGCTGTTCCCGCCGGTCGCCGGCGGATGAGTGCGGTTCAGATTAGCGCGTCGCCGATCGATGCGGCCGCACTGACGCGCGCCCTTGTCGATCCGCAATGCGGTGGTTTCGTGAGCTTCGAGGGTTGGGTGCGTAATCACAATGAGGGTCAGACGGTCCTACAACTCGAGTACGAGGTCTACTCACCGATCGCTATCAGCGAGGGTGAGCGCATTATTACCGAGGCCAAACAACGCTTCGACATTGTTGCCGCGCTCTGCCAACACCGCGAAGGCGTACTCGCCCTCGGCGATATGGCTGTTTGGGTTGGCGTTGCTGCCGCGCATCGCGGACCGGCGTTCGATGCGTGTCAGTACATCATCAACAACGTCAAAACACGTTTGCCGATCTGGAAAAAGGAGTACTACGACAGTGGTGACTCCGGATGGGTGAACTGCGAGCATTGCGCTGCGCATGCGTAACCCGATAACGCTTCGCCGCCACTATATCGACGGACCGTTCGGCCAAGTGCATGTCCGCGTTGGTCGTTCGCGCAGCGCCGTTGAGCCGCCGCTGTTGTGCTTACATATGTGCCCGAAGTCGGGGCGCCAGTTCGAACGTTTTTTGCTGGAAATGGTCGGCGATCGCGACGTGGCCGCGCCCGATTACCCCGGTCATGGTGAATCGGACGCGCTGTTCGACGGCGCGGCACCGACCATCGGCGACTACGCGGACACGGTGCTTGCTGTCTGCGACGCATTGCGCTGGCCGACCGTTGACGTCTTGGGTTTTCATACCGGTGCGCTGGTTGCGACCGACCTGGCAACGCGTTGGCCGGCGCGGGTACGCCGTTTGGTGTTGTTCTCGGCGGCCGCGCTAGATGAGGCCGAGGCCGCGGCGTTTACGAAGACTTATTCACCGATACCGCTAGACGAGGCTGGCACGCGATTCCGCCGCGTGTGGGCAAGCGTCGTGCGGCACCGGGGGCCTGGTATGACTCTATCGATGATGGCCGAGTCATTCGCTGAGAGTTTGCGTGGCGGCGACGACTACGAGCACGGTCACGCGGCGGCTTTTCGGTATGCGCCGCAATTTGCCGGCGCGCTGAGTCGACTCACGCAACCGTTCGTCGTTGTTAATCCCGATGATGATTTGGCCGTGATCAGCCGGCGAGTTATCCCGCTGATCGGTGCTGAGCGTTTTATTGAGAAACCGCAGTGGGGGCACGGTCTGTTTGACGCCCACACGCAAGAAGTCGCTGCAACCGTGCGAACCGTTCTCGCCGATTAACCGTCAGCGACGACGTCGTCGCTAGCAGACTCGTCGCTGTCGAGCGCATCGCTGCAGCGGCGTTTATCAAAGCGCCGCTCATCGGCGCCGCCTAGGTAGGCGATAACGGCAGTCAGTGCGTCGCCGTCGACCGAATACTCAATCACTTGTGGATAATCGTGCGATGCGTTGAGGAAGACGATTCGCGACGGTTCAACCTCGCGAGCAGCGAACGAGACGGCCGATTGATTCGATGGGTAGGCGGAATAGATCCAACGATCGCGGCTATTACGCTTGATGGTAAGAACCTCGTAGAAAACGATATCGCCGTCTCGGATCGTTGTGCTGAAACCCGCTAGCGACCCGTCGCGCTCCTCGACCCAGATTTCTCGCGACGAACCATCGGTGCTGATCCAGCAACCCGCCAGCCAGCTCAGTTCACTCTCTTGGGCCGCCGCCGCGACTGGCAACAACGCAATAAGCGCGGCGCGGCTGAGTCGCAAGGTCCACATCGGCACTGCAATCCTGCTAATGATCATCTCCGGAACACAGCAGTGTAACCGCAAACGTATGCTCGATTTAACTGCAAAACTACGGAGACGAGGTCGACCGTTGCAGGAATTCGGCCCAATCGTCGGGCGTGTCGATGTCGAGTGCAGCATCGCCAAGGTGTACCACGGTCCGTACCTCGCGCTCGCGTAACCAATTACGTGCACCGGTCGGCCCTGTTAGCGTTGCTAGCGATGCGCAGTCGCCGGCAGGAATAATCGCAGGGATGCCGGCACCGTCGGGGTACTCGGCGGCCACAGCGGCTCGAGGTGTACGCCGAAACGCCTCGATGAGTGTCCGGTAGTGAGTGCTTGTCACGTTCGGCATGTCGGCCACCGCCAACAGTATGCCTGCAATCCCGGGTGGGGCAGACGCTGCCGCGACGGCCACACTGCTGCCCATGCCATCCTGCCAATGCCGATTCACGGCAATCAGACACGATCTATCCTGGAGCAGATCGATCATCTGTTCGGCGCGGGCGCCAACGACGACCAGTGGCGCTTCGCCGGTGGCCGCCGCAACGCGGTCGACGGCACGTGCCAGCAGCGTTTCTGCGTCGATGATCAGTGCCTGCTTCGGTGCGCCGAAGCGGGTCGATTCGCCCGCAGCAAGAACGGCACCGAGCACGCGCTCGGTCATTTTTGGATCTGCCACTGCGTGACGACGGCGCGATGATCGGAGCCGGCGACGCGCAGCGTCTCGAACGCCAGCAAGGCGAGTCCGTCGCCCGCGAGGGCATGGTCAATCGGGATGCCCAACGCGGACCAGGCGGCCGGCCATGTTGGTGCTAGTCCATGCTCGCGCCGGCTATCGCGCAGCTCTGCCGTCGCGACAAGGTCGCGAAAATACGGTGACCAAGGCGAGACGTTAAGATCGCCGATCACGAGTTTGTGCCTCGGCCAAGTAGCGGCCAGCGCCGCAATCGCCGCGAGCTGGGCGTTGCGTTGCCGACTTCGCGTCGCACCGACCGGTGCGGTCGGATGACTCGACAGCAAGCGAACCGCAGTGCCGTCGACCGGCGCGGTCACCGCGATCGATGGCGTACTCGCCGGCGTCAAGTCGATGCGTTGCAGCGCCGATCCGGGCCTGCGGCTATAGGCAGCAATGCCGAAATTATCGCTGCGCGGGACCACCAGTCGATGCGGGTAAATCGCATCGAGCTCACTAATCCCGGCGACCCACTCAGCATTCACTTCTTGCAAGAAGACGATGTCTGCGTCGACTTGCCGAATCAATTCGACCAGCGCGGCGATTTGCCGATTGCTGCTTAAGACATTCGCGTGGAACACACAGAGCTGTCCGTTGGCTGCCGCGCGTGCTGGTAAGCGCTTCGCAACGACGTACGGCCAGACCAGGGTCGCGTGCCACGCCAGCAATACGACCGCTAGCAATGCCCAACGCCACCAGCCGGCGAGCGCCAACACCGCGCATGCGGCGAGGCCGGCGATGACATAGTGCGGCCGGAAATGTGTGGCCAGATCGAACCATGGACTCAGCCGCGCCAAACCGGCGGCCAGCGAAGCCAGACCCAGCAGCGTGACACCGGCTGCGGCGAGCCCGGCCAGGCGAGGAACCAGCAAAGCGCTAGTCATCGGTAAAATCGACGGTCGATTGGCGGCGGCGATCGACGCTCAGCGTTGTCACATCGGGGCGCGAGTAATGCCCAGCAGGATCGAAATTCTGGCGTTCCTCGCGTACGCGAGCGGCGTGCAGCTCGACGATACGCAGGCACTCGTCGTCGATAACCGGTTCCAGTAGCCAACTGCCATCGGGGTTTGCGACGGCGCTGCCGCCATTGGCAGCGCAGCTCGGTAACGCGCTTAGCAGCGCATCGCGTGCCGGAACGCCGGCCGCGATGTCGTCGCGGCGCATGAGCCCGGAGACCGAGACGACGAACGAACGTGCTTCGCGGGCGATGAACCGGGTTATGTCCGCCGTGTTCCGATCGCTACCAGGCCAAACCGCAACGTGTAAATCTTCGCCTTGTCCATACAAGGCCGCACGCGCGAGCGGCATCCAGTTTTCCCAGCAGTTTAGTCCCCCGACCGTAAATGGCCCGAGCGGATGCGTGACCAGACCGTGACCGTCACCGGCTGCCCAAACCAAACGCTCCTCGTAGGTTGGCATCAGTTTTCGGTGAATCGAGCCGATCTCGCCGGTACTGTCAATAAAGACCAGCGACGCAAACACCGAGTGCCCGCTGCGCTCCACCGCACGCTCGATAACGCCGACGTAAACCGCTATCCGCCCGGCTTTCGCGGCGCGTTGCAGCGGCGCTAAATGGCCCAGCGGGATGTTTACCGCTTGGTCGCAATAGTGCGCGTACCAGCGTTTCTGTGCGGCCGAATCAAATTCGGCACCACCCGTTGGGTCTAGCCAGAACGGATAGCCGGGCACCAGTCCTTCGCCGAATACGATCAGATCGGCGCCGCCGGACGCCGCGTCGCTAATCGCTGCACAGACTTTGTCGATCGTAGCCGCGCGATCGAGCCAGACCGGGGCAATTTGCGCGAGTGCGACGTTGGTGGTGTCCATAACAATTTCCCCCAATCTTGACTGCGCAGACGGTAACCCCGTCTCTACATGTCCGCAATACACCGGCATCTGCTACATTAGCGCAGCAGATACAGGGGGCCTTATGCACGGACTAATGATGGACAAGCAGCTCGCGATCGCATCGATTGCCGAGTTTGCCGAACAGCAGTTTCCCGACACAGAAATCGTCTCGGTTACGGCGGACAATCCGTTGCACCGCTACACGTACCGTGACTGTTTTCGCCGCTCACGGCAGCTTGCGGATGTATTGACGAAACACGGTTATCCGCCGGCCAGTCGCATCGCGACGCTGGCGTGGAACGACTATCGGCACATGGAGTGCTATTACGGTATTTCGGGTGCCGGTTTCGTCTGTCATACCATCAACCCGCGGCTTTTCCCGGAGCAGTTGACCTACATTATTAATCACGCGGACGACCAACTGATGTTCGTCGACCCGATGTTCGTGCCACTGCTTGAGAAACTCAAACCGGCGATCGGTAACGTCAAGACCTTTGTCGTTTTTTCCGACGAAGCATCGATGCCCGCCTGCGATCTACCGGGGGCTGTCAGTTACGAGGCCTTCATCGCCGACGGTGACCCGTCGTTCGAGTGGCCAGAGTTCGACGAACTGCGTGCATCGGCGCTGTGCTACACGTCCGGCACCACGGGGAATCCAAAAGGTGTTCTGTACTCACACCGTTCGACGTTGCTGCACGCCTTGGTTGGCAATACCGGCGCTGTGCTCGCCCTTTCGCCCCGCGATGTCGTGCTGCCGGTCGTGCCGATGTTCCACGTCAACGCCTGGGGTATACCCTACGCTGCGCCGATGGTTGGCACGAAGATCGTATTTCCAGGACCAAAAATGGGCGATGGCGAAGCGCTCTATAACTTGATGGAGAGCGAGGGCGTCACGATGTCGGCCGGTGTGCCCACCGTTTGGCTCGCGCTGTTGGCTTACGCGCGTGGTGCCGACAAGACGTTTACGACGCTACGCCGCACGCTGGTTGGTGGTGCCGCGGTGCCGGCCGCCGTCATCGCGGAGTTTCGCGATCGGCACAATGTCGACGTGCAGCAAGGCTGGGGTATGACCGAGACCAGCCCGATCGGTAGCGTCAATAAAGTGCTGCCGAAATACGATGATTTGTCGCCGGAGCAGTGGTTGGAATTGCGCACGAAAGCTGGTCGTGCCGTGTTCGGCGTTGAGATGAAAGTGGTTAACGACGCCGGTGAGACGCTGCCGTGGGACGGTGAATCTGCAGGCGCTTTGAAAGTACGTGGGCCGTGGATTTGTTCGGGCTACTTCGGCTTGGAGGGTGCTAGCGAGGCGCATTCGGAAGCGGGCTGGTTCGATACCGGTGACGTGGCGGTGATCGACCCGGATGGCTACATGTCGATTACCGACCGAACCAAAGACGTTATTAAATCGGGCGGTGAGTGGATTAGCTCGATCGATCTTGAGAATGCAGCGGTTGGTCATCCACAAGTCGCTGAAGCGGCGGTCATCGGTGTCAGTCACCCGAAGTGGACCGAGCGGCCGTTGCTGATCGTTGTCGCTGATGGCGACCGGCCCAGTAAAGACGAGCTGGTCGGATTTCTGAGCGACAAAGTCGCAAAGTGGTGGTTGCCTGACGACGTCGTCTTCGTCGATGAAATTCCACACACGGCAACGGGCAAGATTTTGAAGACGGCGCTTAGAAAGCAGTTTGCTGATTACCAACTGCCGACTGCCTGAGTTCAACGATGCATCCGATTACGGTGGTTATCGTGCGATACACCGCCAACGTCACCATGTTTATGGGTCTCGTTGTTGCGCTGCTGGCCGCGTGGGATTATGTTCATGGCCCCGGTGCCGGGCAGGCCGATACGTTGTGGCTGGGTCTGATCGGTGTGGCTGTCTTCATTGCAGGCTTTCGCGGCTTTCGCCGTCTAGCGAAACAGCTCGAGGCCGATCAGCAGCCGCCCACTACTAACCACTAAAGGACGCACCTTTTTATGTCCGAGAACGATCGCTTGCTGGGATTGAAAGCCGTTGTTACCGGTGCCAATACCGGAATCGGAGATGCGATTGCGCGTGTTTTTGCGCAACATCAAGCCAGCGTATTGGCCGTAGATATGCCCGATAGCGGTGTCGTTAAACGGTTTGAATCGGTGGCCAATATCGACGGCTTCGAATGTGACGTCAGCGCCGACGGCGCGACCGATGCCGTATTCGAAGAAATTGATCGGACGTTGGGCGGGCTCGATATCTTGGTCAACAATGCCGGTATCTGCTTGCGCAGCGATACCGATGAGACAGCCGATGCGGACTGGGACGCCGTGTTCGCGACCAATGTCGATGCCGCGTTTCGACTGTGTCGTCGCTCACTCCCGTACCTAAAGAAAAGTCCGGCCGGTCGTATCATCAACGTTGGCTCCGTTTTATCCGAATTGGGTGAATCGGGACGAACGGCCTACGCGGCATCAAAACATGCCTTGTTCGGCATGACGAAATCGATCGCGAGCGAGTGGGGTGTTTACGGCATTACCGCGAATTGCTTGTTGCCCGGTGCGATCATGACCGGCATGACCCGCGACTATTTTCGTGCCCACAAAGACTATCGTGACTACTGGATTAAAAAATCGGCAGCGCGTCGGCTCGGTGAGCCGCTTGATGTGGCCCGCGTAGCGCTTTTCCTGGCGTCAGATGACTCCGTGTTCGTAAGCGGTCAAGGCATTGTCGTCGATGGCGGTGGATCACAATCGATCTAAGGCGCTTGTGTTTGTAACGCTTGCACGAGCGCGCGAACGCGCTCTGCATTGGTCCCCAGATCACTTTGCCCAACGCGAGATTTCGACCGGACATCGATTTGCGTACCCGTGTTGGTTGTCCGAGTGCGGACAACGACGTCATCTCGATAGCCGAACCAGAACGTTGTGGCCGTTGCTTCTAAACGCCCACGTATTGCGTCTTTAGCGACAATGGTCCAACCCTGCCGCTGCGCGTAATCGGCGGCCGCATCGATTACGGCTGCCGGCGTCGTATTGACGTTCACGGAAACGATGTCGGGGTAGGCAAGGCGCTGTGCTTTTGCGGCCTCGTCACCGGCATAGTCAACCGGGTTAGGTGCGTTCGCGCGAATTGGCGCAATGGCTATGAATGCAGGCGGATCCATAGTATCGGTACTGATGTCGTGTATCGCTGGCACCGATGTCGCACGCACAGTCCATAGCCCGAGTTGTACCAAGATCGCACCGCAAAACACGGCCGCCACCAGGGAGCTCACGCCGAAACGGCGCGGCGACCCCATCCGGCCGTTGATGAGCGTGACCAACGCAATCACGAAGCCGAGTGTCGCTAGTACTGCGGCCACAAGACTCAGTAGCACAGCTCTTTCAAAACCGAGCAGTCCGAAGCGGTGGCCAGGACCGGCTGCGACAAGCGCTAGCACGGTGAGCGCCGTTAGGCACCCGGCCGTCACATTAAAGCGGCGCCACCATGGGCGCGGGTCGTTCTGCGTCATATCAAAATCCACGAGTCAGTCGCACAAGCATAGCGGATGCCGGTCGAGCGCGCCGCAGCGGTGCTAGACTACGCGGCCAATTCACGGTCGGAAAGACTATGACTACCGCTTTGTCGGATCTGCTCGGTCTCATGGAGCTCGAGCGTATCGAGGTCAATATTTTTCGCGGGCAAAGTCGTGATATCGGCAGTGCGCAAGTATTTGGCGGGCAGGTTCTTGGGCAAGCCTTATCGGCAGCACAACAAACGGTTGCCGACCGTTCCGCCCATTCGTTGCATGCGTACTTTCTGCGCCGTGGCGATCAGCAAGCACCGATCGTCTACGAGGTCGATCATCAACGCGATGGACGCAGTTTCACGGTTCGTCGTGTTGTTGCGATCCAGCACGGTCGTCCGATTTTCAATATGGCGGCATCGTTTCACGTGCCAGAGCCAGGCCTTGAGCATTTCGATGCGATGGCGGCGGTTCCATCGCCCGATGAATTGGCGTCAAGTCTCGAGCTTAGCGAGCAAATGAGCGACAGCATTCCCGAGAAAATGCGCCGTTTTATCGCGCTACAGCAGCCACTCGATTTTCGACCAGTCCATCCGGAGCATTACTTTAGTGCGTCGAAGCTACCGGCCCGCAAGCAAATCTGGATGCGTGTAGCGGGCGAGCTACCGGATGACGATGCCTTACATCGGTCATTGCTGGCCTATCTGTCCGATTACCAGCTGCTCGGCACCGCCACGCTACCGCACGGTTTGTCTTTTGCGCGCGGCAACGTACAAATGGCGAGCCTTGATCACGCCTTGTGGTTTCATCGGCCAGTTCGGGTGAACGAATGGTTATTCTGCGATTTCGACAGTCCGAACGCGGCCGGTGCACGCGGTTTTGCGCGGGGTCGTATTTTTAGCCAAGACGGCACCTTAGTGGCGTCTAGCGCACAAGAAGGGCTCATCCGACTGTGGGACGATTCGAAGGAAAAAGCGACGGCTGATTTTCGCGGCCAGCGATGAACCGAGTCCTGCAGATCTACGCCGATTGGTTGCGCGGTTCTGGCCTGTCTCGAGTCTCGAAATCGCAATCGCCACGCGAGTTGTCGACGTGGGCGTTCGCCAGTGTTGCAATCGCGATGACCGAGGGCGGTTTCGCCGGTGTCGTTGTCAAAAATGTCTTTTCGGGCACTGTCAGTAACGACTGGCTGAACGCTGGCGTCGCGCTCGCGGCCGCGGCACCCGCAACGGCCAATTTAATGAGCTTTTTTTGGGCGGACTATGCGGCCGGCCGGCATAAAGTCGCGACCATTGCCATGCTGTTGATCGCGGCGGCGATGGGTCCCATGGTGATTGCGCTTGTGCCGTTATCGGTTGCCGGTATGTTCGTTTTTATCGCAGCGATGCTGTTATCGAGGGTTTTTTGGGCCGGGGCACTAACCGTTCGCTCCGCCGTGTGGCGAGCCAATAACCCCGATGAAAGCCGCGCGAGCTTTATGGGCAAGGTGTCGGTGCTGGGTTCCGCCAGCATGGCGTTAGCGGGTGCGGTTTCAGGTTTGCTTCTTGATGAATCAACAACGAATTTCCGCTGGTTCTATCCCGCCGGCGGTATTGCGCTGCTCGTGGCGGGTGTCGTTTATCGGTCCGTTCGCGTGCGGCGGCATCGGCAGCTCCTCGCAGCCGAAACGGCGGCGCGAACGCGGCAGCGGGCAGGTCTCAAGGGCGCAATTGAGTTGCTCCGCCAGGATCGAAACTACCGGCGTTACATGCAAGTCATGTTTTTTTTCGGTAGCGGCAATCTGGCCTACCTTACGCTCAACGTCTTGCTATTGGTCGAGCAGCTTGAGCTGTCCCGGCTAATGCAGATGATGATCACGACGACCATCCCAATGGCAGCGCTACCACTGACGATACCGATGTGGGCGCACTTATTTACGCAATCGAATATCGCGAGATTTCGCGTCGGTCAAGGCGTTCTGTTTTTGTTCGGTATGCTGATGACCGCGATCGGTGTTGTGACCCAAAACCTCTGGTTTTTAGGGTGCGCCGCGGCTTTGTCGGGCACCGGGTTAGCCGCGGGCAACATCGGCTGGCACCTCGGTCACAATGCGTTCGCATCGGATGGTCGTGCCACCGATTACATGGCCGTACATGTGTCGTTAACAGGACTGCGCGGTTTACTGGCACCGCTCGCGGCGGTTGGTTGCTACCAATGGCTAGTCTCTTACGACATGGCCCTTGGTATTTATGCCCTGGCGTTTCCGTTTGCGCTAATGACGAGCGGCGTTATCGGTTTCTCGCGACTTTCGCGGCAACTGCCGTCGTAGCGACCGTTAGTCGTCGATAGAAACAATCGATGACTGAAAGCGGGCAGCGTTAGCGATGTAGTGCGCAGCCGACAGTTGCACGCGCTTAATTTCATCGCTGCTGAGTTCACGGACGGCTTTCGCCGGCGCACCGATAATCAAATGCCCTGGCTCAAAAGACTTACCCTCCGTTACTAATGCGTTGGCGCCAACAATGCAGTGTTGCCCGATCGTCGCCCCGTTCAAAATGGTCGCGCCGATGCCAATCAATGATTCATTGCCAATGTGGCAGCCATGCAGCATCGCCTGGTGACCGATGGTGACACGCTCTCCAATGTCCAGCGCGACGCCAGCATCGGTGTGTAGGACCGCTGCATCCTGCACGTTACTGCCGGCGCCAACCACGATCGTATCTTGGTCGCCGCGCACGACCGCTTGATACCAGATGCTCACCGAGTCATGGAGCTCCACGGCGCCGATTACATCGGCGGAGGGTGCTATAAAATGATTCGCCCCAAGCAACTGCGGCGATCGGTCGCCGAGTGCGTAGCGCATTAGCCGCGCGCCTGATTAGCGACTTGCGCAGCGGCTTTGGCGATGGCGTCTGGGTCGCCGAGAAACTCACGACTTAGCGGCTTTAGGTGCTCGTCAAGTTCGTAGGCGAGCGGCACGCCGGTCGGGATATTAAATCCGGTTATCTCCGAATCGCTAACATCATCGAGCATTTTGACCAGCGCCCGCAAACTGTTGCCGTGTGCCGCGATCAAGACGTCTTTACCAGCACGTAGCGTCGGTGCAATCGTCTTATCCCAGTAAGGCTGCACCCGTGCCAGCGTATCCGCCAGCGATTCGCTTGCCGGTAAGTGACCGATGCCGGCGTACCGCGGGTCACGGGCAGGGTGGCGCTCGTCGTCTGCCTCTAGCGGCGGTGGCGGCGTTGCGTAGCTGCGTCGCCAGATATGGACTTGTTCGTCGCCGTATTTTTCTGCGGTTTCGGCTTTGTTGAGGCCTTGCAATGCGCCGTAATGACGCTCATTGAGTTGCCAGTCTCGCTCGACCGGAATCCACATACGGTCCATCTCGTCGAGTATCAACCACAACGTGCGGATCGCGCGCTTCAACACCGACGTGTAGGCGATATCGAATTGGTAGCCTGCCTCGGACAGAAGTCGTCCTGCCGCGCGCGCTTCGCCAATGCCTTTTTCGGTCAGATCGACATCTTTCCAGCCTGTAAAGAGGTTCTTGAGGTTCCAATCGCTCTGGCCGTGGCGGCACAGTACAAGGCGACGAGTCATAATTACGTATCCAATTAGGTTAGTAGGATGTCACGCTGTAGTTGCCGCGCGACTCATCGTAGTCAAGACGAATAACTTTGCGTTTCTCAGCTTCTTTGAGCAAAGCCGAGAACGACTTGAAGTCGTAATACGCTTCGCTAAAGCCTGGATGAACGCGTCGCAGTGTCTGCTTGACCAGCGAGCCCCACAGTGGGTCGTAGTCCGACTCGAGTGAGGTCACGATCTCTGCTAATTGATCCATTAACTCATCGCGACGGTCCGCCTTACGGCTGGAGCGACGACGACGGGTCGATTTGCTTTTGTCGGCGACGCGGGCGAGATCGTCGTAATAGATAAACTCATCGCAGTTGCTGATGAGTAAGTCCGATGTCGAGCTTTTGATCCCGCAGCCAACGACGCGCTTGTCGTTCTCCTTCAGCTTTGACACCAAGGGCGAAAAGTCGCTGTCACCGGATACCAGCGCGAAAACGTCGATGTGTTGTTTTGCATAGCAAAGATCGAGCGCATCGACCACCATACGGATGTCGGCGCTGTTTTTGCCGCTGATCTTTGTTTGTGGAATATCGATGAGCTCGATACCGTGTTCGTGAAAGGCCCGTGTGTACTTTCGGTAGCGGCTCCAGTCCGAATAGGCGCGCTTGTAAACGAGCCGGCCTTTCTCCAGCAAGCGCTTCAGCACCAACTGGATGTCGAATGTTCCTTGCGGCGTGTCTTTCGCGCCCAAGGCCAGGTTTTCAAAGTCTATGAAAACCGCCACTTTCGGTTCAATGCTTGCGTCTGCGGACGCCATTCGATCAGTTCCTGTCGTTATGGACTAACGGTGGAGCAGTGCAGTGAGTCCAGCCACTGCGACTGACAGCGTTGCGTGGTCGGTTTGGTCATCGCGCCGAATCGCGCGCAGGGTTTCACGATAGGCTGCGACGCCATTATCGTCGTCCGCCGACCAGGCGGCAACACTGTCACTGGCGCCGATTGACTGTGCTTGGCGCAGCAATGCCCGAGCCAACTCGCGTTGCGTGTCGTTGACCGTATCGCGCAGCTTACTGCGCGCTAATGACTGCCAACGCGTTGTTACGGTGAGACGCTCAATCGCTTGTTTCAGCCAGTCGATGGCAAGGTGTTGGTCCAACTCGAAATAGACTTCGCCAGCCAGCAGCAGCTCGTCACTCTTCCGTGCGATATCGACGATGTCGAGCAATGTTGTGGTAAAGGCAAGCGCGGCGATTTGCTCGGCGAGATCCCCGCTGACACCATGCTCGCAGTACTGGCCGACCCGCTCATTGTGCCGCTCGAGCATCGCGTTGGGCACGAGGTCGCTG
>JBCDBO010000013.1:0-61555 GCA_039183535.1 Pseudomonadota bacterium | reverse complement strand
TCGGCTTCCAGTAAATCGACCGAGCCACTGACGATATACACGGTGCGTTTCTCGGTATCGCCTTCTTTGAACAGATACTGGCCTTGATCGACCTCGCGAATTTGCGTCTTCTTCGCCAAAGCGGCGAGATTGTCTCGCTTTAAGCTACTCAGCGGCGAGAAATCGGCGAGTATGCGTGGTTGTAATTCTTCCGTCATGCGACTTTGTTTCCACGGGCGGGCTGGCCGGCGTCACGTCCCGAGTACCAGTTTCGGGTGTGCAGGGGCCGTGCCGCGTCGTTATACATCCCTATTGTAGAGCGAACCTTCTATCTGTTGACCGTATACCGGTTCTCATTTCTCCACAATAACTGGCTGATTTGTCGTGGAATCTGCGATTAACTGGTCCCAGCCGGGATGCGGCTCAAAGCGTTCCCCATGGGTGCCTGCTAACCACTCTAGCCGGCTGCGAACCTCATTCAAGCCACGCGTTCGGGCGTAATTGATCGGTCCGCCCCGAAACGGTGCAAAGCCGGTCCCGAAAATCACCCCGGCATCGAGGCTTTCTTCATCGGCGACAACACCGTCCGCCAGGCAGGCAACCGCCTCGTTAACCATGACCAGAATGAGTCGGTCGGTCAGCTCGTCCGGCATGCGAGCACCGTCGGCGTCGGGTTTTTGCGCTTTGCCATCCATCCATTGATAGAAGCCCCGGCCGTTTTTACGACCAAGTTCGCCGGCATCCACCTTCTGCACGAGCTCGTCGGCGATCGGGCTGCCATAGGCGTCTGCCAAGATGCGTGACACATGTAAGGCAACATCAAGACCAACGGTATCAGCTAACTCAACCGGGCCGACCGGCATTCCGAAGGCGACCGCGGCATCATCGATAGTCCGCAGCGCTATCCCCTCGCGAGCCAAAAACAGCGCTTCGCCCATGTATGGGGCAAGAATACGATTGATCAAAAAGCCAGGCGTACTGCTCGCCTCAAGCGGCGTCTTACCAATCCGCTTGACGAAACTGTGGCCAACGGCCAGCGCCGCCTTATCGGTGCTCGGTGCCCGCACGATTTCGACGAGCGGCAATAGCGCCACCGGGTTAAAGAAGTGAATCCCAATTAAGCGATCCGGCGCGGCCAGGCCGGCCGCTAACTTCTCCAGCGGAATGCTCGACGTATTGGTGGCGAGAACAGCGCCTGCCTTCATTCGCGGCTCAATCGATTGGTACAGCCCTTGTTTCGCCGCCAAATCTTCGACGATAGCCTCGATGATAAGGTCCGCCGATGCAGCGCCATGCCCGTCGACGTCGCTTTGCAAGCGTTGCATCGCCGCAGCAACTTTGTCGGGTTGTTTTAAGCGCTTCGTGAAAAAATCTCGAGCGCGATCGATCGCTGGGTCGACGAACCGCTGTTCGCGGTCTTGCAGCGTAACGTCGAGACCGCGGTACGCGCACCACGTAGCAATATCGCCGCCCATAACCCCAGCACCGACAACATGCACAGCTTTGATCGGCGTCGTGGCTTGATCACCTTGGCGCTTAAGGTTGTTTTGTAGGAAAAACACCCGGACGAGATTCCGGGCCGTCGGTGTCACCATCAACTCGGCGATCGAATGCGCTTCGGCTTCGTAAGCGCGCTCGCCGGAGGCACCGAAGCGCCGCCAGAGATCGATGATCGCGTACGGAGCGGGGTAATGTTCTTTGCGCGCTTTACGCGCGACCTGCTTTTCGACCTGGCGCGCGATCAAGGGTCGCAGAGGCGCCCAGTTCAACAGCCGATCAACAAATGGCGCCTTGCGCTTACCCGGTGCTTGCTGAATCAAAGTCTCGGCCGTGGCAACGGCGGCGGCGGTATCATCCGCAACGCGGTCCAACAGCCCAAGGCGTAACGCTTTGCTCGGCCGCAACGAGCGTCCAGTGAGCATCAGTTGCAACGCCTCGCGCGCACCAGCTAGCTGGACGGCCCGCACGGTACCGCCGAATCCCGGGTGAATACCGAGGTTGACCTCTGGCAGACCGATTATGCCTTTGTCGACATTGACGGCCACGCGATAGTCACAGGCCATCGCCAGCTCGAGGCCGCCGCCGAGTGCATGGCCTTCGATTAACGCAACGCTAGGGCAGGGGAGCTCGGCGAGACGATCAATGACTTGCTGACCGCGGCGAATCAACGCGTAGGCGCTATCGGCATCGGTCAGTGTCGTAAATTCGTTGATGTCGGCACCCATGACAAACATATTGCGTTTCGCGCTGCGCACGATGACGCCTGTCGGGCGCTCCGCGCTGACCGCCGTCAATAGATCATTCAGTTCGGCGAGTACGTCGGCCGATAGAACGTTGGCGCTAGCTTCGTGTTTGTCGATGTACAGATGGACGATGCCGTTGGCATCGGTTTCCCGCCGCCAATGGCTATAGTCGGCTTGTTGGGTGTCGTTGTGCATGGCCGTCGTGTCGCTCCCCGCGTCGTTGCGCATTGTACCTGCAAAGCGCGCCGTCAGTCGGTCTCGTCAATCGATATCGAAGTCGCAGACCAACGGCAGGTGGTCGGACAGCTGTACGTTGGGAATCGAGAAATTCGTTACCTGTATCGGTTGTTGGTACAGCACGTAGTCGAGCTCACGCCGCGGCGCGTTGCTTGGGTACGACGGCAATCCGGCCGTATTGGCGCTCGTTAGGCCAGCTGCTTCTTGGAACAGGTATATCTCGTCGCCGCCCCAAAACGTATTAAAGTCGCCGGCAACGATCACTGGCTTTTTCGTCGCTCGAATGAGGTCGTAGAGATGACGCAGCTGCAGATGTCGGTGGCGGTATTTGAGCGATAGGTGGACGAGAAATATCGCGCAGGTCTCAAGTTCGAGCTCAATCACCAGTCGTTTGATGCCGGTATCGAAAAAGTGATAGCGCTCGTGCTGTACATTCGGGCCGGCAAGGATCGCATTGCCTTGCTTGCGCACAATCGGTACCAGGTTGTTTACCGACGTCCCGCCGTACTTAATGCCATACGACGATTGGTAACCGAGCGCGGCCGCAATTGTCTCGGCCTGATTGACCATCCGTGAACGTATTGAGCCGGTATCGACCTCGATTAGCCCACAAACGTCGGGCTGCTGTTCTTTGATAAACGAGACCAAGCGTTCGAGTTGCTGCGGGTTGCCCAGCAAATACCCTGCACCGGGTACCGGTACGTGCATCGATGGCCCGCTGCCGACGCCGTAGCGGATGTTAAACAGAAGCAAGCGCATGAAATTCGGTCCGGTTCGCTGGGCAGAAGCACGGCACAAGATACCAGCGCAGCCCCTCTGGTCGCAGCCTCTCTGGTCGCCACGTGGCGTGGTCAGCTACAATTGTAGCAATCGAGCTGCGGTCGAGGGACTGATGTCGGAGAAAGAGCCCATCCGGGTGTTCGTCAGCCACGTATTTAGCGAGAGCGACGACTACCTACGAATTTTCGAATACCTTGAGAGTGTCGAGAATTTCTTCTACCTAAACGTATCGCGTCCAGAGGACATGCCGTCGGGCTCGGCCGACGCATTCAAAGACACGCTTCTCGCCCAAATCAAGGAGTCCGAAGTGATCTTAATGCTCGGCAGCATTTACGAGCAAAAAGCCGATTGGGCGCAGTATCAAATCGAAGCGGCCAAGGCGAACAATATACCTGTGATCGCTGTGAACGGGTTTGGCGGTACCATCGTTCTGCACAAGCGGCTGCTCGATCAGGCCGACACCGTCGTCGATTGGAACGCGCGCGAGATTGTCGATGCGATTCGCAACAAAGGGCGTGACCAAGATACAAACCGCTGGGAAGTCATCGATTTTCCCTGAGGTCGCTGCAGCGCGAACGCTGAAACGAGGCTAGGCCACAACAGATGCACAGCCAGCGCCCCATCGTCATTGCGCACCGTGGCGCTAGTGCCTACTTACCGGAACATACGCTGGCAGCGAAGGCGTTGGCTTTCGGCCAAGGCGCGGATTACCTTGAGCAGGATCTGGTAGCCAGTCGTGACGATGCGCTCATTGTTACGCATGACATCTATCTCGACCGCGTTAGCGATGTGGCGACCCGGTTTCCAGAGCGCTGTCGCGATGACGGACGTTTCTACGTGCGCGATTTCGACCTCGACGAACTGCGTGCGCTGCAAATCTCCGAACGCTTCGACGCGAGCGGCAAAGCGGTTTATCCCGAGCGTTTTCCGGTGGCGACCGGACGATTCGGTCTGCATACGTTCGCGGAGGAACTGGATTTGGTGGAGGGCCTTAGTCATTCCACGGCTCGACGCGTCGGCGTCTATCCCGAGGTCAAGCGGCCGCAATGGCACCATGCGGAAGGCGTCGACGTAAGCCGTCTGTTGTTCGAGCAACTCCAGCAACGCAATCTCAAGCGGCGCAGTGACCCTGTGTTCGTGCAGTGTTTCGACTTCGACGAATTATCACGGTGGCGAACCGAGTTCGGCGCCGAGGTTCGGCTGGTTCAGCTGCTTGGCGAGAACAGCTGGGATGAATCACCGACCGACTTCGACTGGGCGAGAAGCAACGAGGGATTGCGTGAAATTGCGCAGATTGCCGACGCAGTCGGTCCGTGGATTGGTCAACTAATAGCGGCTGGAGACCCGGCGCGACGTCCACACCGGTGGGTGCACGACGCGACAGCGCATGGGCTCGTTCTGCACCCGTATACATTGCGCCGCGATGATGTCGTCGCCGGCTTCAGTGATTTTAGTGATTGCCTCGACTGGCTCGTCCGCGACGTCGGCATCGCCGGCGTGTTTACGGATTTTCCGGATTTGGCGGCGGATTTTTTCTCTCATCTGCCATAGCTGGCAGGTATTTCGGCTGGGTAAGCGCTGTCATTTTTGCCGCCATAGGGATTGGCGCTGATATAATTACCGGCTGGGCTGTAGGGGAGACAGAACGGCGATGCTCGAAGGACTGGAGACGTATGGCACGCTACTTGGCGTCGGGTTTGTTCTCGGCATACTCGTCATGCTGCTACTACGAAATCGCAAAGCAGGGACGCTTGAAGAACGCACGCTTGAGCTCGGCAAGAGTATCAATTCGCTCAAAGCCGAGAAAAACGTGTTTGAGCGCAAGCTCGCGACCGCCGACCAACGTGTCGACGAGTTGGACGAAGCGTTGAAGGAGCGTGACCGCAAAATCGAAGAGCTAGAAACGGCGTTTGAAGCGCGCTCGGATCAGCTTGAGCAGACACGCACCGATCTCAAAGCGGCGGTTCAGCAAACGCAAGAGTTACGACGTGACCTTGCTGATCACGCTGAGGAGACCATCCGCGCGGAAGCAAAGGCGCGCGACGTTGAAAACGAGCTCAGCATGCTCACGTCCGGGGACACGCTCGACGAGGAGCTCCGCGAGGAGATTCTGCAAACGTCCGACAAGGACTAAAGCCACCGTTCGGGTCATGGTCGACACCGCTCGCGCGTTTGAGCGGTCAACAAACACTAGAGGGAGTTGCGAATGCGATCGCACGTTGCTGTTGGCTGCGCATTAGCGTTATGCGCTACGGCTGGCCTTGGAGATGCGTGGCCGTACCCCGACGACACGCCATCACCTGGCAGCGTCTCGCTGGGTCTCGCTGGGAGCGTCCCCGCCGACGTTACGCGTTATCTCATGGCCCATGGTGCGTCTGACGTTCGGGTGTCGCCGGACGGTCGGCATGCCGGGTTTTTATGGTCGATAAGCGGTAGCCCCCAATTGTGGCGGGTAGCACTCGATGGCGGTGCGCCGGAGCAGTTAACCTTCGGCGACGCGATTCGAGATTTTCACTGGGCACCGAATTCCAAAGCGTTCTTGATCGCGCGAGACATCGATGGCAATGAACGCGAAGGCTATACGTTGCTCGACATTGACGGTCGCAAAGAGCGTATCGTATTGCCACCGTCCAACGCATTCCGTTGGTTTGGTGGTTTCTCAGCCGACGGCCAGCGCATCATCTACTCATCGACAGAGCGTAACGGCACCGACTACGACATCTACGTTACCGCGATTGCCAGTCGGGAATCGCGCCGAATTCTTGAGGGGAGTTTTGGCTACTTTCCAGCAGCCCTGCACCCCGACGAAGCGACTCTGCTGCTTAGTGAAACCCGCGGTGAGGACGCCAATAATCTCCATTCGCTCGACATCGCGACGGGCAATCTGACACCGCTCTTTCGGCCAACGGTTGCGGCAGCGTTTGAGCAGAGCGTTTGGCGACGTAACGGTAGCGGCTTCTATGTGATTAGCGATGTCGATCGAGAGCACAAATCGATTCTCTTCGTTGATGAAAAAACCGCTAAACCCGAGACCATTGTCGCCGCGCGCTGGAGCATCGATGAGCTGGCGTTGTGCGACAACGACCGCGTGCTGCTCTATGTGGTCAATGAAAACGGCTACAGCCGGCTCGGTGCGTACGATGTCACTGTTGGTAAAGCGCTTGCTGTACCCGACCTACCTGCCGGTGTTTACGATATTGACTGCGCTAGGCAAGCGCCAGCGGCCGTTGTTCGCGTGGTCGGTCCAAGCGTATCTGGCGATATTTACGCCTGGGATTTTAGTGCGAGTGACGCACGGCATGTGTTCGCCGGCTCGCTTGCTGGCCTCGACCCGAACTTGCACTTTGTCGAGCCAGAAGTTCGTACCTTCGCCGCTCGCGATGGCGTGCAGCTGCAAGGGCTACTGTACCTGCCCCGTGGAGCCGCGCCGCCGGACGGCTTCCCGTTATTGGTTGAGGTGCACGGCGGCCCCACCGGACAGCGCCAGCCGTCGTTTCGACCGGTCGAGCAATACCTGGTAAACACCGGCGTGGCGGTGTTCGCTGTGAACGTGCGAGGCTCGACCGGCTTTGGTAAGACCTACACCCGTCTGGATAACCAAGAGCGGCGGCTCGATTCGGTGCGCGATTTGGTCGACACGGTGGCGTTTTTGAGCAACGACCCGCGTATCGATACGGCGCGCGCCGCCGTGATGGGCGGGTCTTATGGTGGGTATATGGTCAACGCCGTTCTGGGCACCTATCCCGGCGTATTCCGTGCGGGCGTTTCGTTTGTCGGTGTGTCGGATTGGGTTCGCGCGCTCAATGAGGCGTCGCCCGCATTGAAAGCATCGGACCGCTTGGAATACGGCGATATCCGCGAGGCGCGCTGGCAAACGTTTTACGCCAAAAACTCACCGATCAACACGGTCGACGCCATCAATGTGCCAATGCTGTTCTCTCACGGTGTCAACGATCCGCGCGATCCCGTGACCGAGTCGGACCGAATGGTGCGGCGCCTCAGGGAGAACGGCCTAGACGTCGTTTATTTGCGATTTGCCGACGAAGGGCATTCGGTTCGGAAAGTCCGCAACAAAGTCGCGCTCTATCAAGCCGTCGCTGGTTTTCTCGATAAGGCGCTGCAGCTCGACCGTTCAGACGAATAAAGGCCAGGCGAATCGCCTGGCCTCTACTCGATCAATGCTCCGGTCGCTGAGGTGCTGACTAGAGCTTGTAATCAACCCCGACGAAAAAGAACCGGCCCCGCGCACTGGCTGGGAAGGCCAGGTTCGTTAGGAATGGTTCCTCGTCCGTGACGTTCCGAACACCGCCGTAGATCAGCAGCTGATCGTTGACCGTATAGTTGGCGCTGAAGTCGTGGATCCATGTCTCGTCCTGGAACACGACATCGCCGTAGAGCGACCGCGCTGTTTCGATCTCCAGGAATTGCACCAATTGCTCACCCTGGAACTGCGCTTGCCAGCCAAAATCGAACTGACCAATTCCCCAACCGAGGTAAATATTGCCGGCCCATTCGGGACGGTTTACTTCGCCAAGTTCTGGGTTTACTTCGGACAAGTCGTTCGGGTTCTGGAAGAAGTCGAGCTCATTGACTTTGGTCGCCTGAACGCGAATATCGACCTGGCTATCGGCAATGTCGAAACCGTAGCTGGCCGATAAGTCGTATCCCGACGTATCAATGCGTGCGAAGTTGACGCTCGTTTGTTGCAGGAAGTTAAAGCCACCCGCTTGCAAAGACGCTGGGTCATTATTGCGCGTGAACAGCTGACAGAAGTTTTGATTCAGCGACGCGCCCTGGTAGCAGCCATCAACGATGTTCTGCGACGTTACCGCCTCGATCGCATCGTCGATGGATATATCCCAGTAATCGATCGTCAGATTTAAGCCAGGAATATCCTCGGGCTGAAAGACAACACCCAGGGTTTTCGTTTCGGCCGTTTCTTCTTGCAACTCGGTATTGCCGCCGGTCGTGCCACCAAAGGCCGCTGACAACGGGTCCGTGAAGACATAGTTGCCGGCGCCATCCGTTGGGTCGATGCCAATTGCGGCAAAGTCCGCGACGCAGTTCGCCTGCGTTTGCGCGGCCAAGGTCGGGTTATCGGCGCCGATCGCATTGATCTGCGCGATATCGCAGGGATCGACAGGCCGGAACGTTGTGCCGACTTGCGGGCCAAACAACTCGGTAATGTTCGGTGCACGCACGGCCTCCGAAATACCGCCGCGGAACGCAACGCTCGATACGGGTGCGTAAGACACGTTCGCTTTCCAGGTCGTTTGCGAGCCGATCGTCGAGTAATCAGAGCCACGGATTGCGAGGTCAACGACCAACGCTTCGATGCCGGGCATGTCAGCCAACAGTGGCAACGAGACCTCGACGAATGCATCGGTGGCATCGAACTCGCCCGCTTCGTTGCGCACGGACAGGGCAGGGCGGAAGGTCAGCGAGGCGTTACCCGATATGTCCTCCAGCAACTGTCCTGGCGCGCTGCCGCCTGCCGGTATTACGCCCCGTTGGAAGGCGTCGAAGGTGGCGTCCGATTCTTCTTCGCGGTACTCAAAGCCAACCGCAAATCCGACGGGCCCACCGGGCAGCGAGAAGAAGTTCTCGGAATCGCCGACGACGGTCGCAGCGAGAACGCGCTGGTCGATGACCAACTTATCCCACGTCGGTACCGTAACGAAGTCGATGGCCGCTTGTGTCACACCGGTCTCGCCCGCCCAAATATTAAGCGGCACGCAAGAACCGTCTCCAGGTTGGAACGAGAAATACCCGGGGTCATACGCAGGAATATTGAACGGCGTCGTTAGCGCCGGTGCTAACGGGTCGACCGATGAACGACAGGCCGGTTGGCCTGTGGCCGGGTCAGTCACCGCGTCCAGGGCCGCGAAAAAGCGATCGTTGATCGTGGATCGATTGCGGCTGATGGTCTGATCGAAGCGACCGATGTTGGCGCTTACCTCGTACGACCAGCCATTCTCGAATTCGCCTTTGATACCGCCGACGAAGCGTGTCGTTTCGCGCTCCGTTTTCCGATTCGCATTAAAGAACAGCGGGTCCATCGTGATAGCAACGCCGCCGGTCGCTTGCGCGGTTGGTTGAATAAACGCTGGCAGGAATGGGTTATCCGGTGCCCCGAACAATAAGTCCCAGAACGAATTCGGGTCGATATTCTGATCGGTCTCCTGGGTGACATATTTCGCTTCGCCAAACACCGTCATCGTGTCGGTGAGGTCGTAGCTCGCGAGTAAATTCACGGAGATCTTGTCGTCCGGGATCAGGATGTTGCTGCGATCGTTACTGATCGTATTGAACGAATCGCCGCCGAAGCCTTGGAAGTCGCCGGCCACGAGACCGTCCTGAACCGGGCGGTAAGTGCCATCCGCCGTGACATTCCAGCAACCGCCGACGACCCCGAACGACGCGGCACCGAACACCGAGTTATAGCCGGTGAATGAGTCGAGGCAGTCGGGGTTACCGTTGTTATCAAGATCGATCGCTGTTTCCGGGTCGAAGCCGGCAAATGTAAATGGGTTACCGGGAATGATGTAGCCATAACCCGATGTGAACGGGAATGTCCGTCCCGGCAGCACCGCGCGTTGTGGGGCGTTTGCGGCTCGGTCGAACAGCGCCTGTTCGGCCGACGTTAGCACCGGGTCAACGCCGAATTGCGCGTTGTAATCGGCAATAAACGCGGCGGAGGTTGGGATCTCCAAGCCGAAGTTCGTCAAGCCGGTGTTCGCAAAGTTGTAAAACGCCGCGAGGTTCGGTGTATCGGTGCCGATGTCGCCTTGTTGAAAGCGTAAGGCCGGGTTGACCCAGTCTCGACCGGAGCCGATGAAAGCGCCGCCGTCGCGGTCCGTCACCATGAGGCCATCGTCGGTGCGGTAATCAACGGCCACGGCAAAGTTGCCGCGGTCAGCGGCAAAGTTCTTGCCCCAAATGGCCGACAGCGACAATTGCTGGCCGTCGCCCTCACTTGAAAGACCGTAGTTCGCGTCGATTTCAAAGCCGTCGAAATTCTCTTTCATGATGAAGTTGACGACACCGGTTACGGCATCGGCGCCGTAGATAGCGGACGCGCCGCCGGTCAGCACTTCAACGCGTTCGACCAACTTGATCGGAATCGAACCGACGTCGACAGCCGCTTGGCCTTGAATACCGCCAACGTGGCGGCGTCCATTAACGAGTACCAACGTACGGTTGGCCCCGAGGGCGCGCAGATTCAGAACGTTGGCGCCGTCGGCGCCGTCGTTAAACGGGCTGTCGGATTGTTCAGCGGTCGCTGAGGCCAGCAATGCAGGAACGTCATTGACAACGTCGGAGATATTGAATTCGCCCGAGGCCTGGATGTCCTCGGCGGAAATGGTCTGGACCGGTAACGGTCCACTCAAGTTGGCATCGCGTGCGATACGCGTGCCGGTAACCACGACCTCTTCAATTTCATCGTCGGCGTCTTGAGCGCCAGCATTGGTCGGTAGCACGCTCGCGGTGGCGAGTGCGGCCAACGCGAACACAGGTTTTAGGTGATAAGTAAACGGCAACTGCTTAGACATCCTCACATTTCTCCCGCTAAAGCCTCTGATTGGGATGATTTCGTTGCGTGAAAGCCGCAGCCCCCTAGTGCTATCGACGCAATTTTTCGACACTTTCAACGCTGTTATTGCTGGGTTTTTTACAAAAGTCAAACAAAATACGAACGCGTTGTAGAAAAAAAACAACAAATTCGACGATTCTGTCAGCTGGCTTTTAGCGTCTCATGAAACAGCGCCAGCACGTCGTCGGCGCGCACGTCGGAGCACGCGTTGTGCAGCGGGCGCTTGGCCAGAGACAACTGCGTATGGGTCGCAGGGTCGGCAACAAACAGTGTCTGGCCGCGGCTAGGCCCGTAGCAGTGCGCTAGCAGCGCGCCGCGCCTGGTGCGAAATAGCGTTGGATCGAGGAGGTAGGCGATCGCGGATGAGTCGTGCACCGGAAAGCCATCGAGACCGTGACGGTCTCGATAAAATCGGTCGTAGAAAGCCGAAACATCGTACAAATAGGCGCCGGTGTCACTGGCACGTTGCATCGCGGTGCGATGCTTCGCACGCATGATCGTTTGCATTGTCACGTCGAGACCGACGACGGTCAGCGGCCACGCCGTTCGAAAAACCAAGTCGGCGGCCAGCGGGTCCCCGTGCGTATTTGCTTCAGCGAGCGGCGTGACATTGCCTGGCTCACCGGCAAAACCGAACACGCCGCCCATGATAACGACTTCAGCAACGAGCTCCGGCAACGAGGGATCGAGCCGGAGCGCCAACGCGAGGTTACTAAGTTGGCCAAGCGCGACGATTGCGAGTTGCTGTGGAAAGCGCCGCGCCGTGGCGACGATCAGTTCAGCGGCAGACTCCGTCGCCAGTTCGTGATGGCCAGCCACAGGCGCCGTGTTGCCCAGTCCATCGTCACCGTGAACGAACGTCGGCGGCGCACTGGCGACACCATCGATCGCACATCCAGCGCCTCGCGCCACTGGGATGTCTAGTTCAAAGCGGCTAACGAGCGACAAAGCGTTATAGGTCGTCGTTGCGATCGGTGCGTTACCCGCCACCGACGTTATCGCGACAAGATCCACGGCTGGGGAGCGAGCCGCGAAGGCGATGGCCATTGCATCGTCGATACCGGGATCGGTGTCAATGAGAATAGGGCGCATCAGTCACTCGGCGGCGTCGGAGCGAGCAGAGTGCCAGGCGAGCGACCCGTTCCGCAAACCGACGATTGGTCATTGACCGCAGCGGGTGCTAGCGTCGACGCATGTTGAACGTGCTCGTCTTGACGCTTATCGCATTCCTTGCCTACAGCGTTACCGCGGCTTTACTGATGCCCGCGCCGATCTTAGTGGCCCCGGTGGGCGGCGCACTGTCGCTCAGCGCCGCCGAAGCCGCCCGCGCTCTCGGTGCCGTCAATCTCGGTATTTTGGCGGGGGCGATCGCCGCCGTTTGGCTGTTACTGAAGCTGCAGACACGCCTTGTTTTACTGCTCTCGTTTGTTGCCGTTGCAGCGGCGGTTCTCGCCATCGTGCTGCTACCCACCGTCGGCGTTGTCCGCGGTGCGCTTTTTATTGCTGGTTTCGCCTGCGGTATTGGTCTGCCAGCCGCTGCCAATATCATCGCATCGACTCACGCCGGTGAGCGCCGCGCATCGATGCTCGTCGTTACCGACGGGGCCTTCAGTGTGTCGGGATTCGCGGCAATCGCGGTCGGCGGGTGGCTGCTAGCCGCGGGAAACGCGTGGCCGAGCGTTTACGGGTTGGCAGGCTGCGCCTCGTTGGCAGCGTTAGCACTAATCCCTTGCACGAATTTCCGGGATATCTCACCGCCACCTGGCCACGCGTCACCGGCGAATTGGCCGGTGGCTGTGTGGTGGTGTGCACTTGCGTTAACCAGCTTTACGCTCGGCCAGTTCTCGCTCGTACTGTGGTTGCCCACCTACTTAGAGACGGCCCATGACGTCGCGGCGATTGCCAGCGCCAAGCCCGTATCGGCCTACTTCGTTGCATTGTTCGCCGGCCAGTTACTCGCGGCCGTCGTTGTTTTGCCGCTCGGCCTGCTACGGTTGCTACCGATTGCGGTTGTGTTGTGCGCGGGGCTCGGGCTTGGCTTGTCGTTTGTCACTGGACTGACCAGTGCACAGTGGTTAGCGGTTGCTTGGGGCGTTGGTACGCTGGGGCTTCTGAAGCTAATCGTCACGTTGGGCTCGCAGTTGGCTGACGAGCAACAGGTCGCCGTGATTTCGACCTTGCTGCTCGCGGCGACCGTTGGAACGGCGCTCGCCCCGTACGCGAGCAGCCTGGCCGTCGATTGGTTTTCCGTGCGCGCGGCGCTGTGGTTCGCGGGCGGGGCGTTAGTTTTATCGGTGCTTGGCGTCTTTGCGGCAATGGCCCATCGCACTCGAACGGTCGCATGCTAATCGGTGATGTCGATCTTCGCTCGGACGATGCGCCGCAGCGTTTTACGGCGACGTTGCGCGAGACCGGCTTCGCCATTGTCCGCCACGCGCCCATCGACGTGGCCACGCTCGACAACTTGGAGAGGTGTTGGCGGCGGTTTTTCGAGTCGAGCGATACCGATAAGTTACGTCACAGACACGATGTTGCAGGGCAAGCGCCGCTGTGCGGCTATTGGCCGGCGAGCGAATCTGAGCGAGCGGTCGGAGCCGAGGTGATTGACCTCAAGGAGTTTTTCCATGTGCTGCCCGGTGCGCGCGTACCCGATGGGACCTCACAAGCCACGTTTCGCTATCGTGAGCAAGCGCTGGCGACCGGACGACTGCTCCTTGATTTTCTGACCGATGTCGATGCGGCCGGCCTTGCACGCATGCTGTCAGCGGCCGACAGTGTGTTGCGACTGTTGCACTACCCACCACTGCGAGGCCGGTCGCCGGACGGTGCCTTAAGGGCTGCACCGCACGAGGATATCAATCTGCTGACGGTGTTACCGGTGTCCGCTGAGCCCGGACTCGAAGTCATGGACCGCGACGGCCAATGGCACCGAGTCGCCGGCCGGCCGGGTGAGATTGTTGTCAACGCGGGCGACATGCTGGCGGAGCTATCGGCTGGACGATACCCATCGACGACCCACCGCGTCGTCAACCCTGATGCTGACAACACGGCTCGATTCGCGGCGCCACTGTTTCTGACGCCGTTTCTCGACACGGTGTTATCGAGCAGATACACGGCTGGGGCGTATTTGGCCGAACGTCTGCAGGCGATTAGTGGTGGCACGCAGACACCAGCTCGGGATTGGCGCGCGTGAGCCGGCGGGTCGTTGTCGTTGGCAGTGTCAACGTCGACTATACGTTCACAACGGCGCGCTTACCGCAATTGGGTGAGACGGTCGCCGGCGATGCGTTTGCGATCGACTTCGGCGGCAAAGGCGCTAACCAAGCGGTGGCCGCCGCACGTTTAGGCGCGGACGTTGACATGCTGGGTTGTATCGGCGCGGATGCGGCCGGCAAGGCCGCACTTGAATCGATGGCCGCTGATGGCGTTGATACCAGCGCCGTTGCGGTCGTTGCCGAGTTGCCGACCGGCTCGGCCGGCATAACTGTCGACCGGGCCGGTAATAACAGCATCGTTGTAGTGGCTGGTGCCAATGCGTGTGTCGATAGCAAACGCATTGCAACCTGGACTGAGCGAATTCGAGCTGCGGACACGTTATTGCTGCAACTTGAGGTGCCCACCGAGGCGGTAGTAGCAGCTGCGCGTGCTGCCAGAGCGGCCACTGTTCGGGTCATTCTCGATCCCGCGCCGCTCGAGCAGCCATTGCCGAGCGACATCTGCGGACTCGTTGACCTGCTCACACCGAACGAGTCCGAAGCGGCTCTGCTTCTCGGTCGGTCAGCCGACTCTGCAGATACGGCTTACGAACTAGCGCAGCGTTACGAGACAACCTGTCTGCTCACCTGTGGCGCAGCGGGGTGTGTCGTTGCGACTAACAGCGGCGCAGTGACGCAATATTCGGCGCAACCGGCAACGGTTCGTAGCACGGTGGCAGCCGGCGACACCTTTAATGGCGCGCTGGCGGTAGCGCTCGCGGAGAACCACACACTGGAGCGTGCGATTGACTTCGCACAGCGCGCTGCTGCGCTATCGGTGGCGCACGACGGCGCACAACGCTCGATGCCGTATCGCCATCAGTTGCCGCTAGCAATGGCTACCGAGTAGCCCCAGGCAATTTTACGTAACAAGAAATTCCGCCAAATTCTCGCCGCTTTTTCCGTACTTCTTGTGAACTGTGACACGGTTCGTCGCGGACCCTGTGACCGGGTTGGCACATTCGCGCTGACGCGCAAAAAAGACAATCCGCCATTTCCCTCATGAGGCATACGATGAGCAATCCATACGATTCGCACAATCGCAAGAAGTCGGTCTTAGGTCCGACGCTGAAGTTCAAAGGCGAACTGAGTGCTGATGAAGACCTGTTAATTCAAGGCCAAATCGAAGGCACGATTCGCCATAAGTCCAATCTGACCATCGGCGAGGAAGGTAAGCTGAAAGCTAACGTCGACGCCGTTTATATCGCCGTCGAAGGCGAGGTCCGCGGTGACCTTCGCGGTTCGACGTCAATTATCGTCAAAGACACCGCTAACATCGAAGGCAATATCATCAGCCCGACTGTGTCGCTTTACGAAGGGGCGACATTCAACGGTTCGATCACGATGAAAGATCCGGCGGAGGTCGCTGCTGCACCAAAGCCTGCCGTTGAAAAACCCGTCGCCGCAAAGGCTGATGGCCCGCCAGCGAGCAGCGATACCAATGACGTTGCCAGCGAAGAAGCCCCAACACGCAAACGTCGCAATTCCCGTAAATCGGCCAGTGCCGCCTGACTAGGAGATCATTAATCCATGAGTAACCACGACTATCTCAGCGGTGCGCCGAGCCGAGATGAGGAAGGACTAACAGAGTCGCAGATCATCCCGTTCAATGAAGCCGCCGAGGCCGTGCGTAACGAGACCGGGACGGCTCCGTCTGTTTCCGTTATCGGTGAGACACTGCACTTTAACGGTGAATTATCGGCTGACGAAGATCTTGTCATTGAGGGCAAGGTCGAGGGCACGATCAACCAGGGCAAGTGTTGCTTAACCGTTTGTCCGAAAGGCGAGGTTATTGCCAACGTCAACGCCACGAAGATATTCATCGAAGGCAAGGTGACCGGCAATTTAACCGCGACCGTGAGTGTGACGATTCGCGACACGGGCAATGTGGAGGGCAACATTGTTGCGCCACGCGTTGTCATCAATGAAGGGGCAACCTTCAATGGCGGCATCCAAATGCGCGATCCGAAAACATCAAAATAGCCACTAGCGCTCCGAGGTAAGCGACGGCGACCATGACGGTCGCCGTTTTTTTTTGGGCATACGACAGCTGGCCGCACTCGCGTGTCGTTCGCACCGTCAGTATCCTGCGAGCCTGGTCTAGGCGATTCGGTGATGCGCATCATGTGGCGAAGCCTCGCTGTGCTATTTGTTGCGCAGTTGTTTTCCGTCTCAGGTTCGGTGTCGCTGGTACAGCTCGGTGGCCTGGTCGGGCTCGAGTTGTCACCTCGGCGTGATCTTGCGACGTTACCGCTGTCACTGATGGTTATTGGAACGGCCGTCGCGACGCTGCTGGCCGCGGCCTTGATGAAGCGTATTGGTCGTCGCTGGGGGTTTTGCGTTGGAGCTTCCGTTGCGTCGCTAGCGATGCTGGGGTCGGCGGTGGCAGCAGCAGCGGGTAGCTTCGTTGGCTTGTGTGCCGGCGCAACAGCGTTCGGTGTCAGTCTCGCGTTTACGCAACAATTTCGCTTCGCGGCTGCCGAGTCGGTGAGTACTGAGCGAGCACCGATCGCGATTGGCGGTGTGTTGTTCGGCTCCATCGGTGGAGCGATTCTCGGGCCGCAGCTGAGCAACGCCTTCGCTGCGGAGTCAGTCAGTGCCACGGCTGCTGCGGTTTTCGCGGCACTCTCTGCGTTGACAGCGACGTCCGCGATCTTGTTCGCGCTCGTGTATCCCAGTCGGCCCTCGGGCTGCTCTGCCGATGACGCCGATTTGGCTCCGGCGGTTACCGCTTCGCTGTGGCGACGGCCGGCGTTTCTGATCGCTGTGCTGGGCGGGGCGGCGTCTTACGGTGTCATGACGTTGGTCATGACCGCTACGCCAATCAGCATGCACGCCCATCATGGGCACTCGTTAGCGACGACTGGGTTCGTCATTACGAGTCACGTGATCGCCATGTACCTACCATCGATCGCTACCGGTGCGGTTATTACCCGATTTGGCGCGACTCGGGTCATGATTGCGGGCGTGATCGCGTTAGCGGCGAGCCTCGCCGTAGGCTGGGCGGGTCAATCGGTGCCGCATTATTGGACGGCACTCGTGTTATTGGGGCTCGGTTGGAACTTCTTGTTCGTGGGCGCGACCTCACAACTGACGACAACGTACCGTCCCGCGGAGCGCTACAAAGCCCAAGCGATTAACGATTTTTGTGTATTCGGTACCGCTGCAGCTGCGTCGTTAGCCTCGGGCGCGGTCTTGTTCTATATCGGCTGGGTCTGGCTGATGCTCGTCCCGTTACCGTTGTTGGTCGTTGTGGGCGTCGTGCTGGCGCGTGGTCCGCAGCCATCCCGCTACCGGCCGGCCATGGATCAAAGGTCGCGCACGTAGCGGTTGTTTTCGTCGACGAGAATCGCCGTCGGCGTAATTGGCGTGTCGCTCAGTTGAAACGCCATGATAATGACTTCTTCGCCTTCGCGAATAAGGTGCGCAGCCGCACCGTTCACGCAGATGACGCCGGAATCACGTTCGCCTTCGATCACGTAGGTTTCAAGACGAGCGCCTGACGTATTGCTGACGACCAACACGCGTTCGCCGACCCACAAGTCGCACCGCTCAAGCAGATCTTTGTCGATTGTAATGCTGCCGACATAACTGACGTCGGCTTCAGTCACGGTGGCCTTGTGAATTTTCGCACGCAATAAGCTGCGCATAGTGAACTCCGCACTGCTGGCGTTGGCACACAGTGCCATGGCAACGTCTACGACCGATATGGGGTCGCTGGCCGTGCGACGCAAGCCGCCGCACCGCTCGGGGCGCGAGATTGTAAACCACCGTGACGATTTTTGCAGCGCAGCAAACGTAAATGGTGCTGAACGCGCGGGAATAGCGCCGTTTCGTGACGGCCGACACCACCATGAGCGATGGGCGCCGCTCGAGATGGTCGCGCGTTCGTTCGCAAAGTGGCCTAGCGCCAGACCTTCTGCATTTGTAAAAAAGCGAACGATGCCGACCACGTAATTAGCGACAAGCCTACCAGCGCTTCGGTCGCAACGAGAAGGCGCATTGGGCCAACCGGAACGATGTCACCGAAGCCGACCGTCGTGTAGACCATCGCGGAGAAATACACCGGGTCGTACCATTCGGGCGTTGTCGCGCCGTATTCGAGTGCACCGAGGTTCAACACTGCGGTGGTCAACGCGTACGCGCCGCCGTACAGCCATATTTCAACGATGTGCGCGATTAAGAGACCACCCATGGCGACCAGCAACGCTACCCGCGGCGAGGCAATGCGACCGAGCAGCCGGTTTATTGCGCTGAGTGCCTCGTAGTGCGTCAGAATCGACGCGGCAGCGAGCAACAGCGCGAGCGCAAGCACGGCTATGTCGGGTGGGCCCATCGCCTGGTGCAGCCCGTCTTAGCTACCAAGATCCGGTATTTTGCATCGACTGCCACGGCTCGGCCGGTGCCAGTGCCGTTCCTTTTTGCAGCAATTCGATCGAGATGCCGTCGGGCGAGCGCACAAACGCCATATGACCATCACGGGGCGGGCGATTAATCGTCACGCCGGCGTCGGCGAGACGCTGGCAGACAGCGTATATATCGTCGACTCGATACGCGAGATGGCCGAAGTTTCGGCCCCCATCGTAATCCTCGGTGTCCCAGTTGTAGGTCAATTCAATGAGCGGCGCTTTGTCGTCCCGGGCGCGATTTACGTCCGCCGGTGCGGCTAAAAAGACCAGCGTGAAGCGACCCTTGTCGTTTTCGTAACGGTTGGTTTCGGTAAGCCCCAATGCGTCACAGTAAAAAGCCAGTGACGCGTCGAGGTCGCGGACGCGAACCATGGTGTGCAGGTATTGCATGGCGTTGCTCCTCGCGAGGGTGATTAGTTTTTCTTAAGCCCGAAGCGCGGTCGCCAGATGGCCAAAACAACGTTGGCGACCGACAAGGCGAGGATAGCGTACCAAGCGCCCCATTCGTTATGCACCAAGCGCTCTAGCGCATCGGGTGGCAGCTCGCCCGCGACCACCTGGACCGCGACTTTGGCCGCATCTTGTGCGGGCTTGTCAATCGCGCCAAGGGTTGCCTCGAAAATCAATATGCCGCTCAAAGCCTTGGCCCAGACCCACGGCGCGTCCATGTACGGCGTAAACGCGGCCATTGCCAACAAGCCGCTGCACAACACCAACACCATCGATGGCGTGATCATCCATTTCGACACCAGTGCCAACGAGGTTCGCAGTGCGGCGTACTCGCTAACCGAGCCGATGTCGGGCGCAGCGCTTAGCGCCATCATGTACGCGGCAAGTCCGCCGGCAAGTCCGATCGACGCCAGCGTGTGCGTGATTTTCAACAGCTTTCGAATCAGCATTAGGCGGTCCTTAAACGCGGCTGTGACGAGTATAAAAACGTCGTCTGCCGCGTGGAACTCAATCGCTGCGTCGCACGCTCGACAAGTTGTGCGTTTCTATCCATCGGCCGCTCAACGGATGCTGAATTACGGCGCAGTTTCGGTATAGTCGCGATAAGTCTGGGCGTACTCGTTGGGTCAATGATCGTCGGTTTGGATGCTCGAACCGGCGGCGAAGCCGTGATCATGAAAGCGTCTTCAAAAAGCGAATTACACATTGATAGAAAACATGTTTATTCCGCCGTATTGCGTTCGCAGGCGACGTTTCGTTAGCGCGATTAGTCATACAGTTACGCCGTACAGTCGCGATGTTGCCGGTACAGCGGCTGTTGCAGCGATGCTGTTGCTCAGCGCTTGCGGTGAAAGTGCGCGGCCACCGAGTGGCCCGCCGCCGGTCGCCGTAGACGTTGCCGTGGTCGAGTCGCGTTCAATCGTCGAATGGGACGAGTTTACCGGTCGCATCCAGGCGGTCGATACCGTCATCGTACAGCCACGGGTTACTGGCTACCTCGCCGCAGTGCATTTTGATGAGGGGTCAGTCGTCGCGGCTGGCGATTTGTTGTTCACGATTGATGACCGCGAGTTTCGTGCGACGGTCGCCGCGCAACGTGCGGACGTTGTCCGCGCAGAAACTCGCCGCGATCTTGCCGAGCTTGATTTAGCGAGGGCGGAACAGCTTGCTGAAGCTCAGGCGATATCGGCTGAGGAGTTCGACCAACGCCGGGGCGAGTCACGCCAAGCAATCGCTGACTTGAATGCCGCGCAAGCCGCACTGACGCGTGCGGAACTGGATCTTGACTTCACACGTATTGTTGCGCCCATTGCCGGTCGCGTCGGTGAAGCATTGATCGAGCCTGGCAACCTCGTCGTCCCAGCGCAGTCGGCGCTCACGAGTATCGTGTCTATCGATCCAATCCACGTCGTGTTCGAAGGCGACGAGCGTATTTATTTGAAATACCAGGCCCAAGCGGCGGCCGGCGAGCGCCCGAGCTCGCGCGATGTACCGAATCCGGTCCAAGTGGGTCTCGCCGGTGACGATGATTACCCGTTCACCGGCTACATGGATTTTGTCGATAACCAGATTGATCCGGCAACCGGCACGATCCAAGGACGGGCTGTCCTTGAGAACAGCAATGGTTATTTGATTCCCGGCCTGTTCGCGCGCGTCCGATTACTTGGCAGCGGTGAGTACGATGCGCTGTTAATTCGCGAGACGGCGATTTTGACCGATCAAGATCGACGCTATGTCTACATCGTCGGTCCTGATAACCGTGCCGAGCGACGCAATGTTGAATTGGGGCGCAGCGTCGCCGGCCTGCGGGTTGTCACGGCCGGCTTAACGGGCGACGAGCAGGTCATCGTGAACGGCGTTCGCAAAGTTTTTTTCCCGGGTGCACCGGTGCAGCCAACCATCGTTCCAATGGACCCCACTTCGGGGGTACCGGTCGATGCCGGCGACTAGTCAGTGAATCTGTCTCGCATCTTCGTCGATCGTCCGGTACTCGCGACGGTCTTGTCCGTCTTTATTGTCATTGCCGGCGCCTTATCGATTCCAGCACTGCCGGTTTCGGAGTACCCGGAAGTTGTACCGCCGACGATTGTCGTTAACGCGACGTATCCGGGCGCTAACCCAACGACGATTTCGGAGACGGTCGCAGCGCCACTCGAGGAGGCTATCAACGGCGTCGAGGACATGATTTACATGAAATCGGTGGCGAGTTCGGACGGCACGCTGACGATGGAGGTGACTTTCGCGGGCGGTACCGATGTCGATTTGGCGGCGGTTAAGGTGCAAAACCGCGTAGCACGAGCGTTACCTCGGCTGCCAGAGGCGGTCCGAGCCCTCGGGGTATCGACCGATAAGTCGTCGCCAACATTGACGATGGTTGTGTTTCTGACGTCGCCAGCTAGCGCGTACAGCGATGAGTACCTGTCCAACTACGCTGAGCTCAAGATCATGGATGAGCTCGCACGGCTACCCGGCCTCGGCCAAGCGGTTATTTTCGGCGCCGGTGAGTACGCCATGCGAGTTTGGCTCGACCCCGAAAAAGTGGCGTCTCGCGCTCTCACAGCAGGCGATATTATCGCCGCGATACGCGACCAAAACGTGCAAGTATCCGCTGGTACGATCGGCGGGCCACCGCAGCCGGCCGACAGTATCGTCCAGTTGTCGGTGAACGCGACCGGTCGCCTCGCGAACGTTGACCAGTTCGCCGATATCGTCCTAAAAACCGGTGAACCTGGCGCCGTGACAACGCTTCGGGACGTTGCACGAGTCGAACTTGGTGCCAATACCTATTCCCTGCGAGCGATGCTGAGTAACGACATTGCGACCGGCATCGTCATTTTTGCAAGTCCTGGTGCCAACGCTATCGCACTGTCGAATTCGATACGGGAGCGAATGACGGAGCTCGGCACCGAGTTTCCCCCAGGTATGGAATGGGAGGTCGGCTACGACCCCACCGTATTTGTGCGCGAATCGATTTCCGCTGTGATTACCACGTTGTTCGAGGCGATCCTGCTCGTCGTCTTGGTCGTTGTTGTCTTTTTGCAAACGTGGCGGGCATCGATCATCCCGCTATTAGCGGTGCCGGTGAGCGTTATCGGCACGTTCGCTGTGCTGTTTTTGCTCGGCTTCTCCATTAACGTGTTGACGTTATTTGGTCTAGTCCTCGCGATCGGCATTGTCGTTGACGATGCCATCGTCGTCGTTGAAAACGTCGAGCGGCACATTGAAATGGGTAAGTCGCCGCGGGTCGCCGCGCACGATGCAATGCAAGAGGTGTCGGGACCGATCGTCGCGATTACGCTCGTGTTGGTGGCTGTTTTCGTACCGCTGGCGTTTCTTTCGGGTGTTACTGGCGAGTTTTACCGCCAGTTTGCTGTTTCAATATCGGCCGCCGTCGTCATATCCGGATTTAACTCCCTGACGCTCTCGCCAGCGTTGGCGGCCGTGCTGCTAAAACCAAAGGGCTCACCCACGCAACGAATCGGCCAGTTTGTCGAGCTGCTACTCGGCTGGGTTTTCCGACCGTTCAATCGTTGGTTTGACCGTGGTGCGAGTGCATACGGACGCCACGTGGTCAAAAATTTAAGTCGCGGCCGACGCTTGGTCCTTTTTTACGTCGTGCTCGTGGGCATTGCGGTAGTGAGTTTTCGGGCCGTGCCGTTTGGGTTTATCCCCGAACAGGACAAGCAATATTTGTTTGCGGTTGCCTTACTGCCAGAGGGTGCGACGCTGGATCGAACCGAAGCGATGGCGCGGCGCATGACCGAACAGGCGCTTGCCGTCCCAGGGGTTGAGCGCGTCGTCGCGTTTACCGGCTTAAACGGTATCCAGTTCGTCAACACGCCGAATATGGCAACGATGTTTGTCGGTATTGCGCCTCCGGAAAAACGCAAGTTGACTGCCCAGGAGATGGCGGCGCGACTGTCCGGCGAGTTTGCCAGTATCAAAGAGGGCCTCGGATTCGCGTTGATGCCACCGGCCGTCATCGGGCTTGGCAATTCGTCTGGCGTCGAGATGTACTTGCAAGACCGTGACAACGTCGGGTTCGGCGAACTCAACGCGGCTATCCAATCATTCGCTGGTGTACTGCGGCAAACCCCGGGATTCGTGCCAACAACGGTATTGAGCTCGTCGCAATCGAACGTGCCGCAGTTGGAGGCCATCGTCGACCGACGTAAAGTTCGCGAACAAGACCTGGCGCTCAGCGATGTTTATGAGGCGTTACAGACCTACCTTGGTTCGTCGTACGTCAACGACTTCAATTTGTTTGGCCGGACCTACAGCGTATACGTTCAAGCGGACGCGCAGTTCCGCGACGAAACGTCCGATGTTTCGCGGCTCAAGGTCCGCAATAGCGATGGTCGTATGATTCCTGTCAGCAGCGTTGTCACGTTACGCGAGAGTTTCGGTCCCGACCCAGTTGTTCGCTACAACGGCTTTCCTGCGGCCGATCTGTCGGGTGCTACCGACCCGTCGACGCTGTCATCGGCACAAGCGATTACGACCGTCGAACGCCTGGCGCAATCAACACTGCCGCGTGGTATCGGTATCGAATGGACCGGCCTGACCTACCAGGAGGCGAATCAAGGTAACGCGTCGTTGCTCGTATTCCCATTGTGCATCATCTTTGTTTATCTGATTTTGTCGGCGCTGTATGAAAGTTGGTCGCTGCCGCTGACCGTTATCCTGATCGTGCCAATGTGCTTGCTGTCAGCGATGGCGGGAACCTGGGGATTGAACGTCCTTAACGAGACTATCTACGGTTTGCGTATCGGATTAGGGCAGCTGCCGCCACCGCAGATGTCGGTGCCGCCAACGTTTCTTGATAACAACATCTTCACGCAAATCGGTTTGGTCGTGCTGATGGGCTTGGCTTGCAAGAACGCCATTCTCATTGTCGAGTTTGCACGAGAGCTTGAACGCGCTGGGCGTTCAATCGCCGATGCCGCCATCGAGGCGTGCCGGATTCGCTTACGTCCGATTTTGATGACCAGCTTCGCGTTTATCGCCGGCGTTATTCCGTTGGTGTTTGCGTCGGGCGCCGGGTCTGAGGTTCGTCATGTTCTCGGTGTGACCGTCTTTTTCGGCATGCTTGGGGTGACGATATTCGGTTTGATCTTTACGCCGGTTTTTTATGTCATCGTGCGGCGTTTCGCGAACCGCAATGCTGCTGTGGGCGCCCGGGGAGATGGCGGTGCTGCGCGCTAATCAATACCGTCTCCTGGCGAGCATCACCGCAACGGTGTTCGCAGCGGCTTGCACTGTCGGGCCGGACTACGACGCACCTACACCGGCCGTACCCGCAACGTTCGTCGATGCACTGGCGACGGTCGAGACCGACGCAAGTGTCGAGCCGCGCGCGCTCTGGGCGAGCCTACGCCTCGCCGAGCTCGATCGATTGATCGACAGCGCCTTGGCCCGTAATACGACCATCGCGATGGCGGCCGCCACATTGGCGGAGACGCGTGCACTCAGCGGCTTAACACTGTATTCGTGGTTTCCAACCGCATCGTTTTTGGCCGAAAGCGAACGCAATCAGCAAAGTCGTGAAGACCCGTTTGCGTTTCCGGGGCCGGCCATAACCGAGCGGTTTCGATCCGGTTTCGACGTTAGCTGGGAAATCGATTTATTCGGCAATCTGCGCCGGCAGTCGGAACAGATTTACCGGCTGGTCGATGCGGACAGCGCCGAGTTATCGGCGGCCCGATTGGCGGTTATGGCAGAGGTGGCGCAAACCTATTTTCAATGGCGTGGCGACCAACACCGATTAGACGTGCTAGCTCGGAACCTTGCGAACCAACAGCGCAGCGTACAAATCTTGAGCGATTCGCTCGATGCGGGGCGTGGTACCGCGCTAGACGTGGCACGGGCCACGGCGATCGAGCGCTCGATCGCGGCGCGCCTGCCGCAAGCCGAAGCCGCGATCGCTCGCTCCGAGCAGCGCTTATCGGTACTGACGGGTAAAGCAGTGACCGAGCTCAAGCACGATTTGGTGGCACGACAGCCACTGCCGTCACTGCCACGCCTCGCTGCGGTCGGTAACCCGACCGACTGGTTTACGCGGCGTCCCGACATTCGTGCGGCGGAGCGGCGCCTCGCTGCGGCAACGTCCGATGTTGGGGTGCAAACAGCCCAATTTTTCCCGATCTTGACCTTGCTCGGCGACTTCGGCTGGAACGGTCGCTCCGAGGCAGCGTTCGGCAATACCGCGGCAGAGCGGTGGCGTGTCGCACCGTCGCTCAGTTGGCGCTTGCCTGACTATGGGCGCATCCGACAACGGGTTTCGGCCGCCGAGGCGCGCCTCGATAACGCCGTGGCAGCCTACGAAGCCGCCTGGCGGTTGGCACTTGAGGAAACCGAGAACGCGTTAACGACGTACCGTGCCACGACGCGCGAGGAAGCGGCGCTGATTGAAGCGGCCACACACAGCCGACGCGCTGTGGAACTGGCACGATTGCGTTTCGATGCTGGGGCTGACTCGTACCTCGCTGTGCTCGATGCAGAGCGCTCGTTGATCGATTTCGAAGACCAGCTAGCGATGGTCACCACCGACCGGGCGACCGCGTTAGTCGCGCTGTACAAAGCGTTCGCCGGCGATTTCGCGGTCAACGTCGCAACGAGCCGGTAGCGGTGGCAGGTTGACACCAAACAGGGGATGCAGCCAACGCCAGCGGCGGATGAGTAACTCGTACCCCAAAGCGCACCCTAGCACTGTTAGGCCAAGCACCAGCATCGGTTCTATAACCGGACCGAGCGCCAGCGGCGAGAGATTGTAGCCGGCGATGACGGTAATACTCTGGTGCAGTATGTACCAGGGAAAAATGGCCGCGGTCGCGTAGGCAAGACCAGGCAGAGGTCGGTTTAGGTGCGCATGACCAAAGGCCAGTATGGTCAGGATCCACGTCCAGCGATTGACGTAAACATTGAGCACAGCAAGTGTTTCTAACCAATGCGTCGGCGATTCACCAACCCACCAATCCTGAGTGCGCAACGCCACGTAGGCGATCATCGCGATCGTTAGCAAAGCGTGCCGCCAGCCGCCGAGTGACTGCCAGAACGCCGAGTCTCGGCCCATCAGAAAACCGCACAGGAACAGCGTGCCATACAGGGCGTGCGCATAAACATCGCCGACCAAACCATGATCGATGTATGGGTAATGCGGGAAGATCCAGATGCCGTAGATCGTGAAAACGCCGACCGGTACCGCGATCAGAACCACTCCGCGCAGGCGCTGGAACAGGTGACCGAGGTTCGCTAGTAAACGTGGCAATACGGCGCCGACGAGCGTCAGTAAGAGCGTGTAGAGGAGCAAGTAGGGGAGGTACCACAAGTGGTTCCACGTCCAAGTAATCTGCTCTTCACCGCCATACGCGTCACCCGGAAAATCGCTAAAAGTCAGATATTTGTGATAGAAATCTAAGTACCCAGGCGAGATTATATCGGCCGCCACCATTTCGGCATACGGCTGCGGGGCAACGATGACTGCCATGCCGAACACGAGCGGTAACACGAGCCGCCAGGACCGTCGCCAGGCTAACCGCCCTGGGGTGTAACGGTCCCAAACAAAACTGAGCGCCAAGCCGGAAATGACAAACAGCAGCGACATGCGCCACTGGTTCAAAAAGCGCATCGGCTCTTGCAGCCACTCGACGGTGTACCGCGATTTGATGTGCCAGTCCCAATCGGCCACGTAGTACATACCTACGTGATAGAGAATCAGTAAGCCAAACGCGAGCACGCGCAGGGCATCAATATCGTAGCGGCGGGCCGCGCTGGTCGCAGTCATGGTAGTTCGTTGACGTCGAAAACAACGATCGTCGTTGATACGGCCGGGTTCGGCCAGCGCTGTGGGGCCAGCGGTGGCCTGAATGGGATAAGCGGTGGGATCGGGTGACCAGCGGTCGCCTGCTTGAGCACAGCCCAGGTACGATGCGCCCGGTGAATATCCAAGCTTACCTCCGCCATCCACAGCGAAACGCCACATTTGTTGCGGGCTCGTTAATCGCCATCAGCTGTGTCGCCAACGCGTTGGTCGTTTGGGCCGATTTGGCGCGAGCTGGCCAGCCGTATTCCGTTTGGTTGCCATGGGTTTTAGAGGTGACAAGCCACGTGGCGGTGGCGGTGCTAATACCGGCCGTTATCGGTTTCGATCACCGCTTTCCGCTTAGTGCCACCTCGTGGCGTCGACACCTACCTGCACATATGGCTTTTAGCGTGGTTTTTTCGCTCGCGCACGTCGCGATATTTTATTGGTTGCGCAAACTCGCTTATGCCGTCATTTTTCCAGAGCACCGTTACTATTGGCCGAACTGGTTCGCTGAATTCGGCTACGAATACCTAAAGGACTTTCGTACCTACATGTTGATCTTGTCGATCGTGTATTTGTACCGATTCACCTTGCTCAGATTACAAGGCGAGGCCGGTTTCGTCGCTACCGACAATGCGCCCGACGACGCACCCGCCGATCGCTTTCTGATCAAAAAGCTCGGTCGTGAATTTCTCGTGCGAGTCGCCGATATCGATTGGATAGAAGCCAGCGGCAACTACGTCAATTTACACGTCGCCGGGCGGGTCTACCCGCTACGTGGGACTATGACAGCGATTGGAATGAAACTAGCCGCGAGCGGATTCGCACGCGTTCACCGCGGCGCTATTGTCAATCTCGACCGGGTCGTCGAAATGAACGTATTTGACAGCGGCGACGGCGAAATTCGGCTGACGTCTGACAGTATAGTGCCCGTCAGCCGTCGCTACCGACGCGAACTGGCGGCTCACTTTGGTTGATGGCGTTCCAGCGTCGTTGCAAAGCGCGCATCATCATCGGTCGCGCTAGTAGCATGACGAAGTAGATGTAGCCAGCCGCCGTAATCCAGGCGCCATCGGGCGCAAATACGGCAATCGCAATTGATATCAATGCGAAGCAAATCGAGAAGATCCAACTGGTCTGGTCAAGGTGCGTTTGCCGAGCTTCCGCCTTATCGAGACCCAATTCGACCGCGCGTTGGCTCGCGGCGGCGTACAGCCGTTGCATCAGGGTACTCATCGCAAGAAATCCAATCGAGTAAAAAACGAACATCAAGCGCAGTGTGAAAAAGTCATCAATCTCGAATGACGACGCTAAAAACCCGCCTGAGATCGAGTCAAACATGCCCTCAAAAATCGCTCGTAATGGATAGACGTAGACAAGAACGACAAATATGAGTGTCAGAGACATCAATACGGTACCGCGGGTTTCGAGCCCGTAACGACGACTCCACGTGCGGTGCGATAACCAGAACATCATCAACGTCGCAAAACTGGCCGCGAACGCCGGAATTTTCTTGGTAGCGTCGACCAGCTCAGCGCGGTTCGATGGAATATCGTCGAATGAAATGACGAGCAAGGTCAGGACAAACGCAAAAGCCGCGTCAACGAACGTATCGAGGCGCGTTGTTTCTAGGCCGCGAAGGCGAAACCCGTCCTCTTGCTGCAGGCCTTCAAGCTCCGCGTCGTTCCATTGTCGGGTGGCTGTTGCGTGCGTACTCATAGCTTGATCGGGCTCCGTTGCCTTGCCACGGTTTGGCGGGTGATGACCCGCAGGGGTTGTCATCGACTGCCTACCGTATTTATCGTCGCAGTCGCAGTGTTGTCCTTTTGAATGGTTAAGTGTAATCGACGTGACGTCCCACCCAACACATCTGTGGTCCCTTTGTGGGCAACGCACACAACTGATCGTTGATACGAGCGTCGGCCAACCCGTGCTTCGCTATTGGGGTCCCCTGATAACGGGAGCGCTTGATGAGTCATTACATACGTTGTGGCGGCGTCCAATGGCACCGGCCAATGCCGATGCACAAGCGGCGCTGGCCCTGACCCCGCAACGTGGCTTTGGCTTTGCCGGTGCCGTTGCACTCGACGTCAACCGCGGTGGGCGTGGCTGGGGGACAGCGGCAACGATCATCGATGTTGCGGCAGAGGACCAGGCGCTGACACTCACGTCGGCGTGCGACACAACGGGCATCGAGCTCGTGCATCACCTCGAACTCGATGTCGAAACCGATGTTGTGCGCATAACGGTGACGCTGGCGAATCGTGGTGCAGCGGCGGTTTCCGTTCACCGACTACCATCTGTGTGTGTGCCGGTCGACGCCGATTGGTCGGTAACGTCCTGGCACGGGCGCTGGGCGCTCGAAAGTCAGTTGCAGACGGTAACGCCGTTCACTGGCGCCTGGGTTCGCGAGAACCGCGCCGGTCGCACATCACATCACACAGCGCCGACGATCTGGTGCCATGCGCCGGGGGCTGACTCGGCAGCCGGTGCGACACTCGGCTTACACCTAGCGTGGAGCGGCAATTTTCGCGACACCGTCGAGTCGCTGCCCGACGGGCGGCGTTACGCCGCGCTTGAGTCTGTCTGGTTGCCCGGCGAGCTGATATTGGATCCCGGCGAATCAATCACGGCGCCAGCGGTCATTGGAGCGTATGCCGATGACGGTATTGACGGCGTAGCAAGCGCATTCCACCGCTACATTCGGCGCCATGTATTGCGAGCGACGCTGCGCGAAACGCCCCGGCCGGTGCACTTCAATACCTGGGAGGCTGTCTATTTCGACGTCAACGCTACCGTCTTGCCGGAGCTGATCGATGCTGCCGCCGGTCTTGGTATCGAGCGATTTGTGCTGGACGACGGTTGGTTTACCGGTCGTAATGACGATACGGCGGCGCTTGGCGATTGGACCGTTGATCGCGATAAATTCCCGGATGGGCTTGGACCAATCGCCCAGCGCGTCAACGACGCGGGCATGGAATTTGGCTTGTGGATCGAGCCCGAGATGGTCAATCCGGATAGCGCGCTGTATCGAGCGCATCCCGATTGGGCGCAGGCTCTGCCGGGTGTTGACGTCGTCATGGCCCGCCATCAATTGTTGCTCGATCTGTCACGGCCCGAGGTTTGTGACTATTTGTTCGATTGCATTGACCGGCTGCTGTCGGACGTACCGATCGCGTATTTGAAATGGGACATGAATCGCGATCTGGCGCAACCGGGCGGCGCCGGCGGCACGCCGATTGCCTATCGGCATACGCGAGCGCTGTACGCGCTACTGGATGCGTTGCGTGAGCGCCATCCGAGTGTCGAGATCGAAAGCTGTGCCTCCGGTGGCGGCCGGGCCGATCTTGGCATCTTGGCGAGGACCGATCGTATCTGGACCTCCGACAGCAACGACGCGCTCGATCGCTTGGCCATTCAACGCGGTTTCGCCACGGTGTTTCCGCCCGAGGTGATGGGTGCTCACGTTGGGCCACGCGATTGTCACATCACCGGGCGCCGGTTCAGCATGGCGTTCCGCACGGCAGTCGCGATGTTTGGTCACATGGGTGTCGAGGCCGACATTCGCGAGCTCGATGATGACGAGCGCGAGACCTTGCTCGCCGCCATTGCGTTGTACAAAGCACACCGCGCTTGGACGCATGCCGGTAAGACCGTGCCTTTGCATACGCCCGCTCATGAGCACGGCCTTGGTATTGTCGCAAGCGACGGTGCGCAAGCACTGTACATCCACGCGATTCTCGCATCAGCGCCGGTCGCTTGGTCACCGCGATTACGCCTACGCGGCTTAGCTCGCGACGCCACGTATCGTGTCGATACGGTATGGCCGTCGCCGGCACCGGCCGATGCGATTCACGACGCAACGTTCGGCGGCGACGTGCTCATGCAGATTGGCTTACCGATGCGCGTTGCTAAGCCGCAGACGGCCGTCATTTACCGGTTGCAACGCCTGGCCGATTAGGCTTACCGATGCGCGACGGCGGCCGGATCGTCATGGTCCAGGCCGACGAGGCGTGGCCGCGTACCGAACAGAAGGCGGCTAACACTGATCGCAACAGCCACGCAGCTCAGGAGCGTTACGAACATTAAGTGAATGTAGTGGGCCGGCGTCCAAACGAACGTAAAAAATCCGTACAACGCGACACCAAATACGACGGCAATGATAGCGGCTCGATAATCGACATCGTTGAACAAGAGGCCAACGATAAACGCGGACAGTATTGGCATGCTCAACAAGCCATAGAGTTGCTGAATGAGATTGATAATGCTGTCCGCCGTTGCGTAAACGGGGACGAGTGTTAGGCCAACAATAACGATGATCGCCGTGATGACAGCGTTAAGGCGCGGCACGTTTGGCGTTTTACCGATGTATTTCTCGTGCAGGTCGCAGACGTACAACGCGGTACTGGCATTTAGGATTGAATTGACACTGGTCAACACCGCGGCAGCGATGGCTGCGGCGAAGGCACCGGATAGGGCGCCCGGCAACACATCGGCGACGATTCGACCGTAGGCCGCATCGCCGATATCGCCGTAAAGCTTGTACGAGACGATGCCGGGTAGCACGATCATTGGTGGTACCAGTAAGAAGCGAATGGCCGCGGCGACATACACGCCTTTCTGTCCTTCGGCGAGCGTTGGTGAGGCCATCGCGCGCTGCGTGATCGTCTGGTTGGTGCTCCAATAGAACATCTGGATGAAGATCATTCCGGTCAGTAGCGTATGCCAAGGAATCGGGCTCGTATTGTCGCCGATCAGCGTAAGCCGCTCGGCTGGTATGCCGGTCAAGTCAAAGTCGATCGCCGATAGTGCGAGGTAAACAACGGTCAGCCCGAGCGAGAGCAGCAAAATACCGCTGTAGGCATCGGAGACCGCCACGGCGCGTAATCCGCCAAACACGGCGTAGGCGGCGCCGACGGCAGCGAAGCCAACGGCGATCAACAGGAGCGGTGCTTCAAGGCCGAACATGCTCTTCATGAACAACGAGCCGGTGTACAGCATCGATGGGATAAAAATGAAGACGTTGCCGAGCAAAAAAAGAATGCCGATCAATGCCCGAATGTGGTGGTTGTTGTAGCGCTTCTCCAATAACTCAGTGGTCGTCGTACAGCGGTAGCGGTAGTACACCGGCAAAAACACTTTCGCAAGAATCAACAGACCGACGACAGCGGCGAATTCCCACCAAGCGAGCAACGCCATTTGATTGCCATTCATACCGACGAGCTGGTCGGTGCTGAGGTTCGTCAGCGTGATCGAGCCGGCAACGAAAAACCACGACAGTCCGCCACCGGCAAGAAACACCTCACGGTTGGCGGCGGCCGTGGTCGTCCCCGTCGCGGGCTGCGCCTGTCGACACTTTAGGTACGTTAGGAAGGCGATTAACACCGTAATACCAACGAAGATCAGGGTTTGTAGGCTCATGCGTCAGGCTCCGCGTGTGGTTTCGCGCTAAACGGTGTGTTTCCAGACCGCAACGTCGTGCGGGCTGATGGATGCTGTGCCGATGACGAACTCGGTGGCGGGCGGTACGTCGACCGTGTACGTCGTGTTGCTGTAGTTGAACGCAAACGTGAGCGGTCCGCGCCGCCTTAAGCGAACACCATCAGGTAGACGTTGCGCTTCGATATCGGACTCACGACAGAGGCTTTCGAAATAGTCGATCAGAAAACGGCGCTCCGGAACGCTGCCTAAGTAGCTCATCGATGCGATGCGAACGGCAGCCGGTGTGCCGTCGGTGAACTCGGCAATGACCGCGTTCGGCGGTGCGTCCAGGTGTTCACGCCAAACGTGCGCCGTGTAGCTTTCGCCCTGCCAGTGAAACGTTTCGGTCGCCTCGGGACGCAATGTCTCGACCTCGGTAACGACCACACCCAGAGGGCCTTGTAACTCGGCCGGGGGCAGTGTGGGCGGTATTGCGAACTCAGCGGTTTTCGAGCCGCAGCGTGGCCCGAACACAATGTGTGCCTTACTGGCGAGTGCCCGTTCAACAAACGCGGCGTCGATGTTGGCGAGGCACGGCACAACCACCAGGTTGTAGTCGTCCAGAGCATCGTTCGCTGCGATAACGTCGATATCGAGCCCGAGTGCGCGTAACGCGCGGTAAAACGACCACTGCACGTCGTCCAATCGGTACGCTGCCGATTGGCGTTCGATGTCGGTCATCCAGTCGCTTGTTACATCGGTCAGCAACGCGACCGAGCTGCGTGACACGGCGGTAGCGGTCAATCTCGCCGTCTTTACTTCGTTGATCGTGGCGGCGATCTCTGGCCACCGTCTGGCCGGTTGATCGTCCGGGCGGCGCAAACCGGCATGCATCTGTTCTTGCGCAAACGGCACTTGGCGCCAGCGAAAGTAGCTAACGCAATCGGCTCCATGTGCGAACGCCTCTAGGGTCCAAAGTCGCACGATGCCCGGGAGCGGTGCCGGATTGGCCGGTGCCCAATTCACGGGTCCCGGCTGCTGTTCCATGACCCAAAACGAGCCGCTACCGAGCGCGCGTGTTTGGTCAAAGAAGAAGGCGCTAAGGTCCGGATGACCGGTTCGCTGTACGGCGGCGAACTCGCGCGTCGACAATTGATCGTGCAATAACTCGTCGGTACGACCTAGTGGATAGCTGTCGTAACTCGGAAAATCGAGCGGCGCTGCGAGTGCGTGGTTGTCCGCGGCTGTGTCACCCATCGGTATGAAGTTATGGGTGATGAACTGACTAGGCGTTATGCGCTCGCGCAGGGCGGCCACCATGGCCGAGTGGAACTCGATCACCTGGTCTGATGCGAAGCGACGATAGGCCAGTTGATGCGCCGGGTTCGGCTCGGTCACGGTCCCATAGGGCGCGTCGATCTCGTCGAAGTGGCGGTATTCCATCGACCAAAACACATTGCCCCAAGCCGTATTCAACACATCGATCGAGCCGTAGCGCTGCGCGCACCATTGTCGAAATGCAGCGATAGCGCTTGGCGAGATGCTTATCGTCGTGTCGTGACAACCGATCTCATTATCGGTTTGCCAGCCGACGATCCGTGTGTCGTGCCCGTAGCGATCCGCGAGCTTGGCCGTAATACGAAGGCTCTCGCGACGATAGTCAGCACTCGAAAAATCGTAGTGTCTTCGCGAGCCGAAGCAGCGGACGCGGCCGGTCGCTGGGTCGTGAGCCAGCACGCTGGGGTAGCGATCAACCAACCATTTCGGCGGTGTCGCCGTCGGTGTCCCTAAGATAACGCCGAGCCCTGCATCGGCCAATGTGTCAATCGCACGATCGAGCCACGCAAACTCGATCTGGTCGGGGTTCGGCTCCAACCGCGACCAGGCGAATTCGCCGATCCGCACAACGCTCAAGCCGAGCGCTGTCATTCGCGCGGCATCGGTCCTCCAGCAAGCCTCGGGCCAGTGCTCCGGGTAGTAACAGACTCCGAAAATGCGAAAATCCCCCTCGAGTTGTCAGGCCAGCACCGCCATTCGCGGCGTTTTGAGCGGCCGAACAGCGGGCAACCATAACGCAGAAACCGCCGTCTGATTAGATGTTTACTATTTATATGATATATACTAGGATTTCGACAAGCGCCGAGTTTTGGCCTTGTTTTGCCGGCGCTAGTCACACACAACGTCCCGGGGGGGATCACCATGAAAGTTCGACATCGCAAGGGTGAGGTCTATCGGAAGACCGCCTTGGCCACAGCTATTTCTACAGCGCTGACGGGTGGATTAGCAGCGCCCGCGTTAGCGCAGGACCAGCAGCCGATCGAGGAGATTGTTACCGTGGGTATTCGCGGTAGTCTCGATCGCGCGATGGACGTCAAACGCAATGCGACCGGGGTCGTCGATTCCATCGCCGCTGAGGACATCGGCAAATTCCCAGACCTAAACGTCGCTGAGTCTTTGCAACGAATTACCGGTGTTTCGATCGATCGCAGCGGCGGCGAAGGTCAGCAGGTGACCGTTCGTGGCCTTGGGCCACAGTTCAACACGGTTCTGGTCAATGGCCGCCAGATCGCAACCGACTCGTCCGGTCGCGAGTTTAACTTCGATGTTTTGTCGGCTGATCTGATTACCGGTGCCGATGTGTACAAAAGCACCCGCACGAACCTGCAGGAAGGCGGCATCGGTGCGACTATCAATGTGAAAACGGCCAAGCCGTTCGACAACCCCGGATTGCAGCTCGCTTTCTCGGCCAAAGGGATGTACGAGACGCTGTCGGAGGAGACAGCGCCGTCGGCTGCGGTCCTTATTAGCAACACGTTCGGTGACAACTTCGGAGCGCTGCTATCGATCAGTCATCAAGAACGCGATGTGCAAATCAACCGGATCGAAACCGCTGGTTGGCGCCCGGGGCAAACGATCTCGAACCGCAATGACGGTGTGTTGTTCACCAACGTCTTTATCCCGCGTAACTGGGATCAAATCGTCGATAACCAAGAGCGCGAACGGACCAATGCCAATTTGGTGTTCCAATTCACGCCATCGGACGATGTCGCGATTACGCTTGACGGTTTTGTCAGTGAATTCACCGTCGACTCGCTGGTCACCGATCTAGCGTCTTGGTTCGAGCCGGATCGGGTCGGTAGCGGCACAGTCGATGCGGCGACCAATACGCTGGTGTCCTTTACGCAAGAGATCAACCTCCACCAGGGCTCGGGCGACCCGGCAACGGACTTCGTGTCGAACACACGAAACTCGCGTGATGTCAGCATGTCCGGAGTTGGCTTGAACGTCGAGTGGGGCATTAACGAGCAGCTCACGGCGACGTTCGATGCGCACACGTCGACGGCGGAGAACGACCGAGCCGGCCGCGACCGCTTTAACGTCGTAGGGATCATTAATAATTACGCCTTCGACGGTACTGGCGGTATTCCGACCGTTGTCCACGATGGTTTTGGGAGCGGTGCGTTACCAGACGCGAGCTTGACCCGGTTGCACTACAACGAGCAAGGCAATCGCTTTAGCGACGAAGACGAGATCAGCGAGATCAAAGCGGACTTTGTGTTCGAGCCCGATACCGAGGTCTTCCGCGAGATGCGTTTCGGGGCGTACTTCCAACAGCGCGAGAAGAAAAGCTTCCAGGTGTTCGCGTCGCAATGCGCTTTCTGTGGTTATGGAACTCCGGCGCCCAACGACACGATCGGTTTACAACCATTCACCGCACAAAACTTTTTCTCTGGTCTGATCGATACGTTCTACACCTATGACGGCGATGCGTACGTGCAGTTCTTGGAGGACTCGGGTAACCCGATTGCGCCAACGCTGCAGAACAATCGCTATCAGGTCAATGAGGACATTACGTCCCTCTATATGGACTTTACCTTCGATCTCGAGATTGGCGACATGCCGCTCACCGTCGACATCGGTGCCCGCTACGCGCAGACCGATATTGACGTCGATGCGGTTCAGAGCTTTATCGCCGATGTTGTGCCGACCACCGACTTGACGTTATTCCGCAACGTCCTTGGGCCAGCGACAAACATCAATGAAGGCGACAGCTACGCGAATCTGTTGCCAAGCTTTAGCGCGAAGCTCGATATTACCGACGATATGGTCTTGCGCTTCTTAGCGTATGACTCAATGACGCGCCCGACAATGTCACAGCTATCGCCGTCGACGGTGTTCGCTGAACCGCGGCGTCAGAACCTCGCGGCGAGCGGTGGTAACCCTAGCCTTGAGCCATTCCGCTCAGAGAACTGGGATATCTCCTTCGAGTGGTACTACGGTGATTCGAACGTTGCATCCTTCGCCGTATTCAACAAAGAGGTTGATGACTTCATCACGACGCTGACAGGCGAGGAGACGTTTACGCTGTTCGATCGGACCGCTGCTGACGGGTTCCGCTGCAGCACCGTGAACGAGCCAAACTGCGCGCCGGGCGTGGTGCTCGATCCGAACAACCCGGGTCTTGATGTGGTAGCAACGACCGAAGAGCTCAACGGTCAGACCGAGGTCTATACGGTCGCGCGTCCTCGAAACGGGGAAGAGGCGCGGATTACAGGCTTCGAGTTAGCGTTGCAGCATGTGTTCGAGAGCGGATTTGGCTTCCAAGCCAATGCCACAATTGTCGACAGCAACGTAAGCCTCGGTGCTGATACGACCCAACGATTCGCACTCGAAGGGCTTGGCGATTCGCAAAACCTCGTCGTTTTCTACGAGAACGATACGTTCCAAGCGCGACTTGCGTTTAACAACCGCGAAGGCTTCCTGCGTTTAATCGACAACGGCTTCAACGGTGAGCCGGTCAATACCGATACATTCGGACAGTGGGACATAAGTGCGAGCTATAACGTCAATGACAATTGGACGGTATTCTTTGAAGGGATCAACATCACCGAGGAGGAACTCATTCAAACGGGCCGCTTCGGGACACAGATCTTCAACATCGAAGACAACGGATCACGCTTTGCCATTGGGTTACGCGGCGTCTTTTAATCGGACAAAAGCCGTGCAGGCACCGGCCGGTTGAGATCCCCCGTCAAGCGAGCCGTGCAAACCGGCCCGCCTGCGATATCATTCGCAGGCGGGCTTATTTATTGATGCCACTCGGACGGGGGAATTCCGATGCAGTCAACAGCCATTAATCATGTCGCGATTGTCGGTGGTGGCACCGCCGGTTGGTTAACCGCCTGCGTCATCGCAGCGCACCACCGAAGTGCCGATGGTGGCGTGCGCGTCTCGTTGATCGAGTCGTCGACGATTCCGACGATCGGTGTCGGTGAGGGTACGTGGCCGACGATGAAAAATACGATCCAATCGATCGGCATACGTGAGTCTGACTTGTTTCGACGCTGCCATGCTGCCTTTAAGCAAGGCGGCAAGTTTGTCGAGTGGGTGCATGGCAACGGCGACTTTTATTACCACCCGTTTACCGTTCCGCTCGGCTATGGGCGGCTCGATCTAGCGCCATACCTCGACAATATTGAGCAATTCGCAGAGGCCGCCAACTACCAACAACAGGTGTGTGAGGCGGGTCTGGCGCCGCGGACCTTAGCGGAGAACGAGTACAGCGGCTCGTGCAATTACGCGTACCACGTCGATGCCGGCGCGCTCGGCGAATTACTCCGCGACCATGGTATCGAGCAGCTCGGTATTGAGCACGTGGTCGACACGGTTAGCGACGTCCGGTTGGCAGGCACGGGCGATATTTCGGCGCTTCAGCTTGAGCAGCGCGGTGCGTATACCGCTGATCTGTACGTTGACTGTACCGGTTTCCGTGCGCGTCTATTGGGCGATGCCTTGGGTGTACCGTTCCGTGATGTCGATGATGTGCTTTTTAATGACCGCGCACTGGCGATGCAGGTCCCTTATGATCGTGCGGACAGTCCGCTCGCTTGCCACACGGTAGCCACGGCTCAAAACGCGGGCTGGATCTGGGACATAGGGCTGACGCATCGACGCGGCGTGGGCCACGTTTACGCGAGCGACTATCTCAGCGACGATGAAGCGGAGCACAACTTGCGCCGCTACGTTGGTCCGGCGGCGAATGATCTCGACGCACGTAAGATTTCGTTTCGCTCCGGTCACCGCGAGCGTTTCTGGGCTGGCAATTGTGTTGCCGTTGGCTTGTCAGCCGGTTTTGTTGAGCCGCTTGAGGCAACGGCGATTATGCTCGTGGAGATCTCGGCGCGTGCCATCGCCGAGAACCTTCCGCCGACCCGCGCGACGATGGACATTATCGCGCGTCGCTTCGATCAACAAATGCTTTATCGCTGGCGGCGAATCATCGACTTTCTTAAACTTCACTACGCGCTAACCAAACGACCTGAGCCGTATTGGCAAGCGCACGCCGATACGACCACATGGCCCGACAGTTTGGTCGAGGATTTAGCGCTTTGGCGGAGCCGCGGGCCGATCAAGGCGGACTTCGACAGTGCCATTGAGTTGTTTCCGGCGGCAAGCTACCAATACGTTGCTTATGGCATGGGCTTCAAACCGGAGTTCGAGCGGGCGGCGTATCTGCATCGCCAGGGCGATCAAGCGCAGCAAATCCGCACGCGCAATGACCAACTGGCGGCGCAGATGCTGCGTACATTACCGCCGCATCGCGAGTACATAAAACGCTGGCTTGCTGCGGGCAGCCACTAACGGAGTTACCGATGACGACTGTTGTTACCCCAGAACCGCTGGATGCTGCCAAACATGGGGCGCTGCGCGTGCGTGAGTCAGCTCGGGTCGACTTTGCCGCCAGGCAACACGTCATGCTCGTTCGAGCGGCGGAGATTGGTCTAGCAGGCGCGTGCTTCCCAGTGTTTCTTAATAAGCACGCCGAGTCGGGAACTTGGTTGTTTTCAGCGATGACAAGCTTTGTCCCCGGGTCTAACCTGTTCGTCAATGAGGGTCGTTGGGAGGCGACGTTTGCGCCGTCGTTTATGCAGACCTACCCATTCTTCCTCGTTCCCGAATCGGCCGACAGCAAAGAATTGGTTACCGGTATTGTGCCGGGCAGCGATGCATTTTCGTCGACCGAGGGGTTACCGCTGTACGACGAGGCGGGCTCGTTGAGTCTCGAGGTGGCTCAAGTGGAGACCGCGCTGCGTTCCGATACCGAAAAAGACATCCAGTCGCGGGCGTTTGCCGAGTTGATAACGTCGCTGTCATTGCATCGACCTGTCGATATCGTTGTCTCGATGGAATCCGGGCAGAACAACACCATTCGTGGACTCCACACGGTCGATGAGGAGCGTCTGCGTGCGCTCGATGATGCTACCGTGCTCGATCTTACTCGCAACGGATCGCTGATGGCGTTGCATGCAATGTTGTTTTCGATGGGCCAGATCAATGCGCTGGTTCAGCGCCATAGTCGGCGCTTTGATGATGCTGTTAAGCAAGTACGTGTCGAAACCGCGCGAGATCCGGGCGCGGGTGGGACGCACTAAGGCGTTACCCGATACGGCGTGTCGCTGAGACCATCGACGTTGGTCGAATAGACCAACAGCGAGCCCGCCTCACTCGCCGCGACCTCGGTCGCGTCCAGCTCCGCCCGGGCGGTCGTAACAAATAGCAGTCGGTTGTTGGTTCCACCAAACGCGACACAGGTGGGTTGTTTGGCGGGTACCGACAGGCAAAAGTCGACGGCACCGTCCTCGGCGTAGCGGACGACTTGATGGCCACCCCATTGGGCGTTCCATAAAAATCCCAAGGCGTCTGTGACCGAGCCGTCCGGATAGCAGCCGGGATCGGTCCGCGCAAATACCTCACCCAAGCCCAACCGCCCAGTCTCAACGTCGAGTGGGTAACGATCGATCTGCTGCGTCGGCGTGTCCGTAAAATACAACCAACGACCGTCTGGGCTGGTGGTAACGCTGTTACTGATGCGAACGGCATCGCGATGGGTTTGCAGTTGGCCGCTAGCGTCAAGCGAGAACAATGTGCCAGCGGCACGCTGTTGCTCGCTGATGGTAGCCTCATGCAGCGACCCACACCAGAATCGTCCTTGGCGATCCGTACGCCCATCATTGAGTCGAACGTCGGGGTAGGTCGCCAGACGCGCGATCCATTCGATCGACGTCGAGCCGGGATGCCAAAACCCGAAGCCGGATTCAAACGCGCACAGCAGCCGGGCGTTATCTTGGCAACGCGCGAACGCACACAGTCGCTCAGGCGTGCGCCAATCCGCCATGTGGCGTGTTGCTGGTACGTAGCGAAAAAACTGCGACTCCTCAATGTCGGTCCAATAGACGGCCGCATCAACCGGGTCCCACAAAACGCCTTCGCCAAGCGTGTTGGTCGTCGGTACCACATCAATCAGCTCGGCCGTTACCGACACGCTCACTGGCCCCGGCGCAACGCCGCGACACAGGCGTTTGCTCGCGCGCCAATATCGTTAAGTGATCGACCGGGTTTGTAGAGCTCGCTGCCAATACCGTACCCGTCGATGCCGGCATCCGCCCACTCGCGACTGTTTTCGGCGCCGACACCGCCAACCGCTAGGAGGCGGGTATCGTTCGGCAATACAGCACGTGCTGCAGCGATATGACCCGCGCCAACGGTGCTCGCCGGGAACAATTTCAGATGACGGGCACCTGCTGCATAGGCAGCGAGCGCTTCAGAGACGGTCATCCAGCCTGGCAGTGGTTCGACGCCAGCTTCAATGGCTGCACCGATAACCGTTGGGTCGGTGTTCGGTGCGACGGCAATCTTGCCGCCACTCGCCGCTACGGCACGCGCATCGTCCGCCGATAACACGGTGCCAGCCCCAACGATCGCGCGACCCGCGAATGCGCTGGCGAGACGTTCGATAGACTCGAACGGTCGTGGCGAGTTTAGCGGTACTTCAATAACGCGTATGCCTGCGGCGAACACAATCTCGCTCACCGCGATTGCATCTTCTGGCTCGATGCCGCGCAAAATGGCAACGATCGGTACGTCGCTCAAGGCCTCGTCAAGACGTTCTGATAAGTCGGGCACGAACAGTATTCCTTAGTGCTTGTTACGGGCGGCTGCGAAACGTTGGAAGCCTTTAATGCTGGCGTGTCTGTCCGAAACCTGATCAACCTTGACATTGGCATGCGCAAACGCACGAAGATAACGATCGGCGAGGGCAGGTGATGCGACCAGACGCAGTGTTGCTGTAGACCAACGTGCGCGTTCGGCCAGTTGCAAGCCAAGACGCACGTCCGCGCCGATCAGCAAGCCCGATAAATAGGCCGCGGCGGATGTCTCCGCCAGCGCACCGCTTAATCGGCGAGCGCGTGTTGAGAATAAGAGGGCAAGCGCGTTGTCGGCGCCGGCGGATGCGATGGCCTCTAGCCCGGCGTCGAATGCGTCCGTGTCATCGTCCTGGTCAGGACCGACGGCAACCAATGTGCTGTTTTTGCAGAGTAGCGCATACAACTCGCCCGTTAGGACCGTCACGAAACTTACGAGGCGACCGCCGTTTACTGCGATCCATTTGTTGTGCGTGCCGGGCAAAACGACTAATGCATCTTCGTCAGGACTGATCGCGCCCAACGCTTGCAATTCCTCGCCCCGCAATACATCGGGCATACCGAACGGGTTGGTGCAGCGCGCGCCGCCGATCTGCGTCGCGGTCGTCGCACAAATTGGTTTGTCAACGCTCGTCGCGACGAGCGACTCGATACTGGCAGGGCAGTCGCAGTACTCGACTTCGTGCCAGCCGAGCGTCGAGGTCACCATGCCATTCGCGAGAATCGGCATTGTCGTATCAGCGCTGAGCCAATCGCCTATAATGGTGTCGAGGCAGCTACCAAAGTCGCCCTGCGGCACAGCGGTGACTCCGGGCCCTTGTCGACACTCTATAGATGCATCCGACACTTGCTGCGACGTGAGTGCGGGTACGCGATACGCGCGTAAATGCGTCGTTCCCCAGTCAAGCGCGATAAGCGCAGAACTCATGTGCGGCCGCCGTCGACAATGAACTCTTGTCCAGTGATAAGCGCACTGTCGTCCGATGCCAGGAACAATGCTAGCTTAGCGACATCGTCGGGCTGAATGCGTCGCTGCAACGCCACTAGCTGCATCCATTCTGCTTCGGCTTCCGGCGTTAACCACGTGTCGAGTTGACGGGGCGTCACAACCCATCCGGGGGAAATGCAGTTGACGCGAATCGCGTCGCTGCCGTAATCGCGGGCAAGCGCGCGGGTCATTCCGAGCAGGCCTGCTTTGGCGGTCACGTAGGCTGGCATATTGGCGGGACCAAGATGTGCATTGATCGAACTGAAATTGATAATTGCGCCGCCCCCGGCGCGCGCCATTTCGCGGTAGGCGGCTTGCGCGGCGAAAAATGCGGGATCTAAATTGATACTCATGGCATCGCGCCAGGTGTCCTCGGTAACCGTATCCGGGGAGTGGCGCTGATCGTTGGCGACGTTATTGATCAACACACGAATAGCGCCATGCGTTGTGACAAACGCATCGATCGAACGCTGCAAAGCTGGAATCTCGCGAACGTCGATGCGCTCAAACCAAGGCGCTCGACCACCGGCGTCTTGCAGCGAGTCAGTAAGCTGGGCAGCGGCCTTCGCATCGACGTCGATGAAACCGACTTGCGCGCCTTGTTGGGCGAACGCACGGACCATAGCGGCACCGATGCCAGTAGCACCACCGGTGATGAAAACACTCAGATCGCGAAGGCTAGGGTATACAGTCATGCTTGGTTGGTAGCGCCGTAGGATGGCGCATTCCGATGGTTAATATTACATATTTATCGTATAATTTCGCAACGATCGCAGCGATAATACCAATGAGAAAGTGCCGCAATGTCGGTCGCCGTTAACGAGTTTGCCTGGCCATGAAAATTACCGGTCTACGTTTATACCCTGTACCGCCGCGTTGGCTATTCCTAGCGATTGATACCGACGCCGGGATAACCGGTTGGGGCGAACCCATCGTCGAAGGTCGGGCAGCGACGGTTGCGGCGGCGGTGGCTGAGTTGTCGCAATACATCATTGGACGCGACCCGCGAGCGATTAACGATATTTGGCAGACGTTGTACCGCGGTGGATTTTATCGCGGTGGGCCTATTCTGATGTCGGCGATCGCCGGTATTGACCAAGCGCTCTGGGACATCAAAGGCAAAGACCTTGGCCAACCGGTCGTCGCGCTGTTGGGTGGCGCGTTGCGAGAGCGCATGAAAACGTACACGTGGGTTGGCGGCGACGACCCAGCGGATGAGTGCCAACACATCGAATCGTTACTAGCGCAGGGGTGGGATACCTTTAAGCTTAATGGCTGCGGCCGGCTTCGCATGGTTGACAGTTTCCGTGCCATCGAGAAGGTTATCGAGCGTGTTGCGGCTATTCGGGAAGCATTTGGCAGTCGGATCGATTTTGGGCTCGATTTTCATGGTCGAGTGTCCGTACCGATGGCGAAAGTTTTGTTGAAGGAGCTGGAGCCGTTTCGGCCGATGTTCGTCGAGGAGCCGGTCCTACCCGAGCAAGCAGAGCAATACCCCATCCTGTGCCAGCACACGAGTATCGTGTTGGCGGGTGGCGAGCGAATGTACAGTCGATTCGACTTTAAACGGGTGCTTGAGCGCGGTGGACTCGGCCTATTGCAGCCCGACTTGTCGCACGCGGGCGGAATCACGGAATGCGTGAAAATCGCGGCGATGTCAGAGGCCTACGACGTCGGCATCGCGCCGCATTGTCCGCTAGGGCCAATCGCGCTGGCCGCCTGTCTGGCCGTCGATTTCGTGTCGTACAACGCCGTTATTCAAGAGCAGTCGATCGGTATGCACTACAACGGCGGCACGGAATTTTTGGACTACGTCGTGAACAAAGACGATTTCACGATCGAGAATGGATTTATACGGCCGTTGCCCGGCCCTGGGCTTGGCGTCGACATCGACGAGGCCGTTGTACAGCGCGCTGCGAGCGAACACCACGATTGGAAGAACCCAATTTGGCGTCACGACGATGGCGCGATAGCAGAGTGGTAACGCAGCGGCGTTTTAGTTGCTGTCCGTCAGCAAAGCCGCGTTAATTAAGCGTAACGCTTCGTCGACCAGTCGCTCCGTTGTTCGTTTTGCTGCGATATCGTCACCAGACGCAATCGCCTGGTAGATCGCCCGATGTTCGTCATAGTCAGCCGCTTGGACGCCCTTGAGTCGGTTGGTGTATCGAATACTAACGCGCAGCGTCGTATCGGTAATTCGACCGAGCTGTCCGAAAAAGCGATTGCCACTCGCTGTCATTATGCTGGTGTGAAAATCGATATCAGCCTCAAGTGGATCTTCCAGGCCGGTCTCGGCGCGTCGCATACGCTCCAGTGCGGCTGCGATTGTCTCAATCGCCGCAACCTCCTGATGGCGAGCGGCGAGGTGGGCGGCCTCCGGCTCTACCGCTAGGCGCAATTCGGTAAATTCGCGCAGCAGCTCCAGTGACGGATTGGATTCACGAATCCAGCCGAGCACGTCAGCGTCGAACAGATTCCAGTCTTGCTCGGGCCGCACCCGTATGCCTTGTCGTGCGCGGCTCGTGAGTAGGCCTTTTGCGGCCAGTGACTTAACCGCCTCACGAGCGGCGCTGCGACTGACGTCGAGCTGTTTGCAAAGATCGGCCTCACTGGGGACCGGGTTGTGTTTCCCGTACTCTCCACTGATGATGGCTTTGCCAAGAAAATGAGCAACTTGCTGAGTTAAGTTCAAGCCACTTCCCGATAGAATCATAGCCGTTATTGGTGCCTCGCAACGATCCCCCGTCGTGCAGCTGTTAAATTAGATAAATAGTATAAATCAAGCGACGACCGATGTCGCTGCCATCGAGACCGGGTCTAACCTATGGCGCTTCGTCGACCGTAGCGGCGACGCGAACGGTGACGATGACTTGGTCGCCCACCCACGTTGTATCGGCCCACTCACCAATCCCCACGTCCAACGCCAAGCGGCTGAGTTCGGCCGTACCGGTAAGAACACGCGTATTTGCAGACGTTTCGACGTCGAAAGTCAACGTCGTCGGCGTTGCTCGGCCTTTTATGATTAGCTGACCGAACGCCTCAAATCGTCCGTCATCGGTTGCTTGGAAGTCGTCGACTAGGTACTGCGCCTCTGGGAACTCGTCGACAGAAAACCACTCGGCGGAGCGCATGGTCGAGTCGCGCTCAGCATCGCCAGCATCAACGGCAGATGTTTGTATCGCGACATTGAACCGGCCCTCGGCGAGGCGTGCTGCGTCGAACTGGATCGCGGCCGTCCACTCTAGCCACTCACCGTCGAACGATGCGCCTGCCTGCTCGCCGGTAAAACGGATGTAACTCGCGTCGCGATCGATGACCCATAGCGGCAAAGAAGACGGCTCAAGGGTCGGTAGGGCTGGGTCATTGGCGCCCGTGTTGGCGAATTCCTCGGCTGGCTTGGGTGCCGACGTGCGGCTAACGTCCGAGAGTTGCCATGCGCCAACGGCCAATACCACCAGCCCGGCAACGACCGTCGGTGTGGACGCCATGCGTTTCATGACTCCGTCGCGATCAATGACGACGTGCTTAAACGCCGCACCAATATGCAGTAAAGCAATAACAAACAGTGCTTTAGCTAATATATCGTGTGTGTTTTCGAGCGTGTGGGCACGCGCCTCGTCCGCACCGATCAAGTCGGGTAGTTGCAGAACATTGAACCAACTCACCGAGTAACCGGCGGCCGACGACAGCAACCAGCCGCTCAGCGGTAGCGCAAACATCAGCCCATACAACGCGACGTGGGCGATCCCAGAGGCGCTAACTTGCCAGCGTGGCATGGTTTTCGGTAGCGGCGGTGGCGTGTTGGCAAAGCGCCAAACAAGCCGCGCGAGGGCGAGTGCAAGCACGGTAATGCCCACCGATTTGTGATTGGCAATGAGCCCTAACGTACTCGCCGTCGCACCGGCAGCACTCGCGCGCTCGCCAAGCTCGTGCAGGATGTATTGCAGCGCGATCAGCGCCGCAATAGTCCAATGCAGCAGTCGAGCGACAGCGTGGTACGTCAGGGCCTTCGGCGCCATGCGTAACTCGTCTACCGAGCGTCGCAGTCAGCGGTACGGTTACTCCGCCGAGGCCTGTGCAAACTCGACCTCGATGTCGATGGTAACTTCATCGCCAACATTCGGTGCGTAGCGTCCCAGCCCAAAGTCCGACCGTAGCAAGGTCGTTGTTGCGGACATTCCGACCCACGGAACCCGGCGCATCGGATGGTTTGCCGCTTTATTGACGGTGGCCGCAAGCGTGATCGGTTTGGTCGTCCCTTTAATCGTGAGATCACCGGTGATGTCGTAGGTGTCCTCACCGGTTGACTCAATTTCCGTCGACGTGAAGGTAATGGTCGGGTTTTCCGCTGTCGCGAAAAAATCGTCGCCATTGAGGTGTTCGTCAAACTTTGCTACCCGGCTGTTGATACTGGTGGCATCGATGACAACCTCGACAACACTTTGTTCAGGGTCGTCGGCGTTCAGCGCTAACGACGCGTCAAACACATCAAACCCAACGTGCGGGTTCGAAAAGCCGAGATGGCTGTAGGAAAACGTGATGTACGCGTGCGTTTTATCGAGCTCGTAGTCGCCGGCGGGCAGCGTGCTGAGATCGGCCGCATGGGCGGATAAGGACACAGCCAGGGCTGCAGCGGTAGCGAGGGGGCGCATAGGCATGAAGTCGTCTCCAAGACGTGGTTGACTGACCCGCCGGATCATTGAGCCAGCGCCTTGAAATTGCAAGCGTCGTGCGACTGGCGAGCGTCTAAACCCGGCTACAGCGGAACAACAAGGTGCTTATTCGGCGGGGCGGATTGCGACTATAGTTCGTCGGGACACACCGCCATCGTGGAAGCCGAATGCCAAAAATTGATAAGCGCGCTCTTGAACCTCGGCATCGACAAGCCTACCCGGGTCGGTTGCGTCAGCACACGAGCGGCTGCTGGAAGTGGATGCTGTCCGATGCGGGCGGTCTTACCCAGTTTGGGGCTGGCGAGATTGAGTTGGCGCCCGGCTCGGCGTCGAGCTTGTATCACTGGCATATGCATGAAGATGAATTTGTATACGTCCTGAGCGGGGAGGTGGTCCTGGTTGAGGATGGGCTCGAAACGATCTTGCGAAAAGGCGATTGCGCGACGTTCAAAGCGGGTGAGCGCGTCGGCCACAGTTTTGAGAATCGTGGCTCGATGCCAGCTCGCCTGCTTGAGGTTGGCACGCGGGCGCGCGCCGGTGAAACCGTGTACTACCCTGGACTCGACATGATCTATCGGCGCGAAGCGTCGGGTCGATGGTTCGAAACGCACGCAGGCCGTCGACTTAGCGGTACCGATGAGGTTCGGCAGTTGCTCGATGACTGACCGGTGCTTAGCGCACTAGCAAACGGGTCCTGTCGAACTGGCGCACGTTTTCGCCAGTCGGCGTGGCTGGTCATCGCGGACCGTGGAATAATCGGGCGGTGTGAGAGCAGTTGACGTGGTAATTGCAGTGATCAGTGTTATTAAGCGCGGTTTCGTCGGAATCGCGGTCGTACTAGCGACAGGTTGTGTCACGAATTCGAACGTGATTTTCGTGCCAGAGGTCGGTGCGGATGTGCCGTTCGACTACTCGGCCACCGGTGTCGTCACCATTCAGGTCGCCGATACAACGCCGTTTGGCGGTGCCTACCCAATCAACCAGGTGACCTTTGCGCCTGAGGACGTTGAGGCCAGCGAAGAGAGTAAGTACTTGCGCGCGCGGCCTCTCGACGATATGGGCGACACCAGCCGCGTGTTTATCGCTGAGTTGCCGGCGGGCAATTACTCGATCTCCTCACTACGAACCTTCCATCAGTTTGGCGAATCGTTCTTCTCGCAGTTCTATCCCGGTGGCGTCGAGCTTGGCACCTTTAAGGTCGAGCCAGGCAAGCTGACCGATCTCGGCGTCATTGTTGTGTACATAAAGCGTTCGGGAGACGACTATTCGTTCTCGACAACGCGTGGTGCTAGCCCCAATCGGGCCAACGATCACCTACGATCGGCGTTGCCGGGGCGGGCGTCGGCGCTCAAAAATCTCGACGAACCTTTGCAGTGGGATGAGGACGGTCTTGAAGACGACCGCTACAACGCGTACCTAAATGCAGTCAATCGACAAATCGCGTTGGGGCTGCCTGACATCGATACGACAACCGGTGCGCTGACGTTTCCAGGGCCGCTCGGTGTCATGTTGACCCGCACAGCTGACCATGAATGGTTCCTCGATGCGTTCGACGACGACGTCGAAATTCGGTTCTACAACAAAACCGACCACGGGCAGTGGATGGTGACCGAGTTCAATGAGCTGTATCGACGGGACACGAGCGACACCGATTGGTCGTCGGTTGCCACACCGGGCGCTACAACGGAGAACATCGTTTTCGTCGGTGATAACGTCGCCGGAATACCGTTCGCCGTGACTCGCAGTGGTGATGTTGTCACGATTTACGCCGGTAGTGCCAATCTCGGTGAATGGCAGTCCATCCACCAAGTTGAGTCGAAGGTGAGTTTCTGGACCGGCGGTGCAGATCTTCGGTTCGCGACGTATGCGCGAAGTGGTGATTACTTGTTCTTGGCCTTACGCAACAAGCTTTATCGCTATGGCATCGACTCGCAGTCGTTTAGCGAAGTCGAGGGCATGTCGCCGGCATCGTTACAAACGCGCAATGGCTACATTACCGCGACGGCAGCGAATTTTCTTGGCAGCGAAAAAGTCTCGTTCGACAAGGGCGGGAATTGGACGCGTTATCGCGGCGACTTTATTCCAAAAGACGAACCGGCTGCCAAGAAGAACAGTCGCCGGACCCGACTGCGGGCGATCAATATCGTCGGGCACCCAATTTTCGTCGATGAAAAACGCGCTTACGCGATCCACGAAGGCAAAGGCGATGCCGACAATTTCCTGATTTCGTCCACCGATGGGGCGTTGACTTGGGCGGCACGAGAGCATGCGCCACTGCCAGAGGGCTGCAACAGTTTGGTTCTCGCCACCGACAATGAGCTTCTCCTAGGCTGCTTCCTGACGGGTGAGTACTACCGTTCCGATGATGGCGGTGCGAGCTGGGTGCTTGAGCGCGACGTGTCGGAAACGTAACGCTGCAACGACATGCTGCACGTAAACCGCTTAGGACTTGTGGCTGCGCTTGTCGTCGCATTGACGAGCTCGGCGCTCGCTGACGATGTGCCCAATCTGCTCGCTGGCGAAGGTTACTTGCTGATTGATGCGGATATTGGCCGGAAAACCGTTGGCTGGCGCTTGTCGAAAGAAATCGTTGTCGACGAAATTCCGGTCGGACGCTCGCTGCGACTCATCAAATTGAAGCGTGGCACCTACCAATGGCAAGAGATCAGCGTGCCGCATTTCGATTTACCGCATCGAGTCGATCTCAGCGACGACAGTCGTTGGTCGTTTACTATCGAGTCAAATCGGATTAACTACGCTGGCACACTTATCGTTGGCGACGTGCGCCAGCGCGAAAACGTTAATGTTTGGTATGTCAATCGACTGTCGGAAGTGTTCGCTCGATTAGCAGAGACATACCCGGATCTACTCGCTTCGCACCCGTTGGTCTATTCGGGCCGCTACCGCGATGACTTCCTTGAGGAATACGGTCATGCAACGCTTCAGCCGTAGTATCGGCGGCGTTTTGGGCGCCGTGCTCGCCATGACCGTCGTTACCGAAGCACTTGCGGCGTCGATTGAAGATCTGTACCGCTCGCCTCGGGAACGGGCCGCCTATCTCAGTCCGGATGGCTCGCGGCTCGCGGTCATCGTTGGTGATGGCGATGAGCGACACCTCGATATCATTGAGCTGGGCGATGCATCGCGGCGCACGATCTTCTCGACCGATGTATTGAAGGCCGATGAGTCGACCATTAGCCGTGTCTCATGGGTCGATAACCAGCGCGTTATGTTCTCCGTCTACGAGTTGGTAGAAGGTGTGGCGAAGCTTAGCGACACCCGTAATGTCCGGCGTTTGTTTTTCACCGACGTTACCGATCCAGATAACAAAATTCGGTTTTTGCAGTCGAAAGGCTTGTTGCTATCCGCGCTGCCGAACGAACCCGATAGCGTATTGTTTTCGGTAAGCGGGTCTAAATCTTACGTTTATAAGATCCAGCCAAGCCTCCTCAACGAGTGGGGTTATCGACGTACCAAGACGTCGCGTGTCGACAACGGACAGGTCACGCGATCGAACCGCGTTGCCGAAATCGATGGTGTCGCAATGCGCTGGGTGGCAGATACAAAGGGCGATGTCCGAGCGGCCATGCGAATGTCCAAAGAAGGTGTCGTTGCGATGCTGATCCGCGAACCGGGCGTGGACGAGTGGTCTACGCTTCGCGAATGGGACCTCGACGAAATGGCGAAGGGGCGAAAAAAGGCGCGCAAACAAGGGCGTGAGGAAGAGTTCGACGACCTTCCCGAAAACACAATCTACTTTCCATCGGCACTCATTGACGATAGCCAGGAATTCGTTGTGATAAAAAGTGACGACGATGATCGACAGCAGGTTATTCGCTACGACTACGAGAGCGGCGCTGAGACGATCATCTACGAGAACGAACAAGCAGAGATCGTCGATATATCGCTAAGTTACGACGGCCAGTCGGTCCAAGAAGTTAGTTACTTCGAGGACGGCGCCATCAAGTTTTTCTATCCGGATAGCCGCTATCAAGACGTGCAGGCACAGTTGGCGGCGCGTTACCCGGATTACAGCGTGCAAGTCGCGTCGTCCGATGCGGTCGGTGCAACGTTTGTGGCGCATCTGTCATCGTCGGTTCAGCCAGGCCGGGTCTTGCTGTACCGGCCAGCGAGCGATGAGGTCTTGCCGTTGTACGACACGAAGCCGTGGTTAGACGAGCAGTCGTTGCGCGCGAGTACGCCCGGTACTGTCAGGGTCGACGATGTCGACATCGAGTATTTCCTGACGAAGCCGGCAGGAAACGCACCAGCACCGTTGGTGGTGTCACCGCACGGCGGACCCGTCGGGGTGCGCGACTTACGGGTCTTCGACCCGCAGGTGCAGGCCTTAGCGGCAGCCGGGTTTGCCGTGCTGCAAGTCAACTTCCGCGGCTCGTCCGGTTACGGCGCTGAGTTTGAGGACAGCGGTCGCGGTGAATTTGGCGACAAGATTCTGCTCGATATCGAGAGTGCAATCGATGCGGTCGTTGCAGATACGGACATCGATGCAGCGCGAATATGTATCGCCGGAGGTAGCTATGGGGGCTACGCGGCATTGATGCTGCCAACGCGATCGCCAGCTCGGTATCGCTGTAGCGTTGCGCATGCTGCCCCGACCGATCTCGGTTTGTTGGTCGCTGCTGCGGAGCGGCGTGAGCGCGGTGATTTGGAAGCATTTCTGATCGGCGAGCAAGACGACGACGATATCGCCTACGAGGCGCTTAAACGATCGTCACCGTTGTATCAATCGGCATCGATCGATGCGCCCGTTCTGTTGTCGCATGGTCGCAAGGATACGGTGGTCGATATCGAGCACAGTCTGCGTCTTAAGCTCGCGCTAGAGCGCCAAGGGCAGCCGGTTGAGTGGATCGAGTATAAGGATGAGGGGCACTCATTCAGCGAGATCGATAACGCCGTCGCTTACAGCGAGGCGGTCATTGCGTTTCTGTCAACGCACCTTATGCCGTAGCGGCGGATTCGGCGTCTAGGCGAGTTTCTGAGTCGTACTGCTCCGGTAGACGCCCGTTGAATCGGGCTGTGGGAAGCTAGGCAGTAATACCTCGGGTCGGTGGATCCCGTAGCCCTGCACGAAATCGACACCCAGTGCGCGCACGGCCTGCAATACGTCGCCGTTCTCGACGTGCTCGGCGATCGTTCGAACATTCAGTTTGCGGGCAATGTCGACAATCGATTGCAAGAAGATTCGGTCAACGTCGTCGGCCAAAATGTTCTTAACAAATCCGCCATCGATCTTCAGAAAATCGATGGGCAGTTGCTTCAGGTAGGTGAACGACGATAATCCGGCGCCGAAGTCATCTAAGGCCACTTTGCAGCCGAGTTTGCGTAGCTCAGAAATCAATTGCTCCGCGTCATTCAGACTTCGTATGACGACGGTCTCAGTAATCTCGAAATTGATAGTCCCCGGCGGCAGACGCATCGTCGCCATTCGATCGAGCAACAATTTGCGAAATCCTGGGTCACTTATACTGGCGCCCGATAGGTTGACCCAATACTGTACGGCCGATTCGTGAACGGCGTGGAACAGGTGCAATGACTTCAGCAAGTTTGTGACGACCCAGGTATCGAGTTCCAGCATCAGGCCATAGCGCTCGGCGGCAGGCAAAAACGCACCCGGCGGGATGAGTCGGCGTTCTTCAACGTCTCGTAGTCGCAGCAGGATCTCGACGTGCTGCGCCACTGTTCCGTCTGCGGTCAGCGCATGAATTTGTTGGCCGAATAGCGCGAATCGATTGTTCGTCATTGCGTCATGCAGTCGTTGTACCCAACGCATCTCGGAGCGGTGGTCGGCCACTTTGTCTTCCGCCCCGTCCACAACGTGGACGCGATTGCGACCGGCCTCTTTGGCGGCGTAGCAAGCGGCATCGGCGATTTGCTGCAGCTCGTTGATGTCTTTATGGCAGCTATCAACCTTAACGACACCGATGCTGACGCCGATGCGAAAAACATCGTCGTTCCAAATGAATTTTAGGTCTTGGATAGCGCGACGCACATCCTCCGCGCGTTGCAAGGCTATGTTCTCATTGCAACCGAGCAGGAGAATCGCAAATTCGTCGCCACCCAGTCTGGCTACGCAGTCGGATTGGCGAACCTTCTGAACCAAAATGTCGGCGACTTGCTTAAGCAACAGATCGCCCGCGGCATGGCCGCACGTGTCATTAACAACCTTGAATTGGTCGAGGTCCAAGAACAGCAGAAAGTGTGAGGCGTCTCTAACGGCGAGCTGCCGCCACGTTTCCTCAAGTTTGGTCGTGAACGCACGACGGTTCATCAGGCGCGTCAACTCATCGAAGTGCGCTTGGTACGTCAGTTGTTTTGTCATCTCGCGCGTTTCGGTAACGTCTTGCACCAACATGACGAAGTAGCTCACAGCACCGTCTACGGCTACTGGGGAAAAAACGAACACCATCCGGCGGTCATCGTCGCTATACGTTACGCAATCGAATTCATCGCTCAACGCGTCGTCCGGCGATTGACGTAATTGTTCAAAGAACGCCGCAAAGCGCTCACGATCCTTTGCATTGATGGCCGGCGCAATGGGCAGTTCGTCGTCGGGAGCCGAGCGCGGCCAGAAAACTGACTTCAAGGCCGGATTGGCGTTGAACACGACGGCGTCGAGATTGACGAGCGCCATGCCAATGGGTGCGAAGTGATAGGCCTGGCGGAAGCGCTCTTCGGCTTCTTGCAGCGCAGCGACAGCCTGACGACGCCCGGCAAGCTCTCGTTCGAGCGTGTGGTTGCGGTCCTCGAGCCGGTCGATATTCGCTTGGAGCTCCGCGACTTCGGCGGCCAATGAGGTTGTTGTTGTTCCCGGCACGGTGAGGTCCCGCTGCATCGACTCGGCCATTTGGTCGGTATCGACCGCTGGCCGGGAAACTTAAGCGAGGCGCTTGACCATGCATTATCAACCAAACCCGAATTCAGTAGCCGACGAGTCGTTGTTTAACACGCGGCCGGACGTTCATACACTTTGCTGTAGCGGCTCTTGGCGGGCCAACACCGTCTCGCACGGGTCACGGAGAACGACGTACATGCAGACCTTTCGAGTCTTCAGGAGGATGCCCTCATGGTGAGCGCAGAATCAGTAGCAGCGCCCGATCGTAGGGGGTTTCGCTGCATCAATTCGGCCTATCAGCGCGCGTTTGTGCCGGGCCGAATGACGCTGGGACTAGTCGTACCGATTGAAAACTACGCGGATTCGCCGGTTCCAACGATGCTCGCATCGCGGCAGCGAATCGAATTGGCCGATCGTTTGGGGTTTGCGGCCGCGTGGTTACGGGACGTGCCGTTTAACGTGCCATCGTTTGGCGATGCCGGACAAACCTTCGACCCGTTCGCGTACCTGGGTCTTCTCGCTGCAACGACGGAGCAAATCGGCTTAGGCATCGCGAGCCTTATTCTCCCACTGCGCCATCCCGCGCACGTCGCTAAGGCGGCAGCGACTATCGATGTACTGTCGGACGGTCGCCTGTTACTCGGGGTCGCATCCGGTGATCGGCCGGCCGAGTATCCGGCGCTCGCTATCGATCCGCTTACGCGCGGCCAGCGTTTTCGCGAGAGCTACGAGTACATTCGCCGCGTTGCTGAGTCCTATCCGGCATTCAGCAATGACTTCGGCACTGTCGGCCAGGGTATCGATATGCTGCCGAAGCCGGCGGCGGGCCGCTTACCGTTATTGATTACGGGCAGTAGCCAACAGAGCATCGATTGGTTGGCGGCGAACGGTGACGGTTGGATGACCTATCCGCGCCCAGCGGCCGTTCAAGCTGATTTTATTGCAACGCTGCGCGGCCAGCGTCGCAGTGATTCCGACGTCGATAAGCCGGTGATGGAGCCGTTATACATCGACTTACTCGGTAACGCTGGTGCAAAGCCGACCCCAATTCATTTGGGTTTTCGCTCCGGCATTGGTGCGCTGCGCGACTATTTGCTGGAACGCCAGTCGATCGGTGTCAATCACGTCGCACTTAATCTGCGCTTTAATCAATCCGATATCGAAAGAGTAATGCAGCAGCTGGCAGAGCAATTACTACCGCTATTCGCAACAGGGAATCCATAATCATGACCAGAACGATTTTATTGACCGGGGCGAGCGATGGCATTGGGCTTGAGGCGGCGCGCCGGTTGGCGGCTAAAGGCCACACACTGTTATTGCATGGCCGCAGTCAGTCGAAACTGGAGGCCGCCATCGAAACCATAACGACCGCGGGCGTTAACGCATCGACTACCGCCTACATCGCCGATCTTAGCGATCTACAAGCGGTGCAGGCGATGGCCGATGCTGTCCAGCGTGACGGGCATCACTTGGATGCGATCATCAACAACGCTGGCGTCTTCAAAACCGCTCATTCACAGACGCAAGCTGGATTGGACATACGATTCGTTGTCAATACGATCGCGCCGTACTTATTGACGAAGCGACTGTTACCGTCACTGACAGCGGACGGGCGGGTTGTCAACGTCTCGTCAGCCGCGCAAGCGTCCGTCGACCTCGCTGCCTTACGGGGCGAACGGCGCCTAGGTGATAGCGAGGCCTATGCTCAAAGTAAGCTGGCGATCACGATGTGGAGCCGTCATATGGCAGCGGCGGTTGGTGCGAATGGACCGGTCGTCGTCGCGGTAAATCCCGCGTCATTACTCGGTAGTAAGATGGTTAAGGAAGCGTATGGGATCGCGGGCGGCGATATTGGAATTGGCGCTGATATCTTGATCGACGCCGCTTTATCGGTACGGTTTGCCGATGCGACGGGCAAGTACTTCGATAACGACAACAACGTCTTCGCCGAGCCGCACCGCGATGCGCTGAACGCCGAGAAAAACGCGGCGCTTGTTAGAACGATGGAGCAGTTGATCGCGGCGGCTGGTCTATCCGTGTCCTAGGGCTTACTCGTTGAACACGACCGCGTCACGAGTGCTCGCACAGTTATCGGTAGCTCGCGTCGTACCGGCCGTGCCGAATTCGACACGCCAGCACTCATTGAACACCGAGCAATAACAGGCTTCGAACTGCAGTCTTTTGGATTGCGTCGCGATCTTCGACAAATTCACCGGGCCGACATAGTCGAACATCACAACTTGGCCGCCGGGTGGAATCGTTCGCCCGTTTATCCACGATTGGCGATACGGCAAGCCGGCCGTCGACGCCGTGATGACCTGCATCGCATCGTTCCATGTCGCTTGTCGTTTGCCATCGGCCAAGACAACAAAATCGCGAATGATGGCGGGACCAATGCCCACATTGTGTGCTTGCAAAGAGAAGCGCCAGGTTGCTTGTTCAGTCGAGGACTCGTCAATATCGAAGGACTGGGACAGCTCAAGTATCGGCAGGACTGCTGCTCGTTGTTCTTGCCGCATCAAGTGAGCTTCGAACAAGGAAACACCGAGTGCAGCTAGTCCGATGAATACAGCTGAGATACCGACCAGCATCTCGGGGTTACGGTAGAAACCCGAATTACGTTTCGTCATCGCTGCTAGTTTAGTGGTCGGATGTTGTCGTACACGTCGTACGCAAGGGCAGTTCGACAGTTCACGCCGCTATCCCGAGTGGATGGTCAGTAGCGGCCGCTTCGTGCCAGCTAGCATCCGTTCAGTCACACCGCCGAAGATGCGCTCTCGTAGGCGGCTACGGCTGTAGCTTCCCATGACGACGAGGTCGGCATTCGATTGCTGTGCTTGGGCTTCTATGTCGTCAGTTGCGGTTGTGTTCTTATTGCGAATCTGTACGCGTTTGGCCTTGATGCCCCAAGCGGTTAAGTACGCAATCAGTCGTGTGGCTTTCGGGCCGTCTTCTTTACCGGTGCCACTCGTTAGAACGGTCACGGTCTCTGCTTGTTGCAAAAGCGGCAGAGCGGCAACGACGGCCGCCATTGCGTTATGTGTTCTGTCCCACGCTATAAGGATATGCTTCGCAACGCTCTGAACGCGGCGCGGTGGCAGCACCAGCACCGGTCGCGATGAGTCGAGGAGAGCGGCTTGCAGAAACGCTTTCGCCTTGTGACTTTTCTTTGAGTTGGGGCGCGATACGACGAGCAAATCGGCGAACGGCCCTTGGACACGCATCAGGTGTGACGGGTCGCCGACTTGCTCCGACCAAACAACGGCCGACCGACTCGATCCTGCGAGACGTTTAACGAGCGTGAATCCGGCATCGGCGACGACCGATGCCAACATTTCGTGCGTTTCCTTTGCCGCTTTTTTGGCACGGGTTGCAGCCGCTTTGGTGCCTTTAGCCGTTGTCGTTGTTGCGAACGTGAATCCGCCATCGGTTGGGAGTGCAACGGTAGAGTGCCGGTGTGGACGTATGTGACAGGCTTGCACGCAGGCGTTGTGCTGGTGCGCAAGCGCAAACGTCGCACGCAGCGCGGCGACACACTCAGGTCGATTAGCGACCGGGACCATAAATACGCGCATGGCGAAGCCCTCGATGGTGTACACGTGCGTTGACTATCGACCATCCGCATTGGCTAAGCAAGCACAGCCGGTCGTCTTGAGCGGCCAGGCTTCTAATCGCAAATCGGGGTTGCGCAGTTGCGTAGGTACCCAATTGACTAGGGTAGCGCGTAGCATAGCCGGGTGAACGCCGAGCAATACCATGTCACTGTCACGCACGACGGTAAACGAGCCGTCGAGCTACTTGCTGCAAAAAGCCAACTGTCGAAACAGCGAATAAAGTTGGCAATGCAGCGCGGTGCCGTATGGCTGACGCGCGGCCGCCACACGACTCGACTTCGCCGAGCGAGTCGTTCGTTACTGGCGGGTGATGAGCTGCATTTGTATTACAACGATAAGGTCTTGGACGAGACGCCCATCGCGCCGCGCTTGGTGGCTGATGAAACGTGTTTTTCGGTCTGGGACAAGCCGAGTGGGCTGCGCTCCCAAGGCTCTAAATGGGGCGACCATTGCACGGTTGTTCGCTGGGCCGAGCAACACCTGCAACCGCAACGATCCGCGTTTACGGTGCATCGGCTCGATCGCGCCGCATCGGGTTTGCTCGTTATCGCCCATACGAAAACAGCGGCAGCGGATCTGTCTCGGCAGTTTCGCGAGCGGCGCGTTGACAAGGAATACCGCGCTGTTGTGCATGGTGACGTTTCTGCGCATGAGCAACCGCTACACCTCACCGCGCCCATCGATGGAAAATCGGCGGAGAGCTTCTGCCGCTTCGTCGCGAGCCACGGAGCCGCCAAGCAATCGCTCATCGATGTCGCGATCACAACCGGCCGCAAGCATCAAATTCGTCGTCATCTCGCCGCTGTGGGCTTCCCGATCGTCGGCGATCGCTTGTACGGCCACGCTGGCCCTGACGCCGTTGATCTGCAACTACGTGCAGTTCGATTGGCGTTTACACACCCAATCGATGCACGGCCGGTCGCGTACTCGCTTGCGACGAATGACGGTACTGATCGGAACCCCGCGCCAGGCGGTGAGTCCTAACAACGAACAAGAACGACAACGAACGCCGCGTTGCCGCGTGCATGCTCTGAGAGATTTATGCGTTATTACAGTATCCACTTAACGCTGGCCGCTTGGCTTGGCATCGCCAGCACGCCAGTCATCGCCGCCACGGATAGCATAGAACCGACATTTCAGGTTCAAACCAGTGTCATCGAAGTACGCTTGCCTGATCATCGTGGTTCGACGTTAGCGTTTGCAGGGCGCAACGACGCGGGCGGTCCGATGCTGGGTCTCGTTCGCTATGCGGATGATGGGCTGCAATACCGTGAAGTTGCTTTGCCAGAAACGGCGGTCGCCATTGACAGTGGGCCGGTCGACGGTGGTCATGACGCGCTTTATGTACTAGTAGCCGGCGCGATTCATCGTTTAGACAACTACGCTGGTGAGCTTAGCGCCGTTGCGGCGGTCACCAGTTTGTACCGCGGCCGCTCCTACGCAGAATTATCGAGCGAGCGAAACTTTGCCCGCGATATCGATGGTGATCGTGTCGCCGACTTTGTTGTCCCCGACTTCGATGCCATGCACATTATCGACGGCCTAGGTCAACGCTCAATTGATCTGCCGAGTTACCGGCGCGGCTACGATCAAATCGTTACGTACAAAGCACCCACCGTCGCGGCAGCGCCAAGCAATGGCAATGGGGCCGTCTTTGCGGTCCGTGGCGCCGAGTTGCTGAGCTTTCAGCCCACCTCAGCGGTGGCTACAGCGTTAACGCTACCGCTAGGTCTTAGTAGCGAATTCGAGCGTGAGCGCTTTTACAACAGTTACGAGGATCTTGACCAAAACAGTCTCGTACTGCGCGAGATGGAGCGTTTTAGCGATATCAATGGCGACGACGTGCCCGATATCGTTACATTGGAGACGATTAGCGAAGGTGTGTTCGACAAATCGACGACCTACCGAATTTATGAGGGACGCTTATCGAGCGATCGACTGGCGTTTTCCGCGGAGCCAGAGTCGACGTTGTCTAGTCGCGGCTTTCAGCTCGGCGTGCGCATCGCGCCTCTCGACGAGGACCACAACGTTATTGTGACCGCCAGCGTCCAGGTCGGCGTTCGCGCCATCATCGGCGCGTTGTTCTCACGTTCGGTCACGACGCGTATAGAAATTTATGCGCCGGGTCCGGACGGGACAATTGCGTCGGAACCGAGCACGACGCTAAAAGGCCGCGTCAAATTCGATTTTAGTACTGGCCAGGCAGAGTTCCCGACCATCGAATTCGGTGATATTGATGGCGATGGGATCAATGACTTGGTGCTAAAAGAGCGCAAGCGCGCTTTAAGCTGGCGCCGCGGCGACCGAGAGGGTCGCTTTGCCACGCGCTCCAACGACCTTAACGCGGTCGGTCCGGCGGACGGCTCGGATGTAACGCTGGCCGATCTGACCGGTGACGGTGCCGACGAAGTGATTGTCTTGTTTGGTCGTGCCGACGGCGAGGCGCTGGACGGGCGCTTGACGGTTTATCGCAACAGCAACGAGCCGAGCTAGTTGTGGTCGACGACGGCCGCAGAGGTGCGCTCGTCTAGGCGCACACGATTTCCATCCCCCAATGGTGCATTGAAGCGGCCACCGTGCGCTCGGTACCATCGCACTATGAATGCTCCTGACATCGGTGCTGTTCGAGCGGCCGCCAAGCGCATCGCGCCTTACGTCCATAGGACGGCCGTCATCAGCTCGCAGAGCTTCGATCAGGAGATCGGCGCTACCGTTTTATTCAAGTGCGAAAACCAACAAAAAGTGGGCGCCTTTAAAGCACGCGGTGCGGTCAATGCGGTGATGTCGTTGTCGGACGCTGATGCCAATCGTGGTGTGATCACCCATTCGTCGGGCAACCACGGTGCCGCGCTCGCGTATGCGGCGAATATCCGAGGTATCGCGTGCACGGTTGTTATGCCCGATGACACGCCGACGATAAAAGCGGATGCCGTGCATGCCTACGGCGCCGACGTCGTGTTTTGCCGGCGTGCCGAGCGGCAAACCGTTTGCGATACGTTGCAACGTGAGCTCGGCTCCACGCTCGTTCACCCATTTGAGAACCCACACGTCATCGCGGGCCAGGGGACAGTCGCGCTCGAGTTATTGGAAGAGATCGATGCGCTCGACCTCGTCATCGCACCAGTCGGTGGCGGTGGCTTGCTGGCTGGCACAACGGTGACGGTACGCGCACTGGCGCCGTCGGCGCGGGTTGTCGGCGCCGAACCGAAAGCCGTTGACGATGCGCAGCGTTCTTTGCAGACGGGAATTCTGCAGCCGACGGTTAAGGGCGCGAAAACCGTTGGTGACGGGTTAATGACAGGGCTAGGGGCTATAAATTTTGCGATGTTGCAGCACGGCAATGTAAGCGTTACGACGGTTAGCGAATCGGCTATCGTCGATGCAACACGTTTTGTCCTGCAACGAATGAAAGTCGTTGTCGAGCCGTCCGCAGCGACGGTTGTCGCTGCGTTGCGTGAATTGGGTCCAACAATTCGTGGACTGCGTATCGGTGCGATTTTCAGTGGCGGCAATACGGATTTTCGTTGGTTATGCCCTGAGGCGAGTGACAGCTAAAGCGATTTGCCCGAAACTCGCGACGCTGACGGTTCGCAACGTATTGCTGGCGTGGTGCGATGGGACCGCTACCGCTGTATTGCTTGTTTCGTATTGCCGATGACCGTGCTGAGGGTGGAATTTCGCTCGGTGGGTCGAATCGTTACACCACTTAGGCAGTAGAGCTTTGGACCCGTGAACTAATCGCGCGGTTGTGGATGCAATTGCTCGGACTGGGGGGCGGCCAAACACGGCTTGAAATGCCAGTGCGGTAAGGGTCCAATCGAGCCGTATCCCGTCCAGATTGAGTATGCCCGTTTATGCTGATGCGTATCGTTTCTGCCGCCGTGGACGTGTCCCGCGCGCTGGCCCTGCTGGTCACGTGTTGCATTGCCAACGCGAACGAAACGATACGCGTCGGTACGGCCATCGCCGAGTCGGGCGAGCGAGTCCGCGGCGTAATCGCTGTAGCGGCGGGCGATGACGGCGTTGCCACTGAGATCCCAATCACGGTCGTCAATGGTGCAGAGGCGGGGCCGGTGTTGGCGTTGATAGCGGGTGTCCATGGCTCCGAGTACGCACCGATACTGGCAATGCAGCAAGTGGCCGGCGATCTGCAAGCGGAGCAATTGGCCGGTGCGGTCATCATCGTGCACATCGCTAATTTGCCATCGTTTCAACGGCGTACGATTTACGTCGGCCCGCATGATTTGAAGAACTTAAATCGATCATTTCCCG